>NZ_JPQA01000005.1:0-476371 GCF_000738765.1 Pantoea sp. NGS-ED-1003
CGGGTGTATCGGTGAGGTTCGTTGTTTGATTCGAGCGCCAGAACGCGCTGAAGGCCGATTTTGGTGATGAGATTGATGCGGTACTGCTGCTGATTGCCGGATAGCTGGACATTACATCGATGACACTGTTTTGAAATATTATCTTCGTGATACCGGAGGTGTGATGCCTTGCCTCTTGACCGGTAGTGCCCTGCCTCCCACTGAACCGTTTCCCACGTCCCGCAACTGATGCACGGAAGCTCTCTGTCTCTTTCCCTGATGTAGTCATTCACTACGCGCTGTGTCATATCCTCCCAGTGCTTTAAGGGCTTGGCTTCAGCTTTCCGGTTGCGCCAGGCTAACCTCTCTGCCTTCTCGCGCTTTTGCGCTTCAGCTTGTTTGCCAAAGATAATTGAGCATTGGACGCCACAGACTTTCTGGAGAGAACTTCGAGGGGTGTATTCGGTAGAGCAGATTGGGCAGGTCTTCGGCTTCGGCGGCTTAATGCCTTTAGCCATGCCTCCCCCTAAATTTATTTACATCCCATATCCACACCTGAAGGGCCATTGAAAGGTATGAGGGAAGCCGCTTGTATCGCTCAAAGTCATCGTCAATCATCTTCACCCTGACTCGATAGACCCACTCAACTCTCCATAGCCATGCTGCGGAGGCAAGTAGTATTAGAATTGCGTCAGCCATCATTCTCTCCTGTCATTGTGAAATTTGGGTGTAACATCGTCCACAGGTCGAGACATGAGGTGCATGCGTAGACTTCGGCATCCAGCAGCTGAACAGAGCAACCAGCGCACACAGAAGCAGATGGCTCGCCAGCGCCAGTAGGCGGATTTGATTGGCTGGTCTCTTTCATGGTCTTCCCATTTGAGGTCGGTTTCACAAGACTCACATGCAATTTCATACCAGTGCTTATCTTCGCTTGTGAGGATTGTGTAGCAGCGGTGGCAGCGTTCACGCATTGGGTTGCCCCTTTTCGTGCTGACGAATGCTGTAAATCGCTTCTCTCAGCTCCTGCTTCTGCTGCTCTGTCCATTCTGATTTCAGGTTTTTACAGACTCGCACAAGGCGCTCTGATTCATCTCTGTCCATCAGCATTAGCTGCCGGCCGCTTTCGAGCCATACATCGACCTGTGTAACCTTTTCGCCATAAAGCTTCTGCGCAGCAAAGGCTGAAAGGTGCAGCAAGGTGTTCCAGAATATTTTCATCGTGCTTTCCTCATTCTGTCAGCCACGGCCCGGCGCAACCGTGCAATGTAATTGCAGGTGGTCACTTCGGATTCGGTCGGGATTTTGTGGCGGCGGCGTTTCTGGCGGGGATACTTCAGTTTGGCGTGTTCACATGCTAAGAAGGTGATGCTAATTTGCCGGCGCATGTCCACCTCTCACCCTGTTCAGCAGGCTCTGGATCCGCCATGTTGGGGTTAACGCCGAAGCCTCCTGGCGTTGCTCCAGCGCGATATTTGCAATCGCTGTAGCTGATGTGAGACTTCACAATGTGATGACCGCCCGTAAGGGTGTGCAATACGGTTAGCACGTCCTTTCTGCTTGCACATGCAGAGCGGGAAACCCGGTCAAGGATTTCCGTTGTGCCGTGCCATTTCCCGTCTGCCAGAACTTTGTGAATTTCTTCTTTGATTTTGCTCATGCTGCTCTCCCGAACCTGTTAGCCCACTCTGCAGCGCGCGCGGATTCATCGCTGAATCGAACGTTCTGCTCTGCGCCGAAGGCGTGAATAATAGTGATGAGGTCGCGCATCTCGCTGACGCGCATCTTGCTTGTTGACTGACCGAGGACTACAAAGCCGCCGTTGATGCCGGGCACGGTTTCCTGCTGCTTGAGTGCAGCGCTGAAAACGTGCTTCCACGACTCCGAATCCATCTTTCGCCCGTACCACACCACCTGTTGCGAAATGTCATGCAGACAGCTCCAGAGCATTCGATTCTGCGCTAGTGAGCGGGTGTCTTCCTGGATGGTTATCTGCAGAGGTCTGTCGGTATCGGCGGGGAGTTGCTGGATGGCTTCAATGCAGTTTCTTCGGATGCGGTCATCCCGCAGGAGGAATGTTGTCTTCTCCATTCTGCTTGTCTCTCTTCAGTGCGTCGCTGAGTAGCTTCCTGATGCCCGCAGGCATGCACATTGAGTTCGGATAGCGGTTGACGAAGCGACTGATGTCACTTGCCAGCTTATCCAGCTCGGTTTCGGATATGAGGTGCTCAGGACGCTTTAGGGGGATTACGTTGTTCATGACTTTCTCCGGTGTTCATCTGTTTCCGGGATCGGGAATTGGCCGACAGGTGAGCCTTCGCAGCGAATGCACCACTTATTCCACCAGGATTGCCCTTCACGGTATCGCTCAGGTGGCTTCTTCACCCCGCAGCGGTCACATCGGTAATGCGGCTCATGACTCATGCTTCCTCCTGCTTGCTGCGGGCTAGCCAGCATTGCCAGTGAAATTGCGTTGAAATACGCTCATATCTCTCTTCATCATCGAGATGGCGATAGGTATCCATCCCAGCGCTACGGGCCCAGCGCTCAAACTTCTGCCGCTCCAGCTCATTTTTGTCGCTCATAATTCCTCCGGTGGTTCAGGGAGTGGCTGCCAGTGGGTGATTGACTCAGGCTTTAAAATGGTGAACCAGCCATTGAAGCAGGGTGCTGCGGTAACGTATCGCCCATTCCAGACGAGAACCACGGGGCCATCGCTCGACGCTGGCAGTCTGTCACTGCATTTAATCCATCCGCTCATCCTCCCTCTCCTCGCTCGCGTTCCTGCTGCTCCAGTACCCTGTATGCGACGATGTCACCAGGATGGGGTGCATAATTTCTCCATCTCATCGTTTTGGCAGGGCCGGTCATGCGGTTGCCGCTATGCATGCGAGCTTCAACCATCACCTCATTCCCAACTGGAGGTAGCGCAACCTCTCCGCTCCAGTAAATCCATACAGGCTCATCCTTCTCCTGCTGCTCCAGCACTGGCAGGGCTATCTCTAAGGCTTGTAGGTACTTCTCTTCCCTCATGCTCAGTCCTACATGCGGGTTTGCCTGATGCTCACGCAGATGGCCAATGTCCATGCGCGCCACTTCAGCGGTTAGCTTGTTCATTATGCATACTCCGTGACATTTTCACTCGCCCAGGTCTGGTCGTACTCGTCGGCCGGCATGTTGGCGATATAGTTGTAAGGTGTCGCGCCGTCCATGGTCAGGAACTGGTGCGACTGCTCGTGCAGGTAAAGCGGAATGCCACCCTCCCATCCCTCTCCGTTACGCTGTTTTTCAAGCATCAGGACAGATGCGGATGTTGCCAGAGCGGCCTGCTCTTTCTCGTTCAGCGGTTCTCCAGCATGTTGTTTCTGGATAGCTCGCTCTCGGATTTTGTTGCGCCAGATGATGAACAGGTTGTCGGTGAGGTCGGTGATGGCGCCGGTGCCTTTCACGTCCATCTTGCCAGTAGGCTTCTCTTCGCTGTCCGACTTTCTGCTGTGCGTCACCATGATGACGTGGCTGTTGGTGCGGTTCTTGAAGTCACATACGGCGTCTACAAACGCCTTCTGCCCGTTGTAATCGTCGTCACCAATGCCGCACTTCATCAGGCTGTCGATGATGAACAGCTGAATACCGTAGCGCCGGTTGGCGTACTCGAAGATTTCCAGAAGGCGATCTGCTTTCGCCGTTCCCGTCAGGCCAAACAGCCAAAGCCGGTCGTCGTAGAAGTTGAATGCCGAGTCGATTTCCATCTGCGGTGGCAGCTTCAGGCAGGTAGCCTGTCTTGTCAGTCGCTTCAGTAATGCTCCCGGTTTAAGCTCCAGAGACGCAACGCAGGAACGAACACCCTGTCGCATAGCCTCGAGTACCATATGCCCCACGACTTCGGTTTTACCGTGCCCGTTCACCCCATTCACGATGGTCAGTTCGGCTTCACGGAATGCGAAGTTGTGATTTAGCGTCTCCCATGGGCTGCGGAACATGCACTGCTCTTTGCCGTAGAAAGCGTTGATGGTGTCCTGATAGAACTCGCGGGCGCTATACAACTCTTCTGGATCGAAGTAAGCAGCGCGCTCCAGCACGTCGATTACCTGATCGCTTGTCATCCCGGCCTGCAGGCACTCGTTGATGTCTTTGTGTGGCAGATTAACCAGCCGGCAGCGGTGCTCGCCGAGGCGGGATGCGATTTCCTTCGCTGCAGCCTGGCCGACTTCATCGGAGTCCATGGAGATCCAGATTTCGTCGAAGCGGTCGAGGTTGTGATACTCAAACTCAATCCACTGCTGCTTGGCTCCCTTGCCACCGCCGAACGGGACAGAAAGCGCCGGAAGGCCGTACTGGTAGTACGTCATGCAGTCGATTTCTCCTTCGCAGATAACTACCAGGCGGATGTTTTTAGGCATTGCCTGCCATCCGAACAGGCACGGCTCGCACTCGCCTTCGGCCATGATGACCTTCTTGCCGTTAGGCCTCTCGGTACTTATGCGCTTGACCTGCAACAGCTCACCATCGCGCTTGTACGGGAACGCCAGAGCATCCAGCTCGCGCTCGCCATTCCATACTTTCGCCGCGGCGACTTCAAACGCCTTTGCCGTCTCTGCGGTGATGCCGCGAGATGCCAGGTATTCGAGGTGCTTTTCGGTTTTGGTGAGGTACTTGCTGATTTTCTTGCGGTCGGGGCGGGCGAACTTTTTCTGTTGCTTTGCTGAGAAGTGGTGGTCGTCGTCTTTGATGCCGAGGAACTCTTTGGCTTCTGTCATCGCCTGGTGCAACCCGCAGTCTTTCACGGCTACCCACAGGTCGAGGAGGTCACCACCGCTTCCTTCAGCGAAGTCCTGCCAGACTTTCTTGCCTGCCAGATTCACCTTCAGGCTCTGGCCCTTTTCCCCGTTAACGCTTCCTGCTACCCACTCATGCGATTCTTTTTTGCCGTTCGGCAACAGGTATTTCGCTACCCTGTCGACATGGTTCCAGAGCATGTCACTCAGTTCGGATGGAGTCATACGGCCCTCAAATGAAGTTTCTCAAACCAGTACCGGACAAACGCTTCGCTCAACAGGCCGTGGTTATATCCGGCAATCAGCAATGATTTAATCCGTGGCTTCATGTGATCACCTGTCGAAGAACACGTAACCAGACTTGGAAACCGTGATTGCTGATTTGACCGAGCTTGAGGTTGCAGCTGCTGGCTTATCGTCCTGCCAGCGACTGCCGTTGAGGTAGGTTGCAGGATGCAGGTTATCGAAACCGAACTGCTTACCCTGACGGCTGGCGATATCCTCTGCCAGCATCTGAGCGAACTGCTCCGGAGTTCCGCCTGACTCTTTCCGCCACTCCTGATACTTCGACCTGAAAGCTGACATAGCCTTCTGCTTGCCCTTTTTGACCATGCCTGCACACCAGAAGATTTTCTCGAATGCTTCGTCGGCGGCCTGATTCTTTCCTGCAGGCTTATCGGCCTTTTCGCATGTCGACCGAACCTGTTCGGGCAAAGTGTTTTTATTGTCTTTCTTGTCTTTTGTAATATTGTCTTTTGTGGTTACCCGATTCGGGTAAGAGCGATTACCTGATTCGGGTAAAGGTTCCTTACCTGATTCGGGTAAACTCACCTGATTCGGGTGAGCTGGTTTTTCCCAGTCTCCGATGACCTTGTTAATGCCAGTCAGCCTGCCGTTCTGGCTTAGGATATTGCGCTTAACGAGAGCGCTTTTCGCTGCTGAGCATTTGTGTGGCAACATCCCTGTCAGCTGTGACAGCTGCTCGTTGCTGATCCAGTCAACCTTCTTGTTGAAGCCGTATGTTTTGCGCATGACGGCCATGAATACCAGAAGCTGATGTTGGGTTAATCCTGCAAGCATGACGGCTTCGAGGAGTTCATTGGCGATGCGCGTGAATCCATCTTCAATATCTGCCACGCGACGCTCTCTTGCCTCGATGTGAGGCGTTAGATCATGTACTTCAGCCAGATTGCTCATTGCCCTTTCCCCTTCGCTTTAGCCTCTTCCAGAATGTGCTTCAGCTTCTCAGCTACCGTCGGGTTAAAGCCTTTGCAGAACTCGATGCGGGCAAGGTTTTTGCGCATATCTGCCTGGTAAACTGTGTGTTTCTTTGGCATAATAACTCCATTGAATTTGTTCAGAATTCGATAGTGATTTGAGAAGCCTCAACTGTTCGCGCAGTTGGGGCTTTTTGCTTTTTAGGCATCACAGCTTCTACAGCCTGCCTTGCCACTTCCCTGATTAAGCTCGTCTCCCATACTTTCTCCAGAAGAACGAACGTCACGGCCATGTCGTGAATGTTTAACCGGCTGACTTTTGAATCAGCCCAGCCAGCCATCTTTGCGAAGTTCGTCTGCCCCATCGTTACCAGGCGGGAACGTAATTCGCTTTCCACTTCACGAATCCTTTTGCTGTGTTTTGCTGTGTGCATGTTGGATAATTTCCTTGTTGGTTAATTGATTGCGTGACATTGCGGTGAGCAAGTCACTTGGGTTTTCCCTGGTATTCCGAGGGAGGTCAGATTGATAAAGAGCGGTGGTGCTTAAGCGGCCTGCAACTCAGGCCAAATGCACGTCCAATCACTTGGATGAAGGTGCTTGCGAGTAACTTCGCCAGAGCTTGCTTTCTCGATCAGGACGCAAAGTGCTGCGCCCAGTTCGTGATTTTTACTAAGTGCCTTTCGGAGGTAACCGATAGAAGTGCCGCACTTAGTTGCAAAATCTTTTTGTTCATCCAGTGAAAGGCTGTTGAGATAGATTCGTAATTCGTTCATCTCGGTTCCTTGTTTACCTTCACATAGATATAGTTTACCTACAGGTAAGTATTTTAGCAATACCTGCGGGTTATTTACCAAAGGGTAAAGCTGATTAAAATGCTCGCCATGGACAAATACGAGAAAAGGCGCCTGCGCCTAATACAGATACGTGATGATTTTTGCGGTGGAAAAGCCGTGGAGGTTGCACGAAAGATAGAACGTGAGCCGTCATACGTTTCTCGCATGCTTTACGAAGAAGGCAAGAAAGGTAAAAAACGGATCGCGGATGATATGGTAGAGATTATTGAAAAGGCATTCTCTCTACCGCGTGGCTGGATGGATGATATATCTGCAGATGGCCGTGGTAACACCTCATACGTGGGTACACACGAACCTAAAGGAGCTTTCCCTGTGATAAGTTGGGTCAGCGCAGGACAATGGATGGAAGCCATCGAGCCATATCACCGCAAAGCCATTGATCGCTGGTATGAAACTACGGTGCAGTGCTCGGAGAACTCATTCTGGCTAGACGTTAAGGGGGATTCTATGACCTCGCCTGTTGGCCTGAGCATCCCCGAAGGGACGATGATACTTGTTGATCCTGAGGCTGAAGCCAAAAATGGGAAGCTGGTTGTTGCCAAGCTGGATAGCGAGAACGAAGCCACCTTTAAGAAGCTTGTTATTGATGCCGGGCGTAAGTTCCTGAAGCCACTTAATCCTCAGTATCCAATGACTGAAGTCGATGGTAATTGCAGAGTGATCGGCGTTGTGGTCGATGCGAAGATAACAAACCTACCTTAAATCGCACTTTCCCCGCGACAGACGAAACCAACCGGCCACTGTGCCGGTTTTTTTTCGTCTGAATATCAAAAAACATCAAAATAAATTACCTGAAAATTCAAGCGGGTAAACTTTTGCGCTTATTTTGTTTACCTATGGGTATAGACATTAAATTTACCCTGAGGTAATGTTTATCTCAACGACGCAGGACGCGACGAGAAACAAAACAGGATGTTTGCTCTTTAACAATATGACCCTGTGAATACACAGGCCGAGGCGAGTGCTTTGGGCAAGAGATAGGTGGAGCTTACGCCAGTCAGGACGGTGGACCTGAGAAGCCTATTAAGTTCGGAAACGTCACGGGTTCTGGCTCTTGCACCCAAGCACTCATCGAGGAATACCCATGAACAGAAATCAACGCCGTATGGCGGCCTACAACGCGAAGAAAGCAGCAGAGGCTACCGACGCAAGCCGCTTCAGTAAAAAGCTCACTGTGGCGCTTTCAGGCTGCAGCTTAAACGTAGCCCGCGCTACATCAGCTCCTAGTCTGCGTGAGAAGCATGAGAGCACAGCGATGTGCTTACCGCAGGTCGCGCTTTATCAGGCGGGTCACCGCAAGGTTCGCAAAGACGCAGCGCACATCATTAAGTGAGGGGTATCTATGCCTAATCCATTAACTCTGGGGTTCTCCCCATTAAGCGGAAAGATTTATGCAGGGCGCAGTAAGCCAGTTAAGGGTGCTGCGCCGGGTGTGCGCCAATTCACCGGTGACAAAGTAGATGTAACGGATGATGCGCTGGGGTGCGTTGCTGACAAGCTTCTTAAGGATGGCAAGCCGGTGCGATGGGATTTGGGTGACGGAAAAATTTTGACGCTAAGCGCGACGATAACAGAACCAGAACAGGCTGCCTAATCGGCGGCTTTTTTTATTGGCTATCGCAAATCTAAAGACATCGTAACGGCGAGATAAAGGCATGAGTAAGCGACTTGAGATTTTGAAAGCCTCTCTCGCTAAGAAAGAGGCGCGGTTTGATGAGCGACTGCAAAACCACTTCGACACCGTAGCTCAGGCAAATGGACAGCCGCTAAACGACAAGCGCAATGGCCGCGCAACGCTAAATAAGTGGGATAAGCAGAGCGATGGACTGAGAGCGCTGCAGGACAGCATCCAACGCACTAAGGATGCAATCGAGCGTGAAGAAATAAAGATTGCGAACGTAAGCCTGATTGAGCTACCCGCCTATCTTCAGCAAGCGATTGATGATGGCCTGATTACTCAGTGGCGAAAGCACCCGAGGTTCTTCTTTGTGGTTGGCGTAAACAGTGCGCGAATCGTGCTCGATGAAGATACCGGAATCATCGGGCATCGCTACCTGAGCAAGGTATCAAAAGACGAATGCCCAATATTCCGGGACGTATTCAACAAGCTGAACCGGCAGTGCCGGGAATCACAACAGGCTGCCTAACCGCAGCCTTTTTACTGGAGCCCACCATGAGCAACACAGACTGGATTATCTGCTGGATAGTCACCGCTGGTCTCATGGTGGCGGGTTATTTAGGAGGGTGAATGAGTAAAGACACAGGCGGGTGTGCGTTTCCTTTTGTGCCAAATGACGGCACCGAATGGAACCAGGTTGAATTCGGGATGACGCTTCGTGACTACTTCGCAGCTAAGGCAATGCAGGGGGTATTTTCTTCAGGTTGTGGAATTAACATTGGCCCAAGCCATAGCGAGGAAATGGATGGCCTGGCAAAGACGTTTTATTTAATGGCTGACGCAATGCTTCGCGCTCGGGGCCAGTAACCACTACAGGAGAGAGAGGATGAACCTAACAATCGCGCAGATTTATGAACTTGCCCAGTTTGCTGGCTTGGCTTGCGTGTCGCCAGAAGAGTGTGATGTGGATGGAGAAACAGAGCTATCCATTGATAGCGGAGTTATCCAGGGGGATGGCGGCGAAGTGGATTACGAAGGTTTGCGAGCCTGCTTTTCTGAATACCCCGAAGAAGGTTACATCCCGCTGGCGCCTCACTCTAAATAACACCGCAGAGGCGATTCACTGAGTCGCTTCGACGGTTCTAGTCACCAACGCCTTTAGAGGGCTTGAAATAACCAGACCGTAACACTACTCGGCTCGCTTCGGCGGGCCATTTTTTTGACACCAACATAAACGAATTAAGGAACCCACGATGAACTATGCCATCGCGGGCGGTGCCGTCGTGGGCTCCGCTCAGTTTGATGAATCACTGTTAGACGTTATCACTCGCCGCCTCCGCACTGGCTGGCGCTCATTTGTAGACACCCTGAATCAGAGAGGCCAGCCATGAAGCCTAATCACTTCAAAAAAGCACAGGAGCTTTCACGCGAAGCCGTCCTGTTCAGTAACGCCGCCAAATGGGCGATGGCAATGAAGCTGCTGAGGAGTGCGTTTCGATGAAGCTGAAACTCGAGTGCGGCGAGGTCAAGACTCGCGCCGGTTATCGCCCCGGCATGATGGTTATCGAAGCTGATGAAGTATCTCTGCTCGACTTCAACGGCAAGCAGCTACTCAACCAGATGGACATCAAAGACGTCATGGAGTGGCTTACAGAGCAGGGTTACACGATTCATCAGGAGATAGCAGCATGATTGACCCGGATATGTATTTCATCGAGATGATGAAAGCCATCTTAGAGCCTGTACTCGACCAGATGACACCAGAGCAAGCCGCACAGGACGCGATTGCTGATTACCGTACGGAGCAACAACAGAACCGCATCGACTGGTGCGCCCATAACTGACACTGAGGTGTGAGATGAAATTTGAAAAAGCCATGAGGAAGAAAGCCAGGCTACGGCTGGCACTTACCGGGCCAAGTGGTTCAGGGAAGACTTACAGCGCACTGCTAGTAGCGAAAGGAATCGGCGGACGTATTGCTGTTATCGACACGGAGAAAGGCAGCGCATCGCTCTACTCTGATGTTGCGGAGTTCGATGTTCTGGAGCTCGACCCGCCATTCAGTCCGGAGCGCTTTATCGAGGCTATCAGCGCTGCTGAGCAGGCCGGATATGACAGCCTCATTATCGACAGCATCACCCATGAATGGGGTGGTGTAGGCGGCTGTCTGGAGCTCGTCGATACCATCGCTAAAACGAAGTACCGCGGCAATTCATGGTCAGCCTGGAGCGACATTAACCCGCGTCACCGTGCCTTTCTGGATGCGATTCTGCGCTCTTCAATGCATATCATCGCCACCATGCGCAGCAAGACGGAAACGGCGCAGGTTGAGGAGAACGGCCGCAAGAAGGTCGCCAAGCTCGGCATGAAGTCAGAGCAGCGTGATGGCGTCGAATACGAATTCACCACCGTGCTCGATATCGGTCATGAAACGCATCATGCGATCGCCAGCAAGGACAGGACGAAGTTGTTCAGTAATGCCGACCCGGTGGTTCTCAGCGAGCAGACTGGCAAGCAGCTGCTGCACTGGCTGGAGTCTGGCGCCAATCCTGCAGAAGAGTCGCTGAAGGTATTTACGCAGTCCGCGGCAGAAGTCGAGAACCTTGACGGCCTTAAGGCGCTTTTCGAAGAAGCATGGCGCACCCTGCGCGGCACCGAATATCAGGCTAAGGCCAAAGAGATTTATGACATCCGCAAAGCGGAACTTGAGCAGAAAAGCGAGGCAGCATAATGGCAGAAAGCCCAATCAGCGCTGAGCAGCAGGAGTTTTTCTGGAGCAAGGTTAAGAAAGGGAGCGCATCGGAATGCTGGAACTGGCAGGGAGCCAAGAAGCCAAAGGGTTATGGCAACGTAAGGATAAACGGTAAATACCTTTTGGCACATCGTGTTTCATGGGAATTAGCGAACTTCCCAATACCAGAAGGTTTCTTCGTCTGCCATGCCTGCGATAACCCATCCTGCTGCAATCCTTCTCATCTTCTCTTAGGTAATGCTCGCGCAAACTTTACAGACATGGTGAGTAAAGGAAGGCAAGAGTTTGCAAAGAACAAGGCGATCGGATCCAGAAACGTCAACGCGAAATTAACCTGGGATCAGGTCTGTGAAATACGCAGCCTACATAGTCGCGGAGGTGTTACTGCCAAAAAGATTGCAAGCGACTTTGGCGTCACACCATCAAACATTCTCAGCATCATTCACTTCAAAACAAGGAGGACTGCCTAATGGCAGGAATCAATAAGGTCATCATTATCGGAAATCTGGGGCAGGACCCAGAAATCAGATACACCGCATCAGGTTCAGCAGTGGCGAACTTGTCTGTAGGGGTCAGTGAGCAATGGAAGGATAAGACCACTGGGGAGAAGAAGCAGCACACAGAATGGATGCGCGTAGTCATCTTCGGAAAGCTGGCAGAGGTGGCTGGCGAGTACCTGCGTAAGGGCTCGCAGGTTTACATCGAAGGCCAGCTGCGCACACGGAAGTGGCAGGCGCAGGACGGCTCTGAGAAGTACACCACTGAGATAGTCGTCAACGTTGGCGGAACGCTGCAGATGCTCGGCGGCAAGCAGGAAGGTGGTCAGGGAAACCGACCGCAAACAAATCAGCAGCAGCGACCGCAGCAGCAGGCTGGGCCATCTACTCCACCGGCAAACAATGAGCCTCCTATGGAATGGGATGACGCTCCACCCTTCTAACATTTACCAATAAGGCACCGACCATGAACCTCACCGAAACTTCGGCGGACTCTGCACGCCCTGATGAAACGCAATCACAGCGTCTGCATCGGCTCGCTATGCAGGACGCACAGCAGCAGATTGCCGCCCGGTACGGTGAGCGGTGCCGGATTGAATCACGCACGAAGGAATCACTGGAGACACGGCGCAGGGGGCGCGCCACGAAGGAATACGCACGACTGGCAGCCTTCTATCCGCAGCTGCCACGCATCATCGTGACGAAGCCTGATGTTGTCTGGAATGACTATCAGACAGAGCTGCGCGGACGCTTTGGTGCCGTGGTGCAGGACTAACTATTTTCGCCGCGGCATTGAGCCTGACAGCGGCATAAGGGGTAAGAGAATGAGTGAAGAAGAGAAGCAGGCGCTGACAGGTCTCTGCAAGATTGAGATTAAGCGCTGGAAGCAGGCATCAGAATCGAATCCTGACATGCGTTACATGGTCGAATTGATGGAGGTGGCGCTTGCCACTCTGAATGCGCCTCCAGATGACTGGCAGCAGCGCGCAGAAGCAGCAGAGACGAAACTGGCAGAGCTGGAGAATCAGGAGCCTTTTGCATGGGTTCTCAAAGATGCCCACCGAGAAACCAGTCATGTCGAGCGAAACAAGCAGGTGGCTGACTTGTTTTCGGTGTTTAAAGGCAATCAGGTTACGCCACTCTTCGTCCGCCCCGCGCCCGCCGTCAGCCTGGCGGAGCTGGTGCAAGAAGGCTGGAAGCTGGTACCGGTTGAACCAACGCAGGAGATGAAAGGTCAGCGCCATACGCTTGCCGATGCTGATTGCCCGGAATGCGGTAAGAATTTCGGCGTGGACGTTACCTTTAATATTGTCTACTCATGGGAAGATATGCTGGAGGCGGCACCACTACCAGACTTACTGTGCAACATTGATGAGGCGAAATGAAAAGCAAAGAGGACATCATGATTCACATCTGGTGGGTGCTTGTGGTGGGTGTTATTGCGTATTTATCCTGGTGGCTTGCATGAAAAACTACGAACCCATTGAGCATCAGCACATGACCGCGCAATGCGGTTTTTTTACGCCTGTAATTTGGAGAAGACAATGAACTTTCCAGACCCTATTGATGAAGCCGCAGAACGCGAGCAGCAGATGATTGAGATTGCCCTGGCTAACCGACCCAAGCCCACGATGACCTACACCGGCCTTTGCCATAACGGCGACTGTGGAGAGAAGACCACGAAGGGTTTCTTCTGCTGCAGCGAGTGCCGGGAATACTACGAGCGTATTGAGCGCGCTAAGCAGCAAAGGAGGGTCGCATGAGTGTTTACACGTTGGTAGTTGAATTCCCGGATGGCAAAGAGCCACCAATTGGCCCGCTAACAGATATCCTTGGCGGCAGAGCAATGACTGTCGCTTTCTTCGACCATCGGGATGATCACCTTTCTGCTGAACAGGCATCTCTAATCGAGAAGGCAGTTGAGGAGTACTGCGAGAATCACGACAAGGATGATTTGGATATCTGGCACAAATTGCAG
This sequence comes from Pantoea sp. NGS-ED-1003, assembly GCF_000738765.1. Classification (NCBI taxonomy): domain Bacteria; kingdom Pseudomonadati; phylum Pseudomonadota; class Gammaproteobacteria; order Enterobacterales; family Erwiniaceae; genus Pantoea; species Pantoea sp. NGS-ED-1003. The sequence goes on from NZ_JPQA01000005.1 coordinate 13,674, forward strand.
TTTCTCACCAAAGAATAACCTCTCTACACCCCCACTCACCCTATTCACTATCGCGCTCTGCGTGAGGAGTTGTTATGTCTGACGAAGAGGTATTAGAGCTGGCGGCTAAGGCTGCAGGGCATCGTACATTCGGATTCGATGAGCAAGGAAGCATACTTATCGACCCTGTGGTTTATGCGCCATGGAACCCGCTGAATAATGATGCCGATGCATTTCAGCTGGCCCATCAGATGGACATGAATATTCATTACGGGCCGAAGGTAATTCTGGTGAGTGAACCGGCCGGCGCCTGCAGCTATACGGTCGACATCGTAAGCCCGGACATCCTGAGCCACACAAGGAAGGCTATCACCTATCTCGCTGCCAGTGTCGGCGAGTGGCTATGAACACCCTTAGCGACATCTCCCCCGGCGAGTTCCTTATATGGCTCGCCTTTTTTATTTGTATTGCGCTGGCCTGCTACTGGCCTGATAGGAGTAAATATGAGCCTTGATGTAATGCCAATTTCGGCATACTGCCAAACCACAGGAGAATCGGAGGAGGCCATTAACAAACGGATACAAAGGAAGATCTGGAGGATGGGCGTCCACGTATTAAAAGTGGACGGCGTCCGGGAGCGCTGGATTGATACAGAAGAGGTGAACCGATGGGCAAGAAGCAGCAAGGATCCGCTTTACCGCGCGGAATAACCGTGCGGCGCCACAAGACTGGCGAAACGCTGCAGCTGACATTTACGTTTAATGGCGTTCTTTGCAGAGAGCCATTGTCGGGGATGGAGGTGAATGCGAGAAATATAAAGTATGCCGAGCGGTATCTGGGAGAGATTCAGAACCGCATCGCGTCGGGGGATTTTAACTACCTGCAGTACTTCCCCCGCTCGAAAAAGGCGGCGCTGTTTGGGCATCAGAAGAAGAAAAAGACGGTAAAGGATTACCTTGAGGAGTATCTGGTCATAAGCGAGAACCGCAACCTGTCACCGTCTACGCTGGACGGATACAGGAAGTGTCTGCGCTCGCTCAGGGTGCTTCACAATATCTACGTGACGGAGCTGACGCCGGCAGCGCTTAAAGGCTGGGTATCGACGCAAAAGACGAAGCTGAAGACTATTCGAAATCGCCTGTCCTTTTTGCGTAGCGCCATTGATGAAGCGGTAACAGATGGGCTTATCAGTGATAATCCTGTCGCGCACATCAGCGCATCTCGCTACTTCTCCATCGAGTACGGAAACACTGAGGAGTACGAGGTCGACCCGTTCACGCCGGCAGAAATCAGCATCATCTATATGCACTGCCTCTACCCACAGTGGAAGGCGACATTCCAGTTTGCACTAAACACCGGCGTTCGCCCTTCCGAATTATGTGCTCTGCGATGGCGGGATATAGACTTTGAGAGGAAGACGGCGTTTGTGCAGAACGCCGTTGTTGAGGGGGTGGAGAAATCAACGAAGACGCGCGCCGGCACAAGGAAGATAGATTTGAACGAGGAGGCGGTCGAGGCGCTCAGCATCATGAAGCAGTTCACGCAGCTGAAGAGCGAGTTTGTATTCGAAGATCCGCGAACCGGCGAGCCGTGGGCTGGCTCAGATGCTATTCGCCAAAAGGCGTGGCGCATCATCATGCGCGAATCAAAGCTCAGGTATCGCAACCCGTATCAGACGCGTCACACGTTCGCGACGATGCATATCAGCTCAGGGGCCAACCTGTTCTGGCTATGCAAGCAAATGGGACATAAAGGCCCGGATATGCTGTTCAGAAATTACGGCTCTTATCTGGTCGATTACGATGGCCACCTATCGAGGCCGACGATCAAAACCGGCAGCGAATAACAGGGCGATTTGAAGAAAAATGCACGTGTAGTGCACGTGAAAAAGGATCCTTTTATGAAGCTATTTAATATCAAATGGTTACGAAGATATGAACGCGGGTTCGAATCCCCCTCTCACCGCCACAAATTCAAGAAAATGCCTGAACTAACGTTCAGGCATTTTTTTTGCATATTCCTCGATGAGAGGGGTATGAGAACCCCCGACGGGGTTCGACAACGGGCGCAGCCCGTTGGACAGCGGAGTCTGCGATGCTGCCCCATAAAAAAACCCGGCTTGCGCCGGGTTTGCTTGCTACACAGACTTACTCAAATCAATCAACCATACGCATGCAGCGTGCGCTGACAGAGCGCCGAACGCACGCAGTCGTCTTTGCCGAAACGTACAATGCCGACCATCTCGTCCTCTTCGAACCGCGCCAGCGCGTCCGCGAGACCGGAAGAGACCCCAGCGGGCAAGTCGCACTGGGTAATATCGCCGTTAACAATCACCGTAACGTTTTCGCCAAGGCGCGTCAGGAACATCTTCATCTGGGCCGCGGTCACGTTTTGCGCCTCATCGAGGATCACCACCGCATTTTCAAAGGTACGACCGCGCATATAGGCGAAAGGCGCGATTTCCACCTTGCCGATTTCGGGTCGCAGACAGTACTGCATAAAGGAAGCGCCAAGACGTTTAACCAGAACGTCGTAGACCGGCCGGAAGTACGGGGCGAATTTTTCTGAGATATCCCCTGGCAGGAATCCCAGATCTTCATCGGCCTGTAGCACCGGACGTGTGACGATAATCCTGTCGATATCCTTATGTATCAGGGCCTCTGCCGCTTTCGCGGCGCTGATCCAGGTTTTACCGCATCCAGCTTCGCCGGTTGCAAAGATCAGCTGCTTCGATTCTATGGCCTGGAGATAGTGCGCCTGAGCATCGTTCCTGGCGGCGATCGGCGAACGGTCGCGCACGTCGCGCGCCATACCGATAGCATCCAGCCCACCCATCTGCACCAGCGAAGTGACCGATTCTTCTTCGCGCTGACGATGACTGCGAGAGTCACTACGAAGCACTCTTCTGGCTTCACGACGCGCTTTGATCACTGCTTTCTGTCTTCCCATAGTCGCACCTTACAGTTGGTTTCATTTCCCGCGTTGGGCCGCTGCCCGCCACGATTAACTGAACGCTTTAGAGGTTTGATTGGCTTCCTTTCGAGCCATGACGTACCGTTGATAAAGATGTGTCGCCGCACCGAGGCGCAAAGGCACACCGGTAAAATCGAAGATAGAGAAACAATTTGATAAAGAAGAAGAGGCTGTCGAAGGCGCGCATGCCCTCGCTGAAGAGTGTGGAACCTGAGGTAAAACTGTCTGTCCTGTAAAGGACCTTCCCATGCGCGACTCCAGTCTGCGATACAACACGCTTATCCATTAAACTGCACTAATTTTAACAGAGTTGGCAACATTAATTTTACGACCATACTCAGAATTCAGAAATAGCAGCAGCGGGCAGGCAGGCAAAAAAAGGCTTTCTTATAGCAATCAAGGGATTAGATTTTCAGGCGGGAAACAAATATTTTGCACGGCGCGCAGAAACCGCGCCGCCGATGCGGCGGCGCAGGTGTCGTCAGGCTTCCAGCAGCGGCTGCGCCAGATAGTGCTTAGCGTCGGGAACGCCCGGCAAAACAAAGAAGTAGCCGCCGCCGATGGGACGAACATACTCTTCCAGCGCTTCGCCGTTAAGCCGCTTCTGTACCGTGATAAAGCCTTTTTCCAGGTCGTGCTGATAGCAGACGAACAGCAGTCCCATATCGAGCTGCCCCGATGCGGTGGTGCCCGCCGAATAGCTGTAGCCGCGGCGCAGCATCAGGCTGCTTTCCGTCTCGGGCGTGCGCGGATTGGCGAGACGGATATGGGCGTCGAGCGCGATAACCTCGCCATCCGGATCTTTCGTATAATCCGGCACGTCACGCTCGTGCTGCATGCCCAGCGGCGCGCCGCTCAGCTTGTCGCGGCCGAAGATGGCCTGCTGTTCGCCGAGCGGCGTGCGGTCCCACATCTCAACGCGGAAGCGAATAATCCGCGCCGCCTGATAGCAGCCGCTGCGCGTCCACGCCGGCTCGTCCTGATCGGCCGTCACCCACAGCAGTTTATCCATCAGCGGCTTATCCTGCGTGTCGGGATTGGCCGTGCCGTCCTTGAAGCCCAGCAGGTTGATGGGCGTCTCTTTCCCCTGGCTGCGCGCGGCGTGATCGGCGATAAAGCCTTCGCGCCGCCAGCGCACGCCCAGCAGATCGGGCGTGTATTTCACGATATCGCGCAGCGCGTGGATCACCGTGTCCTGGGTGTTGGCGCAGATCTGCAGCAGCAGATCGCCATGGCACTGGGCGGCATCCAGCGAATCGTTGGGAAAGCGCGTCATGCTTTGCAGCTTCTTCGGCTTCAGCGCCTGCAGGCCAAAACGCTCGTCGAACAGCGACGCGCCTACCGAAACCGTCATCGTCAGATTGTCCGGCGCAATCTCTGCCCCCAAAATGCCTGAATCCATCGGCGGCAGCTTAGGATTAGTCACCGCCGGCGCCGGACCGCCGCTGGTCAAAAAGGCGATGCGCGCGGTGAGCAGCTGAAACAAGCGCACCAGATCGGCTTTATCGCTGGCCAGCACGTCAAAGGCGACCAGCATCATCGACGCCTGCTGCGGCGTGATGATGCCCGCCTGATGCTCTCCGTAGAAGGGTTGCACCTGGCGTCGCGCGTCGGGCGCAACCGTACCGGGAGAAAAACTGTCGGCCGCCGCGTGGAACGGGCAGCCGCCGCTCAGGGCGGCCGCGCCGCCCATCAGTCCCAGCCCTTTTAACAGGCGTCGCCGCGCGGGCTGCGCCTCATCCTGTTGACGACTCATATCAATCGAGACCTAAGGTACCGCGCAGTAAAGAGAGATCTTCCGCCAGCGCGGTAACCGGACCTTTCAGCGCATTGCGATCCGCGCTGGTGAGTTTTTCGTAGGAGGCGAAGCCCTCTCCCTCGCGATACTTGCCCAGAATGGCGTCGACTTTTTTGAAGTTACCGTCGACTTTCGCCAGCAGCTGCGGATTCGCCTGCTGCAGCTGCGGACGCAGCAGATCGACAATCTTTTGCGCGCCGTCGATGTTCGCCTGGAAATCCCACAGGTCGGTGCGGCTGTAGCGATCCTCTTCGCCGGAGATTTTACTGGAGGCGACCTCTTCGATCAGCCCGGCCGCGCCGCCGACCACTTTCACCGGCGGGAACGCCAGCTCGCTGATGCGGGTCTGCAGATCCTGCACGTCGCGGTTGAGCTGGGTGGCGTAGCCCTCCATGCCTTTGGTGCTGTTATCGCTGAACAGCGCTTTCTCCAGGCGGTGGAAGCCGGTGAATTTCGGATCTTCCGCTTTCTTCTCGTAATCGTCTTCGCGCGCGTCGATGCTGCCGTCAAGATCGGAGAAAAGCTCGGCGATAGGCTCGATACGCTCGTAGTGCTGGCGGGTCGGCGCATAGAGCGCTCTCGCTTTCTCGATATCGCCCGCTTTCACCGCATGGGTAAAGGCTTCGGTGCTCGCCACCAGCTGCGTTACTTCCTGCGTCACGTAGGCTTTATAGGCGGTGATGGGACCGGCCAATGCCAGCACGTCGGGTTTGCCCGCTTTTGCGGCTGGCGACGCCTCGCCCTGCACGATGAGTTTGCCTTTCGGATTGCTCAGCAGGCCGCAGGTCATCTCATACTCGCCCGGCTCAAGGTTAGCGGTGAGCTTCTGGCTGAAGCCCGGCGCGATATTTTCGCGCTCTTCCACTACCAGCACGCCTTTCAAAATCTCCCACTCCAGCGCTTTCTGACTGTTGTTCTTGATCAGAAACTGGGTTTTGCCTGGCTTGACCGTCAGCTGCATCGGTTCGCACTGGGTATCCGTCACGCTGACGGCGACCTGCGGAATATCGGCGGCCGCAGCGGTTCCCGTTAGCGCCAGCAGCGAAGCCAGCAGGGTTTTGCGGCGAAAGCGAATCATCATAGAGTTATCCCTGTTTAGTCGAGAGTTGGCGCGCCGGTCGCGCCGGCAGTAAAAACAGCAGCAGCGCCGGAATAAGATAGAGAAAATAGGCCGCCACTTCGCTGACGCTCGGCGTCTCCTGATAGCCCAGCACGCCCTCAAGCAGCGTGCCCGCCAGCGAATGAGTGGAGAGCACGTTGCTCAGGTCGAATGCGACCGTCTGAAAATGGTTCCACAGGCCCGCCTCATGAAAGGCGCGCACAGCGCCCGCCGCCAGCCCGGCGGCGACGAACAGAATAAACAGGCTGCTCCAGCGGAAGAAGTGCGCCATATTCAGGCGTACGCCGCCCCAGTAGAGCAGCATGCCCAGCACTACCGCCGTCGCCAGCCCGAGCACGGCGCCCACAGGCGGCGCGTAGCCGACATCCTGGGTAAAAGCCGCCAGCAGAAAGAACACCGACTCCAGCCCTTCGCGCGCCACGGCGAGAAACACCATCAGCACCAGCGCCAGCCCGCCGCGTCCGCTCTGATTCAGCGCCTGATCGACCGCCTGTTCAAGCTGCGCGCGCATATTGCGCGCCACTTTGCGCATCCAGAACACCATCGAGGTCAGGATCGCCACCGCGACCACGGCCACGATGCCCTCGAACAGCTCCTGCTGCTTCTGCGGGAATTCGCCGGTGGTCTGGTTGATGATAATGCCGAGCGCGAGGCAGAGCGCCGCCGCGATAAACACGCCCGCCCACAGCGCGGGAAACCAGCGGGTACGGCCGGTACGCTTCAGATAGCTGGCGATCAGGCTGACGATCAGCGCCGCTTCCAGGCCTTCGCGCAGCATGATAAGAAAGGGAACAAACATCGCCGACCTCTTGAATGTTAAGCAGCGTCAATCGCAGGTAAAGTTAGGTAAAATGCGAACGATACCGATTATCATTATCGCGCAGGAAAAAACAAGTAATGCAGCGAAATTATTTCTCCAGCTGAAGACGCAAAAAAGCCCGCTCCCCTACGGGAAGCGGGCTTGTATGTTGTAATGAATTATTTGGTCAGGTATTCCGCTTCGGCCGCGTCGAAACGCTGCTGCGCAGCGGCGGACGGCTCGCGACCCAGCAGGCTGAAGAGCACAATGGCGATGCTGGAGAAGGCGAAGCCCGGAATGATTTCATACAGGCCCAGCCAGCCATACTGTTTCCAGATCAGCACCGTCGCCGCGCCGATCACCATGCCCGCCAGCGCGCCGTTGCGTGTCATGCGTTTCCAGCAGACGCCGAACAGTACCACCGGACCAAAGGCGGCGCCGAAACCGGCCCAGGCGTAGCTTACCAGCCCCAGCACGCGGTTATCCGGGTTCGAGGCAAGCGCGATGGCGATCAGCGCCACCAGCAGCACCATGGCGCGGCCAAACCACACCAGCTCTTTCTGGCTGGCGTTTTTGCGCAGGAAGCCTTTATAGAGATCTTCGGTCAGCGCGCTGGAGCAGACCAGCAGCTGACAGCTGAGGGTCGACATCACCGCCGCCAGGATGGCCGAGAGCAGAATGCCGGCGATCCACGGATTGAACAGAATGCGCGCCAGCTCGATAAAGACACGCTCGCCGTTGCCGCTGACGTTCGCCGCCTGCTCCGGGTGGTTCTGGAAGTAGGCGATGCCGAAGAAGCCGACCGCCACCGCGCCTGCCAGGCAGAGCACCATCCAGGCCATGCCGATGCGGCGCGCGGTGCGGATCGAGCGATGCGAATCCGCCGCCATAAAGCGCGCCAGGATGTGCGGCTGACCAAAATAGCCCAGTCCCCAGCCCAGCAGCGAAATCACCGCGACGAAATCGAGCCCTTTCAGCATATTGAGGTTTTCGATGCTTTTCGCCTCAATGACCGCCAGCGAGTCGTCCAGTCCGCCAACGGCGACAATCACGATCACCGGCGTCAGGATCAGCGCGAAAATCATCAGGGTTGCCTGCACGGTATCGGTCCAGCTCACCGCAAGGAAGCCGCCCACCAGCGTATAAAGGATGGTCGCCGCCGCACCGGCCCACAGCGCGGTTTCATAGCTCATGCCAAAGGTGCTTTCAAACAGGCGCGCGCCCGCCACTACGCCCGAGGCGCAATAGATGGTGAAGAAGATCAGGATCACCAGCGCAGAGATAACGCGCAGGATTTTGCTTTTATCTTCGAAGCGGCTGGTGAAGAAATCGGGCAGCGTCAGGGCGTTGTCATGGTGCTCGGTTTGCACGCGCAGACGCCCCGCTACGATCTTCCAGTTCAGCCAGGCGCCGATCGTCAGACCGATGGCGATCCAGCTTTCCGAAATGCCGGAGAGAAAAATCGCGCCCGGCAGCCCCATCAGCAGCCAGCCGCTCATATCAGAGGCGCCCGCCGACAGCGCGGTCACAAAACTGCCCAGACTGCGGCCGCCCAGAATGTAATCGTCGAAGTTTTTGGTAGAACGGTAAGCGATGAAGCCTATCAGCACCATCCCAAGGATATAAATTAAAAAAGTCACCAGCATCGGTGTGCTTACACTCATTCGTCTCTCCACTTTATAGTTGATTTCCCGAGAGAAACCGCACGCTGTGGCCGCGTCGGAACGGGACGGGGCCACAGGTTTTTTTCCAGATTCAGGCGCCTGCTCTTTCCTGAGGCGCGGTATCCTGCCGGAAAGGCGCGATGCGCACAATGGATTTAACACAGGCATTACAGCGATTTCACCTGTTAATCACTAAATTTTGTTAACAGGTTGCACTTGCTCACAGTTCCACAGTTGCACCCCGGTAAACCGCCTACAGTGCAGTAAGTTAGCGCCGCGCAATTGTGGCGAGATTCTTGCAGCAAGTTCCATGCCGCCTTTTCGAGCGTTAACAAATTAATCATTAAAAAGGCTGTTAAGCAGGTCACACTTAACACGGTTGCACAAAGTTGCAACATCAGAGATAGTGCTGGCCACGCAGTATGAGAGCTAAAGACAGGAGCAGACAGGTCATGGGCACGACAACGATGGGGGTGAAGCTGGATGAGGCCACCCGCGAACGCATTAAACTGGCGGCGCAGAAGGTTGACCGCACGCCGCACTGGCTGATTAAGCAGGCGATTTTCAACTACCTCGGCCAGCTGGAGAGCGGCGACGCCCTGCCGGAGCTCCCCATGACGGCGGGCGCGCAGGTAGAGCAGGAAGAGATCGCCCCGGAAGAGACGCATCAGCCGTTCCTCGATTTCGCCGAGCATATTCTGCCGCAGTCTGTGGCGCGCGCCGCGATCACCGCCGCCTGGCGTCGCCCCGAGACCGACGCGGTGCCGATGCTGCTGGAGCAGGCGCGTCTGCCGGCGGCGCTGGCGGAGAAAACGCATCAGCTCGCCTACAGCCTCGCCGACAAGCTGCGGCACCAGAAAGGGGCAACCGGACGCGCCGGCATGGTGCAAAGCCTGCTGCAGGAGTTCTCGCTCTCCTCTCAGGAGGGCGTGGCGCTGATGTGCCTGGCGGAAGCGCTGTTGCGTATTCCCGATAAGCCGACGCGCGACGCGCTGATCCGCGACAAAATCAGCAACGGCAACTGGCAGTCGCATCTGGGCCGCAGCCCTTCTCTGTTCGTTAACGCCGCCACCTGGGGTCTGCTGTTTACCGGACGTCTGGTCTCCACGCACAACGAAGCCAATCTGTCGCGCTCGCTGAACCGCATTATCGGCAAGAGCGGCGAGCCGCTGGTGCGCAAAGGCGTCGATATGGCGATGCGCCTGATGGGCGAACAGTTTGTTACCGGCGAAACCATCGCCGAGGCGCTGGCGAACGCGCGCAAGCTGGAAGAGAAAGGCTTCCGCTACTCCTACGATATGCTGGGCGAAGCGGCGCTGACCGCCAGCGACGCCAAAGCCTACCTGGTCTCCTACCAGCAGGCGATCCACGCTATCGGCAAAGCCTCTAACGGACGCGGCATTTATGAAGGCCCCGGCATCTCGATCAAGCTTTCCGCCCTGCACCCGCGCTACAGCCGCGCGCAGTACGATCGCGTGATGGAGGAGCTCTACCCTATTCTGAAATCCCTGACGCTGCTGGCGCGCTCTTACGACATCGGCATCAATATCGACGCCGAAGAGGCGGATCGCCTCGAGCTGTCGCTCGATCTGCTGGAGAAGCTCTGCTTTGAGCCGGAGCTGGAGGGCTGGAACGGCATCGGCTTCGTGATCCAGGCCTATATGAAGCGTTGCCCGTTCGTCATCGACTCGCTGATCGATCTGGCGCAGCGCAGTCGCCGCCGCCTGATGATCCGCCTGGTGAAAGGCGCCTACTGGGACAGCGAAATCAAACGCGCCCAGGTGGAAGGTCTCGAAGGTTATCCGGTCTATACCCGCAAGGTCTACACCGATATCTCCTATCTCGCCTGCGCGCGCAAGCTGCTGGCGGTGCCGAACCTGATCTATCCGCAGTTCGCTACGCACAATGCCCATACGCTGGCGGCCATCTACCAGCTGGCGGGCAATAACTACTATCCGGGCCAGTATGAGTTCCAGTGCCTGCACGGCATGGGCGAACCGCTCTACGAGCAGGTGGTCGGCAAAGTGGCGGACGGTAAGCTCAATCGTCCGTGCCGTATCTATGCGCCGGTGGGCACCCATGAAACCCTGCTCGCCTACCTGGTGCGTCGCCTGCTGGAAAACGGCGCCAATACCTCTTTCGTTAACCGTATCGCCGATACCTCGCTGCCGATTGACGAGCTGGTGGCCGATCCGGTGGCGGCAGTGGAAAAACTGGGCGCGAGCGAAGGGGCGATTGGCCTGCCGCATCCGAAGATCCCGCTGCCGCGCGATCTCTACGGCGCGGGACGCAGCAACTCGGCGGGCATCGATATGGCCAACGAACATCGTCTGGCATCGCTCTCCAGCGCCCTGCTGAGCAGCGCCGCGCAGCCCTGGTTGGCGCAGCCGATTATCGACGGCGAGCTGGGCGACGGCGAAATCCGTCCGGTAATCAATCCGGCCGCGCCGGGCGATATCGTCGGTCAGGTGCGTGAAGCCAGCGAAGCGGAAGTATCGCTGGCGCTGGATGCGGCGGTGAACGCCGGTCCAATCTGGTTCGCGACGCCGCCGGACGAGCGCGCGGCGATCCTCGATCGCGCCGCGCAGTATATGGAAGACGGCATGCAGCAGCTGATCGGTATCCTGGTGCGCGAAGCGGGCAAAACCTATAACAACGCCATCGCCGAAGTGCGCGAAGCGGTCGATTTCCTGCGCTACTACGCCGGTATGGTGCGTGACGATTTCGACAATGAAACGCATCGTCCACTTGGCCCGGTGGTCTGTATCAGCCCGTGGAACTTCCCGCTGGCGATCTTTACCGGCCAGATCGCGGCCGCGCTGGCGGCGGGCAATAGCGTGCTGGCCAAGCCGGCTGAGCAGACTCCGCTGATCGCCGCGCAGGCGGTGCGCATTCTGCTGGATGCCGGCGTGCCTGCGGGCGTGCTGCAACTGCTGCCGGGCGACGGCGAAACCGTCGGCGCGCAGCTGACGCGCGACGCGCGCGTGCGCGGCGTGATGTTTACCGGCTCTACCGCGGTAGCGACGCTGCTGCAGCGCAACCTGGCCGGCCGCCTCGATCCCCAGGGCCGTCCGACGCCGCTTATCGCCGAAACCGGCGGGCTTAACGCGATGATCGTCGACTCTTCCGCGCTGACCGAACAGGTGGTGGTGGATATCCTCGCCTCGGCGTTCGACAGCGCCGGACAGCGCTGTTCGGCGCTGCGTCTGCTCTGCATCCAGGAGGATGTGGCGGATCACACCCTGAAAATGCTGCGCGGCGCGATGGCCGAATGCCGCATGGGCAATCCAGAGCGTCTCTCTACCGATATCGGCCCGGTGATCGACGCCGAGGCGAAGGCCAATATCGAGCGTCATATCCAGGCGATGCGCAACAAAGGCAATGCCGTCTACCAGGCGGTGCAGGAGCATCCGCAGGATCGCGCGGAGTGGCAAAGCGGCACCTTTATCAAGCCGACGCTGATCGAGCTCGATCAGGTCAGCGATCTCGATAAAGAGATCTTCGGCCCGGTGCTGCACGTGGTGCGCTTCGCGCGCAATGCGCTGCCGCAGCTGATCGACCAGATCAACGCCGGCGGCTACGGCCTGACGCTGGGCGTACATACCCGCATCGATGAAACCATCGCGCAGGTCACCGCCAGCGCTAAAGTCGGCAACCTCTACGTTAACCGCAATATGGTGGGCGCCGTGGTCGGCGTGCAGCCGTTCGGCGGCGAAGGACTCTCCGGCACCGGCCCGAAAGCGGGCGGCCCGCTCTATCTCTACCGCCTGCTCTCCAGCCGCCCGGAAACGGCGCTGAGCGCCACCTTTGATCGCCAGGACGCCGAGCGTCCAGCGGACGGCACGCTGCGCGAGGCGCTGCTGGAGCCGCATAAAGCCCTGGCGGCCTGGGCGCAGCAGGACAAGCCGGAACTGGCCGCGATCTGTCAGCGCTACGCCACGCTGGCGCAGGCGGGCACCGTGCGGCTGCTGACCGGTCCGACCGGCGAGCGCAACACCTTCTCGCTGCTGCCGCGCGAACGCGTGCTTTGCCTCGCCGATAACGAGCAGGACGCGCTGGTGCAGCTGGCGGCGGTGACCAGCGTCGGCAGTCAGGCGCTCTGGCCGGACGATGAGCTGCACCGCAAGCTGCGCCAGGCGCTGCCACAGGCGGTACAGGCGCGCATCGCGCTGGCGAAAGATCTGTTCGCCACCCATTTCGACGCGGTGATCTACCACGGCGACGCCGATCAGCTGCGCACGCTGTGCGAGCAGATCGCGGCGCGCGACGGCGCGATTGTGTCGGTGCAGGGCTTCGCCCGCGGCGATACACAGCTGCTGCTGGAGCGTCTGCTGATTGAGCGCTCGCTGAGCGTCAACACCGCGGCGGCCGGCGGCAACGCCAGCCTGATGACCATCGGTTGATTAATCTCGCCGGCGGATAAGCCGGCATAAAGTGCAAAGCTAAAAAAAAGGCACATCGTAAGATGTGCCTTTTTACTATGTGTGTGCTGTGTGGGAATCTTTGCCCAGTTAAGCCTGATTGCTGTTCAGGATGAGCTGGCCGTTACGGTCCAGCGGGATGCGGGTGCCAGGGTCGTTTTCCATGCGGATTTTGCCCTGCTGGTCGCCTATTTTATAGGTCACGTCATAACCCAGCATCTTTTCTTGCTTATCGTATACCGTTTTGCAGCGCTGCTCTGAGGTGGTGTAGGTGTCGCGATCCTGCAAACCGCCCTGCACCTGGTTGCCGGCGTAGCCGCCCGCCAGCGCGCCTGCGACCGTCGCTACATCGCGTCCCCGTCCGCCGCCGAACTGATGACCCAGCACGCCGCCCGCGACCGCGCCCAGCACCGAACCGGCGATGCGGTTCTCATCCTGTACCGCGCGACGGTGGGTCAGCGTCACGTTGCGACATTCCTGACGCGGCTGCTTAATGCTCTCTTTGATTGGCGTCGCTGAAAGCACCTGCGCATACTGCGGACCACGGTCAAAGACATCCATGCTGGCAACGGCGGCCACACCCAAAGCTGCTGCAACGCCGATACCGATACCCGCTAACATTGATTTATTCACAGGATTGTCCTCCTGAAGTTGTTACCGTGCATGCGTGCCGCGACGATGTCCCCTGTCGCTATGGCACAGAACGGCGTGCACGACCCGCCGTATCGTTGCAGGAAGTTTTGCAGATGGCCCGAAATTGCAACATCAGATTAATGGAGGAAAACGCACCGGAAGCGGATCAGGACCAGCTTTTCGGAGAGTTCTGAGCAGAATGAACCGCAGAGTTTAGATTAATTTGCGTTATGTCTCAGGAGCTTAACCAACGACGGAAAGGGGAAAAGGCGGCTTGCGCCGCCTGGAAATCATTAGTGCAGCTTGAGGCGCGGACGGATCACGCGGTTAAGGCTGCCTACCAGCATCATCAGGCCGGTCTTGAAATAGCCGTGGAGCGCAATCTGATGCATACGATATAAAGAGATGTAGACAAAGCGCGCGATGCGGCCCTCTACCATCATGGAGCCGCGCATCAGGTTGCCCATCAGGCTGCCCACGGTACTGAAGCGCGACAGCGACACCAGCGAACCGTGATCTTTATAGACATAGGCTTTCAGCGGCTTGCCGCTACGCTGGGCGAGGATATTCTCCATCGCGCGCGATGCCATCTGGTGCGCCGACTGGGCGCGCGGCGGCACGAAGCCGCCCGACGGCAGCGCGCAGGAGGCGCAGTCGCCGATGGCGTAGATATCGTCGTCCAGCGTGGTTTGCAGCGTCTCTTTCACCACCAGCTGGTTGATGCGGTTGGTCTCCAGCCCGCCAATCTCTTTCAGGAAGTCCGGCGCTTTAATACCCGCCGCCCATACCATCAGATCCGCCTCGATAAATTCGCCGCCTTTGGTGTGCAGACCGTTTTTATCGGCGCTGGTCACCATGGTTTGCGTCAGCACGCGCACGCCCAGCTTGGTCAGCTCGCTGTGCGCCGCGGCAGAGATGCGCGGCGGCAGCGCAGGCAGAATACGCTCGCCCGCTTCCACCAGCGTGACGTTGAGCGCTTCGCTGCTCAAACCTTTATAGCCGTAGCTGTGCAGCTGCTTGACCGCGTTGTGCAGCTCGGCTGACAGCTCGACGCCGGTCGCCCCGCCGCCGACGATAGCGATATTGACCTTCTCCAGCCGGCCTTCGCTGGCGGAGAATTTCAGGAACTGGTTCAGCATCTCATTGTGGAAACGCTGCGCCTGGTGCGGGTTGTCGAGGAAGATGCAGTGATCTTTCACGCCCGGCGTGCCGAAATCGTTCGAGGTGCTGCCGAGCGCCATCACCAGCGTGTCGTAGGCCACCTCGCGCTGCGGCACCAGCACTTCGCCGTTGTCGTCGCGCATCTCCGCCAGCTCAATGGTTTTGCGCTCGCGATTGATATTGGTCAGCGAGCCGAGCTGGAACTGAAAGCCGTGATTGCGCGCATGCGCCAGATAGCTCAACGCATCGATGCCTTCGTCCATCGATCCGGTCGCCACTTCGTGCAGCAGCGGCTTCCACAGGTGGCTGTGGTTGCGATCTACCAGAATAATCTCGGCCTTTTTCTTGCGGCCCAGCTTGTGACCCAGCTGCGTTGCCATCTCCAGCCCGCCCGCGCCGCCACCGACAATAACGATTTTTTTCATGGATGTAGTCAACAAGACCCCCTCAAAATGTGAACCAATAGTTAATCAATGGTTAAATTAAACCTTAATAAACATAGGGTTGGCGAAGTTAAAATCGCTGCTGAAGGCAGAATAGCATGGGCAGGGAAGATGGTCATACCAAAATTGATTTACATCAATTACTCGGCGGATAACTCAGATTAATACGCAAAACGCGCGGGCGCCCGGCTGGCGCCCGCATGCTTAACCTAATGTTTTAAAAGCGTTAATTCGCTGAAGATGCGGGGAGAGGTTCCTGAACTTATGGCCTTCTTGCTCATCCCAGACAATTTCGTAGAAAGGGTGCAGCGTCTCTGCGCTGCGCTGGCTATCTAACGCCTCGTCGCGGCGCGACAGAAACACCAGGCAGCGATCGCGGTTCTTTTCGCGAAAGTCGCTGACGCATTTGGTGGCGATGTCGAGATACTCTTCCGGCCGGTCGATTTTTCCCTCCATATTTTCGAAGGGAAAGAGATTGGGATTGAAAATCGCCTGGCGAATGCCGCAGAGAAAGCCAATGCGCTCCGCCCAGTAACCGCCTAGCCCGACGCCGCATATCAGCGGCTGGGCGCCGCCGCCGCGCGTCAGCAGCTTGTCGGTCTCTTTCAGCAGGAACTGCATATCGTGTTTAGGGTGGCGGGTGCTGTAGCCGATCATCCTGACGTCAGGATCGATAAACTGCAGCTGCAGCACCTTTTCATGGTTGCCCGGACTGTTGGAATCGAAACCGTGCAGATAGATAATCATGACACTCCTCAGCGTTGTGCGCGCCGGGAGGAGAGATTACTTCCCTGACGCTTTGTGTTCCAGCCAGCGCGCCTGCAGGTTGCTCAGCTGCTGCGCGTTCTGCTTCCAGCGCGCGCTCTGCTGCAGGCTCTGGCGGGTAAAGGTTCCCCGATGGTACAGCCGCGGCACGCGTTCGGCGCCGATCGCGATCAAATTATCCAGCACGCTGATCGCGCCTGCGCGATGGTTGCAGACCAGGATCATGTCGCACCCGGCCGACAGCGACTGTTGCGCGCGCTCTGCGTAGCTGCCCATGATGGCGGCGCCCTCCATCGAGAGATCGTCAGAGAAGATAACGCCGTCAAAGCCCAGCTCTTCCCGCAGCACCCTCTTCAGCCAGTAGGGCGAACCGCTGGCGGGCAGCGGATCCACCTCAGTATAGATAACGTGCGCCGGCATGACCGCATCCAGCGCGCCCTCGTCGAACAGCGCCTGGAAAATCGCCATGTCGTGACGACGCAGCGTCTCCAGATCGCGCGGGTCGCGCGGCGTCTCTTTGTGCGAGTCGGCGCTGACCGCGCCGTGGCCGGGAAAATGCTTGCCGGTGGTTTTCATGCCCGCTTCATGCATGCCGGCGATAAAGCGGCGCGCCATCGCCAGCGCAATCTGCGGATCCTCATGGAAGGAGCGGTCGCCGATCGCCGCGCTGATATGGCCGAGGTCCAGCACCGGCGCGAAGCTGATGTCGATATCCATGGCGATCATCTCCGCCGCCATCTGCCACCCTGCCTGCTGCGCCAGCTCGCCGCCGCTTTCTGCATCGTGCAGCGCCGCGAAAGACTGCATCGCGGGCAGCGTGGTGAAACCGTCGCGGAAGCGCTGGACGCGTCCGCCCTCCTGGTCGACCGCTACCACCAGCCGCGAGCGCGACGCGCTGCGGATCTGGCGCACCAGTTCAGCCAGCTGCGCCGGATCGTGGTAGTTGCGCGCGAAGAGGATCACGCCGCCGACGGTAGGATGCCGCAGGATCTCGCGCTCTTCGGCGTCCAGTTCAAAACCTTCGACATCCAGAATCAGCGGGCCGGGAAGTTGTGTCGTCATAATCAGTTCCTGACGCGGCGCTTTCGCCGCGCGAATTAAAGGGTTTGCCAGCTCTGTCGCGCCAGCTGACGCAGCTCCGCATCGTCGCTCTGCTCGGCGCGCAGCTGATACCAGCTGGCCATCAGCAGCCGCAGCCAGGGCTGCCAGCGCGCAACCTGCCGCGCCAGCGCCGCTGATGGCAGGCGCGCCGCCTCGGCATAGGCCGCCAGCCAGCTCTCTGCCCGCTCGGGTTCGGCGGCGCACAGCGCCGCCAGCTCCAGCGCCACGTCGCCATCGGCGGCGTACTCCCAGTCGATCAGGTGCAGCCCTTCCGCATCCGCGATCAGGTTGCCGGCATGGACATCCATATGCAGCGGCGCCAGCCGCAGCGGCGCGGGTTCGCCCGCACGCGCCAGCTGACGCAGGGCGCGCTGCCAGCCCAGATGCCGCTGTCGGCACAGCTGCCAGTAGCGCCGCAGCAGCGGCAGCAGCTGCAGGCGGTAGCCCGTCGGCGGCTGGCGATGCAGCCGCAGCAGCAGCGCCACTACCTCGTCGCGCCGCTGGTGAAACGTCTGCGGCGACAGCGGTTCGCCCGCGCGCCACGGCAGCAGCAGCTGCTGCGCATCGCCGAGCAACAGACGCGGCGTCAGGCCGCTGGGATGCAGTTTGCGCAGCAGGCGGGCTTCGCGCTGGCGATCGACAAAGGGGATCGGCGGCTGCGGCGCAGGGCGCGCGACAAACGCGCCCTGCCCGCTTTCCAGTTTACTGCTGTGGCCGGTGAGCCCCTGCAGCGGCGCAGCCCTCTCCAGCGCGATGCCCGGCAGCCGTTTTTCTATGCGCGCCAGCAGCAAGGGATCAATTCTGGGCGACACCTTTGCCTGACCAGACGATCTCGCCGGTCTGCACCAGCATCAGCTGCATCTGCAGCGTCGGGGTTTTCACGTCGCCCTGCGCGGTGCTGTAGAGCACATACTGCGCGTTCAGCGTGCGGGCCAGGCCAATCGCTTTGCTGCGCGAGTTCAGGCTGTCGTCCGGCGACAGGCCCAGCGTCTGCTTGGCCTGCGCCAGCTGATCGTTGGTCACCAGCGTAAACTTGCCGTTGTTGGCCAGCGCGTTTTGAATCGCGTCGGTGGCTTTTTCGCTTTGCAACGCGCCGTTGGTGCTGTTTTTAATGCGATCGACCATCAGCACGCTGCCCGGCGTGACGCCGTTGGCGGAACGCAGCATCTGCGCCACCAGCGGCTGCACGCTGGCGTCCCAGTTAATGGTTTTCAGCTTCGGCGGCTGCGGCACAGGCTGCGTCGGCTCTGGCACGGGCTGCGGCTGCGGCACGGGCTGCGGCTGAGTAGGCTCGGCGGGCTGCGTCGGTTCAACGGGCGCAGGCTGCTGCTGTTTAATTACGCAGCCGGAAAGAATGAGCGCCATCAGGAGCGCTCCGGAACGAGGGAGTCGGCGAATCACTTAACAATCCTCAGAGATAAAGGTAAAGACGAACCTTGCTGGCCGTCAGGTTGCCCATTTGGGAAGCGGCGACAATGCTGCCGTGCGCCGGAACGGTGACCCGCTGCGCCGGTTCGCCCGGCATAATTTCCAGCCCTTTGTCGTCGTACCAGTAATAACGATAGTGGATCACCACCGGCGTCTCGCGCTGATTATAGAGCACGCTGCGCGCGCGCTGCTGCCCATCTTGCTCGTCTACCACCGGCTCGTCGGTGATGATGCCGGCGGAGAGCACAGAGGACTCCATCACCAGCGACTGCGACGTGTCGATCATCGGTTTATCGCTGCTGCAACCTGCCAGAGTCAGCAGGAGCGGCAGGCCTGTCAGCCATTGACGCATAACTCGCTTCCATATGGAGGATCAGTCGGCCAGCATCGGACCCAGCGGACGTCCGCCGAGTAAATGCATATGAATGTGATAAACCTCCTGACCGCCGTGACGATTGCAGTTAACGATCAGCCGATAGCCGTCTTGATCGATGCCTTCGGCGCGCGCAATTTTCGCGGCAACGGTAAACAGGCGGCCCAGCGCCTGCTCATGGGCGGGCAGCGCGTCGTTAGCGGTGGGGATCAACACGTTGGGGACAATCAAAATATGCGTCGGCGCTTTGGGAGAGATATCACGAAACGCAGTGACCAGTTCATCCTGATACACCACGTCGGCAGGGATTTCGCGACGGATGATTTTACTGAAAATCGTTTCTTCAGCCATGGTGCATTTCCTTAAGCCTGATGGACAGTCAATCAGTATGCGTGAGGAATTTGTTTTCTTTCAAGCTCAGGACCACTTTTCCCCGATTAACTGCCTGCCTTTGCGCCATTTTCACCGCTTCTTTTAACTGTGCGCCGCTTCGCAAATTCCTGCCCTGCCCGAAGTTAAAATGAAACGCTGTTTCATAAATTAGAAACACGCCGCCCTTTTCTTTGCATCATTGCCAGCCAGAGGCGACGCCTGTCGAAATCGCGAAGGTTTGCCCCGCGCTGCGGCTCTACTTTCTATCTATTCCGAGTGTGTGGTCCGGATAACAAGGGATGTAATGACTATGGCTACAAAGGAGCATCCGTATGCGCTCACGTAAAATTGGTTTTGGCCACTATCTGGCTTACGGCTCCGGGGATTTTCTCGGCGCAGGCACCACGGCGCTTACCGCCGCCTGGCTGCTCTATTTTTATACCACCTTCTGCGGTCTGACGCCTATCGAAGCGACCTTTATCTTTGCCGCCGCACGCGTGCTGGACGCGGTGGTCAGCCCGCTGATGGGCTTTCTGACCGATAACTTCGGCTCGACCTGGCTGGGCAAGCGCTTCGGCCGCCGCAAATTCTTTATTCTGCTCGGCATTCCCTGCGTCTTCAGCTACAGCCTGATGTGGATCGGCGATATGAGCTTCTGGTGGTATCTCGCCACCTATCTGCTGTTCGATATGGTCTACACCATGATTCTGGTGCCCTATGAAACTCTGGTGCCGGAGATGACCGACGATTTCAAACAGAAGACCCGCTTTTCCGGCGCGCGTATCGCGCTGGCGCAGCTGTCGGCGATTCTTGCCGCCTTCCTGCCGGGCATTTTGATCGGCGCGCTGGGCAAAGATAATCCGCTCTCCTTTTTCTACGCCAGCCTGGTATTTTCCATTATCTGCGCGCTGGTGCTGACGCTGGTCTGGCTCTTTACCTGGGAGCGCGATCCCGGCGATTTCTCCGAGGAGTCGCGTCGCGCTGAAGAGGAGAAGCGGCAGCTGTCGCTGATGCAGAGCCTGAAGCGTCTCTATGTCGAACTCGCCTCTACGCTGCGCATCCGCATTTTCCGTCAGCATCTCGGCATGTATCTGGGCGGCTATATCGCGCAGGATGTCTTTAACGCCGTTTTCACCTGGTATGTGGTGTTCGTGCTGATGCAGAGCGCACAAATCGCTTCCAACCTGATGGGCACTATGGCGGTGCTGCAGTTTGTCGCCGTGATGGGCATGATCCCGCTCTGCATCCGTATGGGGCCGGCACCAGCCTACCGTCTGGTCGTCACGCTGTTCGGCATTGCTGCCCTCTCTTACGCCGGCCTCTGGTATGCGGGCATGAACGACAGCTTCTCGCTGCTGCTGCTGATCTCCGCGCTGGCTGGTCTGGGACGCGGCGGCATCAACTATGTGCCCTGGAATATCTACACCTATATCGCCGACGTCGACGAGGTGATTACCGGTCAGCGCCGCGAGGGGATTTTCGCCGGTATTATGACCCTGACCCGCAAAGCCTCACAGGCGGGCGCGGTGATGCTGGTCGGCATCGTGCTGCAGCTCTCCGGCTTCGTCTCCGGGCAGGCGACGCAACCGCCGGGCGTCAGCCATACCATTCTCGGCATCCTCAGCCTCGGTACGCTGTGCGTGCTGGCATGCGGCTTCCTGGTTTCGCTGCGCTTTAAACTCAATCTGCAGACCCACACCGTGCTGCGCGAAGAGACGCTGAAGATGCGCGAAGCTGACCGCGCCCTGCCGGAGCGCATCACGCCCGAGGCGCGGGACATCGTCGAAACCCTGGCCGGCATGCCTTATGAGAATCTGTGGGGCAACAACAACATCGGCTTCCTTAACCGTCATAAACCGGCCGCGCAGCCGCTCAAGGCCGCGCGTCCGATCGCTTCTTCCCTTACTACGACCTTGAAACGATAGGAATGAACCATGACTGTATTTCCTGTGAAACAGAGTGCTCTTTTGTGCCAACCAGAATTTCTGCTGCCGCGCCGGGAGCTGTTGCAACTGATTCACAAGCTGACGCAAAACCTGGTGAACATCACTGACGAGACGGGAGAATTTTTGCTGCACCTCGATGACGGGCGCGTGATTGATACCAAAGGCTGGGCAGGCTGGGAGTGGACCCACGGCATCGGCCTCTACGGCATGCTCCACTATTACCAGCAAACCGGCGACCAGCAGACGCTGAGCATTATCGACGACTGGTTCGCCGCGCGCCTTGAGGAAGGCACGCCGACCAAGAACGTGAATACCGTCGCGCCTTTCCTGACGCTGGCCTATCGCTACGAAGAGACCGGCAACGCCGCCTGGCGGCCGGTGCTGGAGCGCTGGGCGGAATGGGTGATGTATGAGATGCCGCGCACCGAACAGGGCGGCCTGCAGCATATCGTCTACAACAATGAAAACCACCAGCAGCTCTGGGACGATACGCTGATGATGAGCGTGATGGCGCTGGCGAAAATCGGCCAGCTGCTGAATCGGCAGGAGTTTATCGAAGAGGCGAGCTATCAGTTCCTGCTGCATACGCAATATCTGATGGATCGCCAGACCGGGCTCTGGTTCCACGGCTGGAACTTCGAGGGCCGCCATAATTTCGCCAATGCGCGCTGGGCGCGCGGCAACAGCTGGCTCACCATCGTTATTCCCGATTTCCTGGAGATGATGAACTGGCCGGAACAGCATGCGACGCGCCGCTTCCTGCTGCAGGTGCTGGAGAGCCAGGTGAAAGCGCTGCGCGCCTGCCAGCATCCGAGCGGGCTGTGGCATACGCTGCTGGACGATCCTGATAGCTATCTGGAAGCGTCGGCGACCGCAGGCTTCGCCTACGGCATTATCAAGGCGGTGCGCAAGCGCTACCTCAGCGCGGATTATCTGCCCACCGGCCTGAACGCGCTGCGCGGCGTGATCGCCAATATCGACGAGGATGGCGAGCTGAAACAGGTCTCATTCGGCACCGCGATGGGCAGCGATCTCGACTACTACCGCAACGTGCCGCTAACCTCGATGCCCTACGGTCAGGCGATGGCGCTGCTGTGCCTGACGGAATACCTGCGCGTCTATCTCTGATCCCTTGATCGCCGATAAAAAAAAGCCCCGCTTGTGCGGGGCTTTTTTCTTATCACGCATTACATGCTGCGGATGTATTCATCCATATCGGTTTTCAGGTTATCGGACTTGGTGCCGAAAATCGCCTGAACGCCAGAGCCTGCCACCACCACGCCACGGGCGCCGAGGTTTTTCAGCTCGTTCTGGTTAACCTTGCTGACGTCCGCCACGCTGACGCGCAGACGAGTAATACAGGCATCCAGGTTGGTGATGTTCTCTTTGCCGCCGAAGGCGGAAACCAGCTTGCCCGCCATTTCGCTGCCGGTCGCTGAAGAGGACTCGGTGGTGGTCTCTTCACGACCCGGCGTTTTCAGGTTCAGCTTCACAATCAGCACGCGGAAAATGGTGTAGTAAACCAGACCGTAGATAATGCCGACGATTGGGAAGAGCCAGATTTTGCTGCTATTGCCGCTCAGTACGATAAAGTCGATCAGGCCGTGCGAGAAGCTGGTGCCGTCACGCATGCCGAGCAGGATACAGATCGGGAACGCCAGACCGGCCAGAATCGCGTGGATCACGTAGAGGATCGGCGCAACGAACATAAACGAAAACTCGATCGGCTCGGTGATGCCGGTCAGGAACGCGGTCAGCGCGGCGGAGATCATGATGCCGCCCACTTTGGCGCGGTTTTCAGGCTTCGCCGAATGCCAGATGGCGATTGCCGCCGCCGGCAGGCCGTACATTTTGAACAGGAAGCCGCCAGAGAGTTTGCCCGCAGTCGGATCGCCCGCCATATAGCGCGGAATATCGCCGTGGAATACCTGACCCGCCGCGTTGGTGAACTCGCCGATCTGCATCTGGAAAGGCACGTTCCAGATATGGTGCAGGCCGAAAGGCACCAGCGCACGTTCAACCACGCCATAGATACCGAACGCCACAACCGGGTTCTGATAGGCTGCCCACTGCGAGAACTCCTGAATCGCCGAGCCAATGGGCGGCCAGATAAAGGAGAGCAGCACGCCCAGCACGATCGCCGCCAGGCCGGAGATAATCGGCACAAAGCGCTTACCGGCGAAGAAGCCGAGATATTCCGGCAGCTTGATACGGTAGAAGCGGTTGAACATATAGGCCGCTATCGCACCGGCGATAATGCCGCCCAGTACGCCGGTATCCGCCAGATGATGCGCAGCAATCTCCTCAGCGGAGAGATGCAGCACCAGCGGCGCGACCACCGCCATGGTTTTCACCATGATGCCGTACGCCACCACCGACGCCAGCGCGGAGACGCCGTCGTTGTTGGTAAAGCCGAGCGCCACGCCGATAGCGAAGATAAGCGGCATATTAGCAAACACCGAACCGCCCGCTTCCGCCATCACGTGGGAAACGACGGCCGGCAGCCAGCTAAAGTTTGCCGAACCAACACCTAATAAAATGCCGGCGATCGGCAGAACCGATACCGGCAGCATGAGCGATTTACCGACCTTTTGCAGGTTCGCAAATGCGTTCTTGAACATAGCCTGAAGCTCCTGAGTATGAGTGCGATTTTGCGCAGTGCGCTGGGACGCGGGGGAGGATCCGCAACCCGTTTGACGGTGACCGCCTTTTAATTATTACGAAGGGTAAAATAAATAAGCCGGCGTTACTTTGACGACTATCACGTTTCCTGGATCGGCTCGCCCTGATATCAGTATATTCTGACTGACAGCGCCCGTTTTGCCCCCATAAAAGCGTAGCCCTGCGATAAAAAGCAGGGCATCAGTCGGTATTACCGAATTATTACAGGCTTTGAAATAAAACCTTAACCGCCGAGTCGGCTTAACGGCACCTGGAAAAGCGTCGAGAAGTTTTGCGTGGTCGCAGCGGCCAGCGTCTCGATATCGACCCCTTTCAGCACGGCGAGGTATTCCGCCACGTCGCGCGTATAGGCAGGCTGGTTCTCTTTGCCGCGATACGGCACCGGCGCCAGATAGGGAGAGTCGGTCTCCACCAGCATGCGATCCAGCGGCACATAGCGCGCCGCTTCGCGCAGCTGTTCGGCGTTACGGAAGGTAACGATACCGGAAAAGGAGATATAGAAGCCCATATCGAGCAGCTTAGCCGCCGTCGCCTGATCCTCAGTAAAACAGTGCAGCACGCCGCCGCAGCGCTCAACCTGCTCTTCACGCAGAATCGCCAGCGTATCGTCGCGCGCGTCGCGGGTATGCACGATAATCGGCTTGTTCAGCGCGATGCCGGTACGGATATGCTCGCGAAACGACGCCTGCTGCTGCGCTTTGGTTTCCTGTTGATAATAGTAGTCGAGGCCGGTTTCGCCCAGCGCCACCACGCGCGGATCGGCGGCCAGACGACGAAACTCCTCGACGTCGTAAGGCTCTTCCTGATTCAACGGGTGCACGCCAACCGAGAGCGCGATATTTTCACGCTCGCCCACCAGCGCCTTCAGGGTATGAAAACCCGGCAGCGTGGTGGCGATCGCCAGCATAAACTTCACGTCGCGCGCGGCGGCCTTGGCCAGCACATCGTCGAGGTCGCGATGGTTCTTTTCATAATCCAGGCCATCAAGATGGCAGTGTGAATCCACAATAAACATAAGGTGTCTCGTTTGGTCGTTAAGCGACTACGCCGGGCTTGCGTTGATCAGCCCAGCTGAGAAGTCGGTCGGTTAACAGCAGTTCGCGGTTGACGGCGGCCACGTGGATCAGCTGTTCCCGGCACTGCATCCATGCGCGCGCGCTCTCATCCAGCGCGCGGGTGGAAAAGGTCTCTGCCAGCAGCGCGACCACATCCTGACGGTCGGGATTGCTTAGCCAGCGCACGGCGCCCTGCTGCCATTTGATCGCATCCACCAGCAGCGCCATCAGCCAGCTGATGCGCGCGGCGACATCCTCTGTATTGAGAAGCGGCAGCAGCAGCAAAATATCCTGCCGCAGCGCGGCGGGCAATGCATCGCACAGGTTCTGGCGCGCCTGCCAGCGCGCCGGCTCCAGCAGCTGTAGCGCCGCCGCCGGGCCGCCCGCGCTGAGGCGCAGCGCGGTCTGCAGCGCGACAGACTCGTGCGGCAACTGCTTGCTCAGCCACTGCAGGCTCTGCGCCTCGTCCGGCGGCACCAGCGAGAGCGCCATACAGCGGCTGCGCAGCGTGGCCAGCAGACGCGACGATTCGCGGCTGCCTAAGAAGAACCAGCTGTTGGCCGGCGGCTCTTCCAGCGTTTTCAGCAGCGCGTTAGCCGCCGATTCGCTCAGCTGCGCGGCATCGGGCAGCCAGACCACTTTCGCGCCGCCCTGCTGGGCGAAATGGTAGAGTTTCTCGGTCACCTGGCGCACCGCGTCGATACCCAGGGTGCTTTTGCCCTTCTCTGCCTCCAGGCGATACCAGTCGGGATGCGTCTGCGCCTGCATCAGCTGACAGCCGTGGCACTGGCCGCAGCTCTTCAGTCCATCCTTCTGCTGGCACATCAGCCAGCGGCTGACGCCCCATACCAGCGCCTCCTCGCCCATGCCGTCAATCGCCTGAATCAGCAGCGCATGATGCGCGCGTCCCGTCTGATGCTGGCCGATAATGTAGCGGTAAGGCTGATTCAGCCACGGATACCAGTTCATGCCTGCCGATCCAGCCAGCGCGTCAGGGTCGCTTTAATCGCCTGGGTGACGCTGTCGAGCGGCTGCGTGGCATCCACGGTCAGGATGCGCTCGTCTTCGGCAGCCAGCGCCAGATAGCGCTCGCGGGTGCGCTCGAAAAAGCGCAGCGACTCCTGCTCGATGCGATCCAGCTCGCCGCGGGCGCGGGCGCGCTGCAGGCCAATTTCCGGCGTGACGTCGAGGTAAAGCTGAAGATCGGGGCGAAAATCGCCCAGCACGGCGTCGCGCAGCGTGCGCATCAGCGCGGCGTCCAGCCCGCGTCCGCCGCCCTGATAGGCCTGCGAAGAGAGGTCGTGCCGGTCGCCGATGACCCAGGCGCCGCGCGCCAGCGCGGGCTTGATCACGGTATCCACCAGCTGCACGCGGGCGGCGTAGAGCATCAGCAGCTCCGCTTTGTCCGTGACCTGTTCGCCTTCGATGCCCTGCTTCACCAGTACGCGCAGCTGCTCCGCCAGCGGCGTGCCGCCCGGTTCGCGGGTAAAGACGATATCCTGAACGCCTCGCTCGCGCAGCACGGCGACTACCGCCTCGCGCGCCGTGGTTTTTCCGGCGCCTTCCAGGCCTTCAATGACGATAAACTTACTTTTCATCTTTTTCCTTCAGCGTTTGCCGGTAAGCCTGTACCGCCTGATTATGACTGGCAAGGTTGGTGGTAAAGGTATGGCCGCCCTTGCCGTCGGCGACAAAATAGAGGTAATCGGTTTTTTCGGGATGCGCGGCCGCTTCCAGCGAGGCTTTGCTCGGCGCGGCGATGGGGCCAGGCGGCAGGCCGTTTATGGTATAGGTATTGTAATCGGTCGGCGTCTCGAGGTCTTTACGCGTCAGCGTGCCCGTATACTTCTCGCCCATGCCGTAAATCACCGTCGGATCGGTTTGCAGCTTCATGCCGGTGCGCAGCCGGTTAATAAACACCGACGCGACGCGCGCGCGTTCAGCGCTGACGGCGGTCTCTTTTTCAATCACCGACGCCATGGTCACCATCTCCTGCGGATTTTTATAGGGCAGGTCCGGCATGCGATTTTGCCAGATCTGATCCACCAGCGCCGTCATGCGGGCATGCGCGCGCTGCAGCAGTGCGATATCGCTGGTGTTGGCGGTATAGAGATAGGTATCCGGATAGAAACTGCCTTCCAGCGCCTGCGGATCGATGTTCAGCGTCTTCGCCAGCGTGGCGAACTGGTCATCTTTCAGCTGGTGTTTGATATAGGGCGCGGCACGCAGCTCGGCAAGCCAGTCGATCAGGCGCTGGCCCTCTACCAGCCGCAGCGGGAACTGCGCCTCTTTGCCGCTGGCGAGCAGCTGCAGCAGCGCGCGCACCGTCATCCCCTTCTCCAGCCGGTAGGTACCCGCTTTAAAGCGCGCCAGATCCGGCTCGAGCTTCAGCAGCGGACCGAACCAGATGCTCTGCGGGATCAGATGCTGGCTCTCCAGCTGTGCCTCCAGCGCCACCCGGCCGGTGCCCGCTGGTAAGGTATAGATCGTTTCCTGGTCAATGGTTAACGGCGTCGCGGCGAAGCGCTGAATTTGCCAGTAGCTGAAGGCTGCCGCCAGCACCAGAACCGCCGCGACGACGGCGAAAATTTTTTTCGTTCGACTCATTTTGCTTCCATTAAATAGCAGCTGTGCTGAAACCGGTGGTAGAGCGCGCGCTCGCTGAACGCCTTGTCGTCCAGCTGTCGTACCGGCAAAACCGGCATCAGGACATTGCAGATGACGATTTCGTCGGCCGTCTGCAGCTGCGCCGCTTCACAGCGCACCACATCGCAATGCAGACCTGCGGCGGCCATCTGCGCCATCAGATAGCGCCGCATCACGCCGTCGACGCCAGCGTGCGTCAAATCGGGCGTAAAAACGCGTTCGCCCTGCCGCCAGAATAAATTGGCCGCACAGCATTCCACCACGTAGCCCGCAGTGTCAAGCACCAGCGCCTCGTCGGCGTCGCTCTGCTCGAGATGCGCGCGGATCATCACCTGCTCCAGGCGATTCAGGTGTTTGATGCCCGCCAGCAGCGGGTTCTGCGCCAGCCGCACCGGACTGGTCTGCAGCCTGACGCCCAGGGTTTGCAGCGGCTGATAGTGGTGCGGCCAGGGCGCAACCGAGACGACGCGCGTGGCGCCGCTGCTGCCATTACGGCTGTAGCCGCGTCCGCCAGCGCCGGCGCTGAGAATGACTTTCAGGACCGCCTGGGCGTGCGGCTGCGCGGCTGCGCGCATCTCTTTTTCCAGCCGCGCCCAGTCGACGTCCGGCATCATCAGGCGTTCGTATCCCTCGCGCAGACGGCGCAGATGCGCCGCCAACAGCTGAATGCGGCCGTTATGCACCGCTGCCGTGGTAAAGCAGCCGTCGCCGAACTGCGTCGCGCGATCGCTGACAGGCAGCGTGCGCTGCTCCGTTCCATTTACCCACATAGGGCTCTCCCGCAGGCAAAAGCGCTATGGTAGCGCGTTGTGGTGTGATAATCCGTTTCAGAGCCTTTCCAGATAGAAAAAAGGCCCGCATTTGCGGGCCTTTTGCCAGAACGTGAATCGTCAGATCTTACGGAAAATCAATGAGCCGTTCGTGCCGCCGAAGCCGAAGGAGTTACACAGCGTGTACTCCAGGCCGCTAACCTGACGTGCCGTGTGAGGCACGAAGTCGAGATCGCAGCCCTCATCCGGATTATCCAGGTTAATGGTCGGCGGAACGGCCTGGTCGCGCAGCGCCAGAATCGAGTAGATTGACTCTACCGCGCCTGCCGCGCCCAGCAGGTGGCCGGTCATCGATTTAGTCGAGCTGACCATAACGGTTT
Source organism: Pantoea sp. NGS-ED-1003 (assembly GCF_000738765.1). NCBI lineage: Bacteria > Pseudomonadati > Pseudomonadota > Gammaproteobacteria > Enterobacterales > Erwiniaceae > Pantoea > Pantoea sp. NGS-ED-1003. The sequence goes on from NZ_JPQA01000005.1 coordinate 42,183, forward strand.
TCGCCGAGGCGCCGAAAATGGTTTTCACCGCCTGCGCTTCCGCTTTGTCACCCGCTGGCGTAGAGGTGCCGTGCGCGTTGACGTAGCCGATCTGCTCTGCCGACAGCTGCGCGTCGCGCAGCGCGTTTTCCATCGCCAGCGCGGCGCCAGCGCCGTTTTCCGGCGGTGACGTCATGTGGTAAGCATCGCTGCTCATGCCGAAGCCGACAATTTCCGCATAGATTTTCGCGCCGCGTTTTTTCGCGTGCTCATACTCTTCCAGCACGATAATGCCCGCGCCGTCGCCCAGTACGAAACCGTCACGATCTTTATCCCACGGACGGCTTGCCGCCTGCGGGTTATCGTTGCGCGTAGAGAGCGCGCGCGCTGCGCCGAAGCCGCCCACGCCCAGCGGGGTGCTGGCTTTCTCTGCGCCGCCCGCCAGCATCACGTCAGCATCGTTATAGGCAATGATACGCGCCGCATGACCGATGTTGTGCACGCCGGAAGTACAGGCAGTGGCGATAGAGATGCTGGGACCTTTCATGCCATACATAATCGTCAGATGGCCGGCGATCATGTTCACGATGGTTGAAGGTACAAAGAACGGACTGATTTTGCGCGGACCGCCGTTGACCAGCGAAGTATGGTTCTCTTCGATCAGACCCAGTCCGCCGATGCCGGAACCAATTGCCGCGCCGATGCGTCCAGCGTTTTCATCGGTCACGACCAGACCCGAATCCTGCATAGCCTGCACGCCGGCAACAATGCCATATTGGATGAAGTCATCCATCTTGCGCTGATCTTTGCGCGAGATGATTTCATCACAATTGAAATCTCTTACGATGCCAGCAAAACGGGTTGCGTAGGCACTCGTATCAAAATGGTCGATCAGGTTAATGCCGCTCTGACCGGCAAGGAGAGCACTCCAGGTAGACTCTACGGTTTTGCCGACAGGAGACAACATGCCAAGACCGGTCACAACTACACGACGCTTAGACACGTTCGTCCTCCAGGGAGGGGAATAAAAACTCTAAGGAACTAGCATAAAACTCAGGCGGTCGAGCGACCGCCTGAAGATATTCATTAGCCTTGGTGGCTATTGATGTAGTCGATCGCTGCCTGAACGGTAGTGATTTTCTCAGCTTCTTCGTCTGGAATTTCAGTATCAAACTCTTCTTCCAGAGCCATTACCAGCTCAACGGTGTCAAGAGAATCAGCACCCAGGTCTTCAACGAAAGATGCAGAGTTTGTTACTTCGTCCTCTTTCACACCCAGCTGCTCAGCAATGATTTTCTTAACGCGTTGTTCGATATCGCTCATACTATTTAATTTCCTATCAAAACTCGCTTTCGCGATGGTTTTCGTAGTGTATAAAATGTTGAAAAAGATGCAACAAAATCCCGGCTGGTCGAACCACGATTTTACGCTATTTTGCGGTTTTTACCGCAAACAATGCAAATGATTTCGTGATTATCAGACCATGTACATGCCGCCATTGACGTGCAGCGTCTCACCCGTGATGTAGGCTGCTTCGTCAGAGGCTAAGAATGCAACAGCATTGGCGATTTCCTGCGCGTCGCCTAAACGACCTGCGGGAACCTGCGTCAAAATGCCGGAACGTTGATCTTCGCTCAGTGCACGCGTCATGTCCGTCTCGATAAAGCCCGGAGCCACGACGTTTACGGTAATGCCACGTGACGCAACTTCGCGCGCCAGTGATTTGCTAAAGCCAATCAAACCCGCCTTGGCTGCTGCGTAGTTTGCCTGGCCCGCGTTGCCCATGGTGCCAACAACGGAACCGATGGTAATGATACGACCCACGCGTTTTTTCATCATGGCGCGCAAAACCGCCTTCGAAAGACGGAAGACCGACGTCAGGTTGGTATCAAGGATATCCGCCCACTCGTCGTCTTTCATGCGCATCAACAGATTGTCACGCGTAATGCCTGCATTATTGACCAAAATGTCTACTTCGCCAAATTCTGCGCGAACCTTCTCCAGCACGCTGTCGATCGATGCGGGATCGGTCACATTCAGCAGCAGACCTTTGCCGTTATCGCCGAGGTAAGCGCTGATGGCTTCTGCGCCGCTTTCGCTGGTCGCGGTGCCAATAACTTTAGCGCCGCGCGCGACCAGCGTTTCAGCGATCGCGCGGCCGATGCCGCGGCTCGCGCCTGTTACCAGCGCAACTTTACCTTCAAAGCTCATGTTTATCCTCTTATTCCTGTTCAAGTGCTGCAGCAAGCGACGTCGGGTCGTTGACCGCTGCCGCCGTCAGGCTGTCCACAATGCGTTTGGTCAGACCCGTCAGCACTTTACCCGGCCCCATTTCCAGCAGCTGGGTAACGCCCTGCGACGCCATAAATTCTACGCTCTCGGTCCAGCGAACCGGGCTGTAAAGCTGGCGCACCAGCGCGTGGCGGATCGCCGCCGCGTCGCTTTCGCATTTTACGTCAACGTTATTCACCACCGGAACGGACGGCGCGTTGAACGCAATCTCTTCTAGCGCTACCGCCAGTTTGTCTGCGGCAGGCTTCATCAGCGCGCAGTGCGACGGCACGCTGACCGGCAGCGGCAGCGCGCGCTTGGCGCCTGCGGCTTTACAGGCTGCGCCCGCACGTTCGACCGCTTCTTTATTGCCCGCGATGACTACCTGGCCCGGCGAGTTAAAGTTAACCGGCGAGACTACCTGGCCCTGCGCGCTCTCTTCGCAGGCTTTGCGAATCGAGGCGTCGTCGAGGCCGATAATCGCCTGCATCGCGCCGGTGCCTTCCGGCACCGCTTCCTGCATCAGCTTGCCGCGCAGCTCCACCAGCTTAATGGCGTCGGCGAAATCAAGCACGCCGGCGCACACCAGCGCGGAGTATTCGCCGAGGCTATGGCCGGCCATCAGCGTCGGCTGCGCGCCGCCCTGCTGCTGCCAGACGCGATAGATCGCTACGGAAGCGGCCAGCAGCGCAGGCTGCGTCTGCCAGGTCTTGTTCAGTTCTTCAGCCGGGCCAGCGCTGACCAGCTGCCACAGATCGTATCCCAGCGCGTCAGACGCTTCGCGGAAGGTCGCTTCCACCAGCGGATAGGCCGCCGCCAGCTCAGAGAGCATGCCGACGGTCTGTGATCCCTGACCGGGAAAAACAAAGGCAAATTGCGTCATCTTTCTTTCCTGTGAATCAAAAGCGAACCAGTGCGGAACCCCAGGTGAACCCGCCACCAAAGGCTTCCAGCAGAATCAGTTGTCCGGGTTTGATACGGCCGTCGCGCACGGCTTCATCCAGCGCGCTGGGCACCGACGCCGCCGAGGTATTGCCGTGACGATCCAGCGTGACCACCACTTTATCCATGCCCATGCCGAGTTTTTTCGCCGTCGCGCTGATGATGCGCAGGTTAGCCTGATGCGGCACCAGCCAGTCGAGCATTTCGCGATCGAGATTATTGGCCTGCAGGGTTTCGTCAACGATGTGCGCCAGCTCGGTTACCGCCACCTTGAACACTTCGTTGCCGGCCATGGTGAGATAGGCTGGCTCGTCCTGATTAGCGCGATTCTGGTAAGGCAGCGTCAGCAGCTGGCCGTAGCGGCCGTCGGCATGCAGATGCGTAGAGATGATGCCCTGCTCTTCGCTTGCGCCTAATACCACCGCGCCCGCGCCGTCGCCAAACAGAATAATGGTGCCGCGATCGTTGGGATCGAGGGTGCGCGCCAGCACGTCGGAGCCAATCACCAGCGCATGCTTCACCGCGCCGTTTTTAATGTACTGGTCCGCGACGCTCAGCGCATAGGTAAAGCCCGCGCAGGCGGCCGCGAGGTCGAAGGCGGCGCAGTCGTTGATGCCCAGCATCTGCTGGATCATGCAGGCCGAGCTGGGAAAAGCGTGGCTGGACGAGGTGGTGGCGACGATAATCAGTCCGATGTCGCCTGCCTCTACGCCCGCCATCTCCAGCGCGCGCTGCGCAGCCGCGAAGCCCATGCTGGCGACGGTTTCATCCGGCGCGGCAATGCGGCGCTCGCGGATGCCGGTGCGGGTTACGATCCACTCGTCCGACGTCTCCACCATTTTTTCCAGATCCGCGTTCGAACGCACCTGGCTAGGCAAATAGCTGCCCGTACCGATAATTTTGGTAAACATCTAGGCTTTGTCACTCCTGGCTAATACAGCATCAAGACGCGCGGCGATTCGTTCGGGAACCTGCCGTCGCACCGCCTGCTCTGCCTGTTCTATCGCCACGGCAAAGGCGCGTTGATTGGCCGCGCCATGGCTTTTGATCACTGTTCCGCGCAATCCTAACAGACAAGCGCCATTGTACTGGTCGGGGTTGAGATGCCCGAAGCGCTTAGCCAGACGTTTCTGAATCCAGCGCCCCAGCAGCTTCAGCCACCATGACCGTTTTTTCCCCTCCCCTGAAGACTTCAGCAGGGAAAGGAACATTCTTACCACGCCTTCCATGGTTTTCAGCGTGACGTTGCCGACGAAACCGTCACACACCAGCACATCTGTCTTGCCGGTAAGCAGGTCGTTGCCTTCCAGGTAACCAATATAGTTAATCTGCCCGGACGCTTTCAGCATGCTGGCGGCGGCGCGTATGCTCTCCAGCCCTTTGGTCTCTTCCTGACCAATATTGAGCAGCGCGACGCGGGGATTGGGGATCGCTAACACCTCTTCCGCCATCACCGCGCCCATTACGGCAAACTGCACCAGCATCTCGCTGTCGGAGTCCACGTTGGCGCCTAAATCGAGCACCACCGTTTTGCCGCGCTGCTGATGCGGCAGCACGGTCATTAACGCCGGGCGCTCGATGCCGTCCAGCGGTTTTATCATTAATTTCGCCAGCCCCATCAGAGCGCCGGTGTTGCCAGCGCTGACGCAGGCCTGCGCTCGTCCCTCTTTCACCAGCTCCAGCGCAATACGCATCGAGCTGCCGCGACTGGCGCGGATCGCCTGAGAGGGTCGCGCATCGCTTGCAATAACTGACTCCGCAGGAATGACCTGCAAACGTTCTATTAACGAGGAATCCGCTTTGGCAAGCAATGGAGTGATGTCGTCGGGAATGCCGACCAGAAGAAGATTGAGATGCGAATGAGAGGCCAGTGCCTGCAAAGCTGCAGGCACTGTCACGCAGGGACCGAAATCCCCGCCCATGGCATCAATAGCCAGGGTCAAACGTGTCAAAGTATCACCTTGCTAAGCGCAAGTCTTACTTGGTGATGACCTTGCGACCGCGGTAGTAACCATCCGCAGTGATGTGGTGACGCAGATGCGTTTCGCCAGAAACTTTATCTACAGACAGAGTTGCAGTGGTCAGCGCATCGTGCGAACGACGCATGCCACGCTTAGAACGGGTGGGTTTATTCTGTTGTACGGCCATGGACCTTACTCCTATTACTTACGCTTTAAACTGGCTAATACGGCAAATGGGTTTGGTTTTTCCGCCTCTGCAGGCAATTTGCCAAAGACCATGTCCGCCTCGGACACTTCACAGTGTTCAGAATCATGCACCGGAACGACCGGCAGCGCGAGAATGATTTCATCCTCTATCACCGCCAGCAGATCGACTTCGCCAAAATCATCGACGTCGATCGGCTCGTAGGCTTCCGGCAGTGCCTCGGCCTGCTCATCGGTTGAGACAGGACTGAAGCAATAGCTTACGTGGACAGCGTGAGGGAATGTCTGGTTGCAGCGCTGGCAGCGCAATGTAACCTGCACGTCCGCTGTACCTTGCAGTACGGCGAGGCGCTGGCTGTCAACCGCAAACGACATGGTACATTCCACGTCACTGTCCACACTAACAACTGATTCGGCTACGCGCTCCACCTGTTCAGGGGTGTAAACGCCCTGATAATCCAGGCGTTTTTGAGCGGCGCGGACCGGATCCAGCGTCAGGGGTAATTTTACCTTTTGCATAGGGCGCGCATATTAACTTTGTAACGTCATAGAGTCAAAGAAAAAGGCCGTTTCACAGCATCTTTCACCAGTTATTCGCATCCAGTGCGGCGCACAGTTTAAAATGAGTGTCACCAATTCGCCATTACTATTGTGAAAAAATGCCTGTCTCTCTTCTTTTAGCCTCAACCTCGCCGTTTCGTCAGGCGCTGCTGGGCAAACTCGGCCTGCCTTTTATTACCGCGGCGCCAGACGTTGACGAAACGCCGCGCGCTGGCGAAGCCGCCGACGCCCTGGTGGCCCGCCTCGCCGTCGCCAAAGCGCAGGCGCTGGCCGCCGACTATCCCGACAGCTGGATTATCGGTTCGGACCAGGTATGCGTGCTCGACGGCGCCATTACCGGCAAGCCGCACACGCCCGAACGCGCTTTCGCGCAGCTGCGTCAGGCGAGCGGCAACGCCGTCACCTTTTATACCGGACTGGCGCTCTACCAGCCGCGCAGCGGGACGCTGATGCAGTGCTGCGAACCTTTTGTGGTGCACTTCCGCGCGCTCAGCGATGCGGAGATCCACGCCTATATAGAGAAGGAGCAGCCTTTGCAGTGCGCCGGGAGTTTCAAGAGCGAGGGGCTGGGCATTTGCCTGTTCGAGCGGCTGGAGGGGCGCGATCCGAATACTCTAATCGGGCTGCCGCTAATTGCGCTCAGCGGCATGTTGCGGGCGGTCGGCATCAATCCGCTGGAATGACGCCGAAAGCGCGTCAGCTTTTTTGCTGACGCAGCGCCTGCAGGCAGCGCTTGAGTTCGTTATCGAGCGGCGCCTCTAAACGCAGCGTTTCGCCGCTGCCGGGGTGGGTAAAGGTCAGGGCGGCGGCGTGCAGGAACAGACGACGCAGTCCGGTCGGGGCCAGCTGGCTGTCGAACTCGCGCTCGCCGTAGCGATCGTCAAAGGCGATAGGATGACCGGCATGCAAAGTATGCACGCGGATCTGATGGGTGCGGCCCGTGACCGGGCTCGCCTTGACCAGCGTGGCGAAGGCGAAGCGCTCTTCCACTTTAAAGCGCGTTTCCGACGGTTTCCCTTCGCTGCTGACCCGCACCACGCGCTCGCCGCTCTGCAGGATATTCTTCAGCAGCGGCGCCTGTACGCTCTTGAGGTGCGACGGCCAGCTGCCGCGCACCAGCGCCAGATAATCCTTCTGCATCCCCTTTTCGCGCAGCTGCTCATGCAGCGAGCGCAGCGCCGACCGCTTCTTGGCGACCAGCAGCACGCCGGAGGTGTCGCGATCGAGGCGATGCACCAGTTCGAGGAAGCGCGCCTCGGGACGCAGCGCGCGCAGCCCTTCGATCACGCCGAAGCTCAACCCGCTGCCGCCGTGCACCGCCGTGCCGGAAGGCTTGTTGAGCACCAGGATATGATCGTCTTCGAAGATGATCGCCTCCGCCAGCGCCGCGACTTTCTCCAGTTTCGGCGACACCGCCTGCTCTTCGCGCTCGGCGACGCGCACCGGCGGGATGCGCACTTCGTCGCCCTCTTCCAGCTTATATTCCGGCTTAATGCGTTTTTTATTTACCCGCACCTCGCCTTTGCGCAGGATGCGGTAAATCATGCTTTTCGGCACGCCCTTGAGCTGGGTGCGTAAAAAGTTATCGATGCGTTGTCCGGCATTTTCAGCCGAAATGGCGACAAGCTGTACGCCAGGATTCTCTGTTTTCATGGCGGCGATTCTAAATAGTGTCCTGTGATAGCGCCACCCCTTTTTCTGTGCTTAACTCTCCTCTTGTCGCGCGAAAAAGCGCAGCGTGCGCTGGCTTTTTCAGCAGCCTGCTCATTCGTCCGACATATTAAGGTGTTATGTATCACTAATCTTCATCTGGCGGTAAAAGTCGCCTTGCTATATGAAGGTTAGCAATGGAATAATGCTTGAGTTTCTCGTCTGATGCATTTCAGGCCAGAAAAAGAGCTAATTAGTCATTTTGCCGAATGAAACGCACACGCAGCAATGGCGTAAGACGTGATGTTTATTCAGGCACTTAGCGGGCTGCGGGTTGCGGCCTGGACGGAAGTTTGAAATGCAGGAGTTATCAATTTCTCTCAGGCATTTCAGCACAACGGCGCTGTTTTTCCTTATGAAAAACAGGCCACCGACGTTATTTGCGCCCCTCGCGCAGTCGACAACCGGGAGGTTGACGTAAGGCACTTAGTCACGGGGCCATCGGTCAGAACTCGTCCAGGGTAACTATGCCCGCAGCTTTATCACTCATGTGAGAATAACGAGTCAGAAACGATGAAAAGAATGTTAATTAATGCAACTCAGCAGGAGGAGTTGCGCGTTGCCCTGGTTGATGGACAACGCCTGTACGATCTGGATATTGAAAGCCCCGGACACGAACAGAAAAAAGCCAACATCTACAAAGGTAAGATCACCCGCATTGAACCCAGCCTCGAAGCTGCGTTTGTCGATTACGGCGCCGAGCGCCACGGTTTTCTCCCCCTGAAAGAAATCTCCCGCGAATACTTCCCATCCAGCTATAACGCGCAAGGCCGTCCGAATATCAAAGAGGTGCTGCGCGAAGGTCAGGAAGTGATCGTTCAGATCGATAAAGAAGAGCGCGGCAACAAAGGCGCGGCGCTGACTACCTTTATCTCTCTGGCGGGCAGCTATCTGGTGCTGATGCCGAACAATCCGCGCGCGGGCGGCATCTCCCGCCGCATCGAAGGCGACGATCGCACCGAGCTGAAAGAGGCGCTCTCGTCGCTGGAGCTGCCGGACGGCATGGGCCTGATCGTACGCACCGCAGGCGTAGGCAAATCCGCCGAAGCGCTGCAGTGGGACCTGAGCTTCCGTCTGAAACACTGGGAAGCAATTAAAAAAGCCGCTGAAAACCGCCCTGCGCCTTTCCTGATCCATCAGGAAAGCAACGTTATTGTGCGCGCCTTCCGTGACTACCTGCGCCAGGACATCGGCGAAATCCTGATCGACAACCCGAAAGTGCTCGAGCTGGCGCGCCAGCATATCGCCGCCCTCGGCCGTCCCGATTTCAGCAGCAAGATCAAGCTCTACACCGGCGAGATCCCGCTGTTCAGCCACTATCAGATCGAATCGCAGATTGAGTCCGCCTTCCAGCGCGAAGTGCGCCTGCCGTCGGGCGGTTCGATCGTTATCGACAGCACCGAAGCGCTGACCGCCATCGACATCAACTCGGCGCGCGCCACGCGCGGCGGCGATATCGAAGAGACGGCGTTCAACACCAACCTGGAAGCCGCCGATGAGATCGCGCGTCAGCTGCGCCTGCGCGACCTGGGCGGTCTGATCGTTATCGACTTTATCGATATGACGCCGGTGCGTCACCAGCGCGCGGTGGAAAATCGCCTGCGCGAAGCGGTGCGTCAGGATCGCGCGCGCATTCAGATCAGCCATATTTCGCGTTTCGGCCTGCTGGAGATGTCGCGTCAGCGCCTCAGCCCGTCGCTGGGCGAGTCGAGTCATCACGTCTGTCCGCGCTGTAGCGGCACCGGCACCATCCGCGACAACGAATCGCTGTCGCTGTCGATTCTGCGCCTGATTGAAGAAGAAGCGCTGAAAGACAACACCAAAGAGGTGCACGCCATTGTCCCGGTGCAGATCGCCTCTTACCTGCTGAACGAAAAACGTGAAGCGGTGAACGCGATTGAGAAGCGCCAGGGCGGCGTTCGCGCGATTATCGTGCCGGACGATCGCATGGAAACGCCGCACTACTCCGTGCTGCGCGTGCGCAAAGGCGAAGAGACGCAGACCCTCAGCTATCACCTGCCGAAGCTGCATGAAGCCGAAATGGCGATGCCGTCGGAAGAGGAGCACGCCGAGCGCCGTCGTCCTGAGCAACCTGCGCTGGCCGCCTTCGTTATGCCTGACGCGCCGCCGGCGCCGGCCGAAACCCCAGCGGAGCAGCCTAAAGCCGTTGAGCCGCAGCCTGAAGCCAAACCGGCCGCTGCAGCGCCAGCCGCCGCCAGCGGTACCGGCTTCTTTAGCCGTCTGCTGAAAAAACTGTTCGGCGGCAACGAGCCAGCCCCGACGCCAGCCGCGGAAACGACACCAGCGCCGCAGGCCAGCAGCGAAGAGAGCGACAACGACAGCAGCGCCAAAGAGCGCGGCGATCGTCGCAACAATCGCCGCAACAACAACCGTCGCGAGCGTACGCCGCGCAACGGCGACAGCCGCGAGCCGCGTGAAAACCGTGAACCGCGTGAGAATCGCGAACCGCGCGAGAGCCGTGAGCCGCGTGAAAATCGCGAGCCGCGCGAGAGCCGTGAGCCGCGCGACAACGCCGATGCGCGTCGCAACAAGCGCCAGTCACCGCAGAACGAAGCGCGCGAAGAGCGCAGCCCGGTTCTGAGCGACGAAGCGCGCCAGCAGCGCGAAGAGCAGCAGCAGCAGCGTCGCGAACAGCGCGCCGAGCGCCAGCGTCGTCGCCAGGAAGAGAAGCGCGCGCAGCAGGAAGCGAGCAAAGCCGTTGAGTCCGCCGCCGTCGCTGACGTCGTCGAGACCCCGGAAGCGCAGGAAGATGAGCGCGTTCAGGTTATGCCGCGCCGCAAGCCGCGCCAGCTGACGCAGAAAGTGCGTATCGGCGGCGAGACGGAGCAGCCGACAGCGGAAGCTGTAGAAACGCAGCCAGAGGCCGTACGCAACGCGCCGCAGATCGAAGAGCCAGCGCAGTTCGAGCAGGATGAGACGGAAAACCGCGACAACGGCAATATGCCGCGCCGTTCGCGCCGTTCGCCGCGCCACCTCCGCGTCAGCGGGCAGCGTCGCCGTCGCTATCGCGACGAGCGTTATCCGACCGAGTCTGCCATGCCGCTGGCTGCCGCCGCAGCGTCGCCAGAAATGGCATCCGGCAAGGTCTGGGTACGCTATCCGGTCGCTCAGCCGGTAGAGATGCAGGAGCCGCAGCAGGATGCGCCGGACTACAGCCAGCAAGAGACCGCAGGCGCTATCGCCCTGCCGGTTGCCGCTGTCGAAGCCGCGCCGTCCATCGAAGCCGCGCCGCAGGCTGACGCTGCGCCGCAGGTCAATGCCGCTGAAGCGCAACCGGCTGATGAGGTGCAGCAGGCTGAACCTCAGGCGGAAACGCCGGTCCCGCTGGTAAATACTGATAACACCGCGCCGATTGAGGCACCGGTAAATCATGAACCAGCCGTTATCCCGGCTGCTGATGAAGCCGTAGCAGAAGCGATCGCCGAGCAGGCTGTTCCGGCTGCGCCGGTTGTTGAAGAAGCGACGCCAGCCGCCGACGCCACCGAGATCGCCGCTGAATCAGCGCACGACGTGACGCCGGAAGCAGAAGCGCAGGTTGAGGAAGTGCTGAACGCCCCGGTTGCGGCAGAGAGCACGCCTGAGCCGATCAGCGAGCCGCATGCGCCAGTTCCGGCACGCGACGCCGCGCCGCAGGCAATCGCGCCGCAGGAATCCGCCGTCCGCTTTATCCATCACGCTTCCGCGCCGATGACCAAAGCGCCGGCGCCAGCCTGGCAGCCGGAGCCGGCACGCCACAGCGACTGGGTACGCGCGCCGTTCGCCTTCGAAGGCAAAGGCGCAGCGGGCGGTCACAGCGCGACGCATCAGGCCACCGCTCCGGCGACCCGACCTGAGAGCGCGTAACCACCTGACGCGACCTACAAAAAACCCCGGCTTGCCGGGGTTTTTTATTTCTTACGGGTAAAAAAAATCCCACGATGCCGGTCAGGGTCGTGGGACAAAATGAGCATGTCCGGTTCAGGCATGCTCGAATCAGGTTTTGTCAGGCGTTGAGCTGGAACAGCGACATCTTGGACATGTCGGTGAAGGTTTTATAAGAGGCCTGAAGCGCCGTCTGCTGCATGGTATAGCTGGAGATGGCCGAGGTGTAGTCGGTGTCGACCAGGTCGCTCATTTCGCTGCTCAGGATCACGTCGCGATTGCCGCCCTGCCCATCCAGCGTGCTCAGTTCAGAGAGCTGGGTGCCGATCTCGGAGCGCACGGTCAGAACATTATTCAGCGCATTGCCAAGGCCGCGGTTGGTTTTATCCATCGCATCCTGAAACGTCTTTTTAGCGGCGTCGTCGGCGTCCGCCAGCGGCGTTTTCAGCGCGGCGATAGCGCTGTCGAGCATATTGAAGATATTGGTTTCGCTGGCGCTACCGTCCGGCTCTTTTTTGGCGTTGCCGGTGATCGACATAAAGATGTCGTCGCCGGTGTGGCCCACGGTCATGGTGCGGCTGGTATCCACTTTCTGCGTAATAGCGTCGCTGCCGCCCGCATAGGTGACCGCGCCGCTGCCGTTGTCGACGAAAGGCGCGCTATCGGTTTTATAACCGGCGAAGATATAACGGCCGTTGCCGTCTTTGCTGTTCGCCAGGTTCAGCAGCTGCGAGCGCAGGCCCTCCAGCTGGGTAGCGATAGAGCCGCGGTCGTCGTCGCTCAGCGTGCCGGTCGAGCCGTTTACGATCAGCGTCTGCGCATCCTGAATGGTGCTGGTCACGCCGGTGAGCGTGTTCTCTTCCATCGACAATCCCTGAGTCGCAAAGGTGCGCGCCAGTGAGTACTGGCTGCTCTGCGCCTGGGTCTGCGCCAGCACGACCGAGCGCGACGCGGCGATAGGATCGTCTGAGGGATTGTTGACGCGGCGGCCGCTGGAGAGCTGCTCGCCCACTTTCAGCCAGGAGGATTGCGAATCGCTGATGCCGCGCACCTGCTGGTCAAAAATCATATTGGTACTGAGTCGCATGGTTCTTTTCCTTAGCGGATATTAAGCAGCGCGTCGAAAATCGAGCTGGCGGTTTGCAGCACCTGCGCGTTCGCCATGTAGTACTGCTGATACTTGGTCAGGTTGGCGTACTCTTCATCGAGGTTGACGCCAGAAACCGACTGCTGGCGATCGGTCAGCTGCGTCACGACGTTTTTCTGCGTGGTGCTGGCGGTTTCCAGCGTGCTGGTTTTGTTGCCGACGGTGCTGACGATGCTGGCGTAAGCCTGCGACAGCGTAGCGTTGCCGTTCACCACCTTCGCGTCCTGCAGCGCCAGCAGCTTCTGGGCGTTGCGGTTGTCGCTTTCGCCGCCCGTCGCGCCCGCCGCCGCGATCTGCGACTCCTTGGTAATGGCGACCGACATGCCGCTGATGACGTTCTGCACCGGCTTCACCAGGAAGCTGTCCTGCGCGTTCGGCGTGCCGTTCACGGTCAGCTGCACGCCGTCGAAGCTCAGCGTGGCGTTGCCCGAGGGGTCGGTGCCGGCCGTGGCGGTAATTTTCACATTGTCGGATGCGCGCGTGACGTTCCAGTTCGCGCCGTCATAGCTGACGGTATAGTTAGAGGCTTTCAGCGCGCTGGTATCGGTCCAGCTCGCCGTCAGGGTCGTGGCGGAGCTGTTTTTACTGTTGCTCTGTACCGTTGGGCTGCCGATGGTGAAAAAGTCCGTGCCCTGATCGCCGTTGCTGTCGTAGCCCTGCTTATGCACCGCGTTGAAGCTGGTGGTAAAGGCGGCCGCAAGCTGGCCGAGCTGGTTCTGCGCGCTGTCCAGGTCCTGGGAGCGGAAAGCCAGCAGGCCGCCCAGCGAGCCGGTAGTGATGTTCTTTTCAGCAATCTCGACGTTGCCGGCGCTGTTATCCACATAGCCGACGGCGGTGCGCGTCGGATCGCTGCTGGAGGGCATCGCGACCAGGCTGGTGGATTTGTTGCCGTTGACCAGCGTTACGCTACCCATGGCGACGATATAATTGCCGTCCTGCTTAGAGACGGTTACGCCAACGATATTATTCAGGCTATTTACCAGCTGATCGCGCTGATCCAGCAGATCGTTCGGCTGCGCGCCGCTTGCGGTGCTCAGCTTGCCGATCTGTTTGTTGAGATCGGCGATCTGGCTGGTAAAGGTGTTGATCTGGTCAACGTTCGAGGCGACATCGGTATTGACGCTGCTCTGCATATTGGTCAGATACTGCGCGGTGGTCTGGAACTGGTTCACCAGCCCCTGGGCGTTGCTCAGCATCGACTGACGCGCCGACGGATCGTTCGCGTTGCTCACCACGTTCTGCAGGTTAGTAAAGAAGCCCTGAATCGACGTCGAGAGACTGGTGGTTGAGGTGGAAAGCAGGTCGTCGATGTTGGAGATTTGCGAGTACTGGGTATTGGCCGCGCTGTAGGTGGCGCTGGAACTGCGCAGCTGCGCCGTAATGAACTCGTCATATTCGCGCTGCACGCCGGTAACGTTTACGCCGTTGCCGTAATAGCTGCTGCCCTGCAGGGTGCTGTTCGCCTGCGACAGCAGAATCGTCTGGCGCGAGTAGCCCGCGACCGTGTAGTTGGTGATGTTGTTGCTGGTGGTGCTGAGCGCCGCCTGTGCGGCGCTTAACCCACTCATCGCAGAGTTTATTATGCTGGACATCTCGGTTCCTTTCTTTCCCGTTAAGCGGGCTCGCACTCATCAATGCTCGCCCGTGCGCGAAAACGCGTCTGGCATCTGCTGATATTATCGGCGCGCCTGAGTGAAACTTGAGGCTGAGCCGCTAGAAGAGATCGTTTAAATCTTTGCTGTACGCCTTCACCACTTTCTCGCCCATGCTTTTGAATTGCTGGATCATTCCTACCAGCTTCTGCGCATATTTCGGATCGGTGGCGTAACCGGCGGCCTGCAGCGCGTGCGCGCCCTGCTCGGCGGTCTGCGCGCTGGTGACGGCGGCGTAGCGCGGGTTGTTCGAGAGGAGTTTGACGTAGTCGGTAAGCGCCTCGAAATAGGAGTGGTAGACGCGGAAGCTGGCGCGCACCTTCTTCGCCTCGCCCTGCTCATACTCCGTGGTCATGATATCGGTGGTTTCGCCGGTCCAGTTGCCGCTCGCCTTGATGCCGAACACGTTGTAGCTTGGTTTGCCGTCGCGGGTCAGGATCTGGCGCTGGCCCCAGCCTGACTCCAGCGCTGCCTGCGCCAGAATCAGGTGGTGCGGAATGCCGCTCTCGGCGCTGGCGGCCTGCGCAGGCTGCGCCAGCTGGGCGATAAACTCGCTGCTGTCGGCAGGCAGGTTAGCCGGCGAGACCGGCAGGCGCGGCACCGCCTTGCGCACTATCTGCTCCAGCTGGCTGGAGGCCGCTGCGCTGTAGATAAAGCTGTCGTCGAGCGGCATCGGCACGGTGCCGGCACGCTCGTCGGGCTCCTGCGCCGGCTGCATCTGCTTGACGATAAGATCGGCCATGCCCAGACCGCGCTTACCGATCTCCTGCGCAATCTGCTGATCGTACATCGAGGTGAACATTTTGGTCGATTCGTTGCTGAAGATGCCGTCCTGCGGCAGCGCTTCGCGCATACTCTTCATCATCATCTGCACAAACATTCCCTCGACCTGTTTCGCCACCTGCAGCGCCTTGCCTTTCGGGTCGGTGCTGGCTTCGCGCTTCAGGTCGTTCAGCGAGCGGCTGTCAAAGGCCGCCTTCGTCAGCGATTGCGTATCCATCGTCAGATAATTTCCAGTTTGGCGCGCAGGCAGCCCGCGCTCTCCATCGATTGCAGAATCGACATCAGCTCGATCGGCGAAGCGCCTAAAGCGTTGAGCGCGCGCACCACGTTGTTCAGGTTGGCGCTGGCGCTGACGCGCTGCAGCGCGCCGCCGCTCTGGCGCAGATCGATCTGCGTCTGCGGCGTCACCACCGTCTGACCGCCGCCAAACGGCGTATTCGGCTGGCTGACGTTCTGCGACTGATTGACCGTGACCGACAGGTTGCCCTGCGCCACCGCACAGGTGCTCAGCGTCACTTCGCGGTTCATTACCACCGACCCGGTGCGCGAGTTGATGATCACTTTGGCGTCTTCAATCGGAATCGAAACGTCGATGTTCAGGATCTCCGCCAGCATGCGCACCTGGGAGCTGTTGTTGGGCGAAACGCGCACCTGTACGGTGCGAGCGTCAAGCGCCGTCGCCTGGCCGTAGCCGCCGCGTCCGTTAATGGCGTCGGCGATACGCTGCGCCATCGAGAAATCTTCATTGTTCAGCTGCAGGTTAAGGGTGTTCTGGCTGCCGAAGTTGCTTTGCAGTTCGCGCTCGACGGTGGCGCCGCCGGTAATGCGGCCGCCGTTAAGCTGGTTGACCTGCACGCTGCTGCCGCCCGCCGACGCGCCCGCGCCGCCGACCAGAATGTTGCCCTGCGCCAGCGCGTAGACCTGGTTGTCGACGCCTTTCATCGGCGTCATCACCAGGGTGCCGCCGCGCAGGCTTTTGGCGTTGCCCAGCGAGGAGACCACCACGTCGATGGTCTGACCCTGACGGGCGAAGGCCGGCAGCTGCGCCGTCACCATCACCGCCGCGACGTTTTTCAGCTGCATGTTGGTGCCCTGCGGCACGGTAATGCCGAGCTGGGAGAGCATGTTGCTGACGGTTTGCGTGGTAAACGGCGTCTGAGTAGTCTGGTCGCCGGTGCCGTCGAGGCCCACGACCAGGCCGTAGCCGATCAGCTGGTTGTCGCGCACGCCCTGCACGCTGGCCAGATCGCGAATGCGATCCGCGTGGGCGCTCAGGCAGAGGCCGAGCGTCAGACTCAGGCCAAGCAGTAAACTTTTCACACTTTTCATCATGACCTCATTACATCGGCGAGATGTTCAGGAAGAAACGCTGGAACCAGCCCATGGTCTGCGCTTCATTAATATATCCATTGCCGACATATTCGATGCGGGCGTCGGCCACCGCCGTCGACAGTACCGAGTTGCTGGCGCTGATCGTGCGCGGGTTCACCACGCCGGAGAAGCGAATAAACTCGGTGCCCTGGTTGATCTCGATCTGCTTCTCGCCGACCACGCGCAGGTTGCCGTTCGACAGCACCTGATTCACGGTGACGGTAATGGTGCCGGTAAAGGTGTTGTTGGCGGTTGCGCCGCCTTTGCCAGCGAAATCGTTTTTGCCGTTGGCGCCCACGTTGGCTTTCGAGCCGTCTGCGCCCACCAGGCCGTTCAGGCCGGTCGGAATAGCGTCGAGGCCGAAGCTGGCGCTGCCGTCGCGCGTCGCGTTGGCGGAAGAGCTCTTGCTGGCGCTGACGTTTTCCTGCAGGACGATAGTGAGCGTATCGCCGATATTGCGCGGGCGACGATCCTCAAACAGCGGCTGATAGCCGTAGTTGAGCGGCGCGACGCCCTGAAAAATAGAGCCGTTGACCACCGGCGGCGCGGAAGGCAGCGCCTGCGCCGTCGTTGCCCCTTCCACCAGCGGCGTGCGCGGCACTAACGCACAACCGTTAAGGGTCAGCAGCATTGTCGCCACCAACCAATGTCCAGGCTTTATGTTCAGTTGCTTCGCCACGGAGTCACGACCTTATAGATGTGTTGACTTCAGGCCAGCCAGCGCTGGCCCTGATAACCGACATTAAATCTGCGTTAACTTCTGCAGCATTTGATCGGAGGTGCTGATCGCCTTGCTGTTGATTTCATAAGCGCGCTGCGTCTGGATCATGGTGACCAGCTCTTCCGCCACGTTGACGTTAGAAGTTTCCACATAGCCCTGATAGAGCAGGCCCGCGCCGTTCTGGCCCGGCGTGCTTTGAGTCGGCGCGCCTGACGCCTGGGTTTCCTGGTAAAGGTTTTCGCCCATGCTGTCGAGACCGGCGTCGTTAATAAAGGTGCTGATGGTCAGCTGTCCGACCTGCGCCGGGTTAGTCTGGCCCTGCTGCGTCACGCTCACCACGCCGTCGCGCGAGATGGTGATGCTGGTGGCGTTGGCCGGGATCGTAATGCCCGGCTGCACCGGATAGCCGGCGTTGTTGACTAGCTGACCGTTCTGGTCCACCTGGAACGAGCCGTCGCGGGTGTAGGCGGAGGTGCCGTCCGGCAGCTGCACTTCAAAATAGCCCTGGCCGTTGATCGCCACGTCTTTGGAGTTGCTGGTCTGCGACAGGTTGCCCTGGGTATGCAGGCGCTCGGTGGTGACCGGACGCACGCCGGTACCGATCTGCAGGCCCGACGGCAGCGTAGTCTGTTCCGAAGACTGGGTGCCCGGCTGACGCAGGGTCTGGTACATCAAATCTTCAAACACCGCGCGCGAACGTTTAAAGCCGTTGGTGCTGACGTTCGCCAGGTTGTTGGAGATGACGTCCATATTGGTTTGCTGGGCGTCAAGACCGGTTTTGGCGATCCATAAGGAACGAATCATCTGTTTTCCTCTGCCTTAGCTGCTCATGTTCAGCAGCTGGTTGGCTTTTTGTTCGTTTTCGTCGACGTTGGTGATGACTTTCATCTGCATCTCGAAACGTCGGGCGTTGGCGATCATATCGACC
This sequence comes from Pantoea sp. NGS-ED-1003, assembly GCF_000738765.1. Taxonomy (NCBI): domain Bacteria; kingdom Pseudomonadati; phylum Pseudomonadota; class Gammaproteobacteria; order Enterobacterales; family Erwiniaceae; genus Pantoea; species Pantoea sp. NGS-ED-1003. The sequence continues at coordinate 60,295 of NZ_JPQA01000005.1, forward strand.
ATGGTCTCTACCGGCTTGACGTTACTGCCCTCCAGCACGCCCGGCATCACCTGCACCGTGGCGTCGGCGGCCAGCGCCGCGCCGCGCGTCGCCTGGGTCTGCTGGTTCGGACGGAACATGCCGTCGTCGCCGCGCTGCATCTCTTTGCCGGTGGCTTTCACCAGCTTCAGGCGGCCGATCTGCACCGTGGCGTTTGGCGCATCGCCCGCGTTGCGCGAGGTGATGGTGCCGTCCGCCGCGATGGTCAGCTCGGCGCCCTGCGGCACCGCGATGGGGCCGCCGTCGCCCATGACGGGATTGCCCTGGACGGTCAGAATGCCGGTCGAGCTGATCTGCATATTGCCGTTGCGGGTATAGGCTTCGCTGCCGTCAGCGGTACGCACCGCCAGCCAGCCGTCCTGCCCCATCGCCACGTCCAGCGTGCGTCCGGTATTGTCCATTGCGCCCTGGCTCATATCGGCGCCGGGCGTCGAGGCGGCTACCAGGGTGCGCGTCGGCAGCGACCAGCCGCTGACCGGCACCGCGCGCAGCGCATTGAGCTGCGCGCGAAAGCCCGGCGTTGAGGCGTTGGCGAGGTTGCTGGCCGTGACGGCCTGCTGATCCAGCGTCTGGCTGGCCGCGCCCATTGCGGTATATATCGCGTGATCCATAAAGCAATCCCGTTAGTGAATTAACGCAAGTTAACCAAAGTGTTGAGAATCTGGTCCTGAGTTTTGATGGTCTGGGCGTTCGCCTGATAGTTGCGCTGCGCCACAATCATGTTCACCAGCTCTTTGCTCATATCCACGTTCGACGCTTCCAGCGCGCCGGAGGTCAGCGAACCGTAGGTGCCGGTGTTCGCCAGACCGATCGCCGCCTGACCAGAGGAGCTGGTCGCGGACCAGACGTTGTCGCCCTGCGACTGCAACCCTTCCGGGTTAGAGAAGCTGGCCAGCACGATCTGGCCCAGCAGCTGGGTCTTTTTGTTGGAGTAGCTGCCGGTAATGGTGCCGTCGTCGTTAATGGCGTAGCTGGTCAGATCGCCTGGCGCGTAGCCGTCCTGCGCCGGGTTGCCGAAGGTGGTAGTGCCGGTGTTCTGCTGCAGGCTGCCCAGCATGCTCAGCGAAATGACCTGGCCCGCCGCCGCGCCGTTAGAACCGTTGATGGTCAGGTTGACGGTTGACGTCGTGCCGCCGTTAAGGCCCGTCAGATTACCGCTCGCGTCGAACGCCGCGGTGAAATCCCCTGCGCTGGTACCGGTGGTGGAGTCAATCGCGTGCACCGTCCAGTTGTTGTCGGCGGTTTTGACGTAGTACATGTCAAGGTTGTGATCGTTACCCTGAGAGTCATAAACCGTCATGGTGCTTTTCGCGTTGTAGCTGTCGACATTAGCGGCGTTGAACGGCGTTACGGTCGGAATGGTGCTGGTAGAGTTCAGGTTCGCCACCTGGGTTGCGGTGGTGGTGGCGCGCGCCGACATCTGCGTGGTCGGAATGCTCAGCGCGACCGGGTTGGCGCCGGTCTGCACCGTCGGTGGCGTGCCGCTTACCGGATAGCCGGTGACTTTCAGGCCCTGGGTATTCACCAGGTTGCGGTTCTCATCCAGCGTCAGCTGGCCGTTGCGCGAATAGTAAACCGCGCCGCTGGCGTCAGCCATGCGGAAAAAGCCGTTGCCGCTCAGCGCGACGTCGAGGCCGCGGCTGGTGGTGGTGGTGGCGCCGTCGTTAAAGTTCTGGATCACCGCCGCCACTTTAGTGCCGAGGCCGACGTTGGAACCGGCGAACATATCGGCGAAGGCGATGGTGCTTGATTTAAAGCCCGCCGTCGCGGAGTTGGCGATGTTGTTGCCGATAACGTCCAGGTTGCTGGAGGCAGCGCCCAGGCCGCTCACCGCTTGGGAAAATGACATGTTTATTTCTCCTGTTTAGAGATGAATCAGAGAATCTGACGTACTTCATCAAGGGTTGCGGAGCCCATGGTGCCGAGATCCAGTTTGGTGGTGTTATCTGCCGTCGATACGCCATTGATGTAGGCGTAGTTAAGCGGCTGGGCCACCAGTTGCGTGCTGCCATTGCTGGCGGCGATTGAAACCGTATATTTGCCGTCCGGCGCGGTGGAGCTGTCCGCCAGGGTGCCGTCCCACGAGAAGGTATGCACGCCAGCCGAGAGCGCGCCCAGATCGATGGTGCGCACCACGTTGCCGCCAGCATCTTTCACCGTGGCGGTGGTGGCGGTCGAGGCGGTGGCCAGCTCGACGCCAAACGGCGTGGTGGTGCCTTTGCCGACCAGCACCTGGGTGCCGTTTACCATTACGCCGTGGCCGATCAGCGTCGAGCTCTGCAGCGACTGGCTGGTACTGATCTGCCCGGAGATCGAACCCAGCGTGGTATTGAGTTTTTCGATACCGCTCAGGGTGTTGATCTGCGCCAGCTGCGTGGTGAGCTGGCTGTTGTCCATCGGATTGGTGGGATCCTGATTCTGCAACTGCGTAACCAGCATGGTCAGAAACTGGTTCTGCAGATCCTGCGCGCTGTTGCTGGTGCCGCTGCTGGATGAGCTGAGGACCGTGGGGTCCAGTTTCTCGTTGACGCCTACTGCGATGCCCATGTCGTTTCTCCGTTAGGAACCCATGGTCAGGGTTTTCATCATCATTGATTTCACGGTGTTCAGCACCTCGACGTTGGCCTGGTAGCTGCGCGACGCCGACATGGTGTTGACGGTTTCCGCCACCACGTCCACGTTCGGCATCTTCACGTAGCCCTTGTCGTCCGCCAGCGGATTGCCCGGGTCGTACACCAGCCTCGCCGGAGAGGGATCGTCCAGCACCTGCGCCACTTTGACGCCGCCGGTCGCCGCGCCGGGCGCCGCATCGGTCTGAAATACCACCTGCTTCGCCACGTAAGGCTTGCCGTCCGGTCCGGTGACGCTGTCGGCGTTCGCCAGGTTGCTGGCGCTGACGTTGAGACGCTGGGATTGCGCGGTCATCGCTGACCCGGCAATGTCAAAAATATTCAGCAATGCCATGTTTATTGCCCTTGTAACACGCTCATCATGCCTTTGATCTGGCTGCTGATGAGGGTGAGGTCGGTCTGATACTTCAGACTGTTGTCCGCGAACTGGGTACGTTCGCGATCCATATCGACGGTGTTGCCGTCGGCTGCAGGCTGATCGGGAATGCGATAAAGCAGGTTGGCCGACGCCGCCGAGTTGACCTGCGCTTCGATATGGCGCGGCGAGGTGACCTTCAGCGACATGCCGCTGCCTTCAGCGCGACCGTTTTTCATTACCCGACTCAGCTCGCTGGCAAAGTCGATATCCCGCGCCTGATAGCCAGGGGTATCGGCGTTGGCAATATTTGACGCCAGGATCTCCTGACGTTGAGCACGCAGATTGAGAGCTTCAGTGCCGAACTGCAGCGCAGCATCCAGTTTGTCGAGCATGCTTCCTCCGCAAATGAGAATTTCGAGCGGACAGCTTATGTGGGGAAAAGCAATAGCCATCGTCTGAATAACGTTAAAAACCACGGCTATTTTTCGCCTTGATTTTGTCGCGGCGCGAGTACACTCGTCGCCATTAGCAGCAAGGAGTCATTTGATGCGTACTATTACCGCCCTGTTGGCCAGCCTGCTGGCGCTGTTCGCCCTGCCCGCCGACGCCGCCGATCTTTCCGCCCAGCTGACGGGCTTTTTTCAGGCTCGCGACGCGCAGCACGCGGCGGGCATGACGGTTGAGATTAAGACGCCGCAGGCGCAGTGGCCGACCTGCGACGCGCCGCAGTTCACCCTGCCTGGCAATAGCCGCCTGTGGGGACCCATGAGCGTGGCCGCCACCTGCGGCGATACGCGACGTTTTCTTCAGGTGCAGGTGCAGGTTACCGGCCAGTATCTGGTGGCGACGCGTCTGCTGGCGCGCGGCTCGACCGTCAGCGCCGACGATTTTCGCCTGCAGAGCGGCCGCCTCGACACTCTGCCGGCGCGTGCCATGCTTGACGCCGGTTCGGTCGCGGATGCGGTGGTGCTGCGCGATATTCAGCCGGGCCAGCCGGTAACGCTGTCGATGATGCGTCAGCCGTGGCGCGTGAAGGCGGGTCAGAGCGTGATGGTGATCGCCAGCGGCGAAGGCTTTAACGCCAGCGGCGAAGGCAAAGCGTTAAACAATGCGATTCTGGCGCAGTCGGTGCGCGTGCGCATGGGCAACGGTCAGGTGGTGAGCGGGAAAGTGGATGCGGATGGGAATATTCTGATATCGCTATAAGGCGCTAAAGAACGCTGTTTTTCTGCCGATAGAGAAATCAATTAAGCGATTACGCTATTCTGATTCAGGTGGCAGTTTCCCCTGACCGTACAGGAGCCCGAATATGAGCATCGACAGAACGCAACCTCTGAAGCCCGTCGCTACCGTGCAAACCCGTGAAAGCAACGAGTCCGCAACCGGTAAAACGCGCCAGGCGTCGAACGCTACCGCAACCACGCCCGCCGCAGCCCAGGTCAGCCTGAGCAATGCGCAGTCGCAGCTGACCCAGCCGGGCAGCCAGGACATTAACGTGGCGCGCGTCGAACAACTGAAAACCGCCATTCGCAATGGCGAACTGAAAATGGATACCGGCAAGATCGCCGATGCGCTGATTGCCGACACTAAGGCGTATTTAGAGGGTAAATAATCCCCATGAGCAACCTGTTGACCACATTAGATAAGATGCAGGAAGTGCTTTCCTCGCTGTCGAACGTTCTCGAAGAGGAACAGCACCAACTGGCCGCAGGCAGGATTAACAATAATCTGCTGCAGCGCATTACCGAAGATAAAGGCGCGCTGCTGGCGACGCTAAGCTATCTTGACGAGATGCGTCGCAGTACCGAGCGACAGCTCGGCACCCAGGCGCCTTATGCTGGTCACAGTGATATGACGCGCCGCTGGCAGAGTATCGGCCTGATGACGCGTCGCTTAAACGACGCTAATACCCATAACGGTCTGCTGCTCAATCAGCAGATCCGCTTTACCGAAGAGGCGCTGACCGTGCTTAAGCCGCATCAGACGCAGGCGTTTTACGGCCCGGACGGGCTGGGTAAAGGTCAGGCGACGCTAAGCCGGAAGGCATAAAAAAATCCCGCCCTCAGAGCGGGATTTTGCTGTTTTACGCGTGCGCCCGGCGCGCATAGTCGCGCAGCCGGAAGCCGAGCAGCCCCAGCGTCAGGAAGTAGGCGCCGCCGCCCACCGCGCAGACCGCCGCCAGACGTAGCAGACGCCAGACCATCGCGCCCTCTTCCCACGCCGGCATCCAGTAAAGCATGCCCACCAGCGCCGCCGCCATCACGATTACCGCGATCACCAGACGCAGCAGAAAGCTCGCCCAGCCCGGCTGCGGTTGAAAAATCTTCTTCTTACGCAGCTGCCAGTAGAGCAGCGCGGCGTTAAGACAGGCTGCCAGACCGATAGAGAGCGACAGGCCAGCATGCTTCAGCGGGCCGATAAAGGCCAGGTTCATCAGCTGCGTCATCACCAGGGTAATCATGGCGATTTTCACCGGCGTCTTGATGTCCTGACGCGAGTAGAACCCGGGCGCCAGCACCTTTACCACGATCAGCCCCATTAGCCCCACCGAATAGGCAATCAGCGCGCGCTGCGTCATCAGGGCGTCGAAGGCGGTGAACTTGCCGTACTGAAACAGCGCGACGGTAAGCGGACCGGAGAGAATGCCCAGCGCCACCGCGCTCGGCAGCGCCAGCAAAAAGCAGAGGCGCAGGCCCCAGTCCATCAGGCGAGAATATTCGTCGTGATTGCCGCTGGAAAAGCTCTTCGCCAGCGACGGCAGCAAAATGGTGCCGAGCGCCACGCCCAGCACGCCCGACGGGAACTCCATCAGGCGATCGGCGTAATACATCCAGGAAACCGAGCCGGAGACGAGAAACGAGGCGAAAATAGTATTGATGATCAGCGAAATCTGACTGACGGAAACGCCGAGGATCGCCGGTCCCATCTGCCGCATCACGCGCCAGACGCCCGCATCCTTCAGGTTAATGCGCGGCAGCACCAGCATGCCGATCTTCTTCAGGTGCGGCAGCTGGTAGAAAAGCTGCAGCACGCCGCCCGCGACCACCGCCCACGCCAGCGCCATCACCGGCGGATGGAAGTGCGGCGCGGCGAAGAGCGCAAAGCCAATCATGCTGATATTCAGCAGCGTGGGCGCGAAGGCGGGAACGGAAAAGCGGTTCCAGGTATTGAGGATCGCGCCCGCCAGCGAGGCCAGCGAAATCAGCAAAATATAGGGAAAGGTGACGCGCAGCAGCGCGCTGGTAAGCGCGAACTTATCGGCGGTATCGGCAAAACCGGGGGCGGTGACCAGAATCACCCAAGGCGCGGCGAACATCCCCGCAATGGTCACCAGCGCCAGCGCCAGCGTCAGCAGGCCGGAGACGTAGGCGATAAAGAGCCGCGTCGCCTCTTCGCCCTGCTTGCTTTTATACTCGGCGAGGATCGGCACGAACGCCTGCGAAAAGGCGCCTTCGGCGAAAATACGCCGCAGCAGGTTAGGCAGCTTAAAGGCGACGAAAAAGGCGTCCGTGGCCATCCCGGCGCCGAACACCCGCGCCACAATGGCGTCACGGGCAAAACCCAATACGCGGGAAAACAGGGTCATGGAACTGACCGCTGCCAGCGATTTTAAAAGATTCATAATTGGCGCGCGTCCTGAAAAGAGTCGGCAAAATGAGCTACTTAGCGCGGGCGCCCAGCGGCGCCCGGCGATAGTCTACTGCCACGGCGGGAAATGACCAGCGCGGAGTGTTACAAGGCGTTATTCCTTCTCCGCCTCGCGCCACATTTTTTCCACCACGCGCTGCGCCAGCAGCGCCTGTTCGCCGCCCGTCTCAGGCATCGTCTGATTTTGCACGCACTGGATAAAATGGTGCGCCGCGCCGCTGAAGCCGCGCTGAGTCAGATGGCTTTGCCAGGCGGGCGGCGGATCGATACGCACGCCGTCGCCGCGCTCCTCCTGCCAGTCGCGCATCTCCAGCACGTCGATGCAGCGGCCGTCGCCGACCAGGCTGGCGCGCTCGCGCTGGCTGCCCGCGCGGCGATGCATGCTGGTGGCGATCTGCACAGCGCCGGCGGCGAAGTGGTGCTCGGCATAGAGCATTTCGCCACGCTCGTTGGTGTGGATGTAACCATGACGCTGAACGGCGCGATCGCCCGCCAGCCAGAGCGCGGTATCCACCACGTGCAGATAGTCGTCAAGCAGCGTAAAGCGCAGATCGTTCGGTCCGACGCTGTCGCTGCGGTGTTTCTCCACGCGCAGGCTGGCGGCCTGCGGCATCGCCAGCCGCAGCTGCTGATAGCGCGGTGCAAAGCGGCGGTTAAAGCCTACCATCAGTTTGCGTCCGCGCTTTTCCGCCAGCGCCACCAGCGCCTCGGCCTGACTAAAATTATCGGCCAGCGGCTTATCCACCAGCACATCTTTTCCCGCCAGCAGCAGCGCTTTGACAATCTCGTAGTGGGTGACGGTACTGGTGTGAACGAACACCGCGTCGCAGGCGTCCGCCAGCGCGTTCAGCGAGGAGAAACAGGTCATGCGGTAGCTGTCGCACACCGTCTGCGCCTTCTGCTGATTCGGCGAGAAGCCGCCGACCAGCGTCCAGCTTTCCGCCTGTGCCAGCACCGGCAGCCAGGCTTTCTGCGCAATCGAACCCAGTCCGACAACGCCAATTCGCAGTTTCATCTCAGCCTCCTTTATGCAGCAGCGTTTGCACCAGCGCCTGTAAGGCGGCGAGCGACTGCTCAAGCACGGCGACGCGCGCGCTGAGATCGCCGTTATCTTCCTGCGGCGTTTCCGCCTGGCTGACGGACTGCTCGTCGCCGAACAGATGCAGATAGCGGCTTTCGCGTTTGCCCGGCTCGCGCGGCAGGCGCGTCACCATCTCGCGCTCGGTTAAGCCAGCCAGCACGCTTTCCACTTCCTCAACGTCGGCAAACTCGTGCAGTCTGCCGCTGCGCGTGCGCAGCTCGCCCGGCGTCTGCGCGCCGCGCAGGAACAGCAGCGTCAGAATCGCCACCTCGGCGCTGCTGAGCTGCAGGTTGCCGAAGGTCGAATTGCAGAAGCGCTGCTCATATTTCGCCACGCGCTGGCCGAAGCCGCTGTTGGCGGTCGCCAGATGCTTTTTGGTCAGCCGATCCAGCTCCTCCTGCACTTCGCTTTCGGTCAGGTTCATCACCGGCTCGCGGTTCGACTTCTGATTACAGGCGGTCACCACCGCATTCAGCGACAGCGGATACTGCTCCGGCGTGGTGACCTGCTTCTCCAGCAGGCAACCCAATACACGCAACGCCAGCGGCGAAAGCGCCATTTTCATTCCGATCTCCTTATTAGCCACGCCGGTCCGGCGTCCACTCCTGACGAGTCAGCGCGGTCAACACATGATCCTGCCAGCGGCCGTCGATTAACAGATAGTCTTTCGCATAACCCTCTTTTTCAAAACCGAGACGCGCCAGCAGCGCGCCGCTGCGCTGATTATGCGGCATATAGTTCGCCATAATACGGTGGATATTCTGCTGGCGCTGCATATAGCGGATAGCGGCCTGCAGCGCCTCGAACATCAGCCCCTGTCCCTGCCACTTTTCGCCCAGCGAATAGCCGAGGTAGCAGGCGTGGAACGAGCCGCGCAGCACGTTGCTGAAGTTGGCGACGCCGCGCACTTCGGACTCTTCGGGATCCATCAGAATAAAATAGTAGGCGGAGCCGCTTTTATGCATATCGGTGATCAGGCCCAGACGCGCCTGCCAGCCGGAGGGATAACAGTGGCTCTCGTCGCGCACCGGCTCCCAGGGTTTTAAGAAGGCGCGGTTTTCGGCGTAGTAATCCGCCAGTCGCCAGGCGTCGCGCTCGTGAACCAGACGCACCACCAGCCGGTCGGTGGTCAATCGCACCCTGGGCGCGGCAGAACGATAGCCAAACATCATGACTCCTGAAATCTGAGGCTTAAGGAAAGCGGTGCCAACAACATTGCTTTCACTATAACCGCCGCCCCTGCTGCGGTAAAATATTCGTTAACGGCCGGCGTGAAACGCCTTGATTTTATTTTGCAAATCCCGGCCTGCTCGCTGCATTGGTTTGCCCTCGCCCGGAATCTCTTCCATACTTCCGACACGTCCTCAATCAGGGTGACGCCCGTCGCCCTGACTAGCCAAAGGAGACCGGGATGAAACTCTACATCTACGACCACTGCCCCTTTTGCGTCAAAGCGCGCATGATTTTCGGCCTGAAAAACCTGCCGGTAGAGCTCATCGTGATGCTAAACGACGATGAAGCGACGCCGAAAAAGCTGGTGGGCCAGAAGGTGGCGCCCATCCTGCAAAAAGATGACGGCAGCGCGATGCCGGAAAGCCTCGATATCGTGCGTTTTATCGATAAAAGCGACCGGGAGCCGCTGCTGAACGGCAAAATCAATCCGGCGATCGGCGACTGGCTGCGCAGCGTCAACGGCTACGTTAATAAGCTGCTGTTGCCGCGCATCGCAGAGGCCGCCTTCGCCGAATTCGCCACGCCGGAGGCGCGCGACTATTTCCGCCAGAAGAAAGAGGCGGCGATCGGCGATTTCGCCGAGCTGAAGAGCCATGCGCCCGGTCTGATCAAAAAGATCGGCGACGATCTGCGCCAGCTCGATAAGCTGATCGTCAAACCGAACGCGGTCAACGGCGAGCTGTCGGAAGATGATATCCACCTCTTTCCGCTGCTGCGCTCGCTGACGCTGGTGGCCGGCATCGACTGGCCGAGCCGCGTGGCAGACTATCGCGACAATATGGCGAAGCAGACGCAGGTCAACCTGCTCTCCTCTATCGCCTTCTGACGCAATTCGATGAGAGGCGCGCCGGCGTTTCTCATCGCCTTCTTAATGACACCTCATCCGCATTCAGGCACCCTATGCGCTGCATTAGCATCAATCTGGATGAGGACACAATGAAGAAGGCATTTCTGGGGCTGACGGCCCTGTTTTTCGCCGTGCTGGTTAGCGGCTGTAATCAGCTTACGCAATACACCATCAGCGAGCAGGAAGTGAATCAGGCGCTGGCGAAGCACAACAATTATGAGAAGGATATCGGCGTCGCCGGCCTGGTGAACGCCCATATTCTGCTGACCGACCTCAACAGCCAGATTGGCCGCGAGGAGCCGGACCGCGTCACGCTGACCGGCAAGGCGAAAATCAACGTTACTTCGCTGTTTGGCCCGCAGGAAGCGGATATGCAGCTGAAGATGAAGGCGCAGCCGGTATTCGACGCGCAGCAGGGCGCCGTCTATCTGCGCGATCTGGAGATCGTCGACGCGCAGGTGCAGCCGGAGAAGATGGCCGCGGTGATGAAAAGCCTGACCCCTTATCTGAATCAGTCGCTAAAAAGCTACTTCAATCAGAAGCCGGCCTATGTATTGAGCGTCGATCGCAGCAAAGGCGAGGCGCTGGCGAAGAAATTCGCTAAGGGCCTTCAGGTCGAGCCTGGCCAGCTGGTAATTCCGTTTACGCAGTGACAAGGTGCAGGCGTGGGTGACATGGCCCGATCGCAAAGACGCAAAAGCGCCATCCCTGGCGGCTCGGCCCGCGTGCTACGCACCTCATCCCTGAGGTGCGCCCGTTAACGGGCCAACGCGCTGCGTTGTTCAAAAACGCTCCCGGCGTTTTTGTCCCTTGCGCGGGACGCTTTGCTCTTCGGTCCATGTCACCCGCGCTGTAAGCTCATCTGCGGTCTGGCGCCGTGCCCGCTGTTCTTTTCCCCCTCCCTGCAAGAAAAGAAGTGCAAACGGTTGCCCGACACCTTATGCTTTGTACCCGGCCAAAACGCGCCTCTACGTTTCCTGACTAGCCGGAGCTTCACTGATGACTGCACACCCTCAGCAACTTACTATCCGCCGCCCTGACGACTGGCATATTCACCTGCGCGACGACGCGATGCTGAATACGGTCCTGCCCTATACCAGCGCGGTTAACGGACGTGCCATCGTGATGCCCAATCTGGTGCCGCCGGTCACCAGCGTCGCTGCCGCCGTCGCCTACCGCGACCGCATCCTGGCCGCGCTGCCAGCGGAACATCGCTTCACCCCGCTGATGACCTGCTACCTTACCGACTCGCTCGATCCCAATGAGATTGAACAGGGCTTCAACGCGGGCGTGTTTACCGCTGCGAAACTCTACCCGGCGCATGCCACCACCAACTCCAGCCACGGCGTCACCAATATCGCCGCCATCAGCAGCGTGCTGGAGCGCATGCAGAAGATCGGCATGCCGCTGCTGATTCACGGCGAAGTGACCCACGCCGACATCGATATTTTCGATCGCGAGGCGCGCTTTATCGACAGCGTAATGGAGCCGCTGCGCAAAACATACCCGGAACTCAAAGTCGTCTTCGAGCACATCACGACGCGCGAAGCCGCGCAGTACGTCGAGGCGGGCAATGACAAGCTGGGCGCCACCATTACGCCGCAGCATCTGATGTTCAACCGCAACCATATGCTGGTGGGCGGCGTGCGGCCGCACCTCTACTGCCTGCCGATCCTCAAGCGCAACGTGCATCAGGAAGCGCTGCGCAAGGTGGTCGCCAGCGGCCATCCGCGCTTCTTCCTCGGTACCGACACCGCGCCGCACCTGCGTCATCTCAAAGAGGCGAGCTGCGGCTGCGCGGGCGTTTTCAACGCGCCGACGTCGCTGCCCGCCTACGCCACCGTTTTCGAAGAGCTGAACGCCCTGGCGCAGCTGGAAGCCTTCTGCTCGGAGAACGGCCCGCGCTTTTACGGCCTGCCGCTGAACGAAGGAACCGTGACGCTGGTGCGCGAACCCTGGAAAGTCGAAGAGAGCATCAGCATGGGCGAGCACGCGCTGGTGCCCTTCCTCGCCGGCGAAACCCTGAACTGGCGCGTGAAACTCTGATCTGCGCTTTCGCTTGCCTCTGGACCGAATATACTGTAAATATATACAGCATCTAATCCGGAGGCTGCTATGCGTGTTGAAATTACCGTTGCCAAAACGTCCCCGCTTCCGTCCGGCGCAATGGAAGCGCTGACGGCAGAACTTTCCCGCCGTATCGATGAAGAATTTCCCGACGGCCAGAACCACGTCAAAGTGCGCTATGCCACCGCGAACCAGCTCAGCGTGCTGGGCGGCGGCAAAGAGACGCGCGATCGAATCAGCGATATTTTACAGGAAACCTGGGAAAGCGCTGACGACTGGTTCATTACCGATTAACCGCCACTGCGCAGTTTTTGCCGGGTGTCGCCATCCGGCTTTTTTATCACTCTCCCCCCTCGCCAGAACTTTTTCCTGCATCTAGACTCTGATCGATCAATCGCCTATTCTTGCGCTCGTTATGCTTAACAGGAGGTGAGATGAAATGATGACAGAAAACCCGGAAGAGGCCATGACCTTCGGTGAACTGCTGGCGCTAATCGCCGATCAGCAACGTCGCCTGACGGTGCTGGAAAGCGCCTTCTCCAGCCTTACCCTCTGCCTCGACGAGCGCGCCGCCCAGCTGCTGGTGCATCATCTGACGCTTGAGGCGCAAAATCAGAATCACGACGAACCTCTGCAGCAGCACTTCGCCCGTCTGGCGCTGACGCTGCAAAAGCCTCACAGCGTTCAGCCGGCTGACCCTCTGGCCTGATTTTAACCGGTGCGCGAGCGCGTAAAAAAACTGCCTGATGCGTCAGGCATTTTATTTTTTTTAATCGCTTTTTTAACGCCGAATATTTCGCTCACTTTTTGTTCGCCGCACATTTTAATCGGATAGAACGCTTTTTCTGTTATAATTGTCTCGCTATCGGATAAAAAAGCCGCATTGAACCTCATCATGCACTTCGTTTAACGAGTAATAAGGAGGTTATAATGGACAGTAATCATAAAGACGTTATTCAGACTCACCCGCTGGTGGGCTGGGATATCAGTACCGTAGACAGCTACGACGCTATGATGATCCGTTTGCATTCGCTCTCCTCGCAGGATCAAAAAGAAGAAGAAGCAGACGTCGGACCGACCTACTGGCTGACAACAGACGTGGCAAGGCAATTTATTTCTATTCTTGAAGCTGGCATTGCCAAGATCGAATCGGCCGAGCAAATGGAGCGTTACCAGTCCAAACATTAGTCTCCGCCAGATGAACGGGCACCCTCAGGGGTGCCTTTTTCATTTCTGATTCTGGTATGCTGCTGGGCGTGTTACGGCTTTCAGGAGTTATTCTTCAATGATTTATGATCTGATTGTGGTGGGCAGCGGGTCCGTTGGCGCCGCCGCGGGCTTTTACGCCACCCAGGCGGGCCTGTCGGTGCTGATGATCGATTCCAGCCATCCACCCCATACCCAGGGCGCGCATCACGGCGAAACGCGGCTGATCCGTCACGCATACGGCGAAGGCGAACGCTATGTTCCGCTGGTGCTGCGCGCGCAGACCCTCTGGGACCAGCTGGAACAGCAGGCCGGCGAACGCATCATGCACCGTAGCGGCATTATTAACCTCGCGCCCATTCACTCTGAATTCATTCGCAACGTTATCGACAGCGCGCAGGCCTGGAAGCTGGACGTAGAGCTGTTGCAGGCGGAAGAGGTGCGCCAGCGCTGGCCGCAGATCAGCGTGCCGGACGGCTATATCGGCGTTTTCGAACCGCAGTCGGGCTACCTGAAGTGCGAGCAGGCGGTACGCAGCTGGATCGCCCTTGCCGAGAAGGCGGGCTGCGCGCAGCTGTTTAACTGCGGCGTGTCGCAAATTGGCCGCGACGGCGACCTGCAGCAGGTGGTAACGGCAGACGGCACCTTCCGCGCGCGCAAGATGCTAATCAGCGCCGGTACCTGGGTCGGCAAGCTGGTGCCGGATTTACCGCTTAAGCCGACGCGCAAAGTGTTCGCCTGGTATCAGGCCGACGGCCGCTACAGCGAAAACAATAAATTTCCCGGCTTTACGGTAGAGATGGAAAACGGCAGCCACTTTTACGGCTTTCCGGCGGATAACAACGCGCTGAAGGTGGGACGTCACGACGGCGGCCAGCCGATGAGCCAGCCGGAAGATCGCAAACCCTTCGGCAGCTTTGCCGAAGACGGCAGCGACGCCTTTGCGTTTCTGCGTAAATTTCTGCCTGGCGTGGGGGTCTGTCTGCACGGCGAAGCCTGCAGCTATGACATCAGTCCGGATGAAGACTTTATTATCGATACTCTGCCGGACGAGCCGAATCGTCTGATTATCACCGGCCTGAGCGGACATGGATTCAAGTTCGCCAGCGTGCTGGGGGAGCTGGCGACGGAGTTCGCGCTCGATAAACCCTTTTCGTTTGATCTCACGCCCTTCTCGCTCGCTCGCTTTACCCGCTGAAGCGATAAAAAAGCCTGACGCACGCGCGTCAGGCTCAAGCCGTTACTCTTTCTCCGGCATCGGGATAGCCATAGTCAGACGACCGCGCGACTTATTGAAAATCTTATTGCCGTTTTCACGACCGGCGCGGCGCGCGCGCTGCTCTTCCGGCGACAGCTGCGACTCTTCCATACAGAGCGGGCTGCAGCAGTTGTGGAACTTCTCGGCGCAGCTCGGGCACTGAATAAACAGCAGATGACAGCCGTCGTTAACGCAGTTGGTGTGCGTATCGCACGGCGCGCCGCACTGATGGCACTGTGACAGCACATCATCGGAGATGCGCTCGCCCATGCGCTCGTCGAAGACAAAGTTTTTACCCTTAAAGCGCACCGGCAAACCCTGCTCGCGCGCGCGGCGCGCGTACTCAATAATGCCGCCTTCGATATGGTAAACGTCGTCGAAACCGTTATGACGCATCCAGGCGCTCGCTTTCTCGCAGCGAATGCCGCCGGTGCAGTACATCACGATCTTTTTATCTTTCTGCTCCTGCAGCATCTCAACCGCCATCGGCAGCTGATCGCGGAAGGTGTCGGCCGGGATCTCCATCGCATTATCGAAACGGCCCACTTCATATTCGTAGTGGTTGCGCATATCGACGAACACCGCGTCGGGATCGTCCAGCATCGCGTTGACTTCCGCCGCTTTCAGATAGGTGCCGACGTCGCTGGCGTCGAAGCTTTCATCTTCAATGCCGTCCGCCACGATGCGGTCGCGCACCTTCAGGCGCAGCACCCAGAAAGATTTGCCGTCGTCGTCGAGCGCGATATTCATGCGCAGATTGTTCAGCGCCGGATCGAAGCCATACAGATACTCTTTCATCTTCTCATAGAGGCTGGCGGGGACGCTGATCTGCGCGTTGATCCCCTCTTTTGCCACGTAGACGCGGCCAAAGACCTTGAGTTCAGTCAGGCCAAGATAGAGCGCGTCACGAAAGGCTTTGGGATCGGCGATGTGAAAATATTTGTAGAACGAGACGGTCGTGCGCGGTTCGGTCTCCGCCAGCATGCGCGCCTTCAGCTCTTTATTGTTAACAAGGTTATGTAACACTGGCATGGTGTTCGTTCCTGTTTGGGATAAAAAATTGCGCGGCACATGATACAGCAATGGGCCAGGATGCAAAGAAAATTGATCTGGATCGCTTTTTATTCCCCCTTCAGGCGGGTTTCTTTTCAGCTGGCCCCATACGCAATCGCCCTGCGTTTATTTCAGCGCAGAAGAAAAGCTGGCACAATAGGGGAAAATCAACGAGATATTGGCGCCATCAGGCGCATTACGCAGGATAAGCTTTTTCATATGACTCAACTGCCGCAATTTTCCCGAGAACTCCTCCATCCCCGTTACTGGCTGACCTGGCTGGGC
Source organism: Pantoea sp. NGS-ED-1003 (assembly GCF_000738765.1). Taxonomy (NCBI): domain Bacteria; kingdom Pseudomonadati; phylum Pseudomonadota; class Gammaproteobacteria; order Enterobacterales; family Erwiniaceae; genus Pantoea; species Pantoea sp. NGS-ED-1003. The sequence goes on from NZ_JPQA01000005.1 coordinate 76,000, forward strand.
ATTGCCTTTCTTTATCTGCTGGTGCTGCTGCCCTACCCGCTGCTCTATATGCTGGGCTGCGGATTAGGGCGTATTGCGATACGCTTTCTGAAGCGCCGCGTCGCCATCGCCCGACGCAATCTGGAGCTCTGCTTTCCCGATATGCCGACCAGCGAACGTGAAGCGATGGTAAAGCATAACTTCGAGTCGGTAGGCATGGGGCTGATTGAAACCGGCATGGCGTGGTTCTGGCCCGACTGGCGCATCAAAAAGTGGTTCGATGTATCCGGCCTTGAGCATATACAAAAAGCGAAAGATGAGCAGCGCGGCGTGCTGCTCATCGGCATGCATTTCCTGACGCTGGAGCTGGGCGCGCGTATTTTCGGCATCTATAACCCCGGCATCGGCGTTTATCGCCCTAATGACAACAAGCTGATCGACTGGCTGCAGACCTGGGGCCGGATGCGCTCCAACAAAGGTATGCTCGACCGCAAAGATCTGAAAGGCATGATCCGCGCGCTGAAAAACGGCGATATTATCTGGTACGCGCCCGATCATGACTACGGCCCGCGCAGCAGCGTGTTCGTGCCTTTCTTCGCGGTAGAAAAAGCCGCCACCACCGTAGGCACCTATCTGCTGATCCGCAGCGGCAAGCCGCACGTTATTCCCTTCGTGCCGCGCCGCCTGCCGCACGGTCGCGGCTACCAGATGTTGATCCTGCCCGACGTCAGCGATCAGATCCCGCTCGACAGTGATGTCGCCACCGCCGCGCAGATGAATAAAGTGGTGGAAGAAGGCGTCCTGCTGGCGCCGGAGCAATATATGTGGCTGCACCGTCGCTTCAAAACGCGTCCCGAAGGTGAACCTTCACGCTACTGATCTCCTTCCGGCGGACGCGCTGTCGTCCGCCGGCCCTAAGCATCATCGTCGCTTACGCTTAAAACCTTGCGCTACATCACACAACTTGTTGTTTCATAATGAAAAAAGCTTTTATACATGCCAATAAGGTCCACTCTAAACTAAAGCAAGGCATATATTGATTTATCCCTTTTTTTAATTGTTCATGCGCGCTAAATTAATAGTGGCCAAAAGCAGGCATTATCCCGTAATATGGCTAATAAGCGGCTAAGAAATTAATGATTGCGATTTATCTTATTTGGATCTGATTTAAACCCACTCCAGGTCTTTTCCTATTTCTTCAATGATAACTCTTTGCCTTAGCTTATCTATCCAGTAAAATTAACTTATTTTACAAGGCATTGTCTGATTAGACCTGTTGCATATAAGCATTATGTCAATTAGATGGCTGTTTTATACTTTTATGGAATTTGAACAATTAGACACATATCGGTAATTTCGATCGTGACAGTTAATTATTTAACTGCCCTTCAAAAAATATAAAAAGATTACACACAGCGAATCTCTAGCAGGAACATAAAAATGAATAAAGGCATCTATTACTACGTGACAATCAGTACCGATCAGGATAATTACCATTATTTACACCGCAAAGAGTGTAAACGTATGCCGGATAAAGAGGACATCGTTTTTATCGGCACGTTATATAATTTGAATCAGGCGTTATCTATTGCGCGAATTAATTTTAAAAAAGTCAAACCCTGTATTAAATGCTGTATTCGCTATGCGGCGCCCGTTATGCGTGAAACGGTGCGACCGGTGCTGCACTTCCCGCAGAAGTCACTCTGATCGATGACGGCGGGAGGAGTTTCTCGCCCGCCGTCTCTTTTTCACCCTTTCCCCTGAAAAATTTCGTCTATCCTTCTCTGACATCCCGTTAATCAGGCAAGGAGAAGAGTAATGAGCATGTTCAGCACCTTAGAAGAAGCCATCGAGGCTGCGCGTGAAGAATTTCTCGCCGATCATCCCGACATTGAAGAAGAGGATGCCAGCATCAGTCAGTTTGGCCTGCAGAAGTATGTGATGCAGGATGGCGATATTATGTGGCAGGCAGAGTTCTTTGAAGAGGAAGGCGAGAGCGGCGAATGCCTGCCGATCCGCAGCGGCGAGGCGGCGCAGGCGATATTTGACGGCGATTTCGACGAAGTCGAGCTGCGCCAGGAGTGGTTAGCCGAAAATACGCTGCACGAGTGGGACGAGGGCGAGTTTCAGCTTGAGCCGCCGATCGACAGCGAAGAAGGCGAAGCGGCGGCGCAGGAATGGGAAGATGACAACAGCGAGTCCGATCGCCTGCTCTGATTATTCATAGGGCCCGTGGTGGGCATCAACCGGCAGCAGCATGGTGTCCACCACCAGCGACAGCGGCAGATCGAGAATGGTCAGCACGCGCCATGGACCGTCGCGCACATCCCACTGCACGCCAGGATAGTATTGATTGCCGTGTCCCTGGCCGGGCACGGCGCGACTAATAATACTGCCGCATCCGCTTAATATCAGCGCCATCAGCGCGATCATCACTGTTTTCAGCAAACTTTTCACTCGCGATACTCATTTCAGCCAGCGGCTAGTGTAGATAATGGCGCAGCTATTTTGTCGCCTGCTTACGCTATCAAAACGTAATAATAGCGTTAAATTGCGCGCATAAAAAAAGCGGCATCGCTGCCGCTTTAGGTTGGCGAATATTAACCCGCCTGAGATGGTAGCGCCAGCGGATTGAGCGCCAGCTTCTGATAGCTCTCTACCCACTGATGATACTTATCGCCGTTCTCCCACAGGCGTGAGTGAACGCGCGCCAGCACCACCGGATCGCTGATCAGCTGCAGACGCTGTTCGCGGTTCAGCTTCTCGGGCGCATCGCTCAGCGCCTGATCGACGCGGCGGTCGCGCGCGTAATCAAGCAGCTGGCTCTGGCGGTGACGCGAGGTCGCCAGCGCGGTCGCCAGCGCGTTAAACGCCGGGTGGAACAGCGCATGCATAAAGCCGTGCTTCAGGGCGCGGTCGCGGTTGAGCTGCAGGTAGCGGTCGGTGTCCACCAGCTCTTTCGGCGGCTCATACTCTTCCGGGATCAAGAACAGCTTCGCGCGCTTGCTCTTCAGTCCGACCGTCGCGCGGCTCGACATCACCGACACGAACGGCGACAGGATCAGCGAGAAGACGATCGGCGCCAGCCACCAGAGGAAGTTGAGATCCAGCACGCCCATGCCTACTGCCCAGACGATGCCGAGCAGCATCTGCGATCCGTGACGACGGAAAGCTTCGCTCCACGGCGTAGCGTCATCGTCGCGCTGCGGCGAGTTCCACACCACTTCCCAGCCCAGGAAGGCGCTGACCACGAACACGGTATGGAACAGCATACGCACCGGCGCCAGCAGCACGGAGAAGAGCATCTCCAGCAGCAGCGAAATAAACAGACGGAACGCGCCGCCGTAAGGTTTCGCGCCTTTGAACCAGATCAGCACCACGCTGAGCAGCTTCGGCAGGAACAGCAGCACCAGCGTCGTCGAGAAGAGCGCGATCGCCAGCTCAGGACGCCACTGCGGCCAGACCGGGAAGAGCTGCCTCGGCTGCAGGAAGTATTGCGGCTCCATCAGCGTATGCACCACCTGCAGCGCGGTGGAGAGCGCCAGGAACATAAACCACAGCGGCGCCGAGAGATAAGACATGACGCCGGTCAGGAACACCGCGCGGTGCACTGGGTGCATCCCTTTCACCAGGAACAGGCGGAAGTTCATCAGGTTGCCGTGACACCAGCGACGGTCGCGCTTCAGCTCGTCCAGCAGGTTCGGCGGCAGCTCCTCATAGGAACCCGGCAGGTCATAAGCGATCCAGACACCCCAGCCGGCGCGGCGCATCAGCGCCGCTTCGACGAAGTCGTGCGACAGGATCGAGCCGGCGAAAGAGCCCTCGCCCGGCAGCGGCGCCAGCGCGCAGTGCTCGATAAAGGGCTTCACGCGGATAATGGCGTTATGCCCCCAGTAGTGCGACTCGCCAAGCTGCCAGAAGTGCAAACCGGCGGTAAAGAGCGGACCGTAAACGCGCGTGGCGAACTGCTGGCAGCGCGCGTAGAGCGTATCCATGCCCGACGCCTTCGGCGACGACTGGATGATACCGGCGTTAGGGTTCGCTTCCATCATGCGCACCAGGCCGGTAAGACATTCACCGCTCATCACGCTGTCCGCGTCCAGCACCACCATATAGCTGTAGTTGCTGCCCCAGCGACGGCAGAAGTCGTCGATGTTGCCGCTCTTACGCTTCACGCGGCGACGGCGACGGCGGTAGAAAATTTTGCCGGCCCCGCCCACGTCGCGCACCAGCTCCATCCAGGCCTTCTGCTCCGCAATGGCGATATCAGGATCGTAGCTGTCGCTTAGCACGTAGACGTCGAAGTGCTCTGCGTTGCCGGTACGCGCGACCGATTCCCAGGTGGCGCGCAGGCCCGCGAAGACGCGTTCCACGTCCTCGTTGCAGATCGGCATAATCAGCGCGGTGCGATGTTCAGGATTAAGCGGCTCGTCGCCCACCGTCGAGTAGGAGATGCTGTACTTATCGCGGCCGATCAGCAGCTGCAGGAAGCCCATCAGCGCGGTCCAGAAGCCCGCCGACACCCAGCAGAACAGAATGGCAAAGAGGAACAAAATGCCGGTCTGCAACACATAGGGCAGGATCTGCATCACCGACTGTTGCCAGTTCTGATTCAGCATCTCCATCGGATCGAGCAGCGTCCAGCCCTGATAGGGCAGGATGGTTTTCATGTACCAGGTGGCGATGACGGTCTGAAACAGGGTAAGGATCAGCAGCACATAGCGGCGAATGGAGCCGACGTGACGCCACTTCTCCTCGGCGCGCTGCTCTTCCGCATTGGCGTAGCGATGCGTCAGCTTTTCGCCGCGCAGCGAGCTCCAGGCACGCACCAGCGGGTTGGTCCGCCAGGCTTCCGGGAACATCAGCGAGCGTTTAACCTTCGGCATCGCCTTCAGCGTGGTGCGATCGAGATAATCTTTGCCGAACTGCTCGCCGTCGGCCAGCGAATCCGGCCACGCCATTTTGACGCGGGCCGAGACCGACTTAAGCGGCGCATCGTCAGGACGATCGCTGGCGGCGACATCCTGGCCAAGCGTATCGTGAATGAAGTGAAACGCCTCGGCGTGCTGCAGCGAGGCGCTTAACCGGGCCTTCCCTGCCGCATCCAGCGGCAGGGCTTCCACGTAGTTTTTAGGAATAAATGTCGGATTATTCATTGGCAGGTAACTGATAGCTCCAGGTTTCCGTCAATGTCTTGTCGCCGCTAACCAGCGCGGCGCGCATTTCGGTAGGCTGTTTGTTATCTTTGACGCGCAGACGCAGCACCAGACGCCAGCCTTTAGTGACCGGGTTATAGCGTACGCTCTGCTCAACCACTTCGCCGTTTTCGCCCACGCTGACCTGCGGCGCGACCTGGCTGTTATCCGGCATCTGGCTCATCGCTTTACCAACGAAGTCGATGGTGAAGGCGATAGAACCGTCAGGCTGACGCACCAGATTAGACTGCTTCACGTCGCCCGCCGAACGCAGCGTATTTTTCACCCAGGCGGTATCGTCGGAGTGAAGCTGGCTCTCGTCGCGCGTAAAGTGCAGGCGGTAGTTGAAGTTCATCTCTTTGCCCGGATCCGGCAGATTCTCCGGCGTCCAGAAGGCGACGATATTGTCGTTGGTTTCGTCCGCAGTCGGGATCTCTACCAGCTCAACGCGGCCTTTACCCCAGTCGCCCAGCGGTTCAACCCAGCCGCTCGGACGCATATCGTAACGGTCGTCGAGATCCTGATAGCGGTTGAAGTCGCGGCTGCGCTGCAGCAAACCGAAGCCTTTCGGGCTTTCGATGGTGTAGGTGCTCACCGCCAGATGGCGCGGATTATTGAGCGGTCGCCAGATCCATTCGCCGTTGCCGCTGTGAATTGACAGGCCGTCGGAGTCATGCAGCTCGGGACGGAAGTTGGTCACCGGCGAAGGCTGGTTGGCGCCGAACAGGAACATACTGGTCAGCGGCGCAACGCCAAGCTTGCCGACTTTGTCGCGCAGATAGACTTTCGACTGTACGTCGACAGTGGTTTCTTTGCCCGGATGCACGGTAAAGCGATAGGCGCCCGTCGCGCGCGGCGAATCGAGCAGCGCATAGATCACCAGCTGCTTATCCTGCGGTTTAGGACGCTGGATCCAGAATTCCTTAAAGCGCGGGAACTCTTCCCCGGACGGCAGTGCCGTGTCGATCGCCAGACCGCGCGCGGACAGGCCATAAACCTGATCGGCGCCGATAACGCGGAAGTAGCTCGCGCCCAGGAAGCTGGTGATCTCATCATCTTTTTTATCGCGCGAGTTAAGCGGATAAAGCACTTTAAAACCGGCGAACCCTAAATTTTTCACCGAGTCGGCGTCGTGTTTAACGTTGCCGAAGTTGAAATAGTCAGGGCTGTATTTGATTTCGCGCGCCGCGTTGGCCGTCACTTCGTTGATTTTTACCGGCGTGTCGAAATACATGCCCTGGTGGTAAAACTCAAGCTTGAACGGCGTACGCAGTTTGCCCCAGTACGCTTTGTCGTGGTTAAACTGGATCTGCTGATAGTCAGCAAATTTCATTTCACGAAACTGAGAGGGTAAATTGCTCTTAGGCGCCTCAAAACTTTTCCCTGCCAGCGTTTTGGCTTCTTTTGCGACATCATCAAGGTTAAACGCCCAGCTATTATTGGCGTACAACGCCAGCAGAACTGCCGCGCCAAGCCAGCGCATCTTCATCAGTCCGCCTTTTTTTTCTACATTAATCAGCACATCCCCCCCTTTCGTGTGCTAAGTACAAACCCATTTATCTTAAAGGATTATTCGCTTTTCCGACAGCATATCCAAAAGAATGTTCCAGGGTTTTGTCAGGGCTACGCCTGCTTTTAGGACAATTAAACGTTCCAGAATCAACTGATAGTATACGCTGTTTACAGCAGGTAGAATTTCACTGCGGCATAAACCAGTTTCAGGGGGAAACTGGCCGAAACGTACTAACAAACTGGAACTTTATGAGTACAGTAAAACCTGAACGTGAATATTTCCTCGATTCGATTCGGGCGTATTTGATGTTGCTGGGGGTGCCGTTTCACGTTTCCCTCATCTATTCCACCCAAAAATGGGCCGTCAATAGTCAGGAAGCGTCGCTCTGGCTGACGGTGCTGAACGATTTTATTCACGCCTTCCGCATGCAGGTCTTTTTCGTTATCTCAGGCTACTTCTCCTATATGCTCTACCTGCGCTACGAAGCGAAGCGCTGGCTGAAAGTGCGCATGGAGCGCGTCGGCATTCCGCTGCTGACGGCCGTGCCGCTGATTACGCTGCCGCAGTTTTTTATGCTGCGCGCGCTGTCGGACAAGATGAGCAACTGGGATCAGCTGACGCTGTACGGCAAGTTCAATAACCTGATGTGGGAGCTGATTTCGCACCTCTGGTTCCTGGTGGTGCTGGTGATCCTTACCGCGCTCGGCATGCTGACCTTTAACTGGCTGCGCCGCCAGCATCGGCATATCGATTATAGCCGCATCGGCTGGGGCAAGGTGACGCTGGCGATCATGGGCTATGCGCTGCTGTGGGACGTTTTCCGTCGCGCGATCTTTACCTTTTTTCCGGCGCTGCTGATGGACGGCCTGTTCAGCATTATGGTGATGCAGACGCTGCTGTTTTTGCCCTTCTTTATGCTGGGAGCGCTGGCGTGGAAACACCCTGCCCTGAAGCAGCTGTTCGTGCGCTTTAATCCGGTGATGTGCTTCGGCGCGATTCTGGTTTTCATCGCCTATAGCCTTAATCAGCGCTACAGCAGCGGCGACGGCTGGCTCTATGAACTCGACGCGTTGATTACCACGCTGATGGGGCTCTGCATGCTCAACGTCTGCTTCAGCTTCGGCCACCGCATGCTTAACGCCCATTCGCCGCGCATTATGTATCTGGTGAACGCCTCGCTGTTTATCTACCTGGTACACCATCCGCTGACGCTGCTCTACGGCATTTTCATCACGCCGCAGATCGGCAACAACACGCTGGGCTTCTTTGTCGGGCTGGCGATGGTGTTCGGCGTGGCGTTTCTGCTCTATGAAATTCATCTGCGCATCCCGCTGCTGCGCTTTCTGTTTTCCGGCAAGCCGCAGAAAAAATAGCAAGACCACCGCGCGGACGCTTTGCCGCCCGCACGGTCGACGCCTATAGCAGCCACTCGATCGGCAGACGCCACACCAGCCGCACCAGCAGGCGCTGCACCCAGGTGCAGCGCGGCTCATGCTTATGCACAATCTCCTGCGCTTCCCCCGCATACTCGACCCAGTTGACGCGTCCCCACTTGTCGAGCCGCAGCGCCCAGGCGCGATCGCGCATTGCGGCGCTAAAGCGCTGATGAGTCTGCCGCGCCAGCGCTTCACTCTCAATCACCAGCCCCATTTCGGTATTCAGCACCGCCGAACGGGGATCGAAGTTGAATGAGCCGATAAACAGCGTCTCCTGATCGACGGTAAAGGTTTTGGCATGCAGGCTGGAGCCGGAGTTACCGGTGAGACCGCGGTCGTGCGGCGCGTCGGGCACGCCCGACTGCGGCTTCAGCTCATAGAGCTCGATGCCGCGCCGCAGCAGCTTTTTACGCCACTTGGCGTAGCCCGCATGCACCACCGACACGTCGTTGGCGGCGAGAGAGTTGGTCAGAATCGCGATTTTTACGCCGCGCCGTTTCAGCGCCAGCAGCTGGGCGACGCCGGCGCGCGTGGGAACGAAATAGGCGGAGATGATATCGAACTGCCGCTGCGGCACGCCGATCACCTCCAGCATGCGCTGCGGCAGCAGGCTCCTGCGCTTCGCCCGGCCCAGCCCCTTACGCGGATCGTCGCTCAGCAGACGCGCGCGCGCCCAGGTCATGCTCAGCGTGCCCTGCTCCAGCTGGCTGACGAAGTGCGAGCTTTCCAGCCGCGCCAGATAGCGCTGTACCGCCTCGCTGTCGCGCCAGTCGGGCGGCAGCGCCACCGCGCCGTCCTGATGCTCGCTCTCGTCCAGCACGCTCTTCAGCGGTGCCACCGGTTTGCTCTGCCAGTAGCGTTCGAAATCTTCCGAGACTTCTTCCACCACCGGGCCGATCGCCAGCACGTCAAGATCGGCGAACAGCGGTTCGCTGCCGGTGGCGAAATATTCATCGCCGACGTTACGCCCGCCAACAATGGTCGCCACGCCGTCCACGGTAAAGCTCTTGTTGTGCATGCGGCGATTCAGCCGGGCGAAATCGGAGAGATAGCCCAGCGCGCGCAGCGTGCGGAACGAGAACGGATTAAACAGCTTCACCGTGATATTGGGATGGCGATCGAGACGCGCCAGCGTATCGTCCAGGCCCGGCGTATTGTTGTCGTCCAGCAGCAGCCGCACCTTCACGCCGCGCCCGGCCGCCTCCAGCAGCGCGCTAAACAGCAGGCGTCCCGACATATCGTTCTGCCAGATGTAATACTGCACATCCAGCGTGCGCTCCGCTTTGCCCATCAGCAGATAGCGGGCCGCAAAAGCGTCGAGCCCGTCCGCCAGCGGATGAATGCCGCTCAGGCCGGGGTGGCGGGCACTGCGCGGGCCGATAATCTCCTCAAGCCAGCTGACGTCAGGCAGTTCGGTCAGCAGATTTAACGCTTCGGTCATTGGGGTTCCCTGAATAATCGACACGCTCTTATTATTTAACGCTTCGCCGGATATGGCTATACGCGCAGTCTGAGAGCAGCCAGACAGCGCCGTTTTTTCAGCTAGACTTAGCCAGACTATCACGACCGGCCAGTTACAGGAGCGGACCATGACGTCAGATTCATCCCTGCTTCAGCGCCACCATCCCCGGCTGTTTAAAAGTTTTTTTCAGGGCAGCTTCCCCTGCTCTACCGCCTGCCGCACCGCGGGCAAGCGGCTGGACATGGTGATCAGCAGCGGCCACGATATGCTGCTGGATAAAGATTACGCCGCGCTCGCGGCGCAGCGTCTGCATACGGCGCGCGACGGCGCACGCTGGTATCTGATTGAAAAAGAGCCGGACCGCTACGACTGGAGCAGCTTCCTGCCGATGGTGCAGGCGGCCAGACGCCATGAGATGGAGATTATCTGGGAACTGGCGCACTTCGGCTATCCCGATCATCTGAATATCTGGAAGGCGTCGTTTATCGAGCATTTCGCCCGTTTCGCCCGCGCTATGGCGCAGGTAATGCGCGATGAGGGCATCGAGCGCCCGTTTTTCACGCCCATTAACCAGATTTCATTCTGGTCATGGGCCGGAGCCGACGTCGCCTGGTTCAATCCCCACGTCGCCAATCGCGGCAGAGAGCTGAAGCGTCAGCTGGTGCGCGCCTCGCTGGCGGCGATCCACGCTATCCGCGAGGTCTATCCCGAAGCGCGTTTCATACTCACCGATCCGCTGGTGCAGATCGCCAGCGATCCCCATAATCCCGACAGCAAACCCTACGCCGACGTGCAGCATCAGGCGCAGTTTGAGGCCTGGGATATGCTGGCTGGACGCATCGACAGCGAGCTCGGCGGCAGCGAGGATTGCCTCGATATTCTCGGACTCAACTACTATCCCGACAATCACTGGTTCTTTCCCGGCGAGCCGATGTCGGCGACGCATCCGCTGCGCCAGCCGCTGCATCGCCTGCTGGCGCAGTGCTGGCAGCGCTACCAGCGCCCGCTGCTGCTGGCGGAAACCGGCGCGGAAGGCGAAGCGCGCGCCGCCTGGCTGCAGCATATCAGCGAAGAGGTGATGCTGGCGCTAGAACAGGGAGTGGGCCTGGAGGGCGTTTCCCTCTATCCGGTGGTGGAATATCCTGCCTGGGCTGACGATCGCCGTTCGCCGGGCGCGCTGTTCGGGCTGGGCGATCCCAACGGCAACCGCACGCTGCATGAGGGCCTGGCGCTGGTGTTGCGCAGTCAGCAGATTAAGTTTCAGACCAGATTTCAGGAGGGGTGAACGGGCGGTTTTTTCGGCGTGCAGCTCTGTACTTCAAGCGACGGATCGGCGGGATGGCGAACATCGGTGAGCCAGGTCATAGCAAAGAGAAATACTACGCCGATCAAGCAGGCGGCCAGCAGACCAATAATGGCGATCAGTTTGTCATCTCGCGATTCCATACTTTCTCCTTCTGAACCTCCCTGCCGCTTACGATTCTCTCTTTAACTCATCCAGAGCGTCACCAACAGGACGAAGATTATAAGCGTAACAGAGGTCACCGCAAGCACCACGATGGCGAAGTGCGCATCGTCCATGGTCTGGCGAAGGGGCTCATCTTGCGGATCGTGCGGCGACAGTGGAAGCATAGATTCTCAACGGAAATCGGTGGATCGCCGCAGGCTTGCGGCGGCGACCAGTGTAATAGAAACCGGGCCGCCCGCCAGCCTTTTCTTGTGCAAAAAAAGCGGGACGCGAAGCGCGTCCCGTTAGCGGATCAGAAGTCGTAGCTGACGCCGGCCTTCAGCGTGCGGCCGTCGCCGCGGAACAGGTAGGTGCCGGTATCGTCGACAGAGGACCAGTACTTCTCATTGGTCACGTTATCGAGGCCGACGCGCCACACCAGATCGTTTTCTTTCACCTTCATGCGGTAACGCATGCCCAGATCCAGCGTGGTATAGCTGTCGATCTTTTTGCTGTTGGCGGCGTCCGCCCACTGCGATCCGGTGCGCTGCAGCTGGGCCGTCGCCGTCAGGCCGTCAACCGGTCTGATGTCATACTCGCCGCCGAACACCAGGTTGTAGCGCGGCACGCCGATGGCATCCTTGCCGTTGTAGCTGCCGTTTTCGGTTTTGGTCATCTCTGGATCGATCCAGGTCGCGCTGCCGGTGAGACGCACGCCCAGCACCGGCTCGCCGAAGAGATTCAGCTCCACGCCGCGGTTGCGCTGCTCGCCGTCCAGGCCATAGCTGCCGTCGCCGTTAAGAATGCCCGACGGCTTCTTGATCTCGAACAGCGCCAGCGATCCGCCCACGCGCTGGAAATCGACCTTCACGCCCACCTCATTCTGTTTCGCATGGGCGATGCCGGTCGTGGTGCCGTAGTTGGTGGCGTTGTTCGGCGCCACCTCGCCCGGCTGCAGCGACTCGGTGTGGTTGGCATAAAGCGCCACCGACTCAAGCGGTTTATAGAGAATGCCGTAGGTCGGCATCCAGCGGCTGTCGGTGTAGCGGCTCGAGGTATCTTCGGCGCCGGTGGCGTTGCTGTAGTTGCGCACCACCACTTTCTGATGGCGCGCGCCTAAAGTCAGCTGCACGCTGTCGTTCAGCACGCCCAGCGTGTCGCTCAGCAGGTAGCCCTGGGTGCGGTTGCGGCCGGTGGTGAGCGGATCGCTGTAGTCGCCGCCGGTGAGGTTATTGGTCGGGTTCGGCACCTTGCCGGTGTGATAGATATTGGTCGACTCGGTGTTCGCGCCGTAGGCCATGCGCCACGCGGTGTTGTTGCGCGAGGTGTAGGCGGAATAGCCGACGTTGACCTTATGGCTGATAAAGCCGGTATCGAAGCGGCCGCGCAGCCCGGCCATGCCGCTGAAGTTGTTGATGATGCGATTGGTGTCAAGACGGCCGATTTGCGCGTTGCCGTCTGCATCGGTGAGCTTCGGCGACGCGTAGTCGCCCAGCTCGTGAGAGTGCTGCGCGCCCACCGCGCCGTAAAGCGTCCAGCTGTCGGTAACGTCATACTCGGCGCGCGCCATGCCGAACTCTGACTCGATATCGCTGTAGACCCAATCCTGGCTGTAGTTGTGGCTGTTTGACGGCAGCTTTGGAATAAAGTCGATGCCGCTGATGTTGACGCCGTTATCAGCATCGTGGAAGGTTTTTTTCTGATAGCCGACGTCCAGCGAGGTGCGCAGGCGATCGCCGCGGTAGTCCAGCCCGAGGGAGGCGGCAGTGGTGCGCTTCTGCTCGCCGTCGACGCCGGTTTCCCCTTCGCGATGCACCGCGTTCAGGCGCACGCCGAACTGGTTAGCATCGCCGAAACGGCGGCTGATATCGGTGGTCGTGCCGATCTGCTGCGCCGAGGTGTAATCGACGCCGACGCGCGTCAGCGGCAGATCCTCGGCATGTTTCGGCTCGAGGTTGATCATGCCGCCTACCCCGCTGCTGGCGGCGCCGTTAAGCAGGCCGTTGGCGCCTTTGAAGATCTCGACGCGATCGATCAGCGACGCGTCCATCACCTGGCGCGGCACCACGCCCGGCAGCCCGCCGAAGGTCATATCGTCGCCATCCAGCGTAAAGCCGCGGATGCGGTAGGTTTCAGCGAAGTTGCCGTAGCCCTGCAGGCTCTGCACGCCCGCGTCATTTTTCACCACGTCGGCGATGGTTTTCGCCTGCCGATCCTGGATCATCTTCGAGGTGAAGCCGATAACGTTGAACGGCACCTCCATGGCGCTCTGCTCGCCCAGCATGCCGAGACGGCCGCCATGGGCTACCTGGCCATCAAGATAAGCGGGCACCAGCTGGTCGCCACCGGGTTTGAAGTCGCTCTGCGGCGCGGCGGTGACGGTCAGGACCTGCTCGTCGCTACTGGCGGTTGAAGCGGAGTCACGGGTGTTGGTGGTAGCAGCCATCACTGGCAAACAACCGGCGCTGACCAGTAAGGCCAGCAGCGTCGGTTTAATTCCGGGAGAAGAAAGCGAACGGCGCATAGTCGATCCCTAATGCTAAAGTTACTGATAATCATTATTATTACGGTTTGCGATTATGCGCAGCCTTGCTTTTATTGCAAGCAAAATCTTGACAGGCGAAAGACAAGAGGCACATAAGTGATTTATGCTAAAAGGATTTTATGGAAAGCAGCAGGCTGAAAACGCGGCGGCCTGCTCCGCCGCGCGAAAATGATTTAAGGCGCCTGCCAGCCGCCGCCCAGCGCGCGGTACAGGGCGATTTGCGCCAGCAGCAGGTTGTTTTTTACCGAGACCAGATTGAGCTGGGTAGAGAACAGCGTGCGCTGCGCGTCCAGCTCGTCAAGATAGGAGGCGTAACCGTTTTGATAGCGATTGCGAGCGATGCGCAGCGCCTCCGAGACATACTCTTCCTGTTTCTGCAGCTCCGCCAGCTGCGCCTGCCCTTGCAGTATGGCGTCCATCGCGTCGTTCACCTCGGAGAAGGCGTTGCGCACCACTTTCTCATAGCCGTAAAGCGCCTGGTTACGCGCCGCCATCGACACATCTACCTGCGCCGTCAGCGCTTCGCGGTTCAGCAGCGGCGCCAGCACGCTGCCGCCAATGCTCCAGAGGCGGAACGGATTGTCGATCAGCTGATTCAGCTCGCTGCTTTGCAGGGTGCCGCTCGCGGTCAGGTTGAGCGAGGGCAGCAGCTTCGCCTGCGACGAGGCGAGCGTGGCGTCCGCCGCCAGCAGCAGGCGCTGCGCCTGGACGATATCGGGCCGCCGGTTAAGCAATTGCGACGGCAACAGCTGCGGCATTTGCTGCGGCATAATCTGGTTGAACTGCGGCCGACGCGCGATCTCGCGCGGGTTCATCCCCACCAGAATGCTCAGGGCGTTCTCCTGCTGGGCGATCTGATGCCTGAGCTGCGGCACCTGCGCCTTCGCCGTCTGGAATTCGGACGCCGCCTGCATCCACTCCAGCCGCGAACTGTAACCGGTTTCGAACTGGCGCTGCGCCAGCTGCAGCGAATTGCCGCGCGTCTCAAGCGTCGCCTCGGTGACGCGCAGCTGCTCGTCCAGCGCCACCAGGCTCAGATAGCCCGACGCTACCGAGCTGGCGACGGTCAGCTCCGCCGCCGACGCCGCCGCGCGCTGCGCCTCCAGCGACGCTTCGCTGGCCGCGATGCTGCTGCTGCGCGCTCCCCACAGGTCGACATCGTAGCTCGCCTGCAGCAGCCCCTGATAAACGGCGCTCTCGTAAGGCTGGCCGGTAGCGGCAGAGAGCGCGCGCTGATGCGTCGCGCCGACGCCCGCGCTCAGCGTCGGGAAGTTGTCGCCCTGCGCCGCGCGCAGCTCGGCGCGGTACTGTTCGACGCGCGAACGCGCCGTGAGAATATCAAGGTTATTGCGCAGCGCCTGCGTCACCAGCCGGTTGAGATTGTCGTCGCCGAAGGCGCGCCACCACTCCGCTTCCGGCGCGGCGGCGGGTCCAACCTGATTACGCCACTGCGGCGGGATCGGCAGCGACGCGGGCGCTTTCTCTACCTCGGTGGCGCAGCCGGCCAGCATGAGCGCCGCCAGACCGGCGCATAACAGCCGCCTCATTACTTCACCGCCTTATCGCGCGGTTGTGCGGCGGTATCGATGCTGACCTCCACCGACATGCCGGGGCGCAGCTCGCGCATATCCTCCTCGTCAATGGCGATTCGCACCGGAATGCGCTGGGCGATTTTGACGAAGTTGCCGGTGGCGTTATCCGGCGAAATCGCGCTGAACTCGGAGCCCGCCGCCGGCGAGATAAATTCCACATGGCCGTTAAAGCGTTTGCCGTTGAGCGCGTCGACCCGGAAGGTCGCCGGCAGGCCCGGCCGAATATCCGCCAGCTGCGTCTCTTTCATATTGGCGATAATCCATTTATGGTCCGGCACCACCGAGGTCAGCCGCGTGCCCGCCGTGACGTAGGCGCCTTTGCGCACCGAAAGCTGGCCGAGCTGCCCGGCGTCCGGCGCAACGATGCGGGTATTGGCAAGATCGATCTGCGCCAGCTCCAGCGCCGCCTGGGCGCTGGCGACGTCGCCTTCCAGCGACGCGCGATTGACGATCACGGTTTGCAGATTCTGCTGCGCGACCGCCACCTGCGCCTCCGCCTGACGCACCGCCGCCTGCGCCTGCGCGTTGGCGGCGCGCGCCGCATCGCGTTCACGCACCGAGAGCGAGCCGTCGGCGGCCAGATTTTCGACGCGCTTCAGATCGAAGCCCCCCTTCAGCGCCTGCGCTCTGGCGTTCTCCAGCGCGGCCTTATTGCTGGCGATGGTGGCTTCCGCGCTGCGGCGCTGCTGCAGGTTGTTGCTGAGCGCCGCCTGCTTCATCGCCAGCTGCGCCTCCGCCTGATGCACGCGCTGACGATAGATACGATCGTCGATGGTCATCAGCAGTTGCCCTTTTTGCACCGGCTGAAGATCCACGACCTCCACCGAGGTGAGATAGCCATTGACCTGCGGGCTGATAAAGGTCACCTGGCCGCGCACGTAGGCGTTCTCGGTGCTCTGTATAGCGCTGGTGAAGGGCCAGAGCTGCCAGGCGTATAAAATAATCAGCACGCCAAGAATGGCGATGCCGCTTCCCGCCGCAATGGAAAGAATACGCCGCCGATTGGCGCGCTCGCGCTCCGCCGCCTGAAGTTCATCCTGCTGACTCATCGTGACTCCATAGATTCTTGTGACGCTGCCGCCAGACGCTGCTCCATCAGATTAAAGCGCGCCTGTCGCCAGTTGAGGTATTGCTGACGGGAGAGACGCCACAGCGCCCACATCAGGGTGATGAGCGCCAGCGCCGCCGTCAGTAAATAGGTATCGTTATAGGCCAGCACGTTCGCCTGCAGCGTCGCCACCACCTGCAGCTGGCTGGTGCTTTGCGCGCTCAGCAGCGCAGGATCGGCCAGCTGGCTGTTGAACAGCGCGCCATACTGGCTGAGGCGCTCTGTAACGTTGGGATCGAGCAGCGAGAGCTGATCGCCGATCAGGCTGGAGTGGTACTTCTCTCGCCAGACCTGAAAGGTGCCGAGGATCGCGGAGCCGATCAGGCCGCCCAGATTCTGGCTCATGCCGAACAGCACCACGAAGCTCACCAGATTTTTCGGCTGCGTTACCACGCTGCCGATGCCGATCAGCATTGCGGGCGCCATAAAAAAGGTGCTGCTGAAGCCGAGCAGGAACTGGCTGAGATACATATTGTTGGCGCGCGTCACCGGGCTGGCCTGGGCATCCATCAGCGAGGCGACGATCATCACCGCCAGCGAGGTGACGATCGGCCAGTTAAGGTGCGCGGGCCGGATGGTCAGCGCGCTGGTGGCGATGCCGAGCGTCATGCCGCCGATAATCGCCAGCGACAGGCCGCGCATCTGATCGTTGAGCAGCCCCAGCTGCTGCAAAAAGCCCACCGCGCCGGTGTTCTGCTCCGCCAGCACGATGCGTATCATAATCATCACGATGCCGAGACGCACCATGTTGCCGCTGCTGAGCCAGCGCGTATTGATGAGCGGATTTTTCCGGTTGTGCTCAATGACGATCGCCGCGACGATCAGCACCAGCGCGATCGCCAGGCAGACGCCGAGCCAGGGCGTGGTGAACCACCATTCGATGCGCCCCAGCGACAGCACGCCGCAGAGCAGCGCCATGCCCGGCGCCAGCAGCATAAAGGTGACAAAATCGAGCTTTTCAAAAGCCTTGATGCGGTCGCCCGGCGGCAGCTTCACCACCAGCACGCAGCCCAGCGCGATCATCGCCAGACCCAGCTCAAACAGATAGAGCCCGCGCCACTCTTCCAGCTGCAACAGCTCGGACGAAAAAAGCCGCGCCATCGGAATGGCGAACTGCGAGACGGTCAGGCCGATCACCAGCGCCTTCAGCCGGTGCTTTGCCGGCCACGCCTGCACCTGATAGTAGATCCCCAACGAGCTGAGCGCCGCGCCCGCCATGCCGTGGGCGGTGCGCACAATGATCGCCGAACTGAGATCGTTGGCGAAGAGATGGAAAAAGGCCACCAGCACGTAGAGCACCAGAAAGGCTTCGGTGAACACGCGCAAGCCGAACTGCTGGCGAAACTTCACCAGCAGCAGGTTGATGGAAATATTGCCCATCACGTAGACGGCGGGCAGCCAGGCGATTTCGTTAGAGTAGGCGCCGAAGGTGCCCTGAAGGTTGGTCAGGTTAGCGGTAACCAGCGCGTTGCTGAGCGCGCCGGTAAGCGAGATAAGCAGGCCTATCAGGCCAAAGGCAATCCGTTTCGGCGGCGAATGAATCGGGGTCGAGGGCGAGCCCGGCAGCATGGGTTTTTCATGCGGCAACCATTCGCGCTGCGCATAGGGATTGCGTCGTGCCACCGCTACATATTTCCCATACGCGTCAGCAGCTGTTGCAGCACCTGCTCCGTGGTCGCCAGCGCCTGCGGATCGATATCGCCGAGCAGATCGACGCGCAGCGCGTCCGCCTCGTTTTTCACTAAGGCGAAAGCCTGATTGCCTTTTTCCGTCAGCACCAGATGGCGCTTGCGGCGATCTTCCGGCGGCTGCACGCGCGTCAGCAGCTCCTGTTTCACCAGACGGTCGATAAGCGGCACCATACTGGCGTCCTCCAGACCAAGCATCTGCGCCAGTTCCGTCTGGGTCAGCGGCCGCGTTTCGCTGGCGATAAGGCCAATCGCCATCCAGCTGCTCATGCTCAGGCCGCTGTGTTTAAGGTGACGATCGACGGCCAGCCGCCACGCGTGCGCGGTCTGGTAGAGAAGATGGGTAAAGGTTTTATAGTGCAGAGTCAAAGCGTAGCGACCTGATTATTAGAGTTCTAACTAAATGAGTGCGTTATTATACGCCGAGCAAATTGCTAATGAAAATAGCACAAGGCGTTAAATAATGACGCGTATGTCGTCGGGTTTTAAGGTCATATTACTACCCAGACGGGATAAAACTGGAGCTACTATGCCCGATCGCAACAGCAACTGGATAGATCTGCGCCGCGACGCCTTGCACGGCATCGAGACTATCCGCGCACATTTCACCGGCCACGCCTACGATCCCCACTGGCACGACAGCTATCTGATCGGCGTGACGGAGCAAGGCGTGCAGCAGTTTCACTCGCGCCGTAAACAGCACCGTAGCCGCCCCGGCACGGTATTTATGCTGGAGCCGGAAGAGCTGCACGACGGCGACGCGGTAGATGCGCAGGGCTTTACGTATCGTATGCTCTATCTCTCGCCGCAGCAGATCGCGCAGCAGCTGACGCCGCTCTGCACTCCTGACCACGGCGTCGAACTCCGCTTCGCCGCCACGCTGCGCGAGGATCAGGCGCTCGCCTGGTCCGTCTGGCACTGTTTCGACGCGCTGTGGCACGACCATCCGGCATTGATCAAAGAGGCTACGCTCGACCGCCTGTTTCTGCAGCTGAGTCAGCATCCGCTATGGCGCAGCGAGCCGCGCGCGGCGGATAACGATCGCCGGCTGGCCCAGCAGGCGCGCGACTGGCTTATCGCTCATCATGCGCTTAATCCGGGATTACAGGCGATGGCCGAGGCGCTGCAGGTGGATCGCTTTCGCCTTTCGCGCCTGTTTCAGGCGCAGTGGGGCTTACCGCCGCACGCCTGGCTGGTGCAGTGGCGCTTATCCCAGGCCCGCCGACAGCTGGCGGCGGGCCTTCCTGCCGCCGACGTCGCTGCGGCATTAGGCTTCGCCGATCAAAGCCACCTGGGCCGCTGGTTTAAGCGCGCCTGCCATCTGACCCCGGCGCGCTATCAGCAGGCCTGCACAAATCTTCCAGACGCTGGCTGAAGACCGGGCCACAATGCCCTTTTTCTGTCTGGAGAAGTGCTATGCAAGACCCTCGTTGCGTCATGATTTTGCAAAACGATCTCGCCCCTGGTAAAGCCGCCAACGCCGCGGCGGTCATCGCGCTGACGCTCGGCCAGCGCCATCCCGCGCTGGTCGGCGAGGCGTTACTGGATGCCAACGCCTGCAGCTATCCCGGCCTTATTCCGGTCGGCATTCCGGTGCTGGCGGCCACCCATGCCGAGATGGACGCGCTGCGCGCCCGCTGTGCCGAGCTGGCGTGCGATCTGGTGCTCTTTCCTGAGCAGGGTCAGACCACCACCGACTACGCGGCCTTTAGCGCGGCGATGCGCGAAATCCCGGCCAGCGAGTGGCGCCTGCTGGGTCTGGCACTGGTCGGCGAGAAACAACAGGTGCGAAAACTGACCTCGAAGTTAAAGCTTTTTAGCTAATCAGCGGCCAGAAACGCCGCACGTTTAACCACATAGCTGTACAAGTGTGCCATTGTACAAACAACCTGTACAGCTTTGCCTCACTTCGTATACATTTATGCATTTGATAATTAACAAATAGCACAAATTGACTAATATTGCTCTTGTGTCTGTACACCTTCATTGTATAACTTTACGTCCCATGAATCGGATAACGATTCCGTAACGAATGATGCGTTTGCGTCGCCTCTGAAGGTGTCAGTGGATTTCCACCTTCAGAGGTCCTTTTTTTTGATGAGCTGGCACCCTTTACATCTGTCCATGTAAGGGGATTTTCATCGTTAATTGATCTGGTATTCGAATAGACGCCAGGGCTATTTTAGGGCTGACACATGCAAAACGCTGTTTCGCAAACCGATAAAGAGATGGGTGATCGCTTCAACGCAGCGGCCAACAACGCCGCTAGCGAGATGGAAATGCTGGGTTTAGCAATCGCGGAGATTCTCCAGACGGGCAATCCTGTCACCAATAAAGCGATTATCGCTAAACTGATCCACCGGCTGGAGCTGGAGTCAGATCCGGCGACGCTCGACATCTATCGTCAGCTGCTGGAGCTGGTGGTGCATAAAACCCCCGACGATTTAACGGTGTAATCCTGACTCCAGGGATGGAGTTATCCTGCCCGTTCCGCCATCGCTGGCAAATTTTCCTTTCAGACAGTACTCTCTCCAGCTTAATTTCTGCTGCGTTCTCCGCTTCTGTCGCGAGAGCGAATAATCAAAAAGAGCCTGCAAGTTGATGAGTCAACCTAATGACGTTGTTCCATCCCTGGACAACGACCTGAGCATGGGCCGCGTGCTGCGTTCCCCCGCCCTGCTCACCCGCGAGTGTCTGGCAGGCGTGATCACCGCGCTGGCCTTAATCCCAGAAGTGATCTCCTTTTCCGTGATCGCCGGCGTCGACCCCAAGGTCAGCCTGGTAGCGTCGGTGGTGCTCTGCCTGACGCTCTCGATACTGGGCGGGCGTCCGGCGATGGTGACCGCCGCCGCCGGCTCGGTGGCACTGGTGATCGGCCCGATGGTGCATGCGCACGGCGTGGCCTATATTTTGCCCGCCGTGGTGCTGGGCGGCGTGATTCAGATCCTGTTCGGCGTGGCCGGTCTGGCGCGCATGATGCGCTATATCCCGCGCTCGGTAATGCTCGGCTTCGTCAATGCGCTCGGCGTCCTGATCTTCTTCGCGCAGGTGCCGCACGTCTGGGGGGAGAGCTCGCTGGTATGGCTGCTGTTTGCCGTGACGCTGGCGATCGTGCTGCTGCTGCCGCGCCTGCTGAAAAGCGTGCCCTCGCCGCTGGTCGCTATCGTGGTGGTCACCGCCGTCGCGCTGCTGATGGGCTGGCGCGTGCCCAACGTGGGCGATGAAGGCCCGATGAGCGCCGGCTTGCCCGGTCTCAATGCGCTCCAGGTGCCGTTAAGCCTGCAGACGTTACAAATCGTCTGGCCGACCGCGCTCAGCATCGCCTTTGTCGGCCTGATGGAGTCGCTGCTCACCGCCAAGCTGGTGGACGATCTGACCGATACGCTCTCCAGCAAGCGTCGCGAGTCCTGGGGATTAGGTGTCGCTAACATTTTCGCCGCCTTCTACGGCGGCATCGCCGGCTGCGCGATGATCGGCCAGACCATCGTCAACGTCGAGCTGGGCAAGGCGCGCACGCGCGTTTCGACGCTGGTCGCCGGGCTGGTGCTACTGCTGCTGGTAACCGGCCTGAGCGCGATCATGGCGCAAATTCCGATGGTCGTGCTGGCGGGCATTATGATGGTGGTCGCGGTGAAAACGGTGAACTGGCACAGCCTGCAGCCCGCAACGCTCAGGCGCATGCCCTGGTCGGAGACGCTGGTGATGGCGCTGACGATTGGCGTCACGGTCTGGACCGGCAACCTGGCGCTGGGGGTACTGGCGGGCGTGATCGCCGCCATGATGCTGTTTGCGCGCCGTATCGCCCACGTGATCCACGCCGAGCGCGAAGTCAGCTCCGACGGTCAGTCGGTGCGCTATCGCGTGCGCGGCCCGCTCTTTTTCGCCAGCAGCAACGATCTGTTTGAGCACTTCGATTACGGTCATGACCCGAAACAGGTGACGATCGACCTGACCGATGCGCAAATCTGGGATGCCTCGTCGGTGGCCGCGCTCGACGGCATTGAATACCGCTATCAGCGCCACGGCGCGCAGGTGACGATTGTCGGTCTGGATACCCGCAGCAGCGATTTTCATCGCCGCCTGACCGGTAAATTCGAGTGATTTACGGCTGATGATGCGATGCGGCGGAAGCCGCATCGCCATTAAAGCGGTTTGGCCTGCCGGCGCGCCTTGAAGCGCGCGATGAGCGTCGTCATCGCCTGATAGATGACGCCTGCGTAGAGGCTTTGTAAAATCGCCATTCCTGTTTCCATCCCCTCTTTTTGCCAGAAGCAGAACCACATAAACAGGCCCCACAGCAGGGAAAACAGTAGACAGCCTTTGATAAATTTCACGACGCCCTGCATCTCGTTTCCTTCTTTGTCAGCGCGGCCCGTGCCGCGTTGTCGAGGCGTGAAAATATCGCATCGCGCGGCGTTTTGCACTTCAGGCTGCATCAGATGAGAGGCGGGTCAAATTTTACCGGCATGAATTAATTACGCGTGTAGAGCTGGTGCGCTGGCGCTGGCCTGCTACGCTTTAATTTCATTGCATTTTTATGCTTTCTTTTTCAATACCGGAGAATAAGGTGGCAACGATGAATAACGTGAAAAAAGGGATCTGCATTACGCTGGCGGTGCTGGCGCTGGCGGGCTGTATGCACCGCAGCGACGCGATTAAATCGGATGGCCGCCCTCATGCGCCAAGCGGTCAGTCGTCGCCGGGCGGCACGCTGGGCTCAGGTCCAGTTGGACAGCCGCAGTCGTAATGAAAAACCCGGTTAACGCCGGGTTTTTTCATTTTAACTTTCCTTTCTGTCTGAAAGGTTGCCGCTCGCTGTAAGCGATGTCAGGTCTGAGTTAAAGGATTTCGCACTCAATGCAGAGAGTGATCAAGTAACGCCATCGCGGTTTCGTAGACAAGATCGGGTTTTGCGTCGGGCAGCATTACCTTAATCTTTTCTTTGAGCGCGCGGTTGGTCACCGGTTGTCGATCGGCCAGCAGCTCAAGCACGGCCTGCCCAAACATCAAACGACACACATGAACAGCATCTTTAGCGTACTTCGTTTCCATCATAACCTCCCCTGTTAGTGAGGAAGTAAAGTAACGCGAATTACAGGAACGCTTATATTGATTAGCTGGCGGGACAATTCAGACACAAAAAAACCGCCCTGAAGGCGGTCACGACATTGCTTACTACTGCTTTTTTTTAATTTGGTTTTTTAATCGATAGAGATGGTGCCCGGGGCGGGACTTGAACCCGCACGACCATAAGCCGAGGGATTTTAAATCCCTTGTGTCTACCGATTTCACCACCCGGGCAGGGTGTAAAGTGGAGGCGCGTCCCGGAGTCGAACCGAGGTGGACGGATTTGCAATCCGCTGCATGGCCACTCTGCCAACGCGCCTTTATCCGCTGTGCCGTCAGGGGATCCTGACCTGCAAATCTGGAGCGGGAAACGAGACTCGAACTCGCGACCCCGACCTTGGCAAGGTCGTGCTCTACCAACTGAGCTATTCCCGCATTGTTCAGCAATCTAATGGAACTTGCTGATTTTGCTTATCTTCTGGCAGCCTTGCCGCCGTTCGATGCGATGCATTCTACTGACCTGACGCACTGAGTCAACAGAATTATCTTCACAGTGCGTCCGTTTGCTGCTTTTTAAGTCGCTTCGATCAGCTATCGAGCAAATCGCCGCGCGCAGCGCTTAAATACTGAAACATAGACCAGAATGTCAGCACGGCGGCGATATAAAGCGCCACCACGCCCACGGCGATAACCGTAGTGTCGGGACGCCACAGCAGCGCCACCAGCGAGAGCATCTGCGCCGTGGTTTTCACCTTGCCGATCCAGGAGACGGCGACGCTGCTGCGCTTGCCGATCTCCGCCATCCACTCGCGCAGCGCAGAAATAATAATTTCGCGCGCGATCATGGTCGCGGCCGGCAGAGTAATCCACCACGAGTGAAAGTATTCCGCCACCAGGACCAGCGCAATCGCCACCATCACCTTATCGGCCACCGGATCGAGGAAGGCGCCGAAGCGCGTGGTTTGCTTCCAGCGACGGGCGAGAAATCCGTCGAACCAGTCGGTAACCGCAGCGACCACGAAGATCAGCGCGGTGGCGAACGGCGCCCAGTAGAACGGCAGATAGAAAGCCAGCACGAAGAAAGGAATCAGGACGACTCGAAACAGGGTGAGACACGTCGGAATGTTAAATTGCATATGCCGGTAACTGTCTGGAATGGGTAGAATTTCCCCTATGTTCCTACATTGCCTCACCTGTTTCAATGCTAGTGTTTTAGCGAATGGTATATTTTTTCCGCCAGCGCGAACGAAATGCCGGGCACATTGGCGATCTCTTCAACCGTGGCGTTCATCAAGGGTTGCAGGCCGCCCATGTACTTAAGCAGCTGCTGGCGTCGTTTTGGGCCGATGCCTTCGATGCTCTCCAGCGCGCTGGTGTTCTTTACTTTCGCCCGTTTTTTACGGTGGCCCGAAATTGCATGATTGTGAGCGTCGTCACGAATATGCTGGATAACATGCAGCGCTGCGGAGTCCGGCGGCAGCGAAACGCCCTCGCCTTCCGCTTCAAAGAAGAGCGTTTCAAGGCCCGCTTTACGATCGCTGCCTTTCGCTACGCCCAGTAAAATCGGTCGCGACTTATCCCATTCCACGTCCAGTTCGGCAAATACCTGCTTCGCCTGCGACAGCTGTCCCTTGCCGCCGTCGATCAGGATGACGTCGGGTATTTTGTCCTCTTCCAGCGCTTTGCCGTAGCGGCGGCGCAGCACCTGATTCATCGCCGCATAATCATCGCCTGGCGTAATGCCTTCGATGTTGTAGCGGCGGTAGTCGCTACGCAGCGGTCCGTTGGCGTCGAACACTACGCAGGAGGCGATGGTCTGTTCGCCCATGGTGTGGCTGATGTCGAAACACTCCATGCGGTTGATTTTGTCCAGCTCGAGAAACTGCGCCAGCGCCGCCAGCCGCTGCTGGATAGTGGAGTGCTGCGAGAGCCGCGTGGTGAGCGCCGTCGCGGCGTTGGTGCGCGCCAGCTTGAGATAACGCGCGCGGTCGCCGCGCGGTTTGCTCTGAATGGCCACGCGTCGCCCCGCCAGCTCGCTCAGCGACGCGGCTAGCAGTTCGCGTTCAGGCAGATCGAAGTCCAGCAGGATATCGCCCGGCAGGGTGCGCGCTTCGCTGCCCTGCAGGTAAAACTGGCCGACGAAGGTCTGCACCACCTCCGCCAGCTCGGTATCGGCCGGGACTTTCGGGAAGTAGCTGCGGCTGCCCAGCACCTTGCCCTGACGAATAAAGAGCACGTGCAGGCAGGCCATGCCGGCGTCGTAGGCCACGCCCACCACGTCCAGATCGTCGCCCTGATTGGAGACGAACTGCTTTTCCGTGATGCGGCGCACCGCCTGAATCTGGTCGCGCAGACGCGCCGCCTCTTCGAAGCGCAGCCCGATGCTCGCCTCTTCCATGCGCTTCACCAGCATGTTCAGCACCTGGTCATCTTTACCGGCGAGAAACAGCCGCACGTACTCTGTCTGCTGCGCATACTCCTCTTCGCTCACCAGACCGGCGACGCACGGACCGAGGCAGCGTCCAATCTGATACTGCAGGCAGGGTCGGGAGCGATTGCGGTAGACGCTGTTTTCACACTGGCGAATCGGAAAGACTTTTTGCATCAGCGCCAGGGTTTCACGCACCGCATAACCGTTCGGGAACGGGCCGAAATATTCGCCTTTGGCGTGTTTCGCCCCGCGATGGTAGGCCAGGCGCGGATGCGTATCGCTGCTGAGAAAGATAAACGGATAGGATTTATCGTCGCGCATCAGCACGTTGTAGCGCGGCTGATAGAGCTTGATGTAGTTATGCTCGAGCAGCAGCGCTTCCGTTTCAGTGTGCGTAACGGTGACGTCTATATGATGGATGTTGCTGACCAGCACCTCGGTCTTTCGACTGCCGACGTGGCTGCGAAAGTAGCTGCTGAGGCGCTTCTTAAGATCTTTGGCTTTTCCTACATAGATCACGGTGTCCGAGGCGTCGTACATGCGGTACACGCCCGGCTGGCTGGTCACCGTGCTGAGAAAGGCTTTGGCGTTGAAAACTTCACTCACTACTGATTAACGGCTCCGCATTGAACAGGCCATGTCGAATGGCCAGATGCGTTAACTCTACGTCGCCGCTGATGTTCAGCTTGCTGAACATGCGATAACGGTAGCTGTTAACGGTTTTAGGACTGAGATTGAGCTGCTCGGAAATTTCCGTCACCTTTTGCCCTTTGGTGATCATCAGCATAATCTGCAATTCCCTTTCCGACAAACAGCTGAAGGGCGATTCCGCTTTTTGCGGCTCGATCTGGCTAAGCGCCATCTGTTGGGCGATATCTGACGCAATGTAGCGCTGGCCGGCGTGCACGGAGCGGATAGCATTCACCACTTCCTGCGGCGCGGCGCCTTTGCTGAGATAACCCGCCGCGCCCGCCTGCATCACCTTAGCGGGCAGCGGGTTTTCGGTGTGGATGGTCAGCATAATAATTTTGATATCGGGATTGAAGCGCACGATTTTGCGCGTCGCTTCCAGCCCGCCAATGCCGGGCATATTCATATCCATCAGGATCACGTCGACCTGATGAGTTCGGCACCATTTCACCGCGTCCTCGCCGCAACAGGCCTCTCCCGCGACCACAAGACCTTTCATATCTTCCAGTATGCGGCGAATACCGGCGCGTACCAGTTCATGGTCATCCACAAGAAGAACACTGATCAACGGGGAGCACTCCGCAAGCTAAAATGAGGAATAATTCGGGTTATGAATCCGCGCATGATACCTGCTTTTCGCCATAATGAACATCAATTGCCCGAATGTTTGGCCGTATTCAATGATTTACATCAAGGCTTTCCAGTCAGCTAAATTAATATGTGGGTGCATAAAATATGATCATTTTATTTTTTTTAATTTTCATTAAATTTCAAAATGTTAAATTATATACCAGGCAAAATCTCGCTCTGCGCTTAAATGCAGCGCAGGCATGCTGTGAAAATTATTCACCTGCTGCTTTAAATAATATCCTGTTGATGACTCGGCCGCCCTGACGCTTCGCTTGCGAAGGTAAATGGCGCGCTGTGATATACTGATGCACGGCTGTGCGGAACATGCCGGCACGTTCGATTAACCCCCAAGGAGAACACGATGAGCGACGAAGAATTTGTTACCTCGCACGACACGCTAAAGCTGGCCGACGAAGTCGCCTGTCTGAAAATGATGGTGACGCTGATTCTGAAAGGAATGGGTCAGGCGGATGCCGGCAAAGTGATTATAAATATGGAACGCTACGTGCAGACTCTGGGTGACAAGCCGCAGGCGGAAGTGTTTAGCAATACCATTAAACAGATTAAAACCGCGTATCGTCAGTGATGCGTTCGCCCCCGCCTGACGCGGGGGCGCGCTGTCAGGTGTGCGACTGCCAGTTAACGGAGACGCCCAGCGACGGCAATACCTCTTCCGGGCTGAAGCGCCGCGTGCCGCGATACTTTTCCGCCAGCGCCGGCTGCGCCACTGGAATACGAATGGCGAACAGATTGTCTTCCGACTGAATCAAGCCCGGCGTGAGCGGCTCATAGGCGACCTGGTGATCCTCAAACATCTTCTCCAGCATCGGCGTCGCCGAGCTAATCAAATACTCCATGCCGTTGAGTTCGGCGAGCTGTACAGCGTGCCATAACAGGTTGAACGGTAGCTCCGCGTCCACTTCCAGCTTCGCCGAGAAGCGCGACATCTCCCATACTTTTTCATGACTAAACGGCACCACCAGCCCTTCGCTCTGGGCGGGCTCATGCCACGGCATCAGCCGCGCGCAGCCGCTAATGCCGTCGCGCGCGCTCCATGCCAGCAGCCAGGTAACATCCGAACGATCAAAACGGTCATACTCCTGACCCGGCGTGCTGAGACGCGGCGGAATAGACCAACCTTCTCCACGCGCAAATACGCTATAACGGTAGCTGCCTAACTCGGCCAGCAGAGAGGACGGCATATCCTTTAACTGGGTTTGAATTATCTTCATCATGCGCCCCTGACATCCTCATGTTTGCACTGATTTACGCTACGCCCGCCTGGCAAAGTCCCGGCGCAGGGTAGACAACTGCTTCCGGCAACGTAACTACTAAATTTAGTAGTTGCCTTTTTCTATATCAGACCAATTGCCGCCGCATAACAGGCAATTTGGGTTTTATTGGAAACATTAAATCGCTTTTGCATATTCTTTTGGTGAAAATTCACCGTATGCTGCGAAATAGCTAAAATAAGCGAAATTTCAGCCGAGGTTTTGCCCTCAGCGGTCCATTTCAAAATCTCTAGCTCGCGCTGACTGAAATCATTTTTTAGCACCATTAGCGCATCATCGGAAAAACGCTGGAGCGCGCGCAAACTCAGCTCCGCCAGAAAGTGCAGTTTCACTTCCAGCTCGGTGTGCAAATGCTGCGTCTTGCTTGCCAGGCGAGATGCTATAGATAATATACCAATGGCGCGATTTGACGCCATCGCGGAGCAGGAAAATCCGCTGTTTAGCCCATACTCCTGCGCCTCTTTCCACAAATCGCCGGCCTCAGCGAAGATCTCGTCCGTCCACTCCAGCCCTCGTCCCGGCTGCTGGCAAAGCAATAACACCGGATCGACGGCGTAATAGTTTTTTTCCTCATAGCGTTTCATCCAGGCTTTTGGATAAGTGTGATGCAAAAAAAGGCGCGGACGGGTAAAAGGCACAGGATGCTGAATCAAAAAGGAATAGCTGTCGAACCCTAATGACACCGCCTGTGTCTGAATGAGCATCTTCAATTCTTCAGTTGAAGTGAGAGCCTGAAATTCTTTTTCCGTCTCTCGGCGCCAGACGAAATAATTTTCGTTAGTCATATTGCCTCGGCGTTATCCTCACGCTGACGCGTCTGGTTATTGAGGTTGTACATTTTTAAAAAAATAAATTTATAAGAGAAAAAAGTTTTATTGAGAAAAAACAGCAAGCCAGTAAAAACCACGTACGTCCGATTGTGCGTGTTTTACTTAAAGCATGTTTCCTGTGTTTCTCGAAAGAGAAGCCCATTCTCAGCAGTATAGCCGCCGAAAAACAGAATAAGATTTTTCTTAAACAGATTCAATCTGCAACACAACAATAAATCCCTCATACATTGGCCATCATTCAGCATAGCTATTAAGTTAAATTAGTTTAGATGCGTAATTTATTTGTAAACATAGAGTTAAGGTATTCTAAAGCGAAACGGCCGACAGGAGTGGAAATGTGTGCTTTTTTTTGCCGTCTCGCTTAAGCATAGATCATTTCCTTGTGTTGCGATTGGGCTACGCTTAACCATGGACCTCTTACCTCCCCATTACGCGCGGCGTGCAGGCCTCTGGCAGCCCTCAGCCGTTTTTACGGATGCGCTTTTACCTTTGCAGGTGGGAAACACTATGTTGAATCAGCTGGCATTACCCTTCCTGGTATTAGGAGCCTGTACCGCTCTGATGATCCTTAAGGATATTTTTCGCCATCCCCATCCTGTCGGGATAATGAACATTATCTGGCCGCTGACCGGACTCTACATGCCGTTCTTTGGCTGGCTGGCCTGGTGGTATCTTGGTCGAAAACCGTCGCGTCAGCTTAAACTTGCGTTACTGGTTCCACAAAAAATTCATCATTACGCCGGCTGGCAAACCATATTTATTACCACTTCTCTCTCGGCGGCAGCCTGCATTTTTAGCGAACTGATTACAATTCCGATTATCACTCTGCTAAACCACTATCATTTTGCTACGCCGCTCTGGATGCAGGCAATTATCTGCCTGGCTATTTCTCTGATTAGCGGTCTTTTTTTACAATTTATGGCGATCAGGCAGCGCGAAGCCTTTTCTATCTGGCGCGCGTTGCTGGTCGCCTTTCGCACCGAGACTTTCCCGCTGCTGGTTTATCAGGCGGGTATTTTCCTCTTTATGAGCCTGGCCCTAAAGTTTGTACTTCATCAGCAAATTAATCCGCTGATGGCGGCTTTCTGGTTTATGCTGCAGCTCGCGACGCTGACCGGATTTATATTTTCCTGGCCCGCCAATCATTTCCTGATTAAACGCGGCCTGAACCCGGCGGTTTAATTCATCGACAATATCCGGTTCCGCGCATGCCGAAATGAAAATGGCCAGCATGCGCGGCGTTATAATCCGGCCCAAGCGCATTGCCGAAGTTATTACACCCCTCCTGCCAGAGCTGATGCAGCAGAGCCGACTTGTTCTCCGGCTGCGTCCAGTTTTTCCCTACCTCTATGCGTTGCCCATCGGCCAGCTGAAAGCCGGTGACGTCCCAGGCGTCTGCGGTGGCATGCTCGCTTAAGCGCCCTTCCGTGCGGTGATAGATATTGCGGCAGGCATAACTGCCGACATGGTTGATGCGCGCCAGCGACGCGCCGGGCTGCGCCTGTGCCAGACGCTGCTGGCTGCGCAGAACAAACATGGTGCTGGCGACGGCCATCGGACAGCTGGCAAGAAAGCTGCTGCTCAGGCTGACCCTGCCGAAACGCTGGATGCGCAGCGGGTCAGGCAGCGGGCAGGCGCCCGTGACGGCGGGACGCGCGCTAAACGTCACCAGGCCCGCCTGCTGCGCGCGGCGCATCACGTCGAGGCAGGCAGCGGGATCGCCAGTCAGCCGCTTGAGTTTGTAGCGCGTCATCCAGCCGGGCGGATCGGTGACCGCCAGCGGCGTGAAGGGGTTGAACTGGGGCGGCAGATGCTGTTTTAGCCACGGCAGGCTCCACCAGCCAACGGCTATTAGCACCAGCAGCAAAATAATTGTGCGCATTCTCTCTCTTGCAGCAGCTTGATTTAGAGAACAAAAGTGTAGAAGCTACGCGCCGGTTTAGCGCCGGAAACGACGCTTTTCGCTTAAAACAGCCGCGTTGTGCCGCAAGTTTGTGCCGCGTAAAGATTTTCTGACATGTTAATAAGACGTAAAGGTCGCATTTGGACAAAAAAATTAGCGAGCTTTTGCCTTATTCCTCTATCTTATGCCCACTTGCCTCCAGGCAAGCGATCGCAAACAGCCAGCAGAGCTGACACAACATCCAGACAGGAATAACGATTTTATGGTTGATCAAATAAAAGCAGCCGTTGCTGAACAGGAGAATCCTGACAAGCTGCGGCGTAATCTGCATAACCGTCATATTCAGCTTATCGCCATCGGCGGTGCCATCGGTACCGGACTGTTTATGGGCTCCGGCAAAACCATCAGTCTGGCGGGTCCGTCGATCATTTTCGTTTATATGATCATCGGCTTTATGCTCTTTTTTGTCATGCGCGCGATGGGCGAGCTGCTGCTCTCTAATCTGGAATACAAATCCTTCAGCGACTTCGCTGCCGACCTGCTCGGCCCCTGGGCAGGCTACTTTACCGGCTGGACCTACTGGTTCTGCTGGGTGGTGACCGGCATCGCCGACGTGGTGGCGATATCCGCCTATTTCCAGCTCTGGTTCCCCGGCTTTTCCGTGTGGATGAGCGCGCTGCTGTGCGTCTTCGTCTTCCTTGCGCTGAATATCGCCACGGTGAAAATGTTCGGCGAGATGGAGTTCTGGTTTGCCATCATTAAGATCGTCGCCATCGTGGCGCTGATTATCACCGGCATCGTGCTGGTGACTCTGCACTATCCGTCACCAGGCGGCGGCACCGCGTCGCTGAGCAATATCTGGGATCACGGCGGCCTGTTCCCGAAAGGGCTGAGCGGCTTTTTCGCCGGTTTCCAGATTGCGGTCTTCGCCTTTGTCGGCATTGAGCTGGTCGGCACGGCAGCGGCGGAAACACACGATCCCCATAAGGTGTTGCCGCGCGCCATTAACGCCATTCCGCTGCGCGTGATTATGTTCTACGTGCTGGCGCTGATGGTGATCATGGCGGTAACGCCCTGGACGCAGGTGCTGGCGGATCGCAGCCCCTTTGTTGAAATGTTCGTGCTGATCGGCCTGCCGGCGGCGGCCAGCATCGTGAACTTTGTGGTGCTGACCTCGGCGGCCTCTTCTGCCAACAGCGGCATCTTTTCCACCAGCCGTATGCTTTACGGCCTGTCGCAGCAGGGTGTGGCGCACCGCGCCTTTGGTCGACTCTCCGCGCGTGCGGTGCCGACTGCCGGACTCTTTTTCTCCTGCCTCTGTCTGCTTGTCGGCGTCGCGCTGATTTATCTGATCCCGGACGTGATGACGGTGTTCACTATGGTGACCACGGTGTCGGCGATCCTGTTTATGTTCGTCTGGACCATTATCCTGTGCAGCTATCTGGCCTACCGCAAGAAGTATCCGGAGCGCCATGCGGCGTCGGGCTTTAAGATGCCGCTGGGCAAGTTCATGTGCTGGGTGGTGATAGCGTTCTTCGCCTTCGTGCTGGTGCTGCTGACGCTGCAGGAGGATACCCGTCAGGCGCTGATGGTCACCCCGCTGTGGTTTGTCATGCTGACCATGGGCTGGCTGCTGCGCCGTCGCGCCGCCCGTTAAGCGCTTTTATCCTGGGCGTCAAACCGCGATAAAGAGGGCTTTGAACAACGCAACGCGTTGACCCGCACCTCAGGGATGGGGTGCGTCATTGTGGCTTTTACAAGCGCTCCCCAATTTTTTTAAAACTCTGCCCCAGCGAAGGGCGCGCGGAAGGCAGCCGCTCAGGATGCGCGGCGGGCGACTGCGGCGTGCCCAGGCCGAAGGTAAAGGTATAATTTCCCTCTTCCCCCATGCGTAAATCGGCAATAAGGGTCTGCCCATCCTGCTCGCGCAGCGCATAGAAGCCGTGGCTGAACCAGGCAACGCGCTCCGCATACCAGCTGCCCTGCAGCGGTGCGAACAGCGCCGTGTGTCGCGGCTGCCAGCGGATCTGCAGCGGCCGCGTCGGCGACAGCAGCGACCACCAGGCTTCGCCATAGCGATCGCCGTCGATAATCACCGCTCGCCACACCAGCGTATTAAACGCGGTTGGCGTCACCAGCACCTTCTCGTCGGACACCTTCTGCTGCGCCAGCGATTGCCCGATCTGCCAGCCTGCCACGCCCTGAATCGCCATACTCCAGGCGAGATAGAGCGTGCTCAGGGTTAATCCGGCGCGATTCCAGCGCAGACCGCTGGCGCCGCCGCGCCGCAGCGCTACCGCGAGGCAGATCAGCAGCGGCAGCGTATAGAGCGGATCGACGATATAGATGCTGCCGACGGCGAAGGGGTGATCGGTGAGCGGCAGGCCAAGCTGCGTGCCGTACACCGTCATCAGATCCAGCAGCGGATGGGTAATCAGCGCCAGCCAGATGGCCAGCCACCACTGCTGCCAGCTTACGCCGCGCCGGAACAGGCCCGCGATAAGCCAGGCGAGCAGCGGCGAGGCCAGCGTCAGCCACAGCAGCGCATGGCTCTCGGTGCGGTGCAGCGTCATATTGCGGATGGCGTCGCCGTGATCGATAAACACATCGAGATCGGGCAGCGTGCCGCAGACGGCGCCCACCGCCGCCGCCTGCCAGAGCGGCGTCCGGCGACCCATCGCCGCGACGCTGACCGACGCGCCCAGCAGCAGTTGCGAAACAGAATCCATCGATGACTCCGTGGCAGAGCGGCGGCGCCAGCCGCCAGGAAATTAGCGCACGCGGATCCCTTCGATGATCATGCGCTGCACGTTTTCGACCGTTTCATCAAAAAACTGGGGATCGCTCAGGGTCTGGCCGGTAATCGCCTCGACCTGGCTGGCGAAATCCGCATAGTGCTGCGTCGCCGCCCACAGCATAAAAAAGAGGTGCTGCGGCTGCACGCCCGCCAGCCGCCCTTCATTGATCCAGCGCTCAACGATCGCCGCCTTATCGTCCACCAGCTGTTTGAGATCGCCCGCCAGCTCCCCTTTTAGCAGCGGCGCGCCCTGCAGCATCTCCAGACAGAAGAGCCGCGACGCCTGCGGATGGTCGCGCGACACCTCAAGCTTCAGGCAAATATAGCGGCGTATGGCGCTGAGCGGGTCCATATCGTGCTGCAGCGCGCGCAGCGGCGCCAGCCAGACGTCGAGGATCTCTTTCAGCACCGCGATATAGAGCGTTTCTTTCGAAGGATAATAGTAGAGCAGATTGGTTTTCGAGACGTCGGCGCGCTCGGCGACCTGATCCAGACGCGTGCCGTGAATACCAAACTGAGAGAAAAGCGCCAGCGCGGCCTCCAGAATGGCGGCGCGTTTCGCCGCAGTCGCGCGCGAACGTCGCGTCGGTTTTTTTTCATCGGTTTTCACAGCGTTACCTCATTCCTTAAGCGTACTGGCATCATAGCAAAGCCGCTCACCCCTGCCCAACCCGGCCGCTGCACCTTTTTTGTTCAGCTTGCCTGCAAAACGTGCAGAGATTTTTGACCAAATGGTCCATAACGGACCATCCGCTCCACTTTCTCTCGCCGCCTTAAATTTAATTCATTGTTAAATATGTTCTTTTATTTTGTGGCACAACCTTTGCAAATTTGTCAGCAAGCGCCGCCATCAGGGATGAAGCAGGATGCCGCGTAGCGCACCCCATCATTTTTCACCTAGCAAAGAGGGTTTGACATGAAGATTGGCGTTTTTATTCCGATTGGTAACAACGGCTGGCTGATTTCTACCCACGCTCCGCAGTACAAACCGACGTTCGAACTGAACAAGGCGATCGTACAAAAGGCGGAGCGCTACCACTTCGACTTTGCGCTCTCGATGATCAAGCTGCGCGGCTTCGGCGGCAAAACCGAATTCTGGGATCACAACCTTGAATCTTTCACCCTGATGGCGGGCCTGGCCGCGGTGACCTCACGTATCGAGATCTACGCCACCGCCGCCACGCTAACGCTGCCGCCCGCCATCGTGGCGCGCATGGCGTCGACCATCGACTCCATCTCCGGCGGCCGCTTCGGCGTCAATCTGGTGACCGGCTGGCAGAAGCCGGAGTATGAGCAGATGGGCATCTGGCCGGGCGATGACTACTTTAGCCGCCGCTACGACTACCTGACGGAGTACGTTACCGTGCTGCGCGACCTCTGGGGCAGCGGCCAGTCCGATTTCAAGGGTGAGTTTTTCACCATGAACGACTGCCGCGTCAGCCCGCAGCCGCAGAAGCCGATGAAGGTGATCTGCGCCGGTCAGAGCGACGCAGGCATGGCCTTTTCCGCGCAGCATGCCGACTACAACTTCTGCTTCGGCAAAGGGGTCAATACGCCGGCCGCCTTCGCCCCGACCGCCGCGCGTATGAAGCAGGCGGCAGACAAGGCGGGCCGCGACGTCGGCTCCTACGTGCTGTTCATGATTATCGCCGCCGACAGCGACGAGGCGGCGCGCGCGAAATGGGAACACTACAAAGCGGGCGCCGACCAGGAGGCGCTCGCCTGGCTCACCACGCAGAGCCAGCAGGACAAGCGTTCCGGCAGCGACACCAACGTGCGCCAGATGGCCGACCCCACTTCCGCGGTCAATATCAATATGGGCACGCTGGTTGGCTCTTACGCTAACGTCGCGCGCATGCTGGATGAGGTGGCGCAGGTTGAAGGCGCCGAGGGCGTGCTGCTCACCTTTGACGACTTCCTGCAGGGCATTGAATATTTCGGCCAGCATATCCAGCCGCTGATGCAGTGTCGCAGCCAGATCAATGACAACAGAGAGGTGGCCTGATGAGTACCGTTTACTGCGCCCATGCTTCCGCGCTGCCGCAGGTTGAGCTGCCTGCGCGCCCGGAAGCGATCGCTTTCCCACCCACGCAAAGCGCGCTGATCGTGGTCGATATGCAAAACGCCTACGCCACGCCCGGCGGCTATCTCGACCTCGCCGGCTTCGACGTCTCCGCCACGACGCCGGTGATAGAGAAGATTGCGCAGGCGGTCGCCGCCGCGCGCGCGGCCGGCGTGCAGATCGTCTGGTTCCAGAACGGCTGGGATAACCAGTATGTTGAGGCGGGCGACGCCGGTTCGCCGAATTTTCATAAATCCAACGCCCTGAAAACCATGCGCAAGCGCCCTGAGCTGCAGGGCTCGCTGCTGGCGAAAGGCGGCTGGGATTATCAGCTGGTGGACGCGCTGCAGCCGCAGCCAGAAGATATCGTGCTGCCGAAACCGCGCTACAGCGGCTTTTTCAACACCCCGCTCGACAGCATGCTGCGCAGCCGCGGTATTCGTCATCTGATCTTTACCGGCATTGCCACCAACGTCTGTGTGGAATCGACGCTGCGCGACGGCTTTTTCCTCGAATATTTCGGCGTGGTGCTGGAAGACGCCACTTACCAGGCGGGCCCGCCCTTCGCGCAGCAGGCGGCGATTTTCAATATCGAAACCTTTTTCGGCTGGGTATCCAGCGTCGACGCCTTCTGCGAAAGCCTGCAAGGTCATAAGGAGTAACGCCATGCCGAAGTCTGTGATTATTCCGCCGGGCACCGCTACGCCTATCGCCCCTTTCGTGCCGGGGACGCTGGCCGACGGCGTGGTGTATGTATCCGGCATCCTGCCGTTCGATAAAGAGAATAACGTGGTGCATATCGGCGACGCCGCCGCGCAGACGCGCCACGTGCTGGAAACCATTAAAACCGTGATTGAAACCGCGGGCGGCACGCTCGACGACGTAACGTTCAACTCCATTTTTCTTACCGACTGGCAAAATTACGCCGCCATCAATCAGGTCTATGCCGAGTATTTCGCCGGCGATAAGCCGGCGCGCTTCTGCATTCAGTGCGGCCTGGTGAAGCCCGACGCGCTGGTGGAAATCGCCAGCGTGGCGCATATCGGCAAACGGGAGGCGTGATGCATCTGGAGATACTGGGACGGCAGGATCCCGCGGCGGCTACGCTGGTGCTGGCTTCCGGCCTCGGCGGCGTAGCGGGCTTCTGGCAGCCGCAGCTGGCGGCGCTGTGCGCGCGCTATCGCGTGGTGGTTTACGACCAGCGCGGCACCGGCCGCAGCGCGCAGCCGCTG
Source organism: Pantoea sp. NGS-ED-1003 (assembly GCF_000738765.1). NCBI lineage: Bacteria > Pseudomonadati > Pseudomonadota > Gammaproteobacteria > Enterobacterales > Erwiniaceae > Pantoea > Pantoea sp. NGS-ED-1003. The sequence continues at coordinate 112,899 of NZ_JPQA01000005.1, forward strand.
CCCGCCGACTATTCGATGGCGATGATGGCGGCCGAGCTGGCCGAGGCGCTGGCGCAGCGCGCTATTACGCGCTTCAGCGTCATCGGCCACGCGCTCGGCGGCCTCGTCGGGCTGCAGCTGGCGCTCGATTACCCCGAACGCGTCGAGCGCGTGGCGGTCATCAACGGCTGGCTGCGGCTGCATCCCCATACGCGGCGCTGCTTTCAGGTGCGGCAGGATCTGTTGCTCAAGGCGGGCGTCGAGGCCTTCGTGCGCGCGCAGCCGCTGTTCCTCTATCCGGCGGAGTGGATGGCGCAGCATCAGATGCGTCTCGCCGAAGAAGAGGCGGCGCATCTCGCCCATTTTCAGGGGCGCGACAACCTGCTGCTGCGCCTGAACGCCCTGATGCGCGTCGACTTCGCGCCGCTGGCCGAACGCATTCAGCAGCCGGTGCTGGCGATCTGTAGCCAGGATGACATGCTGGTGCCCTGGAGCTGCAACGGGGAGCTGGCGGCTGCGCTGCCCAACGCGCAGCAGATCGCGATGTCCTGGGGCGGACATGCCATGAGCGTCACCGACGCCGACGGATTCAATTCGCTGCTGCTGCAGTGGCTTAACAGGAGCGAAGCCGCGCCGCAGCGCGCGGCGAGCTGAGGAGATAACCATGAGCACCCTTACCCTTACGCCAGAGATCGCGCTGGTCGAGAAGCAGGCCTTTCGTGACGGCATGGCGCGCCTTGGCGCCGCCGTTAATATCATCACCACCGACGGCCCGGCGGGCCGCGCAGGTTTTACCGCCTCCGCGGTGTGCAGCGTCACCGATACGCCGCCGACTCTGCTGGTCTGCCTGAATCGCTCCGCCTCGGTATGGTCGGTGTTCGACGCCAACCGCCAGCTTTGCGTCAATACCCTGGCAGCCGGTCAGGAGGCGCTCTCTGGCCTGTTCGGCGGCAAGACGCCGATGGAAGCGCGCTTTCAGGCGGCGCAGTGGCGCACGGCGGCGACAGGTTCGCCCGTGCTGCAAGGGGCGCTGGTCTCGTTCGACTGTCGCATCAGCGACATTACGTCGGTCGGCACCCATGACGTGCTGTTTTGCGAAGTGCTGGCGCTGACGTTCAGCAACGAAATGCACGGACTGGCCTGGTTCAATCGCGGCTATCTACCGTTGCAGCGGCAGGACGCCCGCTAATCCGCCCTGCGCGGCCTGATACCACTCTTTCTGGAGATAACGATGGCGAGTTCCTGGTTTCCTCAATGGCGTAAAAAGTCGGCGGTATCGGACGGCGGGCTTATCGCCCCGGATGAGACGCTACCGTTTGGACAAACGGCGATCCTCGGCCTGCAGCATGCGGTGGCGATGTTCGGCGCCACCGTGCTGATGCCGCTGCTGATGGGGCTGGATCCCAATCTGGCGATCCTGGTGTCAGGCATCGGCACCCTGCTCTTTTTTGTTATCACCGGCGGACGCGTGCCGAGCTATCTCGGTTCCAGCGCGGCCTTTGTCGGCGTGGTGATCGCCGTAACCGGCTTCAACGGTCAGGGACTCAACCCGCATCTCAGCGTCGCGCTCGGCGGAGTCATCGCCTGCGGCGCGCTCTATATGCTCATCGGCCTGCTGGTGATGAAAGTCGGCACGCGCTGGATCGAACGTCTGATGCCGCCGGTGGTTACCGGCGCCGTGGTAATGGCGATCGGGCTTAACCTCGCGCCCATTGCGGTACACAGCGTGGCGGCCTCCGGCTTCGACAGCTGGATGGCAGTGATGACCGTGCTCGCCATCGGGCTGGTGGCGGTCTTTACGCACGGGATGGTGCAGCGCCTGCTGATTCTGGTGGGGCTGATCGTCGCCTGGGCGATTTACGCGCTGCTGACCAACGTGCTGGGCTTCGGCAAACCGGTCGACTTCAGCGGCGTAGCCCAGGCCGCGTGGTTCGGCATGCCGCAAACCACCGCACCCAGCTTCGATCTTCAGGCGATGGTGATGATCGCGCCGGTGGCGATTATTCTGGTGGCGGAAAACCTCGGCCATCTCAAGGCGGTCGCGGGCATGACCGGCCGCAATCTCGATCCCTGGATGGGACGCGCCTTTGTCGGCGACGGCCTGGCGACCATTCTCTCCGGCTCGATCGGCGGCAGCGGCGTGACCACCTACGCGGAGAATATCGGCGTGATGGCGGTCACCAAAGTTTACTCTACGCTCGCCTTCGTGGCGGCGGCGGTCATTGCGCTAATCCTCGGCTTTTCACCGAAGTTCGGCGCGCTGATCCATGCGATTCCCGCGCCGGTGATCGGCGGCGCCTCGATTGTGGTCTTTGGCCTGATCGCGGTCGCAGGCGCGCGCATCTGGGTGCAGAACCATGTGGACTTCAGCCAGAACGGCAATCTGATTATGGTCGCCACCACCCTGGTGCTGGGCGCGGGCGATTTTTCTCTGAAGATCGGCGGCTTTACCCTGGGCGGCATCGGCACCGCCACCTTCGGCGCGATTTTGCTTAATGCGATTCTGCGCCGACGCGGCGCGGCGCTGGCGGAGCGTCCGGCGCGGCAGCAGGGATGATTATTCGCGCGGCGCCTCGGGCGCCGCTTTTTTTCGCCTGAGCTTCAGCTCGCTGACGATGACGCCGCAAACGATCAGCGCGCCGCCGAGAATGGCCGCCGCAGGCAGTCGCTCTCCGGCGAGACGCCCTACCACGCCCGCCCAGACCGGCTCGCCCGCGTAAATTACCGTGGCGCGCGTCGGCGAGACGCTGCGCTGCGCCCAGTTCATGGTGACCTGAATCAGCGCGCTGGCCGCGCCGAGACCCAGTGCGCTCAGCAGCAGCGTCGGGCTGAGCGCCGGCATCGACTCGCCGTTCGGCGCCATCAGGGCGAAGGCGCACAGCGAAGCGACCGCCAGCTGAATCAGCGTCACGCGGCGCACGTCTACCTGACCGGCGAAACGGCTAATCAGGATGATCTCGGCGGCGATCGCCAGCGTGCTGAGCAAGGTGGCGATTTCGCCCTGGTTAAGGCTGATGCGGCCATCCTGCGGCCCGGCCACCAGCAGCAGGCCGAGAAAAGCGAGCAGTATGCCGCACCACGCCATCACGCCCGGCGGCCGCCGCAGAAACAGCCACTGCAGCAGCGGCACCACCGGCACGTAGAGCGCGGTGAGAAAGGCGGACTGGCTGCTGGAGATGGTCTGCATGCCCCAGGTTTGCAGGCCGTAGCCGCCGGCGATCGACAGGCCGATCAGCGCGCCGGCGATCAGCTCCTGCCGCGTGGTGCCCGCCAGCGCGCGACGAAAGACGCAGGCGAGGATCAGCGCGGCGGTGGCGAAGCGCAGCCCGACAAAAAAGAAGGGACCGGAAAAGGCCATCGCGCGATGCACCACCAGAAAGGTGCCGCCCCAGATCATGGTAATCAAAATCAGCACCAGCTCTTCGCGCGATACGCGCAGCGCCAGCGTGCGGGAAACGTCCGACATAACACACCTTCCGTGATTCAACGGGCGCCATTGTGCGCAGGTCGCGACCTGAATGCAATGCATCAGAAAAACCGCAAATTTTGCGATCTCGCCGCAGGGCCAAAAAGCTCTTCTATACTTCTGCTTAGGTTTTCACATGCTGAGGAGCGCGCAATGGCCCGAATTTTGGTGCTTTATTACTCAATGTACGGACATATCGAAACCATGGCGCATGCGGTAGCGGAAGGCGCGCGTCGCGTTCCGGGCGTCAAAGTCGATATCCGGCGCGTGCCGGAAACCATGGACGCCGAGCGTTTCGCTCAGGTAGGCGGAAAAACCAACCAGGCGGCCCCGGAAGCCACGCCGGACATATTGCCGCAGTACGACGCTATCCTGATCGGCACGCCGACGCGCTTCGGCAATATGTCCGGCCAGATGCGCACCTTCTGGGACCGCACCGGCGGCCTGTGGGCGTCCGGCGCGCTGCACGGCAAGGTCGGCAGCGTCTTTACCTCCACCGGTACCGGCGGCGGCCAGGAGCTGACCATTACCTCGGTCTGGACCACCTTAGCGCACCACGGCATGGTGATCGTGCCGATTGGTTACGGAACGCAAGAGCTGTTCGATATCTCGCAGGTGCGCGGCGGTACGCCTTACGGCGCCACTACGCTGGCGGGAGGCGACGGCTCGCGTCAGCCTACGGAAGCGGAACTGAATATCGCTCGCTATCAGGGCGAACACGTTGCCGGTCTGACGGTAAAACTCAAAGGGTAAGTTTCATTAAGGAGAAAAGTATGTCGAACGATCAAGCGAAAGCACACCACGTGGGCGAATGGGCCACGCTGCGCCACACCTCGCCGGAAATCGCCGAGGCTATTTTCGAAGTGGCTAACTATGACGAAAAGCTGGCGGAGGAGATCTGGCGTCAGCAGGGTAACGACGAAGTGCTGTTTCGCGCCTTTGACAAAACGGAAGCCGACGTGCTGACGTGGGACGATACGCCGGTAGAGCGCAAAAATATCTGATTGCGAGGCGGGATTTCCCGCCTCACCTTTTTTACTGACCAAGGAGAATCTATGTCTTCCTATCAGAGCATTAACCCCGCCAATAATCAGCTGCTGAAAAGCTGGCCTTCTCACGACGCCGCTGCGGTAAGCCACGCGCTGGAAACCGCCGATCGCCTGTTCCACTCGTCGTGGAGCAAAGGGGATATCGCGCCGCGTCTGCAGGTGCTCGCCAGACTGGCTGATTTGATTGAAAGCCGGGTTGACGAGCTGGCCGCCATCGCCAGCAAGGAGATGGGCAAGCTGATTGGTCAGAGCCGTGGAGAAGTGAAAATTTGCGCGCAGATCGCGCGCTACTATGCCGACCATGCGGCAGAGATCCTGAAACCACAGCCCTACCCCAGCGAACTGGGCGAGGCCTGGGTCGAGTATCATCCTATCGGCGTGCTGGTCGCCGTCGAGCCGTGGAACTTCCCTTATTATCAGCTGATGCGCGTGCTGGCGCCTAACCTGGCGCTGGGCAATCCGGTGCTGGCGAAACATGCCAATATCGTGCCGCACTGCGCCGACGTGTTTGCAAAGCTGGTCATCGAAGCGGGCGCGCCGGAAGGCGCCTGGACTAACCTGTTTATCAGCAGCGACCAGGTCGCCGAGCTGATTGCCGACGATCGTGTGCAGGGCGTCGCCCTGACAGGTTCAGAACGCGCCGGCAGCGCCGTGGCGCAGCAGGCGGGCAAATACCTGAAGAAATCGACGCTGGAACTGGGCGGTAACGACGTTTTCGTGGTGCTCGACGACGCCGATATCGACGAGGCGGTGCGTCAGGGCGCGCAGGCGCGGCTCAGCAACTGCGGTCAGGTCTGCACCGCCGCCAAGCGCTTTATTCTGCACGAAAAGATCGCCAGCGCCTTTATCGATAAGTTCAGCGCAGCGCTCAAGGCGGCCCGCCTGGGCGATCCGCTCGACGAGCAGACCACGCTGGGGCCGCTCTCTTCCAAAGATGCGCGCGATCGTCTTGCGAAACAGGTCGACGAGGCGGTGCGTAACGGCGCGACGCTGCTGATCGGCGGCAAACCGGTCGAGGGCGTCGGCTGCTACTTCCAGCCGACGATCCTGACCGACATCCGCCCGGATAATCCTGCCTACTATGAGGAGTTCTTCGGACCGGTGGCGCAGATTTATGTGGTAGGCGACGACAACGCTGCCGTTGCGCTGGCGAACGACTCTCACTACGGCCTGGGCGGCTCGGTCTGGACGCAAGACAGCGCGCGCGGACGCCGACTCGCCTCGGCGATCGAGACCGGCATGGTGTTTATCAACTCGCAGAGCGATACCTCAGCCGAGCTGCCGTTCGGCGGCGTGAAGCGCTCCGGCTATGGCCGCGAGCTGTCGGATCTGGGTATCAAAGAGTTCGCCAACCAGAAGCTGGTGGTGGTCGCAGGCTAATCTGTCTCGCCCATAAAAAAACCCCGCTGCGGCGGGGTTTTTTATTGGTGCGGGGTTTACTGGGTGACGGTCTGTTTCGCATCGCTGTTCTGCGCGGACTCCACCGGCTTCTGCGCTGGCGCGTCGGCAGGTTTATCCGCATCGGCTTTGTCTGCCGCCGCTTTGTCGGCGGCCGCCTTCTCAGCTGCCGCCTTTTGCGCCGCGGCGCGTTCTGCTTTCGCTTTTTCCTCGGCCGCTTTCGCCTTCTCTTCTGCAGCTTTCGCTTCAGCGGCTTTTTGCGCGGCGGCTTTCTCCGCTGCCGCTTTGTCCGCAGCAGCTTTATTAGCGGCGGCTTTATCGGCAGCGGCTTTATCGGCGGCGGCTTTATCGACGGCCGGTTTATTCTCCGCCGGCTTAGCGGCATCGTCTGCGGCAGCCGCAGTCGGCTGCGCGGCCGGCTCCATCGGCGTGCCCTGCAGCGCGCCGTTCAGCGCCTGAGCGAACTGATCCCAGCTGCAGTAGCCGTTGCCGTCGGTCGGACAGCCTTCCAGCTGCAGCGTCACGCGCTTCGGCGGATTCTTCAGGCTCAGCACTTCGCCGTCGCGCAGCTGATCGGCGGTCTGGTAGACATATTCCAGCTTCAGCAGATCTTTATTGTTTTTCGCATCGTGCCAGCGTTCGAACACCAGCTGGCCGCCGATGGGGGTATTTTCCCAGGTGCCCGGCAGTTCATAAGGCTTAACCTGCAGCGCGCTCAGCAGCGAGGCGATATTGGAGTCGTGTCCCACCATCAGGGTGATTTTCGGCGCGTTGGCTTTGTCCTCATCCACCAGCTGGCTGCGGATGTAGTCCACCAGCGGCGCGGCGACTTCGCGCGCGATGTCCGGGCTGGTGAAAAGCGCGTCCTGATAGCCGTTTTTGATCGCCGACAGGGTTTTCCACTGCTCTGGCGTTTTGATCTGGCCCCAGGCGACCTGCTCAAGCGGGAAGCCTTCATAATACTGCAGCGTGAAGGCGTCCATCAGCGAGTTGCCGACCTTCAGCGGGCCGCTTACGTTCGGCTCTTTGCCGTTTTCGGCGCTGAAGACGTTGTCGCCGCTGCTTAAATCGCACTGTTTTTTGTTGTTGCAGGCCGGCGCGGATTTGTAATCGACGATCTTATCCAGCTGCTGCAGCGAAGGCTTCAGCGCCAGCTTTTCGTTTTCCGCCGTCATCGCCGCCAGCGCTTTCTTATTAAAGGCTTCGCTGTCGTCGGTGATCACCGGGTTAAACACCGGATCCATAGTGCCCATGGCGTCCTGATGGGTGACGGCGATATCACAGCCGGGGAACGCGCCGTTAACGAAGAACTGAGCCGTCGCGACGGTGCGCTGCAGGCTGTTGGCGTAGACGAAGACGTTGCTGCTGTCGGGACAGCTGCCGTTCTGCACCAGGCCCTGCTGCGCCAGCCACTGACGCGTGTAGTTGCCCATGTAGACTTCCAGCACGCCGCCTTTGGTGGTGAGCTGTCCGCCCGGCACGCTCCACTGCGGCCAGCTTTTCTTCGTCGACTGTTCCAGCACGCTGCCATTATCGGCCAGCGGCGCGCGCAGGTTGTGGCGGCTAAACATCAGTACCTGTTGCAGCTGCATGTCGCCTTCAGCCGCCTGGGCCGCCATGCCGATCGGCAGCGCGGCCAGCACCGACAGTGCGCAAAGACTCAGTTTCTTGATCATTGTGCCTATTCCATTTATTCAGTAGAGAAACACTCTGGCTATCAACCGATTAGCTCTGATCAGAGCATAGTGGCCCACAGTGTAACCTAAGCTGGCCGCGAAATGCGCCCGATGTTTGCAAAAACGTGAATGGACTATAGCAGAGCAGGCCGAAAGCAGCCTGTAAAGCGCAGTGCGAGCAGAGGTCGAAAGGCAGAAATGCAACAGGCCAGCACATTGTGCTGGCCTGTCTGGTGTGGCGGAGGAAGAGAGATTCGAACTCTCGGATGGTTTCCCATCGGCGGTTTTCAAGACCGCTGCCTTAAGCCGCTCGGCCATCCCTCCGGGGTGATGCTTTTCACATCGGCAAAACGACATTGCCGCATTGCCTGTTCCTGCCTGAGCAGGAAAGTGGCGGAGGAGGAGAGATTCGAACTCTCGGATGGTTTCCCATCGGCGGTTTTCAAGACCGCTGCCTTAAGCCGCTCGGCCACCCCTCCGCAATGAGGCGCACTATAAACATCCCCCCGGAGGATGTAAAGCCTGTACGAATTCATTCGCCTGAAAAACAGCCAAAATGGCGTTATTCGTTGGCGAAATCGCCATTCCGCTCAGAGAAACAGCGATTTATCGCGTAAAGAAGGGTAAAACGCCTTTCCCGTTTTGCCCCCGCTGCGTATTCTCAGCGCAAACCTCGTGTTCTGATAAAGGAGCGCATTATGGACAGAATTATTACCTCGTCTTCACGGACATCGCTGCTCAGCACCCATAAGGTGCTGCGTAACACCTATTTCCTGCTCGGCCTGACGCTGGCGTTTTCCGCCGTAACCGCCACTGCGAGCACCGTGCTGGGCCTGCCTGGTCCGGGACTGATTTTAATGCTGGTCGGTTTTTACGGCCTGATGTTCCTCACCCATAAGCTGGCTGACAGCCCGATGGGGATTTTGGCGGCCTTCGCCTTCACCGGCTTCCTCGGCTACTGCCTTGGTCCGATCCTCAGCTCGTTTTTAGCCGCAGGCATGGGTGACGTGATTGCGCTGGCGTTAGGCGGCACGGCGCTGGTCTTCTTCTGCTGCTCGGCCTATGTGCTGACCACCCGCCGCGACATGTCTTTCCTGGGCGGTATGATGATGGCGGGCTTCGTGGTGTTGCTGGTGGCGGTCGTCGCCAATCTGTTCCTGCAGCTGCCTGCGCTGCACCTGGCGATCAGCGCGCTGTTTATTCTCTTTTCCGCCGGCGCAATCCTGTGGGAAACCAGCAATATTATTCACGGCGGCGAGACCAACTATATTCGCGCCACCGTCAGCCTCTACGTCTCGCTCTACAATATCTTTATCAGCCTGCTGAGCATTCTGGGCTTCGCCCGCAACGACTAATCGCTTCGCAGCGGGTAGCCCTACACAACAGCAAGGCGTCCCGCGACAGCGCTTCCCTGACCCCGCTTCGGCGGGGTTTTGCTTTTTATGACGGCGCAATTTGGTAGAATGCCGCCGGATAACGCAGTCAGGAGCAAACGTGGAATTTAACGGTAAAACCATCGAGGTCGACGGCGAAGGCTATTTGAAGCATCGTGACGACTGGAGCGAGGCGCTGGCAGCACAGATCGCCGATAAAGAAGGCATCGCCATGAGCGAGGCGCACTGGGAAGTGGTGCGTTTCGTGCGCGCGTTCTATCTGGAATACAATACTTCGCCCGCCATCCGCATGCTGGTCAAGGCGATGGCGCAAAAGTACGGCGAAGAGAAAGGCAACAGCCGCTACTTGTTCCGTCTGTTCCCGGACGGCCCGGCGAAACAGGCGACTAAAATCGCTGGCCTGCCTAAACCAGCGAAGTGTCTCTGATCAACCGGTGGTAAAACGGCGCGGCGGCTCGGCGGGTTGATGCGGCTCCATTAATACTTTATCGACACGCGCTCTGCGCGGCCCGCCGGCCTTCAGCCACGCGATAAGCGCGTCGACCTTGTCCGGCTCGCCCCAGGCCAGTACCTCAACGCTGCCGTCATCCAGATTCCGCGCATAACCCAGCACGCCAAGCTGCGACGCCTGCGTTTGAGTACTGTAGCGGAACCCGACGCCCTGCACTCTGCCGTGCACCCATATTTTATAACAGGCTGATGTCATCACTCTCTCCTGCCGCTGCGCGTTGCAATTTTCCGTTATCCGCCGGACAATGGCGCCTCATTTTTTCAGGTAAGCATAGCAAACTATGACCGTTCGATTGATTCTCGCTAAGGGACGTGAAAAATCCCTGCTCCGCCGCCATCCGTGGGTGTTTTCCGGTGCCGTCGCGCGCCTTGAAGGTAAAGCGCAACTGGGTGAAACCGTTGATGTCTGCGACCATAACGGCAAATTTCTCGCGCGCGCGGCTTATTCGCCGCAGTCGCAAATTCGCGCCCGCGTCTGGAGCTGGCAGCAGGACGAATCAATTGATATCGCCTTCTTCGTACGCCGTTTCGAGCTGGCGCGGCAGTGGCGCGACTGGCTGGCGCAGAAAGACGGGCTGGACAGCTATCGTCTGATCGCCGGCGAATCTGACGGCTTGCCTGGCGTCACCATCGATCGCTTCGGCAACTTTCTGGTGCTGCAGCTGCTCTCTGCCGGCGCGGAGTATCAGCGCCCGGCGATTCTCTCCGCGCTGCAGCAGTGCTTTCCCCAGTGCGCCATCTACGATCGTTCCGATGTGGCGGTGCGTAAAAAAGAGGGTCTGGAGCTGACGCAGGGCACGGTAACCGGCGAACTACCGCCGCCGCTGCTGCCGATTACCGAACACGGCATGAAGCTGTTGGTCGATATTCAGGGCGGCCATAAAACCGGCTATTACCTCGACCAGCGCGACAGCCGTCTGGCGACGCGCCGCTATGCGCAGGATGCGCGCGTGCTGAACTGCTTCTCCTATACCGGCGGATTTGCCGTATCGGCGCTGATGGGCGGCTGCCGCGAAGTCATTAGCGTGGATACCTCGCAGGAGGCGCTTGACGTAGCGCGCCAGAACGTCGAGCTCAACGAGCTGGATCTGTCGCGCGCCCAGTTCGTGCGCGACGACGTGTTCAAGCTGCTGCGCCGCTACCGCGACGCCGGCGAGAAGTTCGATCTGATTATCATGGATCCGCCGAAGTTCGTGGAGAACAAAAACCAGCTGGCGGGCGCCTGTCGCGGGTATAAAGATATCAATATGCTGGCGATGCAGCTGCTCAATCCCGGCGGCATCCTGATGACCTTCTCCTGTTCAGGCCTGATGGCGACCGAGCTGTTCCAGAAGATCGTGGCCGACGCCGCGCTGGATGCGGGCCGCGAAGCGCAGTTTATCGAGCAGTTCCGTCAGGCGGCCGATCACCCGGTGATCGCCAGCTATCCTGAGGGTCTTTATCTGAAAGGTTTTGCATGTCGTGTGGTGTGACTTGAAAAAGCGCCTTCTGACGCCATATTGATCAGGAGGCAGTTTTTCTGGAGGTCACTATGATTGCCACTAAATTTGGTATTGGTCAGCAGGTTCGGCACCGCCTTTCGGGCGTGCTGGGCGTAATAGTCGATGTCGATCCCGAATATTCGCTGGATACGCCGAAGCTGGACGAGGTCGGCGCGACCGAAACGCTGCGCCGCGCGCCCTGGTATCACGTGGTAATGGAAGATGAAGAAGGCGATCAGGTGCACACCTATATCGCTGAGATTCAGCTTTCCGGCGAAACCAGTTCGGAACATCCGGAACAGCCGGAGATGGACGAGCTGGCCGCATCGATTCGCCAGCAGCTGCAGGCTCCGCGCCTGCGCCACTGATCGCAGGCGGCATTCCTACGCCGCCTGTGATGCTACTGTTTCTGTCGCGTCACGCCCAGACGCGGAATTTCTATTTTAGGACAGCGATCCATAATCACGGTCAGACCCGCATCCTGCGCCAGCACGGCGGCCTGCTCGTTGATCACGCCCAGCTGTAGCCAGAGGGTATCCGCGCCCGCCGCAATCGCTTCCTGCGCCACGCCCCACGCCGCTTCTGAATTGCGAAACACGTCAACCATATCGATTTTGCCCGGAACCTCTTCCAGCTTCGCGTAGGCCGTCTGGCCCAGCAGCGTCTTCCCGGCCAGTTTCGGACTCACCGGAATCACCTCGTAGCCCTGATCCAGCAGATATTTCATCACGCCGTAGCTCGGTCGGTCTGGACGATCGCTGGCGCCTACCAGTGCAATGCGCTGAGTGCGCGTCAACACGTCGCGAATCGTTTGATCGTTCATTTTTTTCTCCTTGTTTCAGAGCATTAAATGTAGCGTCGCCTGTTAAGCGCGCCGCTTTCCAGAAAGCGGAATTTTGCACTGGCGCACAGAAATATATGTTCAAATGTAAATTTACTGCCATAATGTAAGAATTTGCTACACACAAAACTTTGCGCCCTATTCTGGAGTCTACATGAAACTCTCTCTGGTCGTGACGGGGTTGACTGTTCTCCTCGTCTCGGCAACCTGTCAGGCCATCACGCTGAAGCTTGATCCGCAGATCGATCTGCTGGTGCTGGACGGGCGCAAAATTTCCGGTTCGCTGCTGAAAGGCGCCGACAGTCTTGAGCTGGAGCGCGGGCAGCATCAGTTTCTCTTCCGCGTCGAACAGCTGCGCGACGCGCGCAAAGACGCGTCGCTGCGCTATCAGTCTGCGCCGATGATCGTCACCTTCAACGCCCAGGTCAAAACCATCACCATCCGCCTGCCCGCGCTGGAAAATCGCCGCGAGCGCCATCACTTCGATCGCACGCTCAATTTTCAGCTGGTCGACGAACATGGCAAAGAGATCGATATTCGGCGCGATCGTCTGCCGCTCTCTGCGGAAAGCGATATGGAAAAGGCGATGATCCTCTATAACCGCAACGGCCAGGTCGCCTCCGTACCCCATTTCGCCGCCGTGCGCGACGGCGCGGCAAACCTGCCGCCCGTCGAGGCGGAATTCGTCTGGATAGACGAAGCGCAGTCGCCCGCGATTAAGCGCTGGTTTCATCGCTTTGATCAGGCGACCCGCCAGCAGTTTATGTCGCTGGTCAAATTGTTAAGGACAAGTTGATAGGCGGGAAAGACGCAGGGTAAACTCGTGCCACTCTTCTTCGCACGCGACTTCACCAGGACGTCTTTATGGAACAGACCACCCGCACGCTTGGCCTTAGCAAACATATCGCGCTGGTTGCGCACGACCACTGCAAGGCCTCGCTGCTCGACTGGGTAAAACAGAACCAGCCCACGCTTGAACCCCACACGCTTTACGCCACCGGCACCACCGGCAATCTGATTAATCGCCATACCGGACTGAACGTGAACGCAATGCTGAGCGGCCCGATGGGCGGCGATCAGCAGGTGGGCGCGCTGATCGCGGAAGGCAAAATCGACGTGCTGATCTTTTTCTGGGATCCCCTTAACGCGGTGCCGCACGATCCCGATGTTAAGGCGCTGCTGCGCCTCGCCACCGTCTGGAACATTCCGGTTGCTACCAACCGCGCCACGGCCAACTTTATTATTCAGTCGCCGCTGTTTGCCCAGTCGGTAGAGATCGCCATCCCCGATTATCAGCGCTATCTGCAGGCGCGCCTGAGCTAATCAGGCTTTACGCAGCAGCGGCACGCCGAGCTGACGAAACGCCTCGACAAAGCGCGAAGGCTGTTCGCGATCGTAGAGCATCCATACCTGCTGGCGCGCGCGCGTTAACGCCACATAGGCCAGACGCCGCTCCTCCGCATCCGGAAAATCCTCCGGCTGCGGCAGTAGTCCCTGCTCGATCACCGATTCGCGCGCCTCGGCGGGAAAGCCCTCTTTTCCCGCCTGCAATCCCAGCAGAATAACAAAATCCGCTTCCTGTCCTTTACTGGCGTGAATGGTCATAAAGTCGAGGTTGAGCTTCGGCCAGCGGGTTTTGGCTTTATCCAGCACATCCGGGCGCAGATGGTGATAGCGCGCCAGCAGCAGCACGCGCTCATCAGGTTTCACGTAGCCGCTCAGCTTGTTCAGCAGCGGCTCCAGCTGCTCCTGCGGCAGCAGGCCGGCGGCTTTTTTGCTGCCTTTGATCAGGCTGTTGAGCGGCTTGCGCAGCTGGTGCGGGTTCTGCTGGACAAAGCGGTTAGCGATATCGCCAATGCGATCGTTAAAGCGATAGGTGGTATCCAGCACGCAGCGATCGCCGTCGCCGAAGTAGTGATGAAAGGCGGTGGTCAGCGTCATCTCTGCGCCGGTGAAGCGATAGATCGCCTGCCAGTCGTCGCCCACGGCGAACAGCGTGGCGCGCTTGTTCTGCTGGCGCAGCGCCGCGAGCAGGGCGGCGCGCTGCGGCGAAATATCCTGAAATTCGTCTACCAGAATATGCTTCCACGGGCTGATAAAGCGTCCTTTGTCGAGGATCGCTACGGCCTGATGGATCAGCCCGGAAAAATCGACCGCGCCCTTCTCTTTCAGCGCGCTTTTCCAGGCTTTCAGCAGCGGCGCCATCAGCTTCACTCGCTTGCTGAACAGCTCGCGCACCTCTTCCGGCGCGTCAGCGATCATCGCCGCCTGCGCGCCGCCGTGCATGCGCATCAGTCCCAGCCAGCGTTCGAGGCGCGACGCCAGCCGTTTCGCCAGCCGATCGTCCTGCCAGAAGTGCCCTTCAGGCAGCTCCCACTCCAGCTCATCGCGCAGCCACTGACGCCAGCCGTTCGCCTGCGCCTTCTTCTCGTCGCACTGCTGTCGCCAGGTGTCGATAAGCAGCGCGTGACGCGCCGCGGTATCGCTCTCCAGCTTGCTGACGATCGGCTGCTTATTGCTGCCTTCACGGATAATGTGCAGCGCCAGCGCGTGAAAGGTGCGCGCCTGAATGTCGGCGACGCCCAGCCGCGACTGAATGCGGTCGTTCATCTCTTCCGCCGCCTGACGCCCAAACGCCAGCAGCAGAATCTGCTCGGGCGCGGCCAGCTTGCGCCGCAGCAGCCAGCCCGCCCGCGCCACCAGCACCGAGGTTTTGCCGCTGCCTGCGCCCGCGAGCACCAGCACCGCATCCTCGCCGTTCACCACCGCTTCGCTCTGCGACACGTTGAGCGGCGAAGATTCCACCGAGGCGAAAAAGTCGTGATGCGCGCTGAGCATGCGCGCCGTCCAGTCGCGGTTGCGCTGGCGCAGCGCCGCGTCGCCCTGCTCCAGCCAGCGCTGGCAAAGCAGGTAAGGCTCGCGGCAGTCGCTAAACGTCTCCAGGCGCGCCAGCGGCAGCGGCAGCGCGGCGAACTGTTTTTCGATGGTGGCGCGCAGCGCCTGCAGCTCGCTGCGCCTGATCCAGCGATCCTGCTCGCCGAAGCGCGCGATCTCCTGCCTGAGTTCGTCTAGCACCCCGGCGCAGATCGCGCTCATCTCGGCGCTCCACGCCTGCCAGGCCTGCAGCAGATAGTGGTAGAAGCGCTGCGTCTCCTGCCATTCGGTGCCGTGCAGCCGCACGACTTTGTCGTCAGGGAGTAAAAATTCCAGCTCGCCCCAGACCATGCCGCGCTTGCAGCTGATATTGAGCAGCTCGTTGAAAGGAATCAGGTATTCGTGCCGGTCGCCGCTTACTTCCACCCCAGCCGCCAGCAGGCGTACCCGGTTATAGGGATGCTGGGCAAGCCGTTTGCCCATCGATGTCGCTTTGAGTTCCATGTCCACACCGTCGAACCTGGGAAAAGAATATCGGGAGTTTACCTGTCAGACTCTTGGCGCTCCAGCCTTAAAACAGGCTAAACTTGGCGGCACATCTTGCGGAAAGCAAAAGGAAAAAAACGCCATGCGCACTGTGTTGAACATTCTCAATTTTATTCTCGGCGGGTTTATCACCACCCTTTGCTGGCTGTTCGCCACGCTGGTGAGTATCGTCCTGATCTTTACCCTGCCGCTGACGCGCTCCTGCTGGGAAATCACCAAACTCTCTCTGCTGCCTTACGGCAACGAGGCGGTGCACGTGGACGTGCTGCGACCGGAGAGTAAAAGCGCGCTGCTCAACACCGGCGGCACCTTCCTCAATATTTTCTGGCTGATCTTTTTCGGCTGGTGGCTCTGCCTGACCCATATCTCCACCGGCATCGTGCAGTGCATCAGCATCATCGGCATTCCGGTGGGCCTCGCCAACTTTAAAATCGCCGCCATCGCGCTCTGGCCGGTCGGCCGCCGCGTGGTCTCGGTTGAAGAAGCCCGCGCCGCGCGCGACGCCAGCGCCCGTCGGCGCTACTGAGGCCGCTATATGATGTCCAAAGCCTTGCCGGGCTGGCGCAACTATCTCTTTAACAGCAGCTGGCGTTATCTGCTGCGCATCTTTCTGGCGCTGACCGGCTGCGCGGCGGTGCCCTGGTGGCTGCATCAGATCGACTGGACCATTCCGCTGACGCTCGGCGTGGTGGCCGCGGCGCTGGCCGATCTCGACGATCGCCTTACCGGTCGGCTGCGCAATCTGCTGATTACCCTGCTCTGCTTCTGTATCGCCTCGGTGTCGGTAGAGCTGCTGTTTCCCCATCCGCTGGCCTTTATGGCCGGTCTGGCGCTCTCCACCTGGGGCTTTATTCTGCTGGGCGCGCTCGGCCAGCGCTACGCCACCATCGCCTTTGGCGCGCTGCTGATTGCGGTTTACACCATGCTGGGCATCGGGCTTTTTTCGCAGTGGTATATGCAGCCGATACTGCTGCTGGTCGGGGCGCTCTGGTACAACGTGCTGACGCTGCTCGGCCATTTGATGTTCCCGGTGCGGCCGGTGCAGGAACAGCTGGCGGGGAGCTACGCGCAGCTGGCGCAGTACCTTGAAGCCAAGGCGAATCTGTTCGATCCCGACGGCGAGGCGCAGGACGACGCCACTCTGATCCGCACCGCGATGGTCAACAGCCAACTGGTGGCGCAGCTAAACCTGACTAAAAGCACGCTGCAGAGCCGCCTGCGCGGCGATCGCGGATCGCGCAGCACCCGCCGCAGCCTGCACTACTACTTTGTCGCGCAGGATATCCACGAGCGCGCCAGCTCCTCTCATCTGCAGTATCATCTGCTGCGCGACGACTGGCGCTACAACGAGATCCTGTTCCGCTTTCAGCGGCTGCTGAATATGCAGGCGCAGGCGTGCCGCCAGCTCTCTCAGTGTATTTTGCTGCGCGAGCGCTGGGAGCATGACCCGCGCTTCGAGCGCGCCTTCGATCGCCTGCAGACGGCGCTGGAGCGCCTGCAGCAAAACGAGCCTGACGCGCCTCATCTGCGCCCGCTGTTCTGGCTGTTGCGTAATTTGCGCGCCATCGACGCGCAGCTGGGATCGATAGAGTCTGAGCAGTCTTTAGCCAGCGAAAACCTGGCGGGCGATAACCGATTGTCGCGCGAAGGGCTCAGCGGCTGGAGCGACATTCGCCTGCGTCTGAGCCGACACATGTCGCCCGCCTCGGCGCTGTTCCGCCACGCGGTGCGCATGACGGTGGTGCTCTGTATCGGCTACGGCTTTATTCAGATTACCGGCCTCGATCGCGGCTACTGGATCCTGCTTACCAGCCTGTTTGTCTGCCAGCCTAACTATAACGCCACGCGGCGCAGGCTCGCGCTGCGTATCGGCGGTACGCTGGCGGGCATCGCCATCGGCCTGCCGGTGCTCTGGCTGGTGCCGTCGACCGAAGGCCAGCTGGTGCTGATCGTGGTCAGCGGCGTGCTGTTTTTCGCCTTTCGTCAGGTGCAGTACGCGCAGGCGACGCTGTTTATCACGCTGCTGGTGCTGCTCTGCTTTAATTTGCTGGGAGAGGGATTCGAGGTGGCGCTGCCGCGCATCGTGGACACGCTGCTGGGATGCGCGCTCGCCTGGCTGGCGGTGGCGTTTATCTGGCCCGACTGGCGTTTTCGCCAGCTGCCCGCCGTGGCGACGCGCACCCTGAATGCCAACTGCCGCTATCTGGATGCGATTATGGAGCAATATCACCAGGGCAAAGACAACCGCCTCGCCTATCGTATCGCGCGCCGCGACGCCCACAACGCCGATGCGGAGCTGGCTTCGGTGGTTTCCAATATGAGCGGCGAGTCGCGGACGCAGCAGAAACATAAAGAGTCCGCGTTCCAGCTGCTCTGTCTTAACCACTCTTTCCTGAGCTATATCTCTGCGCTGGGCGCGCACCGCGATAAGCTGAACGACGGCGCGCTGCTGACGCTGCTCGACGATACGGTCTGCTATGTCGAAGATGTGCTGCAAACCGACGTGGTAAGCGACGCCGAAGCGGAAGCGATGCAGAGCGCGCTAACGCAGCGCATTAGCGATATGGCTGCCAATCAGGAGACGCGCGCTCCGCTGGTGCTGCAGCAGCTCGGCTTGCTGGTCGCCCTGCTGCCGGAGATCGCCCGTCTGCGCCGGACGCTGGCGCAGCCTTAAGAGGCGTCGCCTTTTAACGTCTCCTGATACCATTCATTCAGTTCCGCCCTGACAGTTTGCGGCAGGGCGGCTTCATGACGCCCTTCTATTGCCCCTTCCAGCGCCAGCAAGGTTTTAAAGCCAATATGCTGATTGATCGCTCTGAGCCTGAGCCAGCACCGTTTTGATCCCAGCTCCCTCAGATGGCGCACGGTCCTCACCCCCGCCTCGTGCAGCAAGAGCTCCATGCGCAGGCTAAGGTTGGGCAGATCTTTCAGCCGCAGCGGCCGCTGTTTGGCCAGCGTCTCCTGTCGGGCGGTGCGCAGCGAAGCGGCGGAGAGCGACAACAGCTGGTCAGGATCGCTCCAGAGCGCGTCGTCGACGCGATAGTAGTCAAGGCTCACCTCGGTGCCGCGCTTGCGAAACACCAGCGGCTGCATCGGCTGCCGCGCTGCATATTCCCTCAGCGCTTCGCTGGCGCGCAGATAGAGCGCGTCGTCATTGATGAGAGCGAAAACGACTTTTTCCACCGCCAGCGCATAGCCGCCGAACTGGGTGCGCGACTCGATGTGGCCTAGCGCGGCCAGACGATTACGGGACCGTTCTACAACAGGGTGCTGTTTTTTCATGACACGCTCTCCTTGTGTGCAATTAATAAAAAACCATCACTATCAATCAGTTAGAGATATAGAAAAAATCAATTAAGGGTTCAATTAATTCTTTTATTCGAGCCCGACCTTCTCTCTTTTTTGCGAGCCGTTTTCCAAATTTGAGGTTGATCTTTATCCAGGAAGTCATTACTGTATATCCATACAGTCCAATGCTGAGTGGTTAACTTATGCGCACCCAACACTTTAATAATGCAGGCTTCGCTCACCGTCACGTATCCGCTACCAAACCGTCGCAGCACAGCGGCTGGATTACGGAACTGCGCTATAGCGAACAGCCTGGCATGATGCAAATGTTGCTGCTGCCGTTACTGCAACAGCTCAGCCAGGAGTCTCGCTGGCAGCTGTGGCTGACGCCCGCGCACAAGCTCAATCGCGCCTGGCTGCAGCAGTCGGGTCTGCCGCTGGAAAAAAGCATGCACGTCGCGGATTCCGAGCGCTGCACCTCTGTGGAGGCGATGATTAAAGCTTTGCGCACAGGGAATTACAGCGTCGTGCTGGCGTGGATACCTTACGATCTGGATGAGGAAGAGCGGCGCGAATTAGAACAGGCTGCGGCGGAAGGCAAAGCGCTAGGGTTGATTATGCGTCCAAATGGGACGACCGAACGCACGCTGCGACCAAATAAAGGACTAAAAATTCAGTCGGATTTGTTTCATTAAGTAAAAATAGGATTTTTCTCGCGCCATTTACCTTTTTTGTTTCAGCTAAACCACTGATTCTTTTCCCTCCAGCTTTGACAATGGTTTAGCTGCATTTTGCCTTAAAGCGCGACGGCATTAAGGCCGGGCAAAATGTTAGAATATGTGTATAAAGCCCTGTTTTTTTGCAGCATCCCCTCACATCATACTTGTAACTTTCCAATCTCGTTGTAGACTTTACCTCGCCAGGGTGCTCAATAATCTCCGTTTTTTAATCGGTAGAGTCATAAGCGAGCGTATTAACCCGGCGAAGGATTACAACCAAGAGCATCCCTTTTTGCTCATTGCCTATTTGGATGATAACGAGGCGCAAAATGAAAAAGACAGCTATCGCAATTGCAGTGGCACTGGCTGGCTTCGCTACCGTAGCGCAGGCCGCTCCGAAAGATGACACCTGGTATACCGGTGCTAAACTGGGCTGGTCTCAGTATCACGATACTGGTTACTACGGTAACGGTTATGGCAACAATAATGGCCCGACTCACGAATCTCAGCTTGGCGCTGGTGCATTCGTAGGTTACCAGGCTAACCCGTACCTGGGCTTCGAGCTGGGTTACGACTGGCTTGGCCGTATGCCGAACAAAGGCACCGTAAACAACGGCGCATTCAAAGCACAGGGCGTTCAGCTGGCTGCTAAACTGAGCTATCCGATCACTGACGATCTGGATGTCTACACCCGTCTGGGTGGTATGGTATGGCGCGCTGACGCAACTCAGAACAACGCTGTCAACGGCCGCATCAGCGACCACGACACCGGCGTTTCTCCGCTGGCAGCAGTGGGTGTTGAATACGCTCTGACTCAGAACTGGGCAACTCGTCTGGACTACCAGTGGGTTAACAACATCGGCGACGCACAGACCGTTGGCGCACGTCCTGACAACGGCATGCTGAGCGTAGGCGTTTCATACCGCTTCGGTCAGGATGAAGCAGCACCGGTTGTAGCTCCGGCTCCGGCTCCGGCTCCAGTTGTTGAAACCAAGCGTTTCACCCTGAAGTCTGACGTGCTGTTCACCTTCAACAAATCTACCCTGAAGCCGGAAGGCCAGCAGGCTCTGGATCAGCTGTACAGCCAGCTGAGCTCAATGGATCCGAAAGATGGTTCAGTCGTCGTTCTGGGCTTCACTGACCGCATCGGCTCTGAGCAGTACAACCAGAAACTGTCTGAGAAACGCGCTCAGTCAGTGGTTGACTACCTGGTATCTAAAGGTATCCCGTCTAACAAGATCTCTGCACGTGGCATGGGCGAATCTAACCCAGTTACCGGCAACACCTGTGACAGCGTGAAAGGCCGTCAGGCTCTGATCGACTGCCTGGGTCCGGACCGTCGCGTAGAAATCGACGTGAAAGGTATCAAAGACGTTGTAACTCAGCCGCAGGCTTAAGTTACTCCGTAAGAAAAAACCCCGCAAAGCGGGGTTTTTTTATGTCTGCTGTTTATCCTTTAACGCACCGCGCTAGTCGCTGCCCGTTTCTGATTTGCCGAGAATCGCCTGCAGATCCTGTTTCAGACTCGACATTTGGGTAGCGTATTTCTCTTTACGTTCGGCATCTTCGATCAGCTGAACGATAGTTTCCGACAGCGTGCAACCGCGACGCTGCGCCAGCCCTGCCAGACGCTGCCACACCAGATATTCCAGATCGATCGATTTCTTACGCGTATGCTGATGCTCAGCGTTGAAGTGTCGCTTGCGGCGCGCGCGAATCGTCTGTTTCAGCCGATTATCCAGGTCCGGATGAATATGTTGCGCGATCCATTCAGCCACATCGACCGGACGGTTTTCCATTGCGAGCAGTTCATCCACGGCCGCCTGCGCGGCGCTGAGTTCAAGATGACGCGTGATCAGCTCGCCTTCCCGGTGCTTCTTCACCAGGTATTTCCATTTCCATCCACTTTCAAGATTTTCGAGTTGTTGGTATTTCATCGGAATCTCATCGTGACCGCGTAACAAATTTAGAATAACAGTTTTTTTGCTGGATGCAGTAAGGAAAAAGGCGTTGTATGTCTCAGGGTTAATCCGAACCATGCAGTGCTTAACAAAGGGGTTTCCTGTATAATCCCGCTTTTCTTTAATTAACCAAATGCGATTATTTTGACCAGCTCCCAACTTTCCTGGCAAGACCTGCAGCCGAATATTACCGGATACGCGTCCGTTTTCTCCCGTATTACCGAAGAAGAGACCGATAGCCTGGCGACGGTACAGCCGCGTTTGCTGAATGCGCTGGCCTGCCTCGATCAGCAAAGCGAGAGCTTTCCCCTTCTGCTGGTATGTAGTCAGGAGAACCTGGACTACCTGGCGCTTATCGCGCGCCAGATGGAGCGTATCGCTGACGAATCCACTGAGCTGTTCGGCGGACATTATCATATCATCGCGGATAACGTGACCCTTCAGCCGCCCGGCGATGCCTCGCATCCTTTTACCGGCAGCGGTCAGGTTCAGTTCGCAGAGTGGATTGAAAACGATCAGCTATTCGGCTGCGTGCGCCTGCACCGCGACCGACTGCAGCTTGAGCCAGGCCTGATTCACCGCGCCAACGGCGGAACGCTGGTGCTGTCGCTGCGCACCCTGCAGGCGCAGCCGCTGCTGTGGCTGCGGTTGAAACGCGCTATCCAGCTGGGCCGTCTGGAATGGCAGTCGCCCGATGAACGTCATCCTTTGCCGGTCTCTGTTCCCCCGCTTCCGCTTAGCCTGAAACTGGTGCTCTGCGGCGACCGCGATGCGCTGGCGGCGTTTCAGGAGAGCGATCCTGAACTGCACGAGATGGCGATCTATACTGAATTCGAAGAGAACATGCAGATCGTCGATGAAGACGACATGCTCGCCTGGTGCCGCTGGGCGCAGGATGTCGCGCTGCAGGCGGGACTGCCCGCTCCGCAGGCCGATTTCTGGCCGCCGCTGATCCGCGAAGCGGTGCGTTACACCGGCGATCAGGAAATGCTGCCGCTCTGCCCGCGCTGGCTATTACGTCAGATGCGCGAAGCCTTCGCGCAGGAGAATGCGCTTAACGAGGCGGCGCTGGTCAGCGCCCTTGACGTGCGCACCTGGCGCGAAGCCTTCCTCGCCGAGCGCATGCGCGACGAAATTCTGCTGAAGCAGATCCTGATTGAAACCGAAGGCGAAGTCGTCGGTCAAATCAACGGTCTTTCCGTGGTGGAGTTTCCGGGCCATCCGCGCCCGTGGGGCGAACCTTCGCGCATTACCTGCGTAGTGCATCCGGGCGACGGCGAGTTTACCGACGTCGAGCGCAAAGCTGAACTGGGCGGCAACATCCATGCCAAAGGCATGATGATTATGCAGGCGTATCTTATCGCCGAGCTGGAGCTCGATCAGCAGTTGCCCTTCTCGGCCTCGCTGGTGTTTGAACAATCCTACTCGGAAGTCGACGGCGACAGCGCCTCTCTGGCGGAACTCTGCGCTCTCGTCAGCGCGCTGGCTAATCAGCCGATTAATCAGCAGATTGCGGTAACCGGATCGGTCGATCAGTTCGGCAACGTTCAGCCGGTAGGCGGCCTGAATGAGAAGATTGAAGGCTTTTTCACTATCTGCAACGAGCGCGAACTGACCGGCCAGCAGGGCGTAATTATTCCGGCGTGCAATGTGCGTCACCTCTGCCTGAGTCAGGAAGTGGTCGACGCCGTTGAACAGGGCCGTTTTCATATCTGGGCGATCGATCGCGCCGATGAGGCGCTGCCGCTGCTGACCGGCGTGGTCTGGCGCAGCGAAGAGGATAACGGCGACGCGCTGCTGCGCCGGATTCAGGATCGTATTACCCAACTCAATCAGCAGGAAGCGAGTCATCGCCCCTGGCCGCTTCGCTGGCTAAACTGGTTTAACCAGAACTGATTGAATTGCTCAGCGTACAGCTGTTCGCTAAACTTCGTGCTTCACTAAAACAAGGCTTATTGAAAACATGGTTGATAAACGCGAATCCTATAGCAAAGAGGACCTGATTGCGTCAGGTCGCGGTGAACTGTTTGGCGAGAACGGTCCGCCGCTTCCGTCAGGCAACATGTTGATGATGGACCGCGTGGTCAAGATGACCGAAGATGGCGGTAAGTTCGACAAAGGTTTCGTTGAAGCCGAGCTGGATATCAATCCGGACTTATGGTTTTTCGCCTGCCACTTTATAGGCGATCCGGTAATGCCGGGCTGTCTCGGTCTGGATGCAATGTGGCAGCTGGTAGGATTCTATCTGGGCTGGCTGGGCGGCGAAGGCAAAGGCCGCGCGCTGGGCGTCGGCGAGGTGAAATTCACGGGCCAGGTGCTGCCGACCGCGAAAAAAGTGACCTACCGCATTC
Source organism: Pantoea sp. NGS-ED-1003 (assembly GCF_000738765.1). NCBI lineage: Bacteria > Pseudomonadati > Pseudomonadota > Gammaproteobacteria > Enterobacterales > Erwiniaceae > Pantoea > Pantoea sp. NGS-ED-1003. The sequence goes on from NZ_JPQA01000005.1 coordinate 136,432, forward strand.
ACTTCAAGCGCGTCATTAACCGTAAGCTGGTGATGGGCGTCGCCGATGGCGAAGTCTTCGTTGATGGTAACCTGATTTACTCTGCCAGCGATCTGAAAGTCGGTCTGTTCAAAGACACTAACGCTTTCTGATAGCGCAAATGAAAACCTCCGCCAGCGCGGAGGTTTCTTCCTTTTCCTGACGGTCGATTACACCGTAACCGCCCTGTCCTCCATGGCTTGTCGCCAACCTCCCAACCAGTGAGACTTAGCCTCAATCATCTGATACGGACACATCTCTTTTGAGCGTCCTGTAATACCGGCCTGGTAGCCACGTGCATGAGCGCGTTCAAGGCGGTCTCGTTTCTGTCTCTTCATACTCCGTATCCCTCATATCAGGTCTGTGGAATCTGGTGGAAAGAAATAGAGTGGCGAATTATTACTCAGCCACCATTAAGTTCTACCTGCCCTGCCTCGAAAGGTCAATGCGCAAATTTCACGCCAGTGTCATCATTTTGACGCTAAATCGTTCTGTTTCTCTGTTGCGAAAAGTTGCAGGTTCGCTTATCGCCCTGAAGCGGCAACAAAAAAGCCCCCGATCGCCGCCGCTTTTCGCTGACGACAACCAGGGGCTGAGCAACATCTTTAGCGAATTTTATTCTGTGGTTATCGCTGCATTGGCGATTTGCTGCGCAGTTTGCTGCCAGCCGATAGCCAGAGTGCGCACCAGCGCGTCATAGCCATCTTCGTTCTGCGGCAGCGCCAGGTCGAATCCCTGCTTCACCACATGACCATTATGCTGCAGCACCCATTCGCCGCTCACCACGGCGCGCCCGTCATAGCGGCCCTGAAATCCGGTTACGGTCACGCTCAGCGTGTCATGCTTTTCGCCCAGCGGCGCGGCGGAAACCAGTCGACCCGGCAGCGCCTTGCTCAGGTTCGCCACCAGCGTTTGCTGGAGCTGCTGATCCAGCGGGCTGGCCCAGAGATTATTGGCGGCGATAACGTACTTCACGTCGCTGGTCTGATAGACCAGGCCGTTGCCCGCCAGGTAATCCGGTACCGCCACCTGCTGAACCCACAGCGCCGGCGGCTGCGCTTCGCCGCCGCTGCGTACCTGCATCGCTGCCGGCTTCGACGGCAGCTGGTAATAGGTGTTATCGATGGTGCTGCTGCATGCGCTTAACAGCAGCGCGGCGCAAAAAACGGCTCCTTTTCTCACTGTTTCGCCCTCTTTGGCTGTGGATCCTGACCCGGTTTGGCCTCAAAGACCAGCGCGTTGCTCTTGGTGTTCAAAGTTTTCAATACCGGCTGCAGTTCTCGCAGCACCTGATCGAGTCGCTGCATATCGCCCACTAGCTTGTTGTAAGCCGGTGAGCCAGGCTGCAGCCCCTTCATGCTGCGATTCAGCTCGCGCAGCGTTTGCTGCATATCTTCCGGCAGCGTTTTCATCGCCGGGCTGGCGGTGATCTGATTGAGGTTTTTCAGCGTGCCCTGCATTTCACGCAGCGTGCGCTGGCTCTCTTTCAGCGTGCCGGTCGCCTCGGTCACCACGTTGTTAAGCGGCAAGGCGTTGATCTTGTCGAGCGCCGCCACCAGTTTTTGCTGGATCTGACTCAGGCCGCCGCTGGTGGTCGGAATGATCTCGTAGCCTGCGATTTTGTTCGGGCCTTTATAGGCCGGCACGTTATCGTAGAAGTCGAGATCGATATAGAGCGAGCCGGAGAGCAGGTTGCCGGTTTTCAGCGAGGCGCGCAGGCCGCGTTTTTTGCCGTCCTGCAGATGCTGCTCCAGGTTAAAGTCCTGACCCAGTCTGGCGGTAAAGCGGTCAGGCTCAATGCGGATCAGCACCGGCACGCGATAGTCGTTATTCAACGCCTGATTCACCCCTTCGGTCATAAAGGGCGCCTGCGCCACCGTACCCAGACGGATGCCGCGGAACTCAACCGGCGCGCCCACCTGCAGGCCGCGAATCGAATCGGTGAAGAACATCAGGAAATCGACGTGATTAGTGTAGAGCGAATCCTGGATGCTGCGCTGATCGTCGAACAGATGATAGTCAGCGTTGTTCGCTGCCGCCTGGCCTAAATCCCAGCCGTCCGGCACGTCGAAACTGACGCCACCGCTGAACAGCGTAGTCAACGAGCCCATCTCGACGCGCATGCCTGATGCCGACATATCCACCGCGATGCCGCTGTCCTTCCAGAAACGTACATTGGTGGTCACCAGCCGATCGTAGGGCGCGGCGATAAACAGCTGGTAGGTCATCATACGCTTATCGGTATCGAAGGTGCTGGTCTCCACGGTGCCGACGCGATAGCCGCGGAACAGCACCGGATCGCCGGCGTTGAGCTGTCCCGCTTTTTTGCTGTCGAGCGTAATGCGGATGCCTTTGGCGTCCGGCGGCGCCAGCGGCGGCGCGTCGAGCAGCTCATAGCGCTCTTTCGGCTCCTCTTTTTTGCCCGGCTGCAGTTCGATATAGGCGCCGGAGAGCAGCGTATTCAGACCGGTTACCCCTTCGCGACCAATCTGCGGCTTCACCACCCAGAACACGCTGTCGCCGTGCAGCAGCTTTTCCATACCGGAGTTGAGCCGCGCGGTGATTTCAACGTGATGCAGGTCGTCGGTCAGCTCCGCTTTTTCCACCACGCCGACGTCAACGCTGCGGCTTTTGATGGTGGTTTTCCCCGCTTCGATACCTTCCGCGTTTTCCGTAATCAGGGTCACTTCCGGCCCGAGGTGGCTGAAGTGGTAAAACAGGATCCATCCACCGATCAACAGCGTCACGATGGGGACAATCCAGACCGGCGACCAGCGTTTGATCTGGTCGACTTTGGCATGGCCGTGGTTACTTTCCGTCAAGGCGCGGCTCCTTTGTAGTGTGTTCCCGTACGCGATCCCAGGTCAGGCGCGGGTCAAACGTCATGGCGGCGATCATGGTAAGGATCACCACCAGCGCAAACAACAGCGCGCCCGTTGCAGGATAAACATTCATCAGTTGCCCCATGCGCACCAGCGCAGAGAGCACGGCGATAACAAACACGTCGATCATCGACCAGCGGCCGACAAATTCGACGATTTCATAAATCAGATGCATCCGTTCGCTGTCGCGCTGGCCGCGCCCGCTGGCGTTCCAGCAGAGCCAGCCAATCGCCAGCATCTTCAGCGACGGCACCATGATGCTGGCGATAAAAATCACCAGCGCCACCGGATAGGATCCGTCGCTCCAGAGCAGGATGACGCCCGCCATAATGTTAGACGGATAAGGCGTGCCGAGGGTTTCGGTCACCATAATCGGCAGCAGGTTGGCGGGAATATAGATGATCAGCGAGGTAAACAGCAGCGCCAGCGTCCACTGCAGGCTGTGCTTGCGGCGCGGCGCGGCGATCACGCCGCAGCGCGGACAGTCGGGATGGTCCGCGGCCAGGATCGCGGTGCAGCACGGACAGGAGCGCATTCCCTGCTCCAGCCCGCTGACGCCCTTCTCCGGCGCATGCGGCAGCGGCGGCATCGGCGCGATCTGCTGCCACAGCCAGCGTCGATCTACGCACTGAAAGGCGCGCAGCTGCAGCAGGCAGAACAGGCACCAGGGCCAGAAGCTGGTCTCCAGACCGATATCGCCGTAGGCCATCAGCTTCACGAAGCTGACCAGCACGCCGGCCATAAAGATCTCCGCCATGCCCCAGCTGCGCAGCTGGAACAGGATGCGCGCCAGCCCCAGACGCAGGCTGACCGGCATCGGTATGCGGTTCACCAGCAGAATAATGGTCAGCATGCAGAGCGCAGGGATCGCCTGAACGAATGCCAGAAACAGCGTGGCCAGGCTGCTGTAATCCTCCGACACCATGACCTGCGGGATCTCCAGCAGCGAGATCTGGCTGCTGAGGCCCGCGACCTTCATGGTGATAAAGGGAAACAGGTTGGCCAGCAGCAGCATAAACAGCGCCGCCAGCGCGTAGCCGGTCGGCCGTTTGCGCGGCTCGGGCCAGTTCGCGGTCAGCACCGAATGGCAGCGCGGACAGGACGCGCGGCTGCCCAGCGGCACGTCCGGCAGTTTTACCATCAAATCGCACTGTGGACAGAGCATCCACGCCTGACTTTCAGCGGCTGAACACATCCCGACTCCCTTATGGTTACGCGCCGTTTTTCAGCGCTTCCAGCTCTTCCCAGCGAGCGAACGCCGTTTCCAGCTCCTGCTCGGTCTGCGCCAGCGCGTCCAGCACCGGCTGAGTCTGGTCATGCGGCTGGCTGAAAAAGTCAGGATGGCTCATTTTCGCCTGCAGCTCGCCAATGCGCGCCTCCAGCGACTCCAGTTTCTGCGGCAGCTGCTCCAGCTCTCGCGTCAGGTTATAGCTTAGCTTGTTGCCGCCGCGTTTCGCGCCGTCAGCTTTTTCCGCCGCCGGTTTCGCCGCGGCGACAGGCTTTTTTCCCTGGGCGCTTTTCTGCTGTTTGTAGGCGGCGCGCTGCTGCTGCGCGTCGTGATAGCCGCCGACGAAGCTGCCGATGTCGCCGTTGCCTTCGAAAATCCAGCACTCGGTCACGGTGTTGTCGACGAACTGACGATCGTGGCTTACCAGCAGCACAGTGCCCTGATAGCCGTCGATCAGCTCTTCCAGCAGCTCCAGGGTTTCGACGTCGAGGTCGTTGGTCGGTTCATCGAGGATCATCAGGTTGCTGGGACGCAGAAAGAGGCGCGCCAGCAGCAGGCGGTTGCGCTCGCCGCCGGAGAGCGCGCGCACCGGCGTCATGGCGCGTTTCGGATGAAACAGGAAGTCCTGCAGGTAGCCGAGCACATGGCGCGGCTTGCCGTTGACCATCACCTCTTGCTTGCCTTCCGCCAGGTTATCCATCACGGTGCGATCGGGATCCAGTTCGGCGCGATGCTGGTCGAAGTAGGCGACCTCCAGCTTGGTGCCGCTGTGCACGCGGCCGCTGTCGGCTTTCAGCTGCTGCAGCATTAGGCGCAGCAGCGTGGTTTTGCCGCAGCCGTTCGGGCCGATGAGCGCGATCTTGTCGCCGCGCTGCACCTGCGCGGAGAAGTCATGCACCAGCGTCTTGCCGCCCACGCCATAGTTGACGTTCTCCAGTTCGAAAACGATTTTGCCCGAGCGCGACGCTTCGCCCACCTGCATATTGGCTTTGCCCATCACTTCGCGGCGCTCGGAGCGTTCGCGGCGCAGCGCTTTCAGCGCGCGCACGCGGCCCTCGTTGCGAGTGCGGCGCGCCTTGATGCCCTGACGGATCCACACCTCTTCCTGCGCCAGCTTGCGGTCGAATTCGGCGTTCTGCATCTCTTCAACGCGCAGCGCCTCCTCTTTCCCCTCCAGATAGAGATCGTAATTGCCAGGCCAGGAGACCAGCTTGCCGCGATCGAGGTCGACGATGCGCGTCGCCATATTGCGGATAAACGAGCGGTCATGGGAAATAAAAACGATGCTGCCGCTGAAGGTCTTCAGGAAGGTTTCCAGCCAGTCGATGGTTTCGATATCGAGGTGGTTGGTCGGTTCATCCAGCAGCAGCACGCGCGGGTTGCTCACCAGCGCGCGGCCCAGCGCCGCTTTGCGCAGCCAGCCGCCCGACAGCGACGACAGCTCGGTATCAGGCTCCAGGCCAATCTGCTGCAGCACGTCGTTGATGCGGCTCTCCAGCTGCCACAGATTGTGGTGGTCGAGGATAGTCTGCAGACGCCCCATCTCATTGAGGTTTTTCTCGCTGGGATCGAGCATCACCGCATGCGAAATTGCGTGATAGGCTTTGAGGTGCTCGGCCTGCTCTTCCACGCCCTCCGCCACAAAGTCATAGACGGAGCCGGTAATATTGCGCGGCGGATCCTGCTGCAGACGCGCCACCACCAGGTCCTGCTCAAAAATGATGCGGCCGTCATCCAGCGGCTGCTCCCCGTTGATGATCTTCATCAGGGTCGATTTGCCTGCGCCGTTACGGCCGACCAGACAGACGCGCTCGTTCTCTTCGATATGCAGCTCGGTGTTGTCGAGCAGCGGCGCATCGCTGAATGAGAGGTAGGCGCCGTGAATACTGATTAATGACATCTGAACTTATTCCTTACCGGCGTGAGTAATCAGCCAGCAGTTGTGAATTTGACGGTTACGGGCAAAATCCTGCGACAGGGTTTTCTGGGTAATGTCCTGCGCCTTCAGGCCCAGCGACGCCAGCCCCTCGAGATCCATTTTGAAGCCGCGTTTGTTGTTGGAGAACATGACGGTGCCGCCCGCGCGCAGCAGGCGTTTCAGGTTACGCATCAGCATAATATGATCGCGCTGCACGTCGAAATCCTCTTCCATGCGTTTGGAGTTAGAGAAGGTCGGCGGATCGATAAAGATCAGATCGAACGTCTCGTCGCTCTCGCGCAGCCAGCTCAGGCAGTCGGCCTGCATCAGGCGATGCTGACGGCCGGTCAGCCCGTTGAGACGCAGGTTGCGCTCCGCCCACTCCAGATAGGTGCGCGACATGTCGACCGTGGTGGTGCTGCGCGCGCCGCCCAGCCCGGCGTGCACGCTGGCGCTGCCGGTATAGGAGAAGAGGTTGAGGAAATCTTTATCCTTGCTCATTTTGCCGAGCATATGGCGCGCGATGCGGTGGTCGAGGAACAGCCCGGTGTCCAGGTAGTCCGTCAGGTTAACCAGCAGGCGCGCGTTGTACTCCTGCACTTCGAAGAAATCGCCTTTCTCGCCCAGTTTCTGATACTGATTCTTGCCTTTCTGCCGCTCGCGCGTTTTCAGCACCAGACGGTTGGCGGGCAGCTCCAGCACGCTGAGCGTCGCGCCGATAACGTCGAACAGGCGCTGGCGCGCTTTCGCGGCGTCGATGGTCTTGGGCGGCGCGTACTCCTGCACCACCACCCACTCGCCGTAGCGATCCACCGCCACGTTGTACTCCGGCAGATCGGCGTCGTAGAGGCGATAGCAGGCGATACCTTCCTGACGCGCCCACTTCTCTAGCTTCTTCATGTTCTTACGCAGGCGGTTAGCGTAATCCTCGGCGATCTGCGCGCCGTTTTCGCTGCTGTTTTCCGCCAGCTGATAGTTCTTCTGCACGCACTCGATCGGGCCGTTTTTCGCCTTGAACTGGCGCTCCGCGCGCAGCTGCAGGCAGCTCAGCAGTTCAGGCGAACCGCTGAACAGCGACAGGGTCCAGCCGCCGAAGTGCTGTTTCATGATGCGGCCAAGCTGGCTGTGCAGCGCGATCAGCGCCGGCTCGCTCTCCAGACGCTCGCCGTAAGGCGGGTTGCTCAACACCGTGCCGCGCTGCTCGCCCGGCAGCGGATTTTTCAGCTGCAGCACATCCTGACGCGCGAAGGTAAAGAAATCGGCGACGCCGGCGCGCCGTGCGTTAGCCTGCGCCCATTCCAGCACGCGGCCGTCGCTGTCGTAGCCGAAGAAGCGCGCCTGCGCGGCGGCGGTGCCAGCGCGCGCGCGCTGCTGCGCCTCGCTTTTCACCTCGCGCCACAGCGCGTCGTTATGCTGACGCCAGTGGGTGAAGCCCCAGCGGCTGCGCAGCAGACCCGGCGCGCGATCGCAGGCGATCAGCGCCGCTTCGATCAGCAGCGTGCCGGAGCCGCACATCGGATCGAGCAGCGGCGTGGTCGGCTGCCAGCCGGAGCGCAGCACGATCGCCGCCGCCAGGTTCTCCTTGAGCGGCGCCTGGCCGGTCTGCTGACGATAGCCGCGCTGATGCAGCGCGTCGCCGCTCAGATCCAGCGCGATGCTGGCGCGATCTTTATTCAGCCAGACGTTGATGCGGATATCCGGCTGCTCGCGATCCACATTGGGACGCGGCAGCTTCTGGCGGGTAAAGGAGTCGACGATCGCGTCCTTGACCTTTAACGCGCCAAACTGGCTGTTGCGAATCGATTCGTTGGTGCCGCTGAAGTGCACCACGAAGGTATGCTGACTGCCGAACAGTTCGGTCCAGTCGATGCTCTGTACGCCGACATAGAGATCGAGATCGCTGTAGACGCCGAATTCGCCGAGCGGCAGCAAAATACGCGACGCCAGCCGGCTCCACAGCAGACTCTGATACATCGTACGGTCATCGGCTTCAAAGTGAACGCCTCCCTGTACCACCTGCAGATCCTGCGCGCCCAGCGCGTCCAGCTCACTTTTCAACAGCTCTTCGAGCCCACGCGCCGTACTGGCAAAGAGAGAATTCATATCGTCACTATTACTCTTGAGAAAATTGCTGCGCATTATACCCTAATTACGCCTCATTGTTGGAAAGCTACGCGCGCGCCTCTTACCCGGCCGATCACGAGGCTATAGCGTCCCGACGCCATGTATCATAAAGTTAGCTTCTTTTGCCGCCCACGCTCGCTTCTCTGGAGATCGCCATGCTTACGCTGTCCCGTCTGTTCATTCATCCGGTCAAATCGATGCGGGGTGTCCAGCTCTCTCATGCGCAGGCGCTGGAGAGTGGACTGGCTTTCGACCGCATTTTTATGGTGACGGATCTGGACGGCACCTTTATTACCGCGCGCCAGTATCCGGAGATGGTGCGCTTTACCCCGGCGCTGCTGACCGACGGTCTCTCTCTGCAGGCGCCCGACGGCAGCCAGGCGATGATCCGCTTCAGCGATTTCGCCGCGCAGGAGGCGCCGACGGAAGTCTGGGGCAACCATTTTACCGCGCGCATCGCCCCCGACGCCATCAACGCCTGGCTCAGCGCCTTTTTTCCGCGCCCGGTGCAGCTGCGCTGGGTTGGGCCGCAGCCGTCGCGCCGGGTGAAACGCTTTACCGAGGTGCCGCTGGGCTTTGCCGACGGTTTCCCTTTTTTGCTGGTTAACAGCGCGTCGCTGCAGGATCTGCAGCAGCGCTGCCCGGCCAGCGTGCGCGCCGAGCAGTTTCGCGCCAACCTGATCGTCAGCGGCGCGCCGGCCTGGGATGAAGACAGCTGGGCAACGGTGCAGATCGGCAGTGTGATCTTTGACGTGCCCAAACCCTGCAGCCGCTGCGTCTTTACCACCGTCGGCACCGAAAGCGGCCGCAAGCATCCAGACGGCGAGCCGTTAAAAACCCTGCAGGGCTTCCGCAGCGCGCAGGACGGCAGTGGCGATATCGACTTCGGCCTGAATTTGATTGCGCGCGGCAGCGGCATCGTTCGCGTCGGGGACGAGGTGCAGGTGCTGGCGCGCCATACGCCGCGCGCCTACGGGCCTGGCGCGGTGGTAGAGACCCTTAAGCCGCAGCAGCAAACGGCGGCGGCGGTCTCTGTGACCTGGCAGGGCGAGCGGTTTCAGGGCGATAACCAGCAGGTGCTGCTGGAGCAGTTAGAGCAGCAGGGTTTTAAAATCCCCTACTCCTGCCGGGCAGGCCTGTGCGGCAGCTGTAAAGTGACGCTGGTTGCGGGAGAGGTAAAAGCGCTGAAGAAGAGCGCCATTCGCGACGACGGCACGATTCTGAGCTGCAGCTGTATTCCCGCTGGCGATATAGAACTGGCGTGAGAATCAGACCGCGTAAGCGAAGCGCGGCGCGCTCTCTGCATGGTGCGGCAGCAGGCGATCGTTCATAATTTTGATGGCGTCGCCTAACACCATCTGCTTGCCCGCCAGCGTAAGCGTAGGCTGTGCCAGCAGGCAGAGCGTGGCGTTGCCGCCGCTTTCCACCGCCAGCAGCCGCGCCTGTTCGCCGTTTTCCGCCAGCGTCACCTCCACCATATCGCCCGCCTCCGGCTGCAGCACGCAGGTCCAGGCGGTGAAATGCCAGCTTTTCGGCATCAGCGGCTTCAGAAAGCGGCTCGCCACCAGCGCGTTGAGCGTCAGCTCGGCGCGCTGATTAACGCTTAGCGAACTCTGTCGGCAGCGTTCTTCGAAGGTGTAGTAGAGGGCAGCGTCGTCAACGCTGAATCCGGTCTGGGTGAAGGCGTCGGGGGTCAACATTTTGCGGGGAAAGCGAGAGCGGAAAAGCATACCGTCAGCCAGGTCCAGCATCATCCGGTCATGGTCGGCGTCGAAATACCAGCGCCAGTTATCATCAGGTTTGATTTTCATAATTTGCCTCGTCATTAACCGCCGCGTTTCTCTGCACAGACTCAGCGAAGCCCTGTTTGTGGGGAAAAAGCTGAAAATACGCACAACAGAGGAAAAATATAAACGAGCCGAAGTGAGAAATAAACCCCCCGGCGTCGTTTTATTAGAAATGTCTTAGAGATGGGTCACGATATCTTTTATTAATCCCGGTCCTTTATAAATAAAACCGGAGTAAATTTGCACCAGCGCGGCGCCCGCGGCCATTTTTTCTCGCGCCGCGGTTAATGAATCAATACCGCCGACGCCGATAATCGGCAGCGCGCCGTCCAGCTCCTGCGCCAGCCGCTTGATCACCGCCGTGCTGCGCGACTGCACCGGACGACCGCTCAGGCCGCCTGACTCCGTGCTGTATTGCAGGCCGCTGACCAGCGAGCGATCCAGCGTCGTATTAGTGGCGATCACGCCATCGATATTATGGCGCACCAGACTGTCGGCAATTTGTATTAATTCTTCTTCAGAAAGATCGGGCGCAATTTTTACTGCGACCGGCACATATTTCAGGTGCTGCTGCTCTAGCGCTTTCTGTTTGGCTTTAATCGACGCCAGAAGATCGTCGAGCGCTTCGCCATATTGCAGCGTACGCAATCCCGGCGTATTTGGCGAGGAGATATTTACCGCGATATAACCGGCATGCGCATAAACCTTCTCCATGCAGATCAGGTAATCTTCTTTGCCGTTTTCTACCGCCGTATCTTTATTTTTGCCGATATTAATGCCGAGAATACCTTTAAACCGCGCTTTTTTGACGTTCTCCACCAGGTGATCGACGCCGAGATTGTTAAAGCCCATGCGGTTGATAATGCCCTCGGCCTCGACCAGCCGAAACATGCGCGGCTTATCGTTGCCCGCCTGAGCACGCGGCGTGACGGTGCCGACTTCGACGAAGCCGAACCCCATCGCGCCGAAGGCGTCGATGCATTCGGCGTTTTTATCCAGTCCGGCCGCCAGCCCCAGCGCGTTGTCGAACCGTAAGCCCATGCAGGTCACCGGACGGGAAGGAAGACGCTGACGGATCAGCGCCTCCAGCGGCGTGCCGCTGATGAAACGCAGTTGCTGAAAAGTGAGTTCGTGAGCGCGCTCGGGGTCGAGCTTAAACAGCGCAGGTCGGACGATAGGATAAAGCATGCACTCTCCTGGAGGTCGGAAGCGATGAGTAGTCGGGGTGCACGGGAAAATGTGCGCCAGAATGGTAAAGGCCTCTGGCGCAAAAGTAAATTACTGACGGGACAAGATTATTGATCGCGATCAGCGCTTGCTGGCATAACGCGCCAGACGGCGACACGCCTGCAGACCGCTGTAAATCGTCGGATAGTACCAGAGCAGCTTAAGACGTTTGCTTTCGCCCGTGACCTTGCGCACCAGCTGATCGATAGTGGTATGCCAGGAGGCGGGCACCGCAATATTGTTTTTGCGGATTTCGATCAGGCATCCGTACATTACCGGCTGATAGTAGATGTCCAGCAGCTTCTCTTCCGGCGGCAATCCCTGCTCGCGCAGGAAGCTTTCGCTGCTGCGGCGGGCGATATAGTAGTTTTCCACCCAGGAGAAAGTCGCCTTGCCCTGCGACAGCGAGGTCGGCATAAAGCGCTTGTTGTAGTAGCTTTTCCGCGTAAAGCCGATCTGCCGCGCCGACATATAGAGCGCGAACATATAGGGCGCGTCCTCATGGTTCTGGATCGGCAGAAACTGCACGCCGGTGCGGATAATAAGATCGCGCGAGAGAATGCTGCTCCACAGGGTGCGATGGGCCGAGCGGTGCGGAATCATGCTGCGCAGCGTATCGGCGCCGCCGGGCAGGACGGCGTCGACGTGGCGCTGATGGAACTGCTCATACTGGCGCTCGGCGACCGGTTTGTCGGTAAACATGCGCGCGCCGAAGCAGAACATCTCCATCTCAGGATGCTGCGCCAGCGTGCTGCGGAAGTCGGCGAAGAGATCTTTTGAGACAAAATCGTCGGCGTCCATAAAGTAGATAAAGTCGCCGGTGGCGATCTCCAGCCCTTTGGTGCGCGCCGCGCTGACCCCGCCGCGCTCGCCGCGCAGCAGCGTCAGCTGCGGGTGGCGGGCGGTCAGCGCCTCCAGCAGGGCGACGCTGTCGTCGGTGGAGCCGTCGTCGATAACGATCACCTGCTCCGGCGGAGATGACTGACCCAGCAGCGAATCGATCGCTTCCGGCAGCCAGGGCGCGCAGTTCCAGTTCGGCACGATAACAGAGATCGTCGCTGCGCGGCTGTCAGGGTTCCGTGTGCTCATTCTCGCTCCTCAATAGTAAAACCTTTGGCTCGGGCAGGCAGCAGACGCTTAATCACCAGGCTGTGCAGCAGACAGCAGACTGAGAGGTTAACCAGGCCGATCAGACCCAGCCACAGCAGGTTAAGCCAGCGGTTCTGGTTCCACTCGATTGGCAGGAAGGTGCAAAGCCACGCGATCAGCCCCGCGACCGCCCAGATCAGCAGCACGTCGCGCGTCAGCCAGGTAAAGTGAATGCCCGGCGCGAAACGGCGGTGCACCAGCCATGCCCAGCCGGCCAGATAGAAGACGTTCTGTCCCAGCCACAGCCAGCCGGTGCCCTCCGCGCCATAGTGAATCGCGGCCCAGATGTTGAGCGGAACCAGGATCACGGCGAAGCAGGAGAAGCCCTTCAGATGCAGCTTGAGGTTGCCGTTGACGTACTGCAGATGGTAAAGCAGGCCGCAGATCGCCTGTACGCCGCTGCCCAGCGCGTAGAGGCTGAGCACGAACGACATATCCGTCACGACCTGCGTGTTCTGCGTCCAGGCCCAGAGCAGCGGCGTGGCGAACATCGCGATAGTAATGCTGAGCGGCGCCATAAAGATCGCCACCGCCTGAGTAGTGTAGCGGTAGAGCGTCAGGGATTCGGCATCGCCCTCTTTCCGCGTTTTAATGCCGGTCATGCGCGGCACGATCGCCTGCATAATCGGGCTGCTGAGCAGGATAATGCCGGTAGCCGCGGTAGCGACGACGGTAAAGGAGCCGTAGGCGCTCAGCGGCAGAGTTTTCGACAGCACCAGACGGTCAATTTGCGAAATAAAGGTCCAGATGGCGCTGGCGAACGCCGCGCTCAGCGCAAAGCGAATAAAGGGCTTTAACACCGTCTTTAAGTTTTCGTGCTTCTGTTTACGCGCGGCGGCAGGCACCAGCTGATAGGACTTGGCAATCAGGCAGATCGCTTCCGCTATCGACACCGCCAGCTGCCAGATAAAGAAGCTCAGCACCGGATTGGAGAAGAGCTGAATGATCAGCACCGCGCCAAAGGTGCGCAGCGTGACGATGACCAGGTTGACGCCGTTGAGCCATACCTGATGCTCAAAGCCGACAATCACGCTGCGATAGGGGCTGGTACGCCAGCGAATAGCCGCCGTAATCACCATGATAGCGACGGCAAGCGTCACGTCCGCCGAAGGCAGATGGCGCGCGTCGAGCCAGTTATGGGCGATCCATGGCGTCGCCAGCCAGCCGATCACCACCAGAATGACCGTGGAGATCAGAAAGAATTTCGACAGCGCGGAGAAGAGCGCCGGGAACCAGATAAACTCCGCCTGATTAGCGCGATAGCGCGCCGCTTCGCGCATGAGCGTGGTCGACACGCCAGCGTCGAGCAGCTGGAGCCAGGTTAACAGAATCGAGAAAAAACCCACTAGCCCGTAAGCTTCCATCCCGAGATGTTGAATATAGAGCGGCACGACCAGAATGCCTGACAGCGTCAGGTAAATCTGACCGACATAATTGGCGATCGCGTTACGTTTAATTGACATAAGTATGATTGTATCTGGGCAGTTTTCTCGGAGGCCACAAGCGTGGCACACATCATCAGACCTGCCTACCAGACATAGTCTTAAATTTATCTCTGGCGCTGCGCGCCAGAGATAATCTGACCTGCCGCGGAAGAAGCCAGAGGGTGAAATAATATTTATCCGCGGTGAATCGTCCGATAAGCAGGCATGCCAATGCGAGCGAAAAGTCAGGCGGCTTTTTTCAGCTCTTTTGTAACTTTATATTTTTGCAGCAGGATAAACATGCGCGGGCGATTAATAAGCAGCCACTCTTTAGCGTTGACCGGCTTAAATTTGCCGCCCATGAAGCGAATCGCATTAATGACATATTCCGGCACCGGCGTGCCGTTGTAGAGCGACAAATAAATCATCAGGCGGAAAGAGTGCATTAAATAGGCTTTTTCCAGCTGCGTCTTCAGCGGCGAATGATCTAAATTATGCTTGAGGATGCCGTAGGTCTGCATAAAGGCGTTATAACGCTGCAGGAAATAGTCGTCGTTTTTGCGACTGTTGGTGAGCGAGCCGCTGCGTACGCGCTGGCGATAGTAAACGTGCTGGCTTACCCAGGCGTGCGTGGCATGAACAAATACCGACAGCGTAAATTTATGATCTTCATGCACCCGGTCGACAAAACGCAGGTTGTGCTGCGTAATCAGGCTTCTTTTCACCGCGTAGTTCCAGGCGGCGGAGGTATAGGAGCCGTTATTCAACAGACGCGACAAAACCTGCTGTGGCGACTGCAGACCGAATTGATCGTGGCGCACTTTAGGACGGGTCTGATTTTCCCGACCGTCTTCAAACATCTGCGAATTAAAGCAAAAGAGGTCGATCTCAGGGTGCGCAGCGGTAACCTGCCGCAGCTCTGCAACGAACCCTTCCGGCACGATATCGTCCGGGTCGCAGAAGAAGACAAACTCTCCCTGCGCGGCGTCAATGCCGGTATCTCGCGCTTTACCCGCGCCGCCGTTGGGCGTGGTGATAACGCGAACCTGCGGCTGGTGACCATATTTCTGCTCCACCAGCGCCAGAGTGCCATCGGTCGAGCTGTCGTTAACAATGATAATTTCTGTCGGCGCGTCAACCTGACGCAACAAGGAGTCGACACATTCGACTATATATTTCTCCACGTTATACGTGGGAATAATGACTGATAGCAGCGTCTTTGCCATACATCTTTCTCTGGGTCGATTAAAAGAAAAAGCACGAGCGTTACACAAATATTAAAGTTGTGTTAAAGCATGGCGCAGAAAGAATTAAACGAGACGTCAGCAGCGAGTCTCTCGTGGTGGAACAGTATAGGCAGAAGCTTTTTTCTATTAACAGGGCCAGCGTTTTATTCAGATTCGTCCTCAGCGCGGAATCTATCACGCCAGGTAAAGTATCAGAGGCAAAGCGCGGCTTTTGCTTAACATCATGTAACTTTTCTGGCTAAAGCGTCAGCGCTTTTAGACGGAAAAGAGGTCACAAGGCTTTTCAGTCTGATGGCTTTATTATCACTTAACGAAAATGACGCTTCCCCGACGTCCGTTATCGGCATGGCGATATTCCGATAATAACGCCGGCGAGCCCACAGCGGAGGCGGCATGATTAGCTTTCTCTCCTTGACGTCACATCAAATGGGTTGCAGGAAACAAATAGCGCCACGTGTCCTGTCTGATTAATAAGCCTGCGCCAGATAATGTGCAGATACTTTTGCTGCTATTTGTTAAGTCGGCATAAACAATGCCTCTGGATCTGCGCCAGCCTTTTAGGATTATTCGGAACTCAGCCCAGCCGCTTCCGATAATGCTTTCATTAATAACGCTGCGCGTTTTGCGCTTTTCGCCTTTAGATTGCCGGATAAATCATTTAAGCCCTCTCCCCCGCTCTGTCAGGATGTGACCATCAGTTCTCAACAATAGCTAATCAATAACTTTCAGTTATAAGGAGTAACGATGCGAGTTATTACGCTAGCTGGCAGCCCGCGTTTCCCGTCACGTTCGACTTCGCTGCTTACCCTGTGCCAGCGCGCGCTGGAAGCGCGCGGCGTTGAGGTGATCCCCTGGTATATCCAGAACTTTCAGCCAGACGATCTTATTAACGCGCGTTTCGATGCCCCGGCGCTGCTGGCGCTGCGCGAAGATTTGCTCGCCGCCGACGGCGTGATCGTCGCCACGCCGGTCTATAAGGCCTCTTTCTCAGGCGCGCTGAAAACTCTGCTCGATCTGCTGCCCGAACGCGCCTTGGAGCACAAAGTGGTGCTGCCGCTGGCCAGCGGCGGCAGCGTGGCCCATATGCTCGCGGTCGATTACGCCCTGAAGCCGGTGCTGAACGCGCTGAAGGCGCAGGAGATCCTGCACGGCGTGTTTGCCGAAGATCATCAGATTACCCACTACGATCGCCAGCCTGAGCTGCAGGCGCCGCTGGCGCGCCGGCTGGATGAAGCGGTCGAGGCGTTCTGGCTGGCGCTGACGCGCCATCACAAACCTCTGGCGCAGGCTGTTTAAAGGAAGAAACCGACATGAAGAGCATCACCGGCTGGCTACTTGCCGTACTCGCCGTGCTAAGCCTGCAAACGCAGGCGGCGGACGCGCCCGCGCAGATTCGCATCGGCTACCAGAAAGGTTCCGTCAGCATGGTGCTGGCGAAATCGCACCGGCTGCTGGAGCAGCGCTTCCCCGACACTAAAATCCAGTGGATCGAATTTCCCGCCGGTCCGCAGATGCTGGAGGCGCTAAACGTCGACAGTATCGACCTCGGCAGCACCGGCGATATACCGCCGCTGTTCGCCCAGGCTGCGGGCGCCGATCTGCTTTACGTCGGCTCGGAGCCGCCTAAGCCGCAGGCTGAGGTGATTCTGGTGGCGAAGAACAGCCCGCTGAAAAGCGTTGCCGACCTGAAAGGCAAGAAAGTCGCCTTTCAGAAAGGCTCCAGCTCGCACAACCTGCTGCTGCGCGCCCTGCAGCGTGAAGGGCTGAGCTTTAAGGATATTCAGCCGATCTATCTGACGCCCGCCGACGCGCGCGCCGCCTTTCAGCAGGGCGACGTGGACGCCTGGGCTATCTGGGATCCCTACTATTCCGCCGCGCTGCAGCAGGGCAACGTGCGCGTGCTGGCCGACGGCAGCCAGCTCAATCTTACCGGCTCGTTCTACCTGACGACGCGTAAGTTCGCCGAGCAGAACGGCGCCTTCGTTCAACAGGTGCTGGATACTTTTAGCCAGGCGGATGCGCTGACGCTCAGCCAGCGCGATCAGAGCATCGATCTGCTCGCCGCCGCAATGGGCCTGCCGAAGCCGGTTATCGCCAGCTATCTCGATCACCGCCCGCCGACCCGCATATCGCCGGTCAGCGCGCAAACCGCAGCGGCGCAGCAGCATACCGCCGATCTGTTCTATTCCAGCCACCTGGTGCCGGTCAACCTGACGATCGCCGATCGCATCTGGCATCCCAGCGCCCAACTTCAGTAAGGAGCGAATAATGAGCTTATCCGTATTCTGGTTTCTTCCGACGCACGGCGACGGACACTATCTCGGCACCTCGGAAGGGGCGCGTCCGGTCGACCACGGCTACCTGCAGCAGATCGCGCAGGCCGCTGACCGCCTGGGCTTCGGCGGCGTGCTCATCCCGACCGGTCGTTCGTGCGAAGACGCCTGGCTGGTCGCCGCCTCGCTGATCCCGGTAACGCAGCGCCTGCGCTTTCTGGTGGCGCTGCGCCCCGGCGTGATTTCGCCGACCCAGGCGGCGCGCCAGGCCGCGACGCTGGATCGCCTCTCTAACGGCCGTGCGCTGTTTAATCTGGTGACCGGCGGCGATCCCGAAGAGCTGGCGGGCGACGGCGTATTTCTCGATCACCATGAGCGCTATGTCGAGTCGGCGGAGTTTACCCGCGTCTGGCGTCGCGTGCTGGAGGGCGAAACGGTCGATTACGCTGGCAAATATGTGAAGGTGCGCGGCGCGCGCCTGCTGTTCGACCCGGTGCAGCAGCCGCGTCCGCCGCTCTGGTTCGGCGGCTCATCCGAACCGGCGCAGGATCTGGCCGCCGAGCAGGTCGACGTCTACCTCACCTGGGGCGAACCGCCGGCGCTGGTGAAAGAGAAGATTGAACAGGTGCGCGCCAAAGCGGCGGCGCAGGGACGCAAGGTGCGCTTCGGCATTCGTCTGCACGTCATCGTTCGCGAAACCAACGATGAAGCCTGGCGCGCCGCCGATCGTCTGATCGCCCATCTCGACGACGACACTATCGCGAAGGCCCAGGCCGCATTCGCCCGCACCGACTCGGTGGGCCAGCAGCGCATGGCGGCGCTGCACAGCGGGCGCCGCGACCAGCTGGAAATCAGCCCGAACCTGTGGGCGGGCGTCGGTCTGGTGCGCGGCGGCGCCGGCACCGCGCTGGTCGGCGACGGCCCGACCGTGGCCGCGCGCATGCAGGAGTACGCCGACCTCGGCATCGAGACCTTTATTCTTTCCGGCTATCCGCATCTGGAAGAGGCGTATCGCGTCGGCGAGCTGCTTTTCCCGCATCTCGACCTGGAGGTGCCGCAGATCCCGCAACCGCGCGATGTGCAGGCGTTCGGCGAAACCGTCGCCAACGATTTCCGTCCGCAGAAAGTGTCGCAGAGCTGAGGGAGAAATGATGGCGAAAACCACTAAACGCATTACCAACCAGCTGGTGCCCTGGATTTTCCCGGCGCTGCTGGTGGCGATCTGGCAAATTGCCTCCCAGAGCGGGCTGCTGTCGACGCGCATTCTGCCTTCGCCGGAAAATATCGTCATTACCTTCTGGCATCTGGCCGCCAGCGGCGAGCTGTGGCAGCACCTCGCCATCAGCGGCTGGCGCGCGCTGATCGGCTTTAGCATCGGCGGCTCCATCGGGCTGATTCTGGGGCTGATCACCGGCACCTCGCGCCTTGGCGAGCGGCTGCTCGATACCTCAGTGCAGATGCTGCGCAACGTGCCGCATCTGGCGCTGATCCCGCTGGTGATACTCTGGTTCGGCATCGACGAGGCCGCGAAGATTTTTCTGGTGGCGCTCGGCACCCTGTTTCCCATCTACCTCAATACCTACCACGGCATCCGCAATATCGATCGCGGCCTGGTGGAGATGGCGCGTAGCTACGGCCTCTCGGGCTGGAGCCTGTTTATTCAGGTGATCCTGCCCGGCGCCCTGCCCTCGATTATGGTCGGCGTGCGTTTCGCGCTCGGCCTGATGTGGCTGACGCTGATCGTCGCCGAAACCATTTCCGCCAATTCGGGCATCGGCTATCTGGCGATGAACGCGCGTGAATTCCTGCAAACCGACGTGGTGGTGGTGGCGATTATTCTTTACGCCCTGCTCGGCAAACTGGCGGATGTCGCCGCCCTGCTGCTGGAACGCATCTGGCTGCGCTGGCATCCGGCCTGGCAATTGAAGGAGGAAAACGCATGAGCACTTCACTCTCTCCGGCGCGGCTGAACGCCGGCACGCCGGTCGGCGTTAACGGCGTCAGCAAGCAGTACGGCAGCCGCACCATCCTGAATCATATCGATCTGCATATTCCTTCCGGCCAGTTTGTCGCGGTAGTTGGGCGCAGCGGCTGCGGCAAGAGCACGCTGCTGCGCCTGCTGGCAGGGCTGGAGCAGACCACGCAGGGCGAGCTGCTGGCGGGCAACGCGCCGCTGCACACCGCGCGCGAAGATACCCGTCTGATGTTTCAGGACGCGCGTCTGCTGCCGTGGAAGCGGGTTATCGATAATGTCGGTCTCGGCCTGAAGGGCCGCGAGTGGCGCGGCGCGGCGCTCGAGGCGCTGGAGGCGGTCGGGCTGGCGGAGCGCGCGCATGAGTGGCCCGCTGCGCTCTCCGGCGGACAGAAGCAGCGCGTGGCGCTGGCGCGCGCGCTGATCCACCGTCCGGGTCTGCTGCTGCTCGACGAGCCGCTCGGCGCGCTGGACGCGCTGACGCGTATTGAAATGCAGGGGCTGATCGAGTCGTTATGGCAGCAGCACCATTTTACCGTGCTGCTGGTGACGCATGACGTCAGCGAAGCCGTCGCGATGGCGGATCGCGTGCTGCTGATCGAAGAGGGTCAGATTGGGCTCGATTTACTGGTGGATTTGCCGCGTCCGCGCCGTCGCGGGTCGGCCAGGCTGGCGGAGCTGGAGGCGGAGGTGCTGGATCGCGTGATGCGCCGCAGCGAAAGCGAGCAGCCGGCGCGCTACGCCCACCAGCGCTAAAAATAGTTGGTAACACCGGGGTCAGATGACAACGCGGGTAGCAGTGACCGATCGCAAAGTCGCTCAAGGCATCCTTACGCGCTCGGCCCGCGTGGATACGCACCTCATCCCTGAGGTGCGCCCGTACCGGGCCAACGCGCTGCGTTGTTCAAAAACGCTCCCGGCGTTTTTGTCCCTGTCGCGGGACGCTTTGCTCTCCAGTCCCTGCTACCCGCGTTTTATACTTTTCTGCGGCCTGTAAGGCGGGAATATTTCCCGCCTTTGCCGTTTAGGCGTTCAGCGCGCGGGTGATCTTCTCATAGAGATCGCCCGACAGCTTATCCAGCCCCTGCAGCGTTTCCAGCGCCTGACGCATCAGCGCCTGACGGTCGGCGTCGTAGCGCTTCAGGCGAATCAGCGGCTCGATCATACGCGCCGCCACCTGCGGGTTGCGAGTATTGAGATCGGTCAGCATCTCCACCAGGAACTGATAGCCGCTGCCGTCTTTAGCGTGGAACGCCGCCGGGTTGCCGGAGACGAAGGCGCCGATCAGCGCGCGGATGCGGTTAGGGTTGCTCATGGTGAACGAGCGATGATGCAGCAGCTCGCGCACCTTCTGCAAGACGTCCGGCGACGGGCTGGTGGCCTGCAGCATTAACCATTTATCCATCACCAGGCCATCACGATGCCAACGCTC
The DNA here is from genome assembly GCF_000738765.1 of Pantoea sp. NGS-ED-1003. Classification (NCBI taxonomy): domain Bacteria; kingdom Pseudomonadati; phylum Pseudomonadota; class Gammaproteobacteria; order Enterobacterales; family Erwiniaceae; genus Pantoea; species Pantoea sp. NGS-ED-1003. The sequence goes on from NZ_JPQA01000005.1 coordinate 157,113, forward strand.
GTCGTAGTGCGCCAGCAGCGCGCCGCGGCACGGCAGCTGCGCCGCCACCGACGCCGCCAGCGCCGCCAGCGCATCCGTCATATTGTTCGCCTGCTGATACTGCGTCTGCACCAGCCTGTCCGCCAGCGCTGTTTCGCCGAACGCCAGATAGTAGAGACAGATATTCTTCAGCGCGCGCTGCCCCATCGCATCGTGCTCAATACGGTACTCGCCCTGCTGATTAGCGTTGTAGACGGCATAAAACTCATCCGCCAGCTCGGTGGCCAGCGTGCGCACCAGCGCCTCGCGCACCACCGTAATCGCCTGCGGATCGATCACCTCGAACAGCTCGGCAATCTCGTTCTCGCCCGGCAGCGTCAGAATCTGCGCGGTCAGCGCCGGATCGCGCCCTTCGTCCAGCAGAACCGCGCGGAAAGCGTCGGCAACGTGCAGCGGCAGCGACAGCGGCTGGCCCTGCTGATGGCGCGCCACGTTAAGGCGGATATAGGTGGCCAGCAGGCTCTGCGCCGCATCCCAGCGTGCAAAGTCGTTGCGCGCATGGCGCATCAGGAAGGTGAGCTGAGCATCGCTCCATTTATAGTCGAGCTTCACTGGCGCGGAGAATTCGCGCAGCAGCGACGGCACCGGCTGGAAGTAGACGTTATCGAAGATAAAGGTCTGGAACTCCTCGGTCACGTTCAGCACGTGATGCACCGGATGACCGTTATGCTGTAGCGGAATCACCTTGCCTTCGCCGTCATAGAGTTCGATATCGAGCGGGATATGCAGCGGCAGCTTCTCTTTCTGATCGGCGGTCGGCGGCGTGTGCTGCGTGACGTGCAGCGTATACTGCTCCAGCTCGGGGTTGTAGTCGTCGCGCACCGTCAGCACCGGCGTGCCGCTCTGGCTGTACCAGCGGCGGAACTGCGACAGATCGACATTCGAGGCATCTTCCATCGCCTGCACGAAGTCGTCGCAGGTCGCCGCGCTGCCGTCGTGACGCTCGAAGTAGAGCTGCATCCCTTTCTGGAAGTTCTCTTCGCCGAGCAGCGTGTGCATCATGCGGATCACTTCCGATCCCTTTTCGTAAACGGTCAGGGTATAGAAGTTATTCATCTCCATCACCTGATCCGGGCGGATCGGATGCGCCATCGGGCTGGCGTCCTCGGCGAACTGCGCGCCGCGCATCACGCGCACGTTATCGATGCGGTTGACCGCGCGCGAGCCGAGATCGGAGCTGAACTCCTGATCGCGGAATACCGTCAGCCCCTCTTTCAGGCTGAGCTGGAACCAGTCGCGGCAGGTGACGCGGTTGCCGGTCCAGTTGTGAAAATATTCATGGCCGATTACCGCTTCGATGCCGAGATAGTCTTTGTCGGTCGCGGTTTCCGCCTTCGCCAGCACATATTTGGAGTTGAAGACGTTCAGGCCTTTGTTCTCCATCGCGCCCATATTGAAGAAGTCGACGGCGACAATCATAAAGATGTCGAGGTCATACTCGAGGCCGAAGCGCTCCTCATCCCACTTCATGCTGTTTTTCAGCGAGGTCATCGCCCAGTCGGCGCGATCCAGATTGCCGCGATCGACGAAGATCTCCAGCGCCACGTCGCGGCCGGAACGGGTCTTAAAGCTGTCGCGCAGCACGTCGAAATCGCCCGCCACCAGCGCAAAGAGATAGCAGGGTTTCGGGAAGGGATCCTGCCATTTCACCCAGTGCTTGCCCTGCTCCGCTTTGCCGCCGTCGATGCGGTTGCCGTTGGAGAGCAGATAGGGGTAGCGCGCCTCGTCGGCGATAATGGTGGTGGTAAAGCGCGCCAGCACGTCCGGGCGATCCAGATACCAGGTAATGTGGCGGAAACCTTCGGCTTCGCACTGGGTGCAGAGCGCTTCGCCAGACTGATAGAGCCCTTCCAGCGCGGTATTTTTATCGGGATGAATATCGTTGACAATCTTGAGCTGGAACTGCTCCGGCAGCTGGCTCAGCACCAGCGCGCCCTCTTCCTGGCGGTAGGCGCTCCACGGCGAGCCATCCACTTCAATGGCGATCAGGGTTAACGCTTCGCCATCGAGACGCAGCTCAGCCTGCGCATCGCCGAGACGTTTAACCTGGCTGACGGCGGTGACGCGCGTCGCTGCGGCGTCGAGCGCAAAGGTCAGGTCGATATCGGTGATGGTGTAATCCGGCGCACGATAGTCGTGGCGATATTTAATGTGGTGCTGTTGCGTCATATTCCGTCTCGCATTGTTATAGGTTTACCGCCAAAGTCTAAGCGCGTTGCCTTTAGCTTGCCATGCACAATGCGCATCGCGGCATAAATAGCTACAATTCATTAACAACGGCACGTTTTAACCTCGACCTGCGGGCTTGAAATATGCTGTGATCGGTCGCAGTTACTGATTTATACTCCTGCGTCTTTATGACTCTCACACACCGGGCTCTGCGCCGCCGAACAGGATGCTGAAACGCACCATGACAGGACATGCTTCCCCGATACTGACTTCCCTGCTGGATACTGACGCCTACAAGCTTCATATGCAGCAAGCCGTATTCCACCGTTATCATGATGTCACGGTGGCGGCTGAGTTTCGTTGCCGCGGCGACGATCTGCTCGGTCTCTATGCGAACGAGATTCGCGAGGCCATTAACGCCATGCAGACGCTAGCGCTGACCGATGACGAACATACGTATCTTTCCAGCCTGCCCTTCTTCCACGCCGACTACCTAAACTGGCTGCGCGATTTTCGTTATAACCCCGACCAGGTGCAGGTGCGCAATAGCGACGGCCATCTCGCTATCCGCATCACCGGCCCCTGGCGCGAAGTGATTTTATGGGAGGTGCCGCTGCTGGCGCTGATCAGCGAAGTGGTGCATCGCCATCGCTCGCCGCTGGTGAGCGCGCAGCAGGCGGTCGACCATCTGCAGCAGAAGCTGAGCGCCTTCCGCCGCGACGTCGCCGACATCGATATGTCGCGCTTTCGCCTGATGGATTTCGGCACCCGCCGCCGTTTCTCGCAGGAGGTGCAGCAGGCCATCGTCGCCAGCCTGAAGCAGGACTTCCCCTGGCTGATCGGCACCAGCAACTACGATCTGGCGCGCCGCCTGGCGCTGACGCCGGTCGGCACCCAGGCGCACGAATGGTTTCAGGCTTTTCAGCAGATTAGTCCGGTGCTGGCCAACAGCCAGCGCGCGGCGCTGCAGGCGTGGCTCGACGAGTATGACGGAGAGCTGGGCATTGCGCTCACCGACTGTATCGCGATGGACGCCTTCCTGCGCGACTTCGGCGTTAACTTCGCCAGCCGCTATCAGGGACTGCGCCACGATTCAGGCGATCCCGTTGAGTGGGGCGAAAAGGCGCTGGCTCACTATGAGAAGCTGGGTATCGATCCGCACAGCAAAACCCTGGTCTTTTCCGACAACCTCGACCTGGATAAGGCGCTGGCGCTCTATCGCCACTTTGGCCAACGCACCAACGTCGTCTTTGGCATCGGCACCCGCCTGACCTGCGATATTCCCGGCGTCAGGCCGCTGAATATCGTGATTAAACTGGTGGAGTGCAACGGCAAGCCGGTGGCGAAACTCTCCGACAGTCCGGGCAAAACCATCTGTCAGGATCAGGCCTTCGTCCGCGCGCTGCGCAAAGCCTTCGATTTGCCACTGGTGAAAAAAGCCAGTTAATCCTCGCGTTATCGGGGCGTTGACGCGCCCCGCTTCTGCTGTAATAAATCTGCCGTCCCGCCGGATTTTGCTTGTTTCCTTGCGACTCGCAAGTAACATAGCAACACCCCGGTGTGGGGAGATTTTTCAAACTCACTTCTTCTATATAGAGAGATATTTATGAGCGTAGTGCCTGTAGCGGATGTACTGCACGGTCGCGTCGCGGTTGACAGTGAAGTCACCGTACGTGGTTGGGTGCGTACCCGAAGAGATTCAAAAGCCGGTCTTTCCTTCGTCGCCGTTTATGACGGTTCCTGCTTTAATCCCGTTCAGGCCGTTGTGAATAATTCTCTGAATAATTATCAGGACGAGGTTCTGCACCTGACCACCGGCTGCTCCGTGATCGTGACCGGTACCGTAGTAGCCTCGCCGGGCCAGGGCCAGGCGTTTGAGATCCAGGCGACCCGCGTGGAAGTGACCGGCTGGGTGGACGATCCTGACACCTATCCGATGGCGGCGAAGCGTCACAGCATCGAATATCTGCGCGAAGTGGCGCACCTGCGTCCGCGCACCAACCTGATCGGCGCCGTGGCGCGCGTGCGCCATACCCTGGCGCAGGCGCTGCATCGCTTCTTCCACGAGAACGGCTACTTCTGGGTTTCGACTCCGCTGATCACCGCCTCGGACACCGAAGGCGCCGGCGAAATGTTCCGCGTTTCGACGCTGGATCTGGAAAACCTGCCGCGCACGCCGCAGGGCGCCGTCGACTTCAACGAAGATTTCTTCGGCAAAGAGGCCTTCCTGACCGTTTCCGGCCAGCTGAACGGCGAAACTTACGCCTGCGCCCTGTCGAAAATCTACACCTTCGGCCCGACCTTCCGCGCGGAAAACTCCAACACCAGTCGCCACCTGGCGGAATTCTGGATGCTAGAGCCGGAAATCGCCTTCGCCACGCTGGATGACGCCGCCGCGCTCGCCGAAGCGATGCTGAAGTATGTATTTAAAGCGGTGCTCGACGAACGCGCCGACGATATGGCGTTCTTTGCCGAACGCGTGGATAAAGAGGCGGTCGATCGTCTGGAGCGCTTTATCTCCACCGACTTCGCACAGGTTGATTACACCGACGCTATTACGATTCTGGAAAAGTGCGGACAGAGCTTCGAAAACCCGGTTTCCTGGGGCATCGATCTCTCTTCAGAGCACGAGCGCTATCTGGCCGAGCAGCACTTTAAAGCGCCGGTTGTAGTAAAAAACTATCCGAAAGAGATCAAGGCGTTCTATATGCGCCTTAACGAAGATAATAAAACCGTGGCGGCGATGGACGTGCTGGCGCCGGGCATCGGCGAAATTATCGGCGGTTCGCAGCGTGAAGAGCGCCTCGACGTGCTGGATGCGCGTATGGAAGAGATGGGCCTGAATAAAGAAGATTACTGGTGGTATCGCGATCTGCGTCGCTACGGCACCGTGCCCCATTCAGGCTTCGGTTTAGGCTTTGAACGTTTAATCGCCTATGTCACCGGCGTACAAAATGTAAGGGACGTTATCCCTTTCCCACGCACCCCGCGCAATGCAAATTTCTAAAATTATCTATTAATTATAAGAAATTCATATATATAAAGAGGTCGGCACTGCCGGCCTTTTTTTATTTTTGTAAATTTTGAGTTCTCTCACAAAGTTCCCCAATATTTACATTTTGTAATACAAATTTTCTTTTAGAAACCAGATTACGAGTTTAGTAGCATTTTCAGTGTGGCATATCCTGCTTCGGGATGGAAAGATGCGTGCAGACACAGGAAGACACCAAACTTCTCTCAGGGTTCCGTAACGGTTTCTTGACGGCAGTGGCAGGTGTCCGAATAAACTCCAATGAGGGTAATAAATAATGATGAAGCGCAACATTCTTGCAGTGGTTATCCCTGCTCTGTTAGCTGCCGGCGCAGCAAACGCAGCAGAAATTTATAATAAAGACGGCAACAAGCTGGACCTGTACGGCAAAGTAGATGCGCGTCACCAGTTTTCTGACAGCGATGGTGATGACGGTGATGAGTCTTATGTTCGCTTTGGTTTCAAAGGTGAAACCCAGATTAATGACCAGCTGACCGGTTACGGTCAGTGGGAATACAACGTTCAGGCAAACAACTCTGAAGGTTCAGACGCACAAGACGGCAACAAAACTCGTCTGGGCTTTGCCGGTCTGAAATTCGGCGATGCTGGCTCAATCGACTACGGCCGTAACTACGGTCTGGTTTACGATGCAATCGGCTGGACCGATATGCTGCCAGTATTCGGTGGCGACTGGGGCAGCTCAGACAACTTCATGAACGGTCGTAGCACCGGCCTGCTGACCTACCGCAACAAGAACTTCTTCGGCCTGGTAGATGGCTGGGACTTCGCAGTTCAGTATCAGGGTAAAAACGACCGTAGCGACGTTCGTCGTGCTAACGGCGACGGCTGGGGCGTATCAACGTCCTATACCTCACCAATCGGCGTAGGCATCGTTGGTGCATATAGCAGCAGCGACCGTACTAATGCTCAGGCAGCGGGTACTACTGACGTCAACGGTAACGTATACGGCCAGGGCAAACGTGCTGAGAACTGGGCAACTGCGCTGAAGTATGATGCGAACAACGTTTACCTGGCAGCAATGTATGGTGAAGGTCGTAACTCTTCATTCTTCGGCGTCAGTGTACCTGGCGCTAACAATACCGTTACCGATGGCACTGCTTACGTAAATAAAAGCCAGACTATTGAATTAGTAGCTCAGTATCAGTTTGACTTCGGTCTGCGTCCATCTATTGCCTACGTACAGCAGAAAGGTAAAGATATCGAAGGTATCGGTGATGCTGACCTGTACAAATATTTCGACATCGGCGCGACTTACTACTTCAACAAAAACATGTCTACCTACGTTGATTACAAAATCAACCAGCTGGACGACAACAACCCCCTGGGTCTGAATACAGACGACGTGGTTGGTGTAGGCCTGGTTTACCAGTTCTAAGTTACCTGTCGCAGAAAAAACGGAGCTTAGGCTCCGTTTTTTTATGCCTGCCATTCACCGTACAGCGGCGCCCTTCTTATCTTTGTCCTGCGCCTGCGTACTCTCCGACGCCCGGCGACGATTTTTTGCGTAAACGGTTGGCAATGCGCAGCGCTGACGTTAACCTGAAGGCTCATTTCGTTAAAGTTCACGCTACTGGACACGACTCATGTTTGAATCTATCTCTGCGGCACCCGCCGATCCTATTCTTGGGCTGGCCGATCTGTTTCGCGCTGACGACCGCCCGCACAAAATCAACCTTGGCATCGGCGTTTATAAAGACGAAACCGGCAATACGCCAGTGCTCACCAGCGTAAAAAAAGCCGAACAGTATCTGCTGGAAAACGAAACCACCAAAAACTACCTCAGCATTGATGGCCTGGCCGATTTTGCGCGCTGCACCCAGGAGCTGCTGTTTGGCGCAGAGAATCCGCTGATCGCCGCTGGCCGCGCGCGCACCGCGCAGACCCCTGGCGGCACCGGCGCGCTGCGCGTCGCCGCAGATTTTCTCGCCACGCAGACGACCGTTAAGCGCGTCTGGGTAAGCAACCCTAGCTGGCCGAACCATAAAAACGTCTTTAACGCGGCGGGCCTCGAGGTGTGCGAATACGCCTGGTATGATGCGGAAAACCATCAGCTCGACTTCGACGGCATGCTGGCCGCGCTGCAGGAAGCCAAAGCAGGCGACGTGGTGCTGTTCCACGGCTGCTGCCATAACCCGACCGGCATCGATCCGACGGCGGAACAGTGGAGCCAGCTTGCGCAGCTCTCTCAGGCTAAAGGATGGCTGCCGCTGTTCGACTTCGCCTATCAGGGCTTTGCGCGCGGCCTGAATGAAGATGCGGAAGGACTGCGTGTTTTCGCCGCCTCGCATCAGGAGCTGATTGTCGCCAGCTCATACTCCAAGAACTTCGGCTTATACAATGAGCGCGTCGGCGCCATTACCCTGGTCGCGGCCGATGCGGCTACCGCAGACACCGCCTTCAGCCAGGTGAAGTACACCATTCGCGCCAACTACTCCAACCCGCCAGCACACGGTGCAGCGGTGGTAGCGACTATCCTGAGCAATCAGGCGCTGCGCACCATCTGGGAGCAGGAGTTGACCGATATGCGCCAGCGTATTCAGCGCATGCGTCAGCTGTTCGTGAATACCCTGGCGGAGAAAGGTGCCACGCGCGACTTCAGCTTTATTATTCAGCAGAACGGCATGTTCTCTTTTAGCGGCCTGACCAAAGATCAGGTGATCCGCCTGCGTGACGAGTTTGCCGTCTATGCGGTGAATTCGGGTCGGGTTAACGTCGCGGGCATGACGCCGGATAACATGTCAGCGCTGTGCGAGGCGATTGTCGCGGTGCTGTAAATCAGCACGCTTCCCGCTGAGACGCACGCGGTTGGCGCGCGTCAGGAGAGAGAATGGGCCGCTACGGCCCATTTTTTATTGCAGAAAAGGATTGCTGATACGTTCACGTCCCAGCGTCGAGATACCGCCGTGGCCGGGCACGAAGGTGATATCGTCGCCCAGCGGCAGCAGCTTCTCTTTAATCGAAGCGATCAAATCCTGATGGCTGCCCTGCGGGAAGTCGGTTCGCCCTACGCCGCCGTGGAAAATCACATCGCCGGAAATCAGCAAACGGCCTGCACGATCGAAAAAGACGATATGACCCGGCGTGTGGCCTGGCGTATGCAGGATTGTCAGCTCGACGTCGCCGACCTGCACGTTGTCGCCCTCCTCCAGCCAGCGATCCGGCGTAAAGGGCGCGCACTCCGCCAGACCAAACATGCGGCTCTGCGTCGGCAGCGCTTCCAGCCAGAAAGCGTCCAGCCGGTGCGGACCGACAATCGGCGCCTGATAGTGCGCCGCCAGTTCCGCCGCCGCGCCAACGTGATCGAGATGGCCGTGCGTCAGTAAAATCTGGCGCGGGGTAAGATTGAGCTGCTGGAGCGTGGCGATAATGGTCGCCGCATCACCGCCCGGATCGACCAGGGCGGCGTCGCGCGTCGCCTCACACCAGATAACCGAACAGTTCTGCGCAAAGGCGGTAACAGGAATAATGTGGTAGTTCATAACGCTCCATGACCGGCGCACGCAGCGTTGCCGGCGTCGTTACCAGTGCCGTACCGGCCCGGTATCAATATGAACGAAGTTGCTGCGAGGATAATATCCTACACCACCGGCGCGCATTGTTAAGGCCGCTTTGCGAATGTTATTCAGCGCGATGCCTTCGATATGAAAATCCATCGCCTGACCTTTGGTGTGGTAGCTATGCTTCGCCACGCCCGGACCGCTTTCGCGCAGCATATTGTTGGTCGCCAGCGAGCGATAGCCGGAGATCAGCTGAATCGGCTTACGGGTCTCGAGCAGTGCCTGCAGGCGATAGATCTGATCGAAGAGATGGGGATCGATGCTTTTCGTCAGATTGGCGCGATAGTCGCGAAAAAAGTGGTTCAGACGAGCCAGCTCGCTCTTATCGTAACTTTTCCCGTTAAAAAACTCAGTTTTAAGGGTTTCACCGGTGTGAAGATTGCTCAGCGTCAGCACCCGAGGACGTGACGTTGAAAGCGAGGCCATGGCTGCGTTAGGCAGCAGCGCCATGCCGGCCGCAGCCGTTCCGCCAAGAAGCAATTTGCGACGTGTTAAGTTAAAACTGGACATGAAAAACGGTTACCTGAGATTGAAGCCATCGAAATGTGCAAAAACCGCACAAGGCCGCACCATAACCGGCCATTAGGGTCACGTCAACCCGCCTTAAAGAGGTTTGTGCGGCGATCCCGGACGGGATCGCCATTCTGGAATCCTTATCGCAGCGGCGGCGATAAGGAACAGGGTTGGAAAATCAAGGATTAGAGCAGCAGCTGTCCAGCGCGCGCCAGCGCCTGACTGCCGGAACGGGCAGGGTTATCATAATTGTAAATATCTGTGCGGAACTGCGGCTTGCCGTCATCGGCGACCCAGGCGGTCAGATAGTACAGATTCACCGGGATGCGGTGTCGAATCGGCACGTAGCGCGTATCGCCCTGTTTTAACTGGTCGGAAATGCGCGAATCATTCCAGCCGGCATCCTGCAGCAGCAGTCCCGCCAGCTCTGACGCTTTATTGACGCGCACGCAGCCTGAGCTAAGCGCGCGGATATCGCGCTGGAACAGGGCGTGATTGGGCGTATCATGCAGGTAGATGGCGTCCGAGCTCGGCATGTTGAACTTATAGCGGCCCAGCGAGTTGGTGTTGCCCGGTGCCTGACGCAGCCGATAGGGGAACGACGAAGCGGAGACCATGCTCCAGTCAATCATGCTGGGATCGATCACCTCCGCGTCCGCGCTCCAGCCGGAGAGCAGCGTATAGCCGTGCTTGTAGAGATAATTCGGATCCTGCTTCACCTTAGGAATGATGTCCTGACGCACCAGCGTCGTCGGCACGTTCCACGGCGGATTAAGCACCACATTATTTAGCGCGCTGCGCATTAGCGGCGTTTTACGATCCGGACGGCCGACAATCACGCGCGACGAGAGGATCTTGTTGCCGTTGTTGTAGTAGGTCAGCGAAAAATTGGGAATGTTGACCATGATGCCGTTGTGCATATCGTCCGGCAGCAGGCGCAAACGCTGAATATTCAGCGCCAGCAGCGCGGCGCGCATCTGCGGCGTCACGTTGAGCCATTCGCGGGTGCGCGGACCGACCGCGCCGTCTCCGCCTAATCCCTGCCACTGCTGGAAGCGCTTAACGCCCTCCACCAGCGCGGCGTCATAGACGTTGTCGCTAACCGCGTCAGCGGTGCCATTCTGCACGTTGCCCGTCTGCTGCGGCGTCTGCGCGGCGAGATCGCCGACGCTGGCCGCTGAAGGACTTACCGCCGCGGGCTGACCGCTCTGGCTTACCGGAACCGGCGCGGTAGGCACCGCATCGTCCGCAGGGCCCGGCGCGACAGGCTGCGCGGAGAGCATGCCGGTGCGCTGTAATATTTCGCGCAGTGCCGGAACGTCGTCGCTCACCTGACCCGGACGCAGCGTTTCGCGGTTTTTCAGCTGCGGCCAGGGACGCGAGTCGGTAAGCATCTGCTTCAGCGCGGCATGCATCGGCGCATATTGCGGGTGCTGCGGCACCAGCGAGGCGACGAACGCGGCGGAGCCGCCCGCCAGCACTGCGTTTTGCCACTGGTTCACTACCGATACCGGCGGCTGCGCCAGCTTGTAGGGCACGTTGCTGTAGAGCCAGCTTTCGCCCTGCGTCGGCACGCTGGAGACAAACTGCAGATAGCCCAGCATCGCGTCGCTAAGCACTACGTCGCGCGCGAAACCGTTGATGCCGGGATCGGTCAGACGATCGACCCAGCGCGTGAACTGAGGCTGCACGCCTGACATGGCGACTTCCGCCAGCTGCTGCTGGAACTGCTGCACCGCCGCGCGATCCTGCCACATCGGCTGCATATTGTGCGCCGCATAAAGGGTCGCCAGTGAGGCTAAATAGAACGGCGGCTCTTTACCGGCGAACGCCTGACGCAGGCGCTGCTGACTATCGCTGACTGAAATGGTCGCGTGCGTAGTACCGGGTAACGCTGCAATAACCGCCGCATGCGTCAGATGCAACGGCGTCAAGGCCAGCGCAAGCGCCAGCAGTGAAAACAGATAATTGTTGGTTTTATTGGTCAGCAACATCCCTGCCCCCTCATTTGTTTACCACGCAGCGTTTCCTGGATACGCTGCAACTGGGCTGCTACTCGTCTCCTGAGTATACAAATAAAAAACGGCATTTGCCTCAGGAGACAAATGCCGTCTACAGATTACCCAATGCGGTAATTATTAACCAGTTTAAACCTGCGAGTTTTCCGCTTCCACCCCGGCTGACTCCTCGCTGTCGCGGCGCGTCGTCGGCGCATCGGCAGAGAAGCCGCGCAGACCAACTACGTGCACATGTTCAGTATTATTGAACACTTTACGGACCAGCTTATAAGTAGTGCCTTTTTCCGGGCTGATGTTTTCCGGCGCCGCGATCACCAGCTGCATCTCCAGACGCTCGCAAAGTTCAAACAGCGTGGCGATAGAGCGCGCATCCAGACGCGCCGCTTCGTCGAGGAACAGCAAGCGGCAGGGAGAAATGTCCTTGCCGCGCAGGCGGCGCGACTCCTCTTCCCAGCTCTGCACCACCATCACCAGGATCGACATCCCGGTGCCGATCGCCTCGCCGGTCGACAGCGCCCCGCTCTCGGCGCGCAGCCAGCCGTCGGAGCCGCGGTTGACCTCTACTTCCATCTCCAGGTAGTTGCGGTAGTCCAGCAGCTCTTCGCCGATAGTCTGCGGCGTGCGCTGCCCCATATCGATGTGCGGATTGAGGCGCTGATAGAGCTTCGCCAGCGCTTCGGAGAAGGTCAGACGGCTGCTGTTGAAGAGATCCTGATGCTGCTCATGCTCTTCCGACAGCGTATCAAGCAGCGTGGCGTGGGCTTCGCGTACGTTTACGTTAAGCCGCACGCTACGCACCTGGCCGAAGCTCACCATCTGCAGTCCCTGGTTGAGCTGACGGATACGGTTCTGCTCGCGCTGAATGGTTTTGCGAATAATATTCGATACGCTGCGCGAACTGATCGCCAGCGTCTGCTCGCGCGCCGTCAGCTCTTCGGTCAGACGGTTCAGTTCGATCTCCATCTGCTCGATCGCCTCGACCGGATCGTCGGTGCGGATGATATCCTGACGGATACGCTCGCGCAGATGCTGATAGACGGCGATAAAGAACTGGATCTTGCGCTCTGGACGCTTCGGATCTTCCGACAGGCGCAGCACGTCGCGCAGATGCTCGTTATCCGCTACCGCCAGACGCAGCGCGCCCAGCGCCTTATCCGACATCGAACGCAGCTCGTCGCCGCTCAGGTAGGCCAGCTCGCGACGGTGCAGTCGTCGTTCGACGCCGTTCTCTTTTACCAGCCGCAGCACGCTGCACCAGCCCGCTTTGGCGCTCACCACCTGCTCACGAATGCGGTGGTAGTCGCGCTCCAGCACGCGCAGCCGTTTCTGCAGGTTCTCCATTTCCGCTTCGCAGAAGGTGAGCTGCTTTTCCAGCTGATTGCGACGGGCGCGGTTGTGGCTCAGCGCGGCGTAAAGCTCGTCGCGGCGAATGCGCGCGCGCTCTTCCGCGCTGGCGTCGGCATGCACGCCGATATCCTGCATCTCCTGCAGCAGCTCTTTCAGCATGTCGCGCTTGGTGTCGTGCGAACTCTTCAGGGAGGCCAGCACCTGGCTGTACTGCGCCATCTGCGCCCGCTGCTCGCGCAGGCGTTCGCGCGCGCGGCTGCGCTCGCCTTCCGCCTGCTCCAGCTGGCGACGCAGCTTATCGCTGAGATCGTTGTTGCCGTTCAGCATGCCGGCGGAGTCGCCATAGCTAAAGTGGGCGCGGCGCTGCACCACTTCCGTCAGGGCGAACGCCTGCTGACGCGCGACGCGCTGCTGCTGCTGCGCCTGCTGGTAGTCGGCCTGCAGCTGTTCATGCTGCTCCGGATCGCTCTGCAACACGCCGATCAGCGACTCGAGCTTCGTCAGCTTCGCGCCGTGCTGATGCAGGAAACGCGCCGCCTCCTGCGCCTCTTCGACCTGCTCGCGAATTTCGTCGCAGCGATCGGCCAGCGTGTCGTCCAGCAGCAGATTGACGCGCGGCAGCAGGCGGTTTAGCTGCGCCACGCCCTCTTTCGCCAGCTCGTACTGCTGACGCTGCTGCTGGTTGTCGCTTTCGTGCTGCGCCAGCGCGCGCTCCAGCTCGCTACGACGGGCGTTGTACTGGCGGAGCTGCGCTTCAGGATCTTCCTCGAAGGCGACCGCCAGATGCGTGCCGATAAAGCGGCTGAACGACTGATGCAGACGCTGCGTTTTCTGCACGTCGAACGAAAGCGTGGCATAGCGTTCCGCCAGCCGATCGCGCTCGATGTGCAGCTGCTCCAGCTGATTCTCGCGCGCGGCGCGGCCGAACAGCGGCACTTTTGGAAAGCGGGAATAGCGCCACTGACGCTCAGCCACCTTCACCACCACCGCGTTCTGCAGCTCTTCCACGGCGAAGACGCTGTCGTCGAACGACTGCGGATCGCCCTCAATCAGGTAGAGATCTTCCGGGCACTCTTCCAGACCGTCGAGCTGCTCGCGCACCAGCGACAGATCCGGCACCACGATAGCGTGGCGCGACGGGCCGTAGAGCGCCGAGAAGTAAGGCGCGTCCTCCAGCGTGACGTCGTCGTAAATTTCAGAGAGCAGCACGCCGCCGAAGCGTTCCGCCAGCTGCGTCAGGCGCGCATCTTCCGCGCCGCCAGGCTGGCTGAGGCGTTCAATTTTACGTTCGACGCTGCGTTTACGCGCGGCGATCTCGTCGCGCTCCACCGTGGTTTCGCGCTCGCGCTCCAGCAGCTGCTGCATGTATTCGGTGATCTGCTGGCTGTTTTCCAGCGCCTCGCCGGTCTGCTCGCTGAGCTGCGTCAGGATCTCCTGCGCCGCCAGCCAGTGCGGCGCGCGTGCGGTGAGCGCGGCGATGCGCTCGCGCAGCGACTCCAGCTCCTGGCGCATCACCATGCGGCGTTCGCCGGCGTCGGAGACGCTGGCGTTGAGCTGTTCGATCTGCCCTTCCAGCTCGCTATGCAGCCCTTCCAGCGCGTCGGCGTCATAGTGCGCGCCCTGCCGTTTGCAGAACTCCGCCAGCAGGCGCTCCGCCTCATGCTGCTCGCGCAGACGCTGCTCCATCTCATTCAGGCGCAGGCGCAGCGAGGAGAGCTGCTCGGCGTAGTGACGCTGATTGGCGGCGTCGCGCAGCAGCTCGCGGCCGGTTTGCCAGGCCTCCTGACGCGGCACATCGCCGGCGATGCTGGTTACCAGCGCCAGCGCCTGCTCGAACTGGCTGTGCGCCGCTTCCGCTACGCTCAGCTTCTGTTCCAGACGCAGCAGCGTATCCGTCGCTTCCTCTTCGGTCGCCTGGAAACGCGCCTGCCACTCGGCGGCGTTGTCGATGGTGAGATCGGGCAGCTGACACAGCGTCTTTGCACGCTCCAGCGCCTGCAGCGCCTGCTGATACTGAATCGCTCGCGTCTGTTGAACGTCGAGCGCCTGCTGGAAATCGGCCAGCTGGTTTTTCAGTTCGTCGACCTCCAGCTCTGCTGCCTCGGCGCGCGCCTCGTTCTCTTCCTGCGCTTCGCGCGCTTCCGCCACCACTTCGTTCTGCTCTTCCAGACGATGCGTCAGCTCGTCGAGGTCAGCTTCGTAGCGCTCGATTTTTTCCTGCTGGCGCATTGCGGTCTGCACCAGGTTGAGGTGATCGCTGGCGGCCTGATAGTCCGCTTCCAGATCGTTCTCTGCGCCGCCGTGCTCGGCGAGTTCGCGCGCCATCTCGATATGGCGATACTGCTCCGTGGCCAGCTGTTTGCGGCTGGAGAGGAGATCGCGACGCAGCTGCAGCGCGCCGTCGAGATGAATGCGTCGCTCGTTGGCGTGACGCATATAGTCCGCCGAGACGTAGCTGGTGGCTTCGGAGATCAGATGCTTAAACAGGTCGCGATCGGACTGCGTGACGCGGATCGCCTCCAGCGTCATGCGGTTTTCGCGCAGCGCCGCCTCCATATCCTGAAAGGCTTTGCGCACGCCGCCGTTTTCCGGCAGCAGATAGTCGCGCAGCGAGCGGGTAATGGCGCTGGAGATGCCGCCGTAGAGCGACGCTTCGATCAAACGGTAGAATTTGCTGCGATCGCCGGCGGAGCGCAGGCGGCGCGGCACGATGCCGTGCTCAAACATCATCGCGTGGTAGTCGGTGACCGAGTTGAACTGGCGGAACTGCACCTCTTCCTGCGCTTCGACGCGATCTTTAACCTCGCTCAGCGGCAGCACGCGCGCCTGGCGGCTGTTCATAATCTCGGTCAGCATGTCGGTCGGCTGGCTATCCATCGGCAGCCCGTGAATGCTGAACGGCTTGATATCGACCTTTTTATCGCGGCCGGCTACCTGCTGCAGACGCACGCCGGCGATAACGCGCTGGTGACGCGAGTTGATAACGTCGAGCACCGCGTAGCAGACGCCGGCGCGCAGCTTGCCGTGCAGGCCTTTATCGCGCGAGCCGCTGGTGGCGCCCGCCTCGGTGGTGTTGCGGAAGTGCAGCAGCGTCAGATCCGGGATCAGCGCCGTCACGAAGGCAGCCATGGTGGTGGATTTGCCTGCGCCGTTGCCGCCCGACAAGGTGGTGACCAGTTCGTCGAGATCAAAAGTGCGGGCAAAAAAGCCGTTCCAGTTGATCAGGGTAAGCGAACGAAATTTTCCGCGTTCAATCATGCCTGTTCTTCCTCCGCGCTATCACTCGCGTCGCTGTCAATATCATCCTGCTCGCTGGTCGCGCTCACGCTGTCGAGCGCCATGGCTTCGCCGTCGCGGATCAGGCGCAGCTGCGCCTCGCGCGGATCGTCGCCGCTGCGCACGTCGGCGCCGAAGCGGAACACCGATTCGGTAATGCGGAATTTGCTGCTGTCGTTGCCCATAAACCACACCATGCCGAGTCGACGCAGTCGGCTCAGCGAGGCGCGCATTTTCTCCTGCAGCCTGGCGCGATCGAGATCGGAGCCGGTGGAGCGCTGGTTCACCAGCTTGAGCAGCTTGTTCTCGTCGGCCAGCGCCAGCAGCTCGTCATACAGCTCCTGCTGGGTGAAGATGCCTTCGTTCGCCAGACGCTCCGGGCTGAGATAGAGATAGCAGAGCAGCTTGCCGACCATCATATCCAGCTCAGAGAGCACCGAGCGCGGGATCAGCGTGGTGGAGCGCGGACGCAGATAGAAAAAGCCCTCTGGCGCGCGAATTAACTCGACGTTGTAGCGGGCGTAAAACTCTTCCAGGAAGCTCTGGTAGTCCATAAGAAAAGCGTGCTGGTCCAGCTCTTCGATGCCGATATGGCGACCGGCGCGCAGCTGGCTGTCGAGCGCGGGGAAAATCGGGTTCGCCAGTGCCTGCGCCAGCTTAAGCGGCATCACTTGTTCAATATTTGTCGATGACATGTGCCTGCACCTTGGCTCCGTAATCATTAATGGCCTGCCACTGCGCGGGCAGACCGGCTAAATCGGCTTCCGCCACGCCGAGGCGCACCGCCTGATCGACGACGATACGCGCCAGATCAAAGTGGCGCGCGCGCGGATACTGGGCAAGATAGTCGCGCATCACCGTGGCGAGATTGAGCGGTTTCTGTTCAGATTTGTAGCTCAGCAGCGCTTCTTCGATCATCGCCGCCAGCTGTTCGCGGATTTCGTTGAACTCTTCATATTCCAGCTCGGCGGGCAGTTCGCCCATCACCTCGTCGTTGCGCAGCGTCAAATCCTCGTCGCGCATATCGAACAGGCGATCGGCGCTGGCGTAGGTCAGCACCCACGGCTGGTCGAAGTAATTTTGCACCGACTGGCGCAAGCGCTGCGCAAAGACGCGGTTCTTGTCCATATCGATGGCGGTTCGAATGAATTTGTGGACGTGGCGGTCGTAGCCGATCCACAGGTCGATCGCCTGCTGGCCCCAGCTGATAATGCGGTCCAGCTTGTTTTGCAGATCGAACACCAGCTTATCGACAAAGCCGAGATCGGGGCTGCTGAGCGTGGCGTCCTGGATGCGCAGCAGGTTGGCCTGCAGCTTGTCGCCCGCCGCCTCCAGCGTATCCTGCAGCTCGCGCAGCGTGCCGGAGGTTTCCGACAGCAGCATTTCGCAGCTGGAGATCGCCGCGCGCCAGTCTTTGTTCAGCAGATCGGCGATATCGTTCTTGACCGCCTGCTGCTGTTCATCCATCAGGCGCTGCGTCATGTCGATGCTGTCGAAGATCTCCGCCACGGAATATTTCAGCGGCGCGAAGACGTTGCGATGCCAGTGGAACTCGTCGCCATCCTCTTCCGCCGCATCGGCGGCGCGCTTCAGCTCGCCCGCCACGATCGACAGCTGCATCGACAGGCGCAGCGTCGAGAATTCACGCTGGCGGATGTAGTAGTCAGTAATGCCGATCGCCAGCGGCGTCAGACGATAAATGGCGTGTCCTTCCGTCATCTCGCTGGTAAAGCGGTTGATCAGGCGCTGGCGCACCATATCGTTGATGGCGTTGTTGGCGCGCACCACCACGGTTTCATGGGTTTGCTCAAAAGCTTTGCTGACGTGCTGAAAAGCGTCGATCAGCTCGCCCTCACTCATTTCGCCATCCATTCGCTCGCCGTTCAGGGTGGCGATGGCCAGCAGAAAAGCCAGACGATCGACCGGCAGCGCAAGGGAAAAGTCATTCTTGCGCGCCCAGCTGACCAGCTCGGGTACCGTCTGGGAAAATTCACTCATAGTTCGTCCTTCTGCCCTGGTTTACGCGCGGTCACGTGGATGTAGCGTCCCAGGCTTAAAAAGGGTTCCTGGCGACAGTAGCGTCGCTCCATCTCAAGAATGCTCGCGTCGCCTCCGCCGTCCGCCGGCGGGGCTTTCATATAGTCGCTGAAGACGCGCACGCCCGTGCGCTGCTCGATCTCGAAGCCGCACGCGGCGAGCCAGCGGTAGACATCTTCCGGGTCGCGCGGGTAGTCCGGCGACAGGGAGCGCTTCTTCTGCTTCGCCATATTGACGCGCAGATAGCCGAAGTTCCCCAGCGTCAGGTTGCGAAACACCAGGCTGTGGCGGTTAAAAAACATCAGCGACATCACGCCGCCGGGCCGCAGCGCGTCAAACAGCGCCTGTAGCGCTTTTTCAGGCTCAGCGACCCACTCAAGCACAGCGTGAAACAATACCAGATCCACCGGCGTATCCAAATGCTCGCCCACCTGCTGCACGGCGATTTGTCTGAATTGCATGTTGTGGCTCACCTGCTGCGCCTCGGCATGCTGCTGCGCCCGGCGCAGCATCTCCGCCGAGAGATCGCACAGCAGGATCTGGTGGCCGCGCTGCGCCAGCCCGCTGGAGATTTGCCCCAGCCCGCCGCCGGCATCCAGCACGCGCAGCGGCGCCGCGCCGAGCGTCGGCAGAATCGCCTCAAGCTCGTCCCAGAGGATCGCCTGACGCACGATCCCCTTGGTGGTGCCGTAAATATTTTGCGAAAATTTTTCCGCGAGATCGTCGAAGTTACGATCCTGCATGGCGTGGGCTCCGGTATGCTGCGCTCAGACTTGTGCTATTTTGTCACAGGCTCATGAAGAATGAACCTTTCATCCCCTTCTTCCTTTCCAGCTGCTGTTTTTTCGGACAACAAGGAGTTTTTTTGATGTTTTTTGGACTGAAAAAACTGGTGGGCGGTCTGTTGATGCCTTTACCGCTGCTGCTGCTGATGATGGCAGCGGGTATTTTACTGCTTTGGTTTAGCCGCTGGCACAAAAGCGGCAAAATTTTAGTCTCGCTGAGCTGGGCGCTGCTGCTGCTGTTGAGCCTGCAGCCGGTCGCCGATCGCCTGCTGCTGCCGCTGGAGTCGCGCTACCCTACCTGGAACGGCAGCGAGAAGGTCGACTTTATCGTGGTGCTGGGCGGCGGCTATACCTTTAACCCCGACTGGGCGCCGAGTTCGAACCTGATTGGCAACAGTCTGCCGCGCGTCGCCGAAGGCGTGCGCCAGTGGCGACGCAACCCGCAGGCGACGATGATCTTCACCGGCGCCGCCGCCGGACAGAATCCTGTCAGCAACGCGCAGGTCGCCGCCTCGGTCGCGCTAAGCCTGGGCGTGCCGCCTGATCGTATTCAGGTGCTGGATCGGCCGAAAGATACCGAACAGGAGGCGCGTGCGGTGCGCGGCGTCGTCGGCCAGCATTCCTTCCTGCTGGTTACCTCCGCCAATCATATGGCGCGCGCCCTGAATTTCTTTCACGCCGCCGGCTTAACGCCGCTTGCCGCGCCCGCCAATCAGCTGGCGATCGCTTCGCCGCTCAACTGGTGGGAGCGCGCGCTCCCTTCGCCGCTCTGGCTGAGCCACAGCGACCGGGTCGTCTATGAGACGCTGGGACAGGCGTGGCAGTGGCTAAAAGGCGGCGACGCGCCCTCAGCCGAGCCAGGGCAGTAGCTGCGCATGGGCGTAATCGAAGCGCGCGCGGTCGAATTCGCCATACTGCACCAGCCCGTCGATGCAGTCCCACAGCTGATAAAGCCAGCGCCGCCAGAGGAAACCTTCGGAGACCGGCGCACACTGTAGATAGCGCGCCATCAGCGCCTGCTCCGCCGGACTTTCGCCCAGCTGCATCAGCTCATATTCGCGCGGCCCCCATAAAATGGCGCCGGGCTGGGTCATCGCCAGCAGCTGATCGCTGCGCGCGTTTTTGACGATGCTGGTCAGGCGCAGATTGCCATGCAGCATCACGCAGGGATCGTCGAAGTCGCGAAAGAGATGCGCCAGCTGCTCGCGGCTGCGAAACAGCACCTGGCGGTCGGCAGGGGTGAACGCGGGCGGCTGCAGGTAGCTGAGCGTGGACCAGAGCACTTCCACGCGCTGATGGAACCAGGCGGGCCAGCTGTTTTGCTGGGTGCTGTCGACGGTGCCGACCAGGCCATGCCCGCTGATGCGATGCCAGGCGAGCAGCCCTTCCACCACCTCTTCGCACAGCTGCTGCCAGCGCGCGGCGTCGCGGGTCGGTGCCTCGGCAGAGACGCCGTTCAGGCGCGCCATCAGCAGCATTTCATGCGCCGGCGGCTGCTGGCTCAGCACCAGACCATAGACCGCCGGCACGGCGATCAGTCCTTCATGGCCGAGCAGCGCCAGCTTTTTCGCCTCCAGCGCGGCGCGTCCCTGATGGCGGAAATATTTCGCCACCAGCGGCATCGGTTTGTCCTGGCGATCGTAGAGCGCATAGAGCCGCGTCGGCGGCTGTTCGCTGATGGTTTCGAGCCGGCCGACCGTCTCGCCCAGCACCAGCGAGAGTTCAGATTTGAGACTTTCCATGCATCCTCCTCAAGGAAAACATCACACCATCCTGGAGGCCTCAGCGGGCGAAAAAGCAGAAATAGATCAATAAAAGCGTCGGGGATGATTCCCCGACGCCGTCAGCCCTGCAGCGCGGCGCGCACGCGCGCCAGATCTTCCGGCGTATCCACGCCTGTGCCCGGCACGGTTTCCGCGACGGCGACATGGATTTTTTCGCCGTACCAGAGCACGCGAAGCTGCTCCAGCAGTTCGATCCGCTCCAGCGGACAAGGCGCCCAGGAGACGTAGCGACGAATAAAGCCGGCACGATAGGCGTAGATGCCGATATGGCGCAGCAGCGTATCGCCGATCTCCTCGCGGGACGCGGCGTAACGCTCGCGATCCCAGGGAATAGTGGCGCGAGAGAAATAGAGCGCGTAGCCCTGCGCGTCCATTACCACCTTCACTGCGTTAGGGTTAAACGCCTCTTCCGCGTCATGAATCGGCACCGCCAGCGTCGCCATGCCCGCCTGCGCGCCTGCCAGATTCGCCGCCACCTGGCGGACGATTTCCGGCGGGATCAGCGGTTCGTCGCCCTGCACGTTGACGATGATCTCATCGTCGGCGAACCCGCAGGTTTCGATCACCTCAGCCAGCCGCTCCGTGCCAGACTGATGGTCGGCGCGCGTCATGCAGACTTCGCCGCCCGCCGCTTCAACCGCCGTTTTCACATCCGGATGATCGGTGGCGACAATCACGCGGCTGGCGCCAGAGGCGCGCGCGCGCTCCATCACATGAACGATCATCGGCTTTCCGGCGATATCGACCAGCGGTTTGCCGGGCAGGCGCGTCGAGGCGTAGCGCGCGGGAATAATCGCCGTGAAACTCATGGATGGATCTCTTCCACGGCGAGCGTGCGCGCTTCGTTTTCCAGCAGCACCGGAATGCCGTCGCGTACCGGAAAGGCGAGCGCGTCAGGTTTGCAGATCAGCTCCTGCTGGGCGTTGTTGTAGTAAAGCTTGCCGTTGCACACCGGGCAGGCAACAATTTCGAGTAAGCGGTGATCCATATGTCCTCCATTGCGGACCGATTGCATAAGGCGCTAAGGATACCATAGCGCAGTGTTTCAGCGTGCGCGGAAAGCGGCCGCGAAACTGCGGCGCAGACCGCAAAGCTCAGGAATCGAGCGTCCAGACGCCAGGCCAGTGCGGCCGCAGCGCGGCGGGCATCTGTTCGAACAGCACGCTCTCCGCATCCTGCCAGGCCGCAAAGCGTTCAATCGCCTGGCGAACATCCCTGACGAATGCAGCGGTGACGCGCGCGTCCGACTCCAGCCAAAAATTCTTGATCACCAGCTGCCGCGCCTGCCGCTGCATGCGGGCGTCCAGCCTGGCCTTGATCGCGCCGCGATGCAGCACCGGCAGGACGAAATAGCCATATTTGCGCTTCGCCTCTGGCGTATAGCATTCGATACGATAGTCGAACTGGAACAGCTCCAGCGCGCGCCGCCGATCCCAGACCAGCGGATCAAACGGCGACAGAATGGCGCTGTGCGTGGCGTTAAGGGGCGCGTCGAGCAGCGGCAGCAGATCGCGATGCAGCCACATCTCGCCAAGTCCGGCCACCTCGACCGGCATAATCTCGCCCGCCTGCTGCGCTTTTTCCAGATAAGGCTTCAGCGCTACGCGTTTAAGACGGTAGTAATCCGGCAGCCAGGCGGCGCGAAAAATACCGAGGCTGCGCGCGCTGTTGCGCAGCATTTCCCACTGCGCGTCCACTTCGCTGAGGGCGTGCAGCGCATCCTGCCACTCCGGCAGCACGCGCGATCGTAGATCATAGACCCGCTGAAAATTGCGTCGCTCGCTGACCATCAGCTCGCCCGCGCTGAAAAGATTTTCCAGATGCCGCTTGTGCGGCTTCCAGGCCCACCAGCCGGGTTTGTGATCGGCGCCGCTGGCGAAGTCGGCGGCGCGAACCGGCCCCTTATCGGCAATATGCCGCAGCAGGTCGGCGATCTCCTGCTGATGATCCTGCATCCACTGGGCGTTATATTTCCAGCCAAGGCGCTCGGGTTCGAGCATGCGGTGGCGCAGCAGCCGGTAATCTTCGCGGGGAATAAAGCAGGCTTCGTGCGCCCAGTATTCAAACAGCTCGCCCTGCGCCAGCGCCTCTTCCAGCCAGCGCGGCGGGTAGCTGCCGAGGCGGCTGAACAGCACCAGATAAGGGCTGCGCGCGACGACGTGGATGGTATCGATTTGCAGCAGCGACATGCGCCGCACCGCCGCGAGCAGATCCGCATAGCGCGCGCGTTTCGACGGCGCGCGCAGCAGACCCTGCGCCGCCAGATGAAGATTTCGTGCCTGTTGAAGCGAAAGCGAAAGCGTTGTGTTCATTCCCTTCCTGCATTCGGCGAGAGGTTAGTCTGCGGCGCTGCCTGTGCGCTGCCGCGCCAGACGTTCAATATCGTCCAGCAGCGGCGCGACGGCGCTGCCGCTCAGCTCAGCTTCGACCGGCAGATACCACCAGTTGGGCTGGGCGAAGCGACGGCACTTAACCGCATCTTTTTCGGTCATCAGCAGGGTTTGGCCCTTGACCACTAAACCGGTCAATTCCTCCTGACTGTAGGCGTGATGATCGGCGAAGGCGATCTCGGCGACCGGCGTGACGCCATGCTGGTTAAGGGTAGCGAAAAAGCGCGGCGGATGCCCTATGCCGGCCATCGCCACCACATTTTCCAGCGCGGAAAGCGGCGCGCGCTGCTGCGTATGCAGGTTGACCGCATCACCAGGCCGCAGCGCCATCGCGATTTCACTCGCCTCCGCGTGGCCGCCGTTAACAATTACCGCGTCCACCTGCCGCAGACGCGAAGCGCGTTCGCGCATCGGTCCGGCCGGCAGCCACCACCCGTTGCCGAAGCGGCGGACGCCGTCGACCACCACAATTTCGCGATCGCGCCGCAGCGCGTAGTGCTGTAGGCCATCATCGGTAATGATGAGATCGAGGGGGTGACTGGCGAGCAGCGCTTCAACCGCGGCGCGGCGCTTCGGCGCCACCGCGACCGGCGCGCCGGTGCGCTGGGCGATCAGCACAGGTTCGTCGCCCGCCTGCTCCGTCGGCGTATCGGCGTCGACCAGCAGCGGATAGCGCTCCGCTTTGCCGCCGTAGCCGCGCGAAACCACGCCGACGTGAAGGCCGCGGCGCTGTAACGCCTGCACCAGCCAGATCGCGACCGGCGTTTTACCGTTGCCGCCGGCGGTGAGATTGCCGACCACCACCACCGGAACCGGCGCGCGCCAGCTTTTGCGCCAGCCGCGCTGATAGCTAAGACGAATCAGAGAGGAGACCGCGCCGTAAATCAGGCTAAGCGGCCACAGCAGCAGCCACAGCGGCGAGCGTCCACTCCAGATACGCTCGATCATTGCCCAAACTGCATCTTATGCAGCTGAGCGTAGGCGCCCCGCTGAGCCAGCAGATCGGCATGGGTGCCGCGCTCGACGATACGGCCATCCTCTACCACCACGATTTCATCGGCTTTCTCGATGGTCGACAGGCGGTGAGCGATAACCAGCGAGGTGCGGTTTTTCTGCAGCTCGTCCAGCGCCGACTGGATTGCGCGTTCCGACTCGGTATCAAGCGCAGAGGTCGCTTCATCCAGGATCAAAATCGGGCAGTCGCGCAGCAGCGCGCGCGCAATGGCGATACGCTGGCGCTGGCCGCCGGAGAGCAGCACGCCATTTTCGCCGATCACCGTATCCAGCCCGTTATCCATCTTGTTGATGAAGTCCATGGCGTGCGCCATGGTCGCGGCGCGCTCGATCTCGGCGCGGCTATACTGCTCGCTGCGCGCATAGGCGATATTGTTGGCGATGGTGTCGTTAAACAAATGAACATTCTGCGAGACCAGCGCGACCTGATTGCGCAGCGAACGCAGCGTGTATTCGCGCAGATCATGACCGTCCAGCAGGATTTCGCCCTGCTGAATGTCGTAAAAGCGCGTTAGCAGGCTAGCCAGCGTCGACTTGCCTGAGCCGGAGCGCCCTACCAGCGCCACGGTTTTGCCTTCCGGCAGCGCCAGGTTGATGTCGCGCAGCGCTGGCGTATCGCGGCCAGGATAGGTAAAGGTGACATTGCGGAACTCAACGTCGCCTTTGGCGCGCTCAATTTCGCGCGTGCCGGTATCGACTTCCTGCTCGCTGTCGAGGATAGAGAAAAGCGTCTGGCACGCCGCCATACCGCGCTGGAACTGCGCGTTGACGTTAGTCAGGGATTTTAGCGGACGCATCAGCGCGATCATCGACGAGAAGACCACGGTGATGGTGCCTGCGGTCAGCGTATCCATCACGCTGGGAAAGCTGGCGGCATAAAGCACAAACGCCAGCGCCAGCGAGGCGATCAGCTGGATCACCGGATCGGAGATGGATGAGGCCGATACCAGCTTCATGCCCTGCTGACGCATGCGGTTGCTGACGCGGGCGAAACGCTCCGACTCCACGTCCTGACCGCCGAAAATCAGCACTTCTTTGTGCCCTTTCAGCATCTGCTCGGCGCTGGTGGTGACCTGCCCCATGGTGTTCTGCATGGTTTTGCTGATGCTGCGAAAGCGCTTGGAGACCGAGCGAATTGCCAGAGAGACCACGGGAGCCAGAACAATCAGGATGAGCGACAGCTGCCAGCTGTAGTAGAACATCATGATAAACAGGCCGATAATCGATGCGCCCTCGCGCACTACGGTAACCAGTGCGCTGGATGAGGAAGAGGCGACCTGCTCGGAGTCGTAGGTAATGCGCGACAGCAGCGTGCCTGTTGACTGCTGGTCGAAGAACGAGACCGGCATGCCCATCATATGGCTGAAGAGGCGACGGCGCATATTCATCACGACGTTGCCGGAAACCCAGGAGATGCAGTAGCTGGAAATATAGCTGGTGACGCCGCGGATCAGCATCAGCCCGATAACGGCCAACGGCATCCAGATCAACACCGACTTATCCGCTTTACCAAACCCATCATCCAGTAAAGGCTTCAACAGGGAGAGCATGAGCGTGTCGCCCGCGGCGTTAATTATCAGGGCCACAGCGGCCACGCATAAACCCGCTTTATGGGGCGCGATCATCGGCCAGAGTCGACGAAATGTCTGCCACGTTGAGAGATCTTTATCTTGATGCATTATTTATTCACGCTGTTTGAAATAGCCGCTCATTCTACCTGGATTCCCGTTTGACGCCAAACCACTGATGGTACCAACGGGACAAAATTTGCTCTCTCAGGCCAGAAACCGCGGTTTTACGCCCGGCGACGGTAAGGGTTATCTGGCCCGACTGAGCGGTGTCGTACCAGGCGAAGCCCGCGCGGCGGTAGTTTTCCAGCACGCTGTTGACCGGCATACGCCAGGCGTTGTAGCGCGCCATCGAGGCGATAGCGATACGTCCGCCTACGTTGCGCAGCAGTAGCGGCGTTGAGGAAGTGCGGCTGCCATGGTGCGGAACCTGGATGATATCAGCTCTAAGACCGCTTTTTTCCAGCGCCACCAGCTGCCGCTCCGCCGGTGCCTCCAGATCGCCCATCAGCAGCAGACGCGTAACGCCGTCATCTACGCTAAGCACGCAGGAGTCGTTATTGTTGCTGACCGCCGAGCGCGCGGGCGGCCACAGCGCTTCGATATTCAAGACTCCCCAGCGCCAGCGTACGCCGCGTACGCAGGGCAGATGAGCGGCATCGAGCGTGGCGCTACGTATCGGCACCTCGGGCCAGCGCTGTGTTATCGCGTTGAGCCCGCCGCTGTGATCGAGATGGCGGTGGCTGAGCACCACTGTCTGGAGGCGCAGCCGTTTGCGCGCCAGCCAGGGAATAACGTGGCGCGTGCCGGCGTCGCCGTTTTCCCAGGCGGGTCCGGTATCATAGAGCATCGCCTCTCTTCCCTGACGGATAACCACGCTTAGTCCCTGCCCGACGTCCAGCATATCGATATGCCAGCCCGGCTCGTCGTGTGGCCAGCGCCAGACCAGCAGCGCCATAATGACGGCTGCGCAGCTGACCGGCGCCGCGTAAAACAGCGCGCAGCGCCAGACAATCAGCCCGCCCCACAGCAGCAGCGCCAGCGTCCCGGCGTCATAGAACGCCCACCACCCCGCGGGCAACGCCTTGAGCGCAGCCATCAGCCAGACGACGGAGAGGTCCGCCAGCCGCCACAGCGCGGCGCAGATCGGGCTGACCGGCATCAGCATCGCCAGCAGGATAAGCGGCACGCTGACAAAAGAGATGACCGGTATCGCCAGCATATTCGCCGCCAGCGCCGAGAGACTGATGCCTTCAAACAGCATCACCTGCAGCGGCGCCATCAGCAGCATCATGCCGAGCTGCAGGTGCAGCAGTTGGACCGGCAGCCAGCGCCAGCCGCGTCGACAGCGCGCCGGTAAAGGAAACCAGTGGTACCAGGTCAGCAAAAAGGCAACCGCCAGCGCCGAGAGCCAGAAACTCTCCGAGAGCACGTTAAGGGGATCGAACAGCAGCAGCCCGCCGACACACAGGCTCCAGACCTGCCAGCCGCTGAGCTGCACGCCTTTGATACGAAAGATAAGCCACAGCGTCAGGGCGATCAGCGCACGCTGGGCGGGCGCATGGCTGCCGGAGAGCCAGGTATAGAGCGCCGCCAGCAGCCAGCTCGTCAGCAGCGGGAACAGATAGCCGATTAGGCGCACCGGCAGCGCCAGCTGGACCGCGCGCGCCATAAGCCAGCCGCTGCTGGCGGCCAGCGCGATATGCATGCCTGAAATCGCCATCAGATGCGCCGTGCCGGTTTCCCGCAGTAGCTGACGCAGGGCGTCGCTCATTTCCGCCCGCTCGCCGAACGCGAGCGCCTCGACAACGGCGCGCTGCTCCAGCGCATTTATCGTCGGCAGATCGCGCAGGATGCGTTGCCAGCGCCAGCTGCAGGTCAGGGATTCAGGCCTTTGCTGCTGAATGCGGCCTCGCAATCCCATATGATTCGCCAGCGCGAAACGCTGCGCGTCGAACTCCCCCTCATTGAGCCGGGCATGCACAGGCCGCAGGCTGAGCTGCATCGACCAGCGCTGCCCATGGCACCAGACCTGCTCGCTCTCTCCGAACGACAGCCAGGCGAAACGCGGCGGAAACAGATAGCGCCCTTCTCGCTTTAGCAGCTGCACCTTAATTTGCCGCCTGTCTTGCTGTACCTCATCGATGCGCACGCTGTAGGTGGCGGGCGCGGCGCTGGCGGTTTCTATTGCGGTGACGGCTGAGCGCGCAGCTCCCAGCATCCAGCCGCATAGCAGCAGCGCTATCGCCACAATGCGTAGCCAGGCCGACTGCGTCCACAGCAGCAGTATGCCGGCACAGGCGACTGCCGCGATGCCTGCTGCTGATGGAAGCCGGTGAAGAAACAGCAGCGGCAGCGCGGCGAGAATAGCGATTCTGGCAATTAGCGTCGCTGTCATCTTGCTCTCGTCCCGGTTTAACACGCGGAGAGTATGCAGATAATGCGGCGCGCGGTCAGGCGCAGGCTGGCGCGCTTCAGCGCGGCCTCGCAAAAAAGGAGGAAGATTTTAGTGCTATTGCAGAGAGTGTCAGCCAGGCTCGCAGAGAAACGGCGGGCAAAAAAAAACGACATCCTGAGATGTCGTTTCTGCGTTCGGTTACGGCTTAACCGTAAATGTTTGCACGGTCTCGCAGCTCTTTGCCCGGCTTAAAGTGGGGAACGTATTTACCTTCCAGTTCCACTTTGTCGCCCGTTTTCGGGTTACGACCCGTACGCGGTGCGCGGTAATGCAAAGAAAAGCTGCCGAATCCCCGGATTTCAATGCGTTCGCCCTGGGCCAGCGTAGTGGCCATGTGCTCCAGCATCTCTTTTACAGCATCCTCAACGACTTTCGCCGGAATATGAGTCTGCTGGCCAGCAAGTCTTTCAATCAGTTCTGACTTGGTCATGTAACCTCCGGTTAATCCTTGTGGGAAAGGTATGACAGCTTGCTACCGTAACCGGGCAGATTTCCCTGCCCGGTTGCTTCAGGTCGATTACTCGCCTTTAGCTGCTTTGAACGCTTCAGCCATAGCATTGGAGAAATTGCTTTCTTCCTGCTTGTTGTTCACAGTCGCGATGGCATCTTTCTCGTCAGCTTCGTCTTTCGCACGGACAGACAGGCTAACAACGCGGTTTTTACGATCAACGCCGGTGAATTTAGCTTCAACATCGTCGCCAACATTCAGAACCAGAGTTGCGTCTTCAACGCGGTCACGTGAAGCTTCAGAAGCGCGCAGGTAACCTTCAACGCCGTCTGCCAGTTCAACTGTAGCACCTTTAGCGTCAACTGCCGTTACTTTACCAGTAACGATGGCGCCTTTCTTGTTCAGGGTGATGTAGTTGTTGAACGGATCTTCAGCCAGCTGTTTCACGCCCAGAGAGATGCGCTCACGCTCTGCGTCAACCTGCAGTACAACGGCAGCGATTTCGTCGCCTTTTTTGTACTCACGAACGGCTTCTTCGCCAGTCGCGTTCCAGGAGATGTCAGACAGGTGAACCAGGCCGTCGATGCCGCCGTCCAGGCCGATGAAGATACCGAAGTCAGTGATTGACTTGATTTTACCTTCAACGCGATCGCCCTTGTTATGGGTCTCAGCAAACTGCTGCCATGGGTTGGCTTTGCACTGCTTCAGGCCCAGGGAGATACGACGACGCTCTTCGTCGATGTCCAGAACCATAACTTCAACCACGTCGCCCACGTTAACAACTTTAGACGGGTGGATGTTTTTGTTGGTCCAGTCCATTTCAGAAACGTGTACCAGACCTTCAACGCCTTCTTCGATTTCTACGAAGCAGCCGTAATCAGTCAGGTTGGTCACACGACCGGTCAGGCGAGTGCCTTCCGGGTAGCGCTTAGCGATAGCCACCCACGGATCTTCGCCCAGCTGTTTCAGGCCCAGAGATACACGGGTACGCTCGCGGTCGAACTTCAGCACTTTAACAGTGATTTCGTCGCCCACGTTGACGATTTCGCTCGGATGCTTAACGCGTTTCCACGCCATGTCGGTGATGTGCAGCAGGCCGTCGACGCCGCCCAGATCAACGAATGCGCCGTAGTCAGTGAGGTTCTTAACGATACCTTTGACTTCCATGCCTTCCTGCAGGTTTTCCAGCAGCTGATCGCGCTCAGCGCTGTTCTCAGATTCGATAACCGCGCGGCGAGAAACCACGACGTTGTTACGCTTCTGATCAAGCTTGATTACTTTGAATTCAAGCTCTTTGCCTTCCAGGTGCAGCGTGTCGCGTACCGGACGCACGTCAACCAGTGAGCCTGGCAGGAACGCACGAATACCGTTCAGCTCAACTGTGAAGCCACCTTTAACTTTGCCGTTGATAACACCGGTAACAGTTTCAGCGTCTTCGTAAGCTTTTTCCAGCGTGATCCAGGCTTCATGACGTTTAGCTTTCTCACGGGACAGCAGGGTTTCACCGAAGCCGTCTTCCACTGCATCCAGGGCAACGTCAACTTCGTCACCAACCTGAATTTCCAGTTCGCCGGCTGCGTTCTTGAACTGCTCTGCCGGAATGGCAGACTCAGATTTCAGACCCGCATCAACCAGAACGACGTCTTTGTCGATAGAGACAACAACGCCACGAACGATGGAACCCGGGCGGGTTTCGATTTCTTTCAGGGACTCTTCAAAGAGTTGAGCAAAAGATTCAGTCATATTGATAATCTTAGGATTCTTCAATTTAACGTCCACCTGACGTCATTGTCGGATGGGGTTGTTTCACATGCCCTGCGCGCTTTCCCTGGCACAGGGTTACTGCAATTCTGTTTGGCCGAAAAGATTAAATGCCCAGCTTTGTGCGGGCATATTCCAGCGCCTGATCAATGACTTGTTCGATGGATAACTGCGTAGAATCCAGAACCAGCGCATCGGCGGCGGGGACTAAAGGCGCAATGGCGCGGTTGCGATCGCGGTCATCACGTTCTTTTATCTCGGCTAAAAGGCGATCAAAGTTAACACTAAAGCCGCTTTCCTGCAACTGTAGCATACGGCGCTGGGCACGCTCTTCCGGGCTGGCATCAAGGAAAATTTTTACCGGCGCGTCAGGGAAAACCACCGTTCCCATATCGCGGCCGTCGGCAATTAAGCCGGGCTCGTCGCGAAAGGCGCGCTGGCGGCGCAGCAGTGCTTCGCGCACGCGGGGAAAAGCGGCGACGCGCGACGCGGTGTTGCTGACCTCCTGCGTGCGGATTTCGCCGGTGACCTCTTCGCCCTCCAGGATTACCCGCAGTTCGCCCTCTTGCGAGACGAAACGCACGTCCAGATGGGCCGCCAGCGGCACCAGCGCCTCTTCGGCTTCAATATCCACCTGATGGTGCAGCGCAGCCAGCGCCAGAACGCGATAAATGGCGCCGGAGTCGAGCAGATGCCACTGCAGCGCCTCCGCCATCGCTTTGCACAACGTGCCTTTGCCTGCGCCGCTAGGTCCGTCGACAGTTATAACCGGGGCAGTTGCCGTCATTATTCTCTCCTGTTGCTGCGCGAAATAGTCCAGCCTTCAGGCTGTTCTGAACAGGAAGCATTATACGCGGCCCAGGCTAATGTCGTTACCTTTTAGCGGAGACATCGCTATAAATTGCAGCAGATTCAGAACATATCTTGGTCAGTGAGGCCAGAGGCAGTGAGAATGCCGGAGAGACTCGCTCTCCGGCACGGTGAAAATCAGGCGTTCTGGCTGATTTTGGCCAGCTGCTGAAAATAGTCGGGGAACGTTTTTGCGGTACAGCCGGGATCGAGAATAGTCACGGGCGTATCGGAGAGCGCCACCAGCGAGAAGCACATCGCCATCCGGTGATCGTTATAGGTGCCGATCTCCGCGTGACGCAGTTTTTCCGGCGGAGTGATGCGGATAAAATCATGCCCCTCTTCCACTTCCGCGCCCACTTTACGCAGCTCGGTCGCCATCGCGGCCAGGCGATCGGTCTCTTTAACGCGCCAGTTGTAGATGTTGCGCAGCAGCGTTGGGCCTTTAGCGAACAGCGCCGCCGTGGCGATGGTCATCGCGGCGTCGGGAATATGGTTCATATCCATATCGATGCCGTTAAGCTCGCCGGCGGTACAGGCGATATAGTCGCTGCCCCACTCAACGGTCGCGCCCATTTTTTCCAGCACGTCGGCAAAGCGGATATCGCCCTGCACGCTGTCGCGGCCGATGCCGGTGACGCGCACGGTTCCGCCTTTAATGGCGGCGGCGGCCAGAAAATAGGAGGCGGAAGAGGCGTCGCCCTCCACCAGATAATCGCCTGGCGACTGATACTGCTGTCGGCCTTTAATGATAAAGCGCTGGTATTGCTGGTTTTCGACCTCGACGCCGAAGCAGCGCATCAGATGCAGCGTAATATCAATATAGGGTTTGGAGACCAGCTCGCCTTTAATGGCGATGCGGGTATCACGCTCCGCCAGCGGCGCGGTCATCAGCAGCGCGGTCAGGAACTGGCTGGAGACGCTGCCATCCACGCTGACGTCGCCGCC
Organism: Pantoea sp. NGS-ED-1003; assembly: GCF_000738765.1. Classification (NCBI taxonomy): domain Bacteria; kingdom Pseudomonadati; phylum Pseudomonadota; class Gammaproteobacteria; order Enterobacterales; family Erwiniaceae; genus Pantoea; species Pantoea sp. NGS-ED-1003. Next base: position 189,126 of record NZ_JPQA01000005.1, read on the forward strand.
GGTGAAGCCGCCTTTCAGGCGCAGCGGCGGGTAGTCGATGTTCTCCAGATACTCAATCTGCGCGCCGCCCTGACGCAGCGCGTCAACCAGATGCCCGATTGGACGCTCTTTCATGCGCGGTTCGCCGGTCAGAACGATATCCTGCTCGCCGAGACAGAGCGCCGCCGCCAGCGGCCGCATCGCCGTACCCGCGTTGCCAAGAAAAAGCTCCAGCGGCTGAGAGGCGCGCAGCGCCCCTGCCTGTCCCACCACGTCGCACTGCGTGCGGTCGGCGGACAGGGTAAAATCGACGCCCAACGCTTTAAGCGCGTTCAGCATATGTTTAACGTCATCGCTGTCCAGCAGGTTCGTCAGACGCGTGGTGCCTTTCGCCAGCGCAGCCAGCAGCAGCGCGCGGTTAGAAACGCTTTTTGAACCCGGCAGGTTAACGGTGCCGTCAACGCGTGCAATCGGTTGTAAGGTCAGGGAGTCCTGCATGTGAAACCAAATCTCCAGAAAAGGACAAAACCCCGCCGCGAGACGGGGTCTGAAGTCGGCGCTAGCGCCGACGCTACAGCTCAGGCTTAACCGTGGCGACGTGCGAAGTCGGCCATAAAGTCGGTCAGCGCTTTGACGCCTTCCAGCGGCATCGCATTGTAGATCGATGCGCGCATGCCGCCTACCACGCGGTGACCTTTCAAGGCGTGCAGGCCCGCGTTGAACGACTCTTCCAGGAAAAGTTTGTCCAGCGCGGCGTCCGCCAGCTGGAAAGGCACGTTCATGCGCGAACGGTTTTCCGTCGCGACGTCGTTGCGGTAAAACGGGTTGCTATCGATCAGGCCGTAGAGCAGATCGGCTTTCGCCTGATTGACTTTGTCGATTTCGCTGACGCCGCCTTTCTCTTTCAGCCACTTAAATACCAGGCCAGAGAGATACCAGGCGAAGGTCGGCGGCGTGTTGAACATAGAGTCGTTCTCCGCCAGCACCTGATAGTCGAGAATAGAGGGAACGGACTGACGGGCTTTGCCCAGCAGATCGTCGCGCACGATGACGATGGTCAACCCGGCCGGGCCGATATTCTTCTGCGCGCCGGCGTAAATCACGCCGTAACGGTTGATGTCCAGCGGCCGTGACAGAATGGTAGAAGAGAGATCGGCGACGACGATTTTGTCGCCGAAGTCGGGTTGTTCGTCGATGGCGATGCCGTCGATGGTTTCGTTCGGGCAATAGTGCACGTAAGCGGCGTCGCTGCTCAGCGCCCACTGGCTCATCGGCAGAATAGCGCGCTTGCCGTCACGGGTAGTTTTGACGTCCAGGGTGCGCGGCGTGCAATACTTTTCCGCTTCCTTTATGGCGCTGTGCGCCCAGTAGCCGCCGTCGACATAATCCGCCGTGGTCGCCTCGCCCAGCAGGTTGCCCGGCACCGCAGCGAACTGCGCGCGCGCGCCGCCGTGGCAGAATAAAACTTTGTAGTTAGCCGGGATTTTCAGAAGATCGCGTAGGTCCTGCTCCGCCTCTTCCGCTACTTTGAGAAACTCTTTGCTGCGATGGCTGATCTCCATAACGGAGGTCCCCAGACCGTGCCAGTTTGTCAGTTCTTGTTCTGCACGACGGAGCACTTCAACCGGCAGCATCGCTGGACCGGAACTAAAATTATAAATCTGCGTCATTTCCCCTCACCACGGTTATCCAGAACGGTTATGAATTGCTTACCGGTTTTATCACTGCCTTATAGCGCCTGCAATGATAAATCAGGAAGGGATCACATTTTCTCAATCTGCCGCGCCGCAGCTTATATTACAAATGCAACGCAGCGCGAAATTTTGTGAGGCGGCTCGATCAGGGAGAAAAGCGAGCCCTTCTGCCACGCCGCTTTCAGGATAATGGCAGGTAGAAATTTATCTCGTCTTCATAGCGCCACGGCGGCAAAGTCCGTATCATTGCGCGCTTTACGCCCACTATATATGAGAGAGCGGTCCCATGACGCAAACGTTTATTCCCGGTAAAGACGCAGCACTGGAAGACTCCATCGCGCGCTTCCAGCAAAAGCTGACCGACCTTGGCTTTAATATTGAAGAAGCCTCCTGGCTTAATCCGGTTCCCCACGTCTGGTCCGTGCATATTCGCGACCGCGATTGTCCGCTCTGCTTTACCAACGGCAAAGGCGCCAGCAAGAAAGCCGCATTGGCGTCGGCGCTGGGCGAATATTTCGAGCGTCTCTCGACTAACTACTTCTTCGCCGACTTCTGGCTGGGCAAATCGATCGCTAACGGCGATTTCGTTCACTACCCGGACGAAAAATGGTTCCCGATCCCGGCGGACGGTTCGCTGCCGGAAGGCATTCTGGATGCACGCCTGCGCGCCTTTTACGATCCTGACGACGCGCTGACCGCGCCGGAGCTGGTGGATTTGCAGTCCGGCAACGCCGAGCGCGGCATCTGCGGCCTGCCGTTTACCCGTCAGTCCGACCAGCAGACGGTCTATATCCCGATGAACATCATCGGCAACCTCTACGTCTCCAACGGCATGTCGGCGGGCAATACCGCCAACGAAGCGCGCGTGCAGGGGCTTTCCGAGGTGTTTGAGCGCTATATCAAAAATCGCATTATCGCCGAAGCGATCAGCCTGCCGACCATTCCCGAGAGCGTGATGCAGCGCTATCCTGGCGTGGTGGAGGCGATTGCACGCCTCGAAGCGGAAGGCTTCCCGATTTTCGCCTACGACGCCTCGCTGGGCGGCAAATATCCGGTGATTTGCGTGGTGCTGTTCAACCCGCAAAACGGCACCTGTTTCGCCTCTTTCGGCGCGCATCCCGATTTCGGCGTCGCCCTTGAGCGTACCGTTACCGAACTGCTGCAGGGCCGCAGCCTGAAAGATCTCGACGTCTTTACGCCGCCGACCTTCGACGATGAAGAAGTTGCCGAGCATGCCAACCTCGAGACGCACTTTATCGACTCCAGCGGCCTTATCTCCTGGGATCTGTTCAAAGAGAAAGCGGACTACCCCTTTGTCGACTGGTCGTTCAGCGGCACGACCCAGGAAGAGTTCGCCACCCTGATGGCGATCTTCCGTGAGGAAGATCAGGAAGTCTATATTGCGGATTACGATCATCTGGGCGTTTACGCCTGCCGCATTATCGTGCCGGGCATGTCCGATATCTATCCGGCGGAAGATTTGGTGCTGGCGAACAACAATATGGGCGCGGGCCTGCGCGACACGCTGCTGGCGCTGCCTGCCAGCAACTGGAATCCGGAAGAGTATCTCGACCTGATCGCCCAGCTGGATGAGGAAGGCCATGACGACTTTACCCGCGTGCGCGAACTGCTGGGCCTGGCGAGCGGCAAGGACAACGGCTGGTACACGCTGCGCATCGGCGAGCTGAAGGCGATGCTGGCGCTGGCCGGCGGCGACCTGGATCAGGCGCTGATCTGGACCGAATGGACCATGGAGTTCAACGGTTCGATCTTTTCGCCGGAACGCGCCAACTACTACCGCTGCCTGCAGACGCTGCTGCTGCTGGCGATGGAAGATGAGCGCGACCCGCTGCAGTATCATCACGCCTTCACGCGCATGTACGGCGCGGAGGCGCTGGAAGCGGCGTCGGCGGCCATCAGCGGCGAAGCCCCCTTCTACGGTCTGCAGGCCGTCGACGACGATCTCAAAGCCTTCCCGGCGCATCAGGCGCTGCTGCAGGCTTATGAAAAACTTCAGGCGGCAAAGCGTCTTTACTGGAAAAAGTAATTAACATATCCAGTCGCAAAAGGCTGAGTTGAATAGCTATGGCGTCAATATTATTGACGCCATTTTTTTATCATGGGCACTATCTTTCATTATTTCTAATCGATTATCGCTCTATTTTTTAACACTTCTGACTGACTTTACGACATTCATTAACAATAAGCGTCGCTGGCCACCGCTAACCTTTAAAATAAAATTGCAAACTTTAAAAATTATTTATTGATTTAAATTCAATCAATTGCGTCAGATTTGCCGTTTCTTGCTTCGCTCTACTTCGTTGTCTTCTGGTCAAATATGATCCAGATCAAATCCTGTCCTATACTCCTTTGTTAGTATTTTTCCAGACATCTTTTGGAGAGCGTTAGTGTGAAAGCTGACAACCCTTTTAATCTGTTATTACCGGCCGCAATGGCCAAAGTGGCGGAAGATGCTGGAGTTTATAAAGCCACTAAACATCCCTTAACCACTTTTTTCCTTGCCATTACCGCCGGCGTTTTTATTTCCATCGCGTTTGTTTTTTATATTACTGCGACCACCGGCACCGCAGGCATGCCTTATGGCGTGGCGAAGCTTATCGGCGGCATCTGCTTCTCGCTGGGGCTGATTCTGGTGGTGGTATGCGGCGCCGATCTCTTTACTTCCACCGTGCTGATTGTCGTCGCGAAAGCGAGCGGACGCATCACCTGGGGCCAGCTGGCGCGCAACTGGATCAACGTCTATTTCGGCAACCTCGTCGGCGCGCTGTTTTTCGTCGCCCTGATCTGGTTCGCCGGCGAGCATATGACGGCGAACGGCGCATGGGGTTTGAATGTGCTGCAAACCGCCGATCATAAAATGCACCACAGCTTTATTGAAGCCGTCTGCCTGGGCACGCTGGCGAACCTGATGGTCTGCCTGGCGGTCTGGATGAGCTATTCCGGCCATAGCCTGACGGATAAAACCCTGGCGATGATTCTGCCGGTCGCCATGTTCGTTGCCAGCGGCTTCGAACACAGCATCGCCAATATGTTCCTTATTCCGTTAGCGATCGTCATTCGCGATTTTTCTGGCCCGGCTTTCTGGCAAGCCGCCGGCGCCAGCGCCGATCAGTTCCAGGCGCTTACGCCCGTCAACTTTATTATCGACAACCTGATTCCGGTCACGCTCGGCAACATCATCGGCGGCGGTCTGCTGGTTGGGTTGACCTACTGGGTGATCTATTTACGCAACGGTTCTACCGCACATTAATGATTCTGACCGACGCCGCGTAGCTGGCGGCGCCAACGTAACGTCTTCTTAGATAAGGCAGGTATATCATGACCGATCTGAATACAAAACAGGCTGCGGCCTGGGAAGGGTTCGCCGAGGGCGAATGGCAGAACAGCGTCAACGTTCGCGATTTTATTCAAAGGAACTACACGCCGTATGAGGGCGATGAGTCCTTCCTTGCAGGCGCGACCGAAGCGACCACTAAACTGTGGAACGACGTGCTGGAAGGTATCAAAATTGAAAACCGCACGCATGCCCCCGTCGATTTCGACACCGATCTCGCCTCGACCATTACCGCGCACGACGCCGGCTATATCAATAAATCGCTGGAAAAAATCGTCGGCTTGCAGACTGAAGCTCCGCTGAAACGCGCCATTATCCCGTTCGGCGGCATCAAAATGGTGGAAGGCTCCTGTAAGGTTTACGGCCGTGAGCTGGACCCTACGCTGAAAAAAATCTTCACCGAATACCGTAAAACCCATAACCAGGGCGTGTTCGACGTCTATACCCAGGATATTCTGCGCTGCCGTAAATCGGGCGTGCTGACCGGTCTGCCGGACGCCTACGGCCGCGGCCGCATTATCGGCGACTATCGCCGCGTTGCTCTCTACGGCATCGACTTCCTGATGCAGGACAAGCTGGCCCAGTTCCATTCGCTGCAGAACGATCTGGAAAACGGCGTTAACCTGGAAGCCACCATCCGTCTGCGCGAAGAGATCGCCGAACAGCATCGCGCGCTGGCCCAGATCAAAGAGATGGCCGCCAAATATGGCTGCGATATCTCCGGTCCAGCGACCAACGCGCAGGAAGCGGTACAGTGGACCTACTTCGGCTATCTCGCCGCGGTGAAATCGCAGAACGGCGCCGCGATGTCCTTCGGCCGCGTGTCTACCTTCCTGGACATCTATATCGAACGCGATATGCAGGCAGGCAAACTTACCGAAGAGCAGGCGCAGGAGCTGATTGACCATCTGGTAATGAAGCTGCGTATGGTGCGCTTCCTGCGTACGCCGGAATATGACGAACTCTTCTCCGGCGACCCGATCTGGGCAACGGAATCGCTGGCGGGCATGGGCGTCGACGGTCGTACGCTGGTTACGAAAAGCACCTTCCGTTTCCTGAATACCCTTTACACCATGGGTCCGTCGCCGGAACCGAACATGACCATTCTGTGGTCAGAAAAACTGCCGGTGAACTTCAAGAAATATGCCGCTAAAGTCTCCATCGATACCTCGTCTCTGCAGTATGAGAATGACGACCTGATGCGTCCAGACTTTAACAATGACGACTACGCCATCGCCTGCTGCGTCAGCCCAATGATTGTCGGCAAACAGATGCAGTTCTTCGGCGCGCGCGCCAACCTGGCGAAAACCCTGCTGTACGCAATCAACGGCGGCATGGATGAAAAAATGAAAATGCAGGTAGGCCCGAAAGAGGCGCCTGTAATGGACGACGTGCTCGATTTCGATACCGTTATGGCGCGTATGGACCACTTCATGGACTGGCTGGCGAAACAGTATGTGACCGCGCTGAACATCATCCACTACATGCATGATAAGTACAGCTACGAAGCTTCGCTGATGGCACTGCACGATCGCGATGTCTATCGCACCATGGCCTGCGGTATCGCCGGTCTGTCAGTGGCTGCCGATTCGCTCTCTGCAATCAAATACGCCAAAGTGAAACCGGTGCGCGACGAAGACGGCCTGGCGGTCGACTTTGAAATCGAAGGCGAATATCCGCAGTTTGGTAATAACGATCCGCGCGTCGATGACCTGGCCTGCGACCTGGTTGAACGTTTCATGAAGAAAATTCAGAAACTCACCACCTACCGCAACGCCGTACCGACGCAGTCTGTGCTGACCATTACCTCTAACGTGGTTTATGGTAAGAAAACCGGTAATACACCGGATGGTCGTCGCGCCGGCGCGCCTTTCGGTCCAGGCGCCAACCCAATGCACGGCCGCGATCAGAAAGGCGCCGTCGCCTCGCTGACCTCTGTGGCTAAACTGCCCTTCGCCTACGCAAAAGATGGTATCTCCTATACCTTCTCTATCGTGCCGAACGCGCTGGGTAAAGACGACAACGTGCGTAAAGCTAACCTTGCTGGCCTGATGGATGGTTACTTCCATCATGAAGCGAGCATTGAAGGCGGCCAGCATCTTAACGTGAACGTGATGAACCGCGAAATGCTGCTGGATGCGATGGAACATCCGGAAAACTATCCGCAGCTGACGATTCGCGTTTCCGGCTATGCCGTCCGCTTTAACTCGCTGACGAAAGAGCAGCAGCAGGATGTGATTACCCGTACCTTCACTAACTCGCTGTAAGCCTGATGCTCTAAGCTGTAAAAAGGCTCCTTCGGGAGCCTTTTCTCCAAGGCCCGTTTTGTCTGCGCTCTCACGGCAGAAATCAGTCAAAACCGACTTTTTCATCGAGCACAACAGAGATTGTGCGCCTGCTACAGGCTAACCTGGAGAAACATCGCAATGTCTTGCAACGGTCGTATCCACTCATTCGAATCCTGCGGGACGGTTGACGGTCCCGGCATCCGTTTTATTACCTTCTTTCAGGGCTGCCTGATGCGCTGCCTCTACTGCCATAACCGCGATACCTGGGATACGCATGGCGGAAAAGAGGTCACCGTCGAAGAGCTGATGAAAGATGTGCTTTCCTATCGCCACTTTATGAACGCTTCTGGCGGCGGCGTAACCGCCTCAGGCGGCGAAGCGATTTTACAGGCTGAGTTTGTGCGCGACTGGTTCCGCGCCTGCAAGGCGGAAGGCATTCACACCTGTCTGGATACCAACGGCTTTGTGCGCCGCTACGATCCGGTCATCGACGAACTGCTGGAAGTCACCGATCTGGTGATGCTCGATCTCAAGCAGGTGAACGATGACGTCCATCAGATTCTGGTCGGCGTCTCTAACCATCGCACGCTCGACTTCGCCCGCTATCTGCAGAAGAAAGGCAAGCGCACCTGGATCCGTTATGTGGTCGTGCCTGGCTATTCCGACGACGACGATTCGGCGCACCGGCTTGGCGAGTTCACGCGGGATATGGATAACGTCGAGAAGATTGAGCTGCTGCCCTATCATGAACTCGGCAAGCATAAATGGATTGCGATGGGCGAAGAGTACAAGCTAGACGGCGTGAAGCCGCCGACAAAAGAGACCATGGAGCGGGTGAAAAACATTCTCGCTGGCTACGGTCATCATGTTATGTATTAACGAAAAGGGAGCCCAGGGCTCCCTTTTCGTTGTCGTACGTGCTTAAGGCGACTGTGCGATGATATCAGGCGTGCGCCACCGGCGTCGCCTGCTGATCGGCTTTACGCAGCAGCATCATCAGATAGACCAGCGCCACGCCAGCGATCATCACAAACAGAATGCGATCGGAATAGCTCTGCATCAGCACCGCCGTCATGCTGGGACCCGCCAGGCTGCCGATGGTGTAGCTCAGCAGCAGCGCCTGATTCATCGCTACCAGCTCATGATGCGCCACGGTCTCGCAAGCCCATGACATCGCCACCGGATAGAGCGTAAAACCGGCCAGGCCCAGCACAAAGAGCGCCGGCGCCATCGCGGCGTTGCTCAGCATGGCAATCGCGCCCAGAATCACGACGAACACCTGAACGCGCAGCACCAGCAGACGGCCGAAACGATCCGCCAGGCGGCCCACCGGCCACTGTCCCACAATGCCGGCGCTGACCAGCAGCGCCATCCAGTAGCCGACGTTCGCGTCGCTCATGCCCTGATGCGAGAGATAGAGCGGCATCAGACCATAGAGCGATCCCAGCACGATGCCGGAAATAATGCAGCCGTTAATCCCGAGCCGTGAGCTACGACGACGCAGCATCGGCCAGATTTTGCCCGGCGCGGCGTCGGTTGCCTCGCCGGCGGCGGTGACCTTCACGAACACCAGCGGCAGAATGGCGCAGATCATCAGCGCGGTCAGCCAGGGAATCACGCTGAACAGCTCGGTCGAGACTTTGCTTACCAGCAGCTGGCCTGCCACGGTGCCCAGATAGTAGACAATCATATAGGCGGCCAGCAGCTGGCCGCGATTGCGTACCGTGCCGCTGCAAAGCAGCGCGCTTTCTACCACCACCCAAATCAACGCGCAGCCGACGCCGGCGCCGAAGCGCAGCAGCGACCAGGCCCAGAAACCGTCCATCATTAATAAGCCGGCGGTCGCAGCGGCAAACACCGCAGTGGCCAAATAGTAGCTGCGGTTAAAACCGTAATGCTTGATCAGCCAGCCGGCCACCAGCGTGCCCGCCAGATTGCCGGTATAGAAAGAAGAACTCACCACGCCTACCTGCCAGGTAGCCAGCGCATCGTGAGTCAGCCACAGCGGAACCAGCGTATTGAGCACAGCAATTGCAACCGTCAGCAAAAGCAGGCCGCAAAGCAGCAGCACCACGGGACGTGACCAGGTGGACATAGGAATAAAAACCAAAGAAGAGAGAGGAAGTTGCGCGCAGTTTGCCACTGGCTAATTTAAAGGAAAAGCACAAAAAAAAGCCGCAGCACATTTTGCTGCAAGATAATTTAATTTATTAATCTTCAGTAGGTTATAGAAGTATCAAACGAGACGGGATTTAGCGCTATCTTAATGAAAAACAGGCTTTTTAAGCGCGACGCTGCAGGGCATGTCGATAACATTTATTTCTGATAAATTTTTATCGCGGATGGGCTTTGAAATAAAAAAACCCGGACAGGTCCGGGTTTTTGTTAAACGCGCGTATTAGCCGATAAACTCGACGCCGTTCATATAGGGGCGTAATACTTCCGGCACCTGAATACGGCCGTCAGCCTGCTGATAGTTCTCCAGCACCGCCACCAGCGTGCGGCCCACCGCCAGGCCAGAGCCGTTCAGGGTGTGCACCAGACGCGGCTTCTTATCGGTTTTGCTGCGGCAGCGTGCCTGCATACGACGCGCCTGGAAATCCCACATATTGGAGCAGGAGGAGATTTCGCGATAGGTATTCTGCGCCGGCAGCCAGACTTCCAGATCGTACGTCTTGGTAGCGCCGAAGCCCATGTCGCCAGTGCAGAGCAGCACTTTGCGGTACGGCAGGTTCAGCAGCTGCAGCACTTTCTCTGCATGGCCCACCAGCTCTTCCAGCGCATCCATCGAGGTTTCCGGCGCGACGATCTGCACCATCTCGACCTTGTCGAACTGATGCATGCGGATCAGGCCGCGCGTGTCGCGACCGTAAGAGCCAGCCTCAGAGCGGAAGCAAGGCGTATGCGCGGTCAGTTTGATCGGCAGACTCTCCTCCTCCACGATCTCGTCGCGCACCAGGTTAGTCAGCGGCACTTCCGCGGTCGGGATCAGCGCATAGTTGCTGCTCTCTGACTCCTCTTCCAGCGGTCGGGTATGGAACAGATCCTCGCCAAACTTCGGCAGCTGACCGGTACCGTACAGGGTCGCATGGTTGACCAGATAAGGCACGTAGGTTTCCAGATAGCCGTGCTGCTCAGTGTGCAGGTCGATCATAAACTGGCTCAGAGCGCGATGCAGACGGGCAATCTGTCCCTGCATTACCACAAAGCGCGAGCCGGTCAGCTTCACCGCAGAGGCGAAGTCGAGGCCTTTCGCCATCTCGCCCAGTTCAACGTGATCTTTCGCCGGGAAATCAAACTGGCGCGGCTCGCCCCAGCGGCTGACTTCCTGGTTCTCGCTGTCATCTTTGCCCAGCGGCACTTCGTCCGCCGGCAGGTTAGGCAGCGCCATCGTGAAATCACGAATTTCGTTTTGCAGGGCATCCAGTTCCGCTTTGGCCGCGTCCAGGCGTTCGCCCAGCGCGTTCACTTCCTGACGCAGCGGCTCGATATCTTCCCCACGTGCTTTGGCCTGACCGATGGATTTGGATCGGGAGTTACGCTCGGCCTGCAGATTTTCCGTTTCTACCTGCAGGACTTTACGGCGCTCTTCCAAGGAGCGCAGCGTTTCCACATCCAGTTTAAATCCTCGGCGTGCCAGTTTTTCTGCGACTGCGTCTGGCTCATTACGCAGCAGATTGGGATCGAGCATGCTTATCCTGTGTAATAAAAGGTTGAAAAGAGGGATGCATTCCCGCTGGAATGCATTGAAATCCTTGCTCACCTTACCGTAACGCCTGTTTTAGCGGTAGCGTTTTGTCGGGCTATTTTGATCCTGTTCAGCCAGCCAGGCGAGCTTTTCGCCAATTTTGCCTTCGAGGCCGCGCTGAGTCGGTGTGTAGTAGCGCGTCTGCGCCATTTCAGGCGGAAAATAGACCTCGCCTGCCGCATAGGCATGCGCTTCGTCATGGGCGTAACGGTACTCTTTGCCCAGGCCCATCTCTTTCATCAGCCGGGTCGGCGCGTTGCGCAGGTGCTCCGGCACGTCATAGTCGGGATGCTCGCGCGCATCGCGCATCGCCGCTTTAAAGGCGTTATAGACGGCGTTGCTTTTCGGCGCGCAGGCGAGATAGACGATTGCCTGAGCGATAGCGCGCTCCCCTTCAGCAGGCCCAACGCGGGTAAAGCAGTCCCAGGCGGCGATCGCCACCTGCATACCGCGCGGATCGGCGTTGCCGACATCTTCCGAGGCAATCGCCAGCAGGCGTCGCGCGACATAGAGCGGATCGCCGCCGGCGGTGATAATGCGCGCGTACCAGTAAAGCGCCGCATCCGGCGCTGAGCCGCGTACCGATTTGTGCAGCGCCGAAATCAGGTCGTAAAAGCGGTCGCCTTTATTGTCGAAGCGTGCGGCGCGCTCGCCGGACACTTCGGTCAGCAGCTGTGGCGTCAGTTCGCGTTTGCCCTGCGCGTTGAGCTCCGCCATATCCGCCATCATTTCCAGCGTATTAAGCGCGCGGCGCGCATCGCCGCTGACCAGTTCGGCGATCATGCGTCGCGTATTGTCGGGCAGAAGAATATCGCTGTCGCCGTAGCCGCGCGTTTTGTCCTGCATCGCCTGATCGAGCACCTGCTCGATATCTTCCGTGGTCAGCGATTTCAGCAGATAAACGCGTGCGCGGGAGAGCAGCGCGGAGTTGAGTTCAAACGAGGGGTTTTCGGTCGTGGCGCCGATAAAAGTAATGGTGCCGTCTTCGATATGCGGCAAAAACGCATCCTGCTGACTTTTATTGAAGCGATGCACCTCGTCGACGAACAGGATGGTGCGGCGGCCGACCTGACGGCTATGGCGCGCCCGCTCGATCGCCTCGCGGATCTCTTTGACGCCCGAAGTGACGGCGGAGATACGCTCGACGTCGGCATTGCCGTAGCGCGCGATAATCTCCGCCAGCGTGGTTTTACCTGTACCCGGCGGTCCCCAAAGAATCATCGAGTGCAGATGGCCAGCCTCGATTGCGCGCGGCAAAGGCTTGCCGGGCGCCAGCAGATGCTGCTGCCCGATATACTGCTTAAGCGTTTCGGGGCGCATACGCGCCGCCAGCGGCTTAAAATCTTCAGAGGAAAAATCCAGAGACAGATTACCCACGCTCACCTCACTGACGCTGGTCGTCTACCGTCACCCCTTTTGGCGGCGTGAAGGTAAACTTGTCCGGGCTGATAGCGCCGTTTTTCTGGCTTTTGAGCTGATAGCTGCTGCGCTGGCCGTCCTGCTCAATGGCGCTGAACTGATTGATGGTGCCCGTCGGGGTCACCGAGAGAGTGAACTGTTTGAGATTGCCGTCGCTGTTTTTCGGCGTCAGTTCAAAAGTATCGCCCTGCTGTTTAATGTTGTACTGCTGCCAGTCGCTCGGCTGGTTACGGGCAATCAGCATAAAAGGCGTGTTGCTGGTGGCGTTTTTCAGCAGGCTGACGCTCGCCTGTTCCACGAACGGATTGTAGAACCACAAATTTTTGCCGTCAGAGATAATCACGCTCTCGTCCGGCGCGGTCATATGCCAGTTAAACAGGCTGGGACGCTTCACCCACAGCTCGCCCTCGCCTTCCTGCACGTTGGCGCCGCTGCTGTCGGTCACTTTCTGGCTGAAGCTGGCGTGGAAGCTGTTAACTTTGTTCAGACGCTGCTGCAGATCGCTGGAGGCGTCCGCCATTACGCTGGCAGACGCAAAAACGGCCAACAGGCCAGACACGATTACGCTTGATTTCATCCGCTTCAATTCCTTATTTATCTCTATCCAGTGAATACCGTTTTAATTCTGGTCGCCGTTTTAGCATTGAGCCAGGAGAAAAACCCGAAAGCTTTCTCTGATATGAGGGGTAAATGTCGCCTGAACAATGGGCCAGTGAAAACTGGCCCATGATTGTTTGTTGCAAAGCGTGTCGCGCTACATTTCGTGCGGCGGCGGCGAAAGCACTTCGCGGTTGCCGTTGTGGCCTGGCTCGGAGACGATGCCCTGCGCTTCCATCTGTTCGATAATGCGCGCGGCGCGGTTATAGCCGATACGGAACTGGCGCTGTACGCCGGAGATCGAGGCGCGTCGCTTGTCGACCACGAAGGCCACCGCCTGATCGAACAGCGGATCCAGCTCTTCGTCGCCTTCCAGGCCGCCAGCGCCGCCTTCGCTCTCTTCGCCTGCGGTAATGCTTTCGATGTACTGCGGACGTCCGCGCGCCTTCCAGTCCTGCACCACGGCGTGCACTTCCTGATCGCGCACGAAGGCGCCGTGCACGCGCACCGGCATGGAAGAGTTAGGCGGCATATAGAGCATATCGCCCATGCCCAGCAGCGATTCGGCGCCGCCCTGGTCGAGGATGGTGCGCGAGTCGATTTTGCTCGAGACGGTAAAGGCGATACGCGTCGGGATATTGGCCTTGATCAGGCCGGTAATCACATCCACTGACGGGCGCTGGGTCGCCAGCACCAGGTGGATGCCCGCGGCGCGCGCTTTCTGCGCCAGACGCGCGATCAGCTCTTCCACCTTCTTGCCGACCGCCATCATCAGGTCGGCGAACTCATCCACCAGCACCACGATATAAGGCAGTTTTTCCAGCACCGGCGGCGTCATATCCATACTGTCGCCCGGCTTCCAGAACGGATCGGGAATTGGACGGCCCATCGCTTCCGCCTGCTCGACTTTTTCGTTGTAACCGGCAAGGTTACGCACGCCGAGCGCCGACATCAGCTTATAGCGACGCTCCATCTCGCCGACGCTCCAGCGCAGCGCGTTAGCCGCGTCTTTCATATCGGTAACGACTTCAGTCAGCAGATGCGGAATGCCCTCATAGACCGACAGCTCAAGCATTTTCGGGTCGATCATGATAAAGCGCACCTCTTCCGGCGTCGCCTTATAGAGCATGCTGATGATCATGGTGTTAACGCCGACCGACTTACCGGAACCGGTGGTACCGGCGACCAGCAGATGGGGCATTTTCGCCAGATCGGCGACCACCGGCTGACCGGCGATATCTTTACCCAGCACGACCGCCAGCGGCGACGGGTTATCGCGGAATTTGGCGCAGTCGAGCACTTCGCGCAGGTAGACCGTCTGGCGATGCTTGTTAGGCAGCTCCAGGCCGACATAAGGCTTGCCAGGGATCACCTCAACCACGCGCACCGCAACCGCAGAGAGCGAACGGGCCAGATCGCGCGACAGGTTGGAGATGCGTGCGGCTTTGACGCCCGGCGCCAGATCCAGCTCGAAGCGAGTAATAACCGGGCCGGGCGAAATGCCGACCACTTCCGCTTTGACGCGATAGTCGCCCAGTCGCGCTTCGACCAGGCGCGCCGTTTGCTCCAGCGCGAACATATCGACCGGCTCCTCTTCCGCAGGCGGCGAGGTGAGCAGATCGAGCGTCGGCAGCGGCGTGGAAGGTTTCTCCAGCGGCTGGTTATGACGCATCAGGAAAGGATGGATCAGGCTGTTATCCAGCGAAGCGGGCTGTGGGGCCGTTGGCTGCGCAGCGGCAGGCGCAGGCGTCTGAAACGCGGGCGTTGGCTCCGGCTCGGCAGCGAAAGCAGCGGCGGGTTCGAACGCGGTGGAGACCGTCGGCGCGGCCACGGAAACCGCGGGCTGGGCAGCCGCCGCTTCAGCAGGCTGCTGCCACGGCGTATGGGTCGCCGCGGGCGCTTCCGGCTCGGGAGCGCTGGCGATGGTAAAGACTGGTTCGTTCGGTCCCTCATCCACCAGATCTTTCATCGGCGAGAAGTCGAACGCGGCGGAGGTGTCCAGGCTAAAGGCAGGCGCCTTCTCTTCCTGCTCTTCGGCGCCGTAGCGCTGCTGCTGCTGAGCGGCAAACTGCTGCGCCAGCGCGGCCTGTTCGCTCGCCTCTTCCGCTTCAGGCTCCTCTTCCTGCTGCCAGCTCTCGCCGTAGCGCTGCTGCTGCTGGCTGGCGAACGCGTCGCGCAGCTGCGCCTGTTCTTCAGCCTGCTGCTGTTGCTCCGACCATTCGGCGTGCGCCTCTGCAGGCCGTTCGGCCTCGGCGCGCTGCTGCTCCTGCGCTTTGGCTTTTTCTTCCGCCATACGCTGAGAAGGCAGCTTGATGCCGTAGGAGGCAAGCTCACGGCGCGTCGGCAGTTTTACCGGATTAGGGCGCGGCAACGCCGGTCCAATGCCCTGCTTCACCTGCGGATTGTGGTTGGTTTCCGGGGCGATATCGAACAGCGGCGATGAGCTTGCCTGCGCCGCTGCGGCGGCGGTCGCGCTCGCCGTTGCGGTCATCTCGGCGTCGCGCCAGTTGCCCATTTGCGGACCTTCGTCCTCTTCCCAGCCGGGAAAGGCAGCCGCAGCAGGCTCTTGCGGCATGTCGAAACGATAGCGCGGCGGCTCGGCAGGCGCAGCGGGCTGTTCGGCCGCTGGCGTAAAGGCGCTGGCGGGCTGCTGAGACTGAGGCGCAGAGAAGGCGTTAGCCGCCGTAGCCTGTCCGGCAGCCGGCGTCGGTACGGCCGCAGCTGCTACAGGCGATGCAGCAGGCGTGGAGAATGTCGGCACCGATGGCGACGTATCGAAAGCTGGCGTAGCTGCAGCTGGCGTAACGGGCGGAGCCGCATCCGTCGTCGGGGAGGTGGCAGTCGGCGCTGGCGACACAACAGCGGAAACGCCTGCAGCCTGGGCGGCTGACGTTAGCGCGGCATCCGTTGCCGCAGCGGCTTTCGCCAGCAGCGGATCGGCGGCATCAGTCGCAGCGTGATCGGCCGGCGCGCGCGGCGCGGCAAGCAGCACATCTTCGTCATCCTGCGTGGCCGCCTTAAAGCGCGGCGCAACGTCAGCGTCAATCTCGTCCTCGTCTTCCTGCCACGGCTCGTCGCGGCGCGAACGGTTGCTGGCGAACGTCAGTACGCCCATCACCACGCCACCGATGCGCTCGGCGATGGTCAGCCACGACCAGCCGGTATAGAGCGTAATGCCCGCCGCCCAGACGCAGAGTAGCGCCAGCGTGCCGGTAGCCGGCGAGAACCAGGGCGCAATGGCGTTGCTCACCAGGCTGCCGATAACGCCGCCGGAGGCGAAATACCAGATATCGTCGGCGTTGAGCGCGGCCAGGCCGCAGGTGGTCACCACCAGCGCCAGCACGCCGATCAGGCGCAGGCCGATAGCGAAATAGTCGATGTAGTCCTGCTGATCGCGCTGGCGAAAGGCGATCCAGCACAGTCCCACGATCACCGGCGGAATGGCGTAGGCCATTACGCCGAAGATAAACAGCAGCGTATCCGCCAGCCAGGCCCCCACGCCGCCGCCGAGATTATGAATCGGCTCATGCCAGGCGGTTTGCGACCAGCTCGGATCGGAAGGATTGAAGCTGACGAGCGAGACCATCAGATAGACGGCGAAAAGCGAGACGAGAATAAGCAACGCTTCCAGCAGACGGCGTCCACTGCTCAGCGGTTTTAACGAAACTTCTTTGTCTTCTGTGTATTCCTGGCTCAAGAGAACTCTCCAGGTGCCTGTAAATTATGAAGGCAACAGCGTCGGGCAAGCCCGACGCTGGTCCTGTATGAATTCACAGGAGTGTATCGAAATATCGCAGGTTATGCACCTGCGCTGCGTTATCGGGTTTTGATCACCAGCCGATTGCTCTGTTTGACCTCTTCCATCACCACGTAAGTGCGGGTGTCGTTGACCCCCGGCAGGCGCAGCAGGGTTTCGCCAAGCAGCTTACGGTAGGCGGACATATCCGGCACGCGCGTCTTCAGCAGGTAGTCGAAATCACCGGAAACCAGGTGACACTCTTGAGTTTCCTCAAGTTTTTGCACAGCGGCGTTAAACTGTTCAAACACATCCGGCGCGCCACGATTCAGAGTAATCTCAACAAAAACCAGCAGCGACGCATCGAGATAGTGCGGGTTAAGTTGCGCGGTATAGCCAAGAATAAAACCCTGACGTTCCAGACGACGCACACGCTCAAGACATGGCGTAGGCGATAATCCTACGCGTTTGGAAAGCTCTACGTTGGAAATACGACCATCTTTCTGAAGCTCATTCAGAATATTTCTGTCGATTCTGTCGAGATCTTTTCCGGGGCGTTTCTTATTGTCTACCATTATTATTGTCTCTCTTAATTCCTTCCCTTTACCTGCCACGCCCTGGAAACGTTCACTGTTCAAGGCATTAGTGAAGCGAAGAATCAGAGCCTGTGCGCTGTCGCGCATCCATCCGCATGACGCATGTTGTCTGTCCACATCATGCGTCATTACCTATGCCAGGCTGAAATTTATCGGGAAAAAAGGGCAAAACGAGGAACGAAACCCTGTTTTGACTCTCTCCTTCTTCTTCGCTTCTGCCATTGTTTTCGCAAAAGCGCAGGCGATTGTCAAAGTAAAAAGACCAAATTCAGGACAAGATGCCAGACAGACCGCTGGGTAACTGTTTTTAAATGAGAATTTTTGTACTCTTGCACCAGTAAAAACCGATTATTGCCCCCTTTTAGCGCAGCCGACGTGCAGAACCCGCCGTTATCGTCTACGCCGCTTGCAGCTATCGGTAACAAAATTCCCCAGCCCTTTTTTTGCCACGGTAAATTCCCTACAATCCCAGGTCATGTTGTCAGCCGAATGAAACTGAGGATCATATGAGTACGGCCAAACACAGTAAATTGCTCATTCTGGGCTCAGGCCCGGCGGGTTATACCGCAGCGGTCTATGCTGCTCGCGCTAACCTGAATCCGGTGCTGATCACCGGCCTCGAAAAAGGCGGTCAGCTGACCACCACCACCGAGGTAGAGAACTGGCCCGGCGACCCGCACGATCTCACTGGTCCCTCGCTGATGGAGCGCATGCATGAGCATGCCGAGAAATTCAACACGGAAATCATTTTCGACCATATTCACACCGTCGATCTGCAGAACCGTCCGTTCCGTCTCACTGGCGACAGCGCCGAATACACCGCTGACGCGCTGATTATCGCGACCGGCGCTTCGGCGCGCTATCTGGGCCTGCCTTCCGAAGAGGCGTTTAAAGGCAAAGGGGTTTCCGCCTGCGCCACCTGCGACGGTTTCTTTTACCGCAACCAGAAAGTCGCGGTTATCGGCGGCGGCAATACCGCAGTGGAAGAGGCGCTCTATCTGGCGAACATCGCGGCGGAAGTGCACCTGATTCACCGTCGCGACAGCTTCCGCGCGGAGAAGATTCTGATCGACCGCCTGATGGAAAAAGTGCGCAGCGGCAATATTGTGCTGCACACCGATCGCACGCTGGAAGAGGTCGTCGGCGACCAGATGGGCGTGACCGGCCTGACGCTGCGCTCGACGCTGAACGAAGCGGAAACCGAGTCGCTGGAAGTGGCGGGACTGTTCGTCGCCATCGGCCATAGCCCCAATACGGCAATCTTCGAAGGTCAGCTGGCGCTGGAGAACGGCTATATCAAGGTGCAGTCCGGCCTGCACGGCAACGCCACCCAGACCAGCATCCCTGGCGTGTTCGCCGCAGGCGACGTGATGGACCATATCTATCGCCAGGCGATCACCTCTGCCGGCACCGGCTGTATGGCCGCGCTGGACGCCGAGCGTTATCTCGACGGGCTGGTTAAAAACGATCGGTAAGTTGTTAATTAGCTGATCTAACTTATTCAGGGCGACTGTTTTTCAGTCGCCTTTTTTTATGCCGCCGTGCTAGATTCAGGCGCCTGAAGAGCTACCTTCTTATCCTTTCCCGGATATCGACAACGCTACGGTCTCGCATGAACAAAACCCGGCAACAGGAACTGACCCGCTGGCTGCGCCAGCAACGCGCTTACGGCGGCCGCTGGCTGCGGTTGACCTCGCTGTTTGGACTGGCGAGCGCGCTGGCGATTATTGCCCAGGCCTGGCTGCTCGCCTTTTTGCTGCAGGCGCTGATTGTCGAACAGCGGCCGCGTGCCGATCTGCTTCTCCCCTTCGCCCTTTTGCTGCTCTGCTTTGCGCTGCGCGCCCTGTTCAACTATGCGCGCGAGGCCGCAGGCTTTCGCGCCGGCCAGGCGATTCGCCAGGCGCTGCGTCAGCAGGTGCTGGATCGCCTCTCCGCGCTCGGACCGGCGTGGATCCGCGGCAAACCGGCGGGCAGCTGGGCGACGCTGCTGCTGGAGCAGATCGAGGAGATGCAGGACTACTATGCGCGCTATCTGCCGCAGATGACGCTGGCGGCGCTGATCCCCTTGTGCATTCTGCTGACCGTTTTCCCGCTCAACTGGGCGGCCGGTTTGATTCTGCTGGGCACCGCGCCGCTGATCCCGCTGTTTATGGCGCTGGTCGGCATGGGCGCGGCCGACGCCAACCGCCGCAACTTTATCGCGCTGGCGCGCCTCAGCGGCGATTTCCTCGACCGACTGCGCGGACGCGAGACCCTGCGCCTGTTTCATCGCGCTGAAGCGGAAACCGCCGCTATCGCCGCCTCCACCGCCGATTTTCGCCAGCGCACCATGGAAGTGCTGCGCCTCGCCTTTCTCTCCTCCGCCGTACTGGAGTTTTTCGCGTCGCTGGCGATTGCGGTGGTCGCGGTTTACTTCGGCTTTTCCTATCTCGGCGAACTCCATTTCGGCGCCTGGGGAAGCGGCGTCACGCTGTTTGCCGGTTTCGTCGCCCTGATCCTCGCGCCGGAATTCTTCCAGCCGCTGCGCGATCTCGGCGCGTTTTACCATGCCAAAGCGCAGGCGGTCGGCGGCGCGGATGCTCTGGAGCGCTTTATGCGCGAAAGTCCGCAACCTGCCGCCGCCGAGGGCGCGGCGACGCTGCCCGACGACGCGCCGCTCGCCATGGTCGCTCAGGATTTGATAGCCCTGAGCCCAGCGGGCAAAACGCTGTGCGGCCCCCTCAGCTTTACGCTTGCGGCCGGCGAGCGCGTAGCGCTGGTCGGCCAGAGCGGCGCTGGAAAAACCGTGCTGATGAACGTGCTGCTCGGCTTCCTGCCCTACCAGGGATCGCTGCGCGTCAACGGCGTTGAGCTGCGCGAAATGAGCCGCGCCTACTGGCAGCGGCAGATCGCCTGGCTTGGGCAAAACCCGCAGCTGCCCGCCGGGACGCTGCAGGAGAATATCGTGATGGGAAACGGGCGTGACGACGTCGATCTGGACGCTCTGCTCGCCGACTGTGGCGTTAGCGAATTTTTACCGCGACTTTCCGCCGGCGTGCTGACGCCGATCGGCGACGACGGCGCAGGGCTTTCTGTCGGCCAGGCGCAGCGCATCGCGCTGGCGCGCGCGCTCTATAAGCCAGCGCGCCTGCTGCTGCTGGACGAGCCCGCCGCCAGCCTCGACAGTCGCAGCGAACAGCACGTGATGCGGGCGCTCGATAAAGCGTCACGCCGGCAGACCACCCTGATGATCACCCACCAGCTCGATGCGCTGCAGCAGTGGGACGCGGTCTGGGTGATGCAGGAGGGTCAGCTAACGCAGCAGGGCCAGTGGCGCGATCTGATCGCCGAACCAGGTCCGTTTCGTCAGATGGCTTCGCATCGTCAGAAGGAGATTTACTGATGTCCGCCCTGCGTCCTTTCCTGCGCCTGTTTCTACGTCACCCCTGGCGGCTGTCGCTGGGCGTGCTGCTTGCCATTGTTACGCTGCTCGCCAGCATCGGTCTGCTGGCGCTTTCGGGCTGGTTTCTCGCCGCCTCTTCGCTGGCGGGCCTCGCCGGGCTTTACAGTTTTAACTACATGCTGCCCGCTGCAGGCGTTCGCGGCGCGGCGATCTCGCGCACCGCCGCGCGCTATTTCGAGCGGCTGGTCAGCCATGATGCTACTTTCCGCGTGCTGCAACACCTGCGCGTCTTTACCTTCAGCCGCCTTATCGCGCTGGCGCCGGGCCAGCTCGCAGCGTTTCGCCAGGGAGATCTGCTTAACCGCTTCGTCGGCGACGTCGATACGCTCGACCATCTCTATCTGCGGGTTATCGCGCCGCTGACTGGCGCTTTCGTGGTGATTGTGGTGGTGACGCTGGGCATCAGCCTGCTGGACGTGCGGCTGGCGCTGACCCTCGGCGGCGTGATGCTGGCGACGCTGCTGCTGCTGCCGCTGTTTTATCGGCTGGGCTCGCCAGCCGGGCGCGCCATTGCGCAGCAGCGCGCGCAGTGGCGTCTGCGGCTGATGCACTGGCTAAGCGGGCAGGCTGAACTGGCGATCTACGGCCTCTCCGATCGCTGGCGCGAGCAGCTCGACCACGACGAGGCGCGCTGGCATAAAGCACAGCGGCAGCAGCAGCGCCTGCAGGCGCTGTCGCAAAGCCTGCTGCTGCTGATAAGCGGCGCGACCGTCACGCTGCTGCTGTGGATGAGCGCCGATAGCCTGACGCACGACGCCTCCTCCGGCGCGCTTATCGCGCTGGTGGTCTTCTGCGCGCTGGCCGCCTTCGAAGCGCTGGGCCCGGTCGCCGGCGCCTTTCTGCCGCTGGCGCAGGTGATCGCCGCCGCACAGCGGGTCACCGGCATTATCGGTCAGACGCCCGCCATCCGCTTTCCTGCCAGCGCGGGCAGCGCAGCGGGCAGCCTCTCAGTGGCGATCGACGAGGTTACCTTCCGCTATCCGCATCGCCCCGAAGCGGTGCTGGAAGGATTTTCGCTGCAGGTGCGGGCGGGCGAACGCGTGGCGCTGCTCGGCCCTACCGGCTGCGGTAAATCCACCCTGCTGGCGCTGCTGACGCGCGCCTGGGACGTGGAGACGGGATCGATTACGCTGCAGGAGATCGCGCTGCGCAGCTGGGATGAAAAATCGCTGCGTCAGCGCATCAGCGTGGTGACGCAGCGCGTGCATCTGTTCAACCAGACGCTGCGCGAGAACCTGCGCGTGGCGCGTCCCGACGCCAGCGATGCGCAGCTCAGCGAGGCGCTGCGGCAGAGCGGACTGACGCGGCTGCTGGAGAGCGAAGAGGGTCTTAACGCCTGGCTCGGCGAAGGAGGCCGTCCGCTGTCGGGCGGCGAACTGCGTCGCCTGGCGATTGCGCGCGCGCTATTGCACGACGGCGATCTCTGGCTGCTGGACGAGCCCACCGAAGGGCTCGACGCCGCTACCGAACAGCAAATTTTAGCGCTGCTGCTGCAGGTCACCGCCGGCAAAACCCTGATTATGGTGACGCATCGCCTGAGCGGGCTGGAGAGGCTGGATCGCATCTGCGTGATGGAAAATGGCCAGATTGTCGAACAGGGCGCGCATCACGAATTAATCTCAAAAGAGGGGCGCTACTGGCATTTCCAGCAGCGCTTTGCGCTATAGTCTTAGCGAAAAAGCGACGAGTAACGATGCGATGAGACTGGTGCAACTGTCACGGGAATCCCTTCATTTTCCTCCGCCGGAGATGGCGCTGCGCGAGCCGAATGGCCTGCTGGCGATGGGCGGCGATCTCTCCCCTGCCCGTCTGCTCAGCGCCTATCAGCGCGGCATTTTCCCCTGGTTTTCGCCGGGCGATCCGATTTTGTGGTGGTCGCCCGATCCGCGCGCGGTGCTCGTGCCGGAATCTTTTCATCTCAGCCGCAGCATGGCGCGGTTTCATCGCCGCTCGCCATACCGCGTCACCATGAATCACGCCTTTTTCGAGGTGGTGGAAGGCTGCGCTGCCGGTCGTCAGGAAGGTACCTGGATTACCTTCGAGGTAAAGCGCGCCTGGCAGCGTCTCTATGAGCTGGGTCATGCGCACTCTGTGGAAGTCTGGCAGGATCAGCAGCTGGTCGGCGGCATGTACGGCCTCGCGCTCGGGCAGATTTTCTGCGGCGAGTCGATGTTCAGCCGCAGCGAGAACGCCTCGAAAACCGCACTCTGGGTATTTTGCCAGCATTTCATGAAACATCAGGGCAGGCTGGTGGATTGTCAGGTTTTGAATCCGCACACCGCGTCGCTGGGCGCGCGTGAGATCCCGCGCGTCGACTATTTGCAGTATGTTCAGACCCTTGCCTGGCAGCCCGTCAGCGCGGGCTGCTGGCGTACTCAGACCCTTTTTTAAGGCTGCGCAGATGTTTTGCACACAATCAGGCGCAAAAGTGGTATAATAGTCGCGTTTGGTATGTCGTCCGCGCTTCGCAACGGCGAGCCGGAATTGCCAGGCTGGGAATCACAACGCACTCCCGGAACTGTTTCAGATGAGCGCGTGTTACCGCCTACTGACGCAGATTCTTAGCCCGTTAATCCCCCGCAGACGTCACATAAACACCCGAATTTAACCGAGATGCTCGTGCCCTCGCGCGAAGCACGGCGAAGCGTTGGCCTTACCGCCAACGTTTCTTTACATAAATCGTGGAATTCGGCATTATCTTGCCGGTTCACTGAAAGCTAGTCCACCCAGAGGATTCGATGGCCAAAGAAGACAATATTGAAATGCAAGGTACCGTACTTGATACGTTACCTAACACCATGTTCCGTGTAGAACTCGAGAACGGTCACGTGGTTACCGCTCATATCTCCGGTAAAATGCGCAAAAACTATATCCGCATCCTGACGGGCGACAAAGTGACTGTTGAGCTGACCCCGTACGACCTGAGCAAAGGCCGCATTGTCTTCCGTAGTCGCTAAGCGGCTTCGTTTCGCTTTCGCCGCCTGAACGGCGGTGAAAAAAAAGGCCAGATTCGCATCTGGCCTTTTCTATTTCTGTCGTACGGCGCTTAGTGAACCGTGCCTTCCGTTTTGCGTTTTTCCGCGCTGAGGAAGTGGTAGGTCAGCTGGTTCTTCTCTTTGTCGAGCGCCACCGAGACCGATCCGCCATCCACCAGCGAGCCGAACAGCAATTCGTTGGCCAGCGGTTTTTTGAGGTTTTCCTGCACCGTACGCGCCATCGGACGCGCGCCCATCGCCTTGTCGTAGCCTTTCTCCGCCAGCCAGTCGCGCGCTTCGTCGCTGACCTCCAGCGAGACGCCCTTCGCATCCAGCTGCGCCTGCAGTTCGACAATAAACTTGTCCACGACCTGATGAATCACTTCCGGTGACAGGTGACGGAACCAGATAATATTGTCGAGACGGTTGCGGAACTCCGGCGTAAAGATCTTTTTGATCTCTTCCATCGCGTCGGTGCTGTTGTCCTGATGGATCAGACCAATCGATTTACGCTCGGTTTCACGTACGCCCGCGTTGGTGGTCATCACCAGCACCACGTTGCGGAAGTCCGCTTTACGGCCGTTGTTGTCCGTCAGCATGCCGTTGTCCATTACCTGCAGCAGCAGGTTGAAGACGTCCGGATGCGCTTTCTCGATTTCGTCGAGCAGCACCACCGCATGCGGATGTTTAATCACCGCATCGGTCAGCAGGCCGCCCTGATCGAAGCCGACATAGCCCGGAGGCGCGCCAATCAGGCGGCTCACCGTATGACGTTCCATATACTCGGACATATCGAAACGCAGCAGCTCGATGCCAAGCGCCTTCGCCAGCTGAACCGTAACCTCGGTTTTCCCGACCCCGGTCGGACCGGCGAACAGGAAGGAGCCGACAGGTTTGCGATCCTGGCCCAGTCCGGCGCGGCTCATTTTGATCGCTTCGGTCAGGGCTTCAATGGCGTTATCCTGGCCGAACACCAGCATTTTCAGGCGATCGCCGAGATTTTTCAGCGTGTCGCGGTCGGTTGCTGAAACGCTCTTCTCAGGGATGCGCGCGATACGCGCCACCACGGTCTCGATATCGGAGACGTTGATGGTCTTCTTGCGCTTGCTGGCCGGCATCAGACGCGCCCGCGCGCCCGCTTCGTCGATTACGTCGATCGCTTTGTCCGGCAGATGGCGGTCGTTAATATATTTCACCGCCAGCTCAACCGCGGCGCGCACCGCTTTCGCGGTGTAACGCACGTCGTGGTGCGCTTCATATTTCGGCTTCAGACCGTTCAGGATCTGCACGGTTTCGTCCAGCGTCGGCTCAGTGATATCGATCTTCTGGAAGCGACGCGCCAGTGCGCGATCTTTTTCGAAGATGTTGCTGAACTCCTGATAGGTGGTTGATCCCATCACGCGGATTTTCCCGCTGGAGAGCAGCGGCTTAATCAGGTTAGCCGCATCCACCTGGCCGCCGGAAGCCGCGCCTGCGCCGATGATGGTATGGATCTCATCGATAAACAGAATGCTGCTGTTATCCTGCTCCAGCTGTTTCAGCAAGGCTTTGAAGCGCTTCTCAAAGTCGCCGCGATACTTCGTGCCCGCCAGCAGCGAACCGATATCGAGCGAGTAGATGGTGCAGTCCTTCATCACTTCCGGCACGTTGCCCTGCACGATGCGCCAGGCCAGGCCTTCCGCGATGGCGGTTTTACCGACGCCCGACTCGCCCACCAGCAGCGGGTTGTTTTTACGGCGGCGGCACAGCACCTGAACGGTACGCTCCAGCTCTTTGTCGCGACCAATCAGCGGATCGATTCCGCCGACGCGAGCAAGCTGATTGAGATTGGTGGTGAAGTTTTCCATACGATCCTCCCCGCCTGCTTGCTCTTCGTTGACCGGATTCTCACTGTGCGGCGCCTGACCGGGTTCGTCTTTACGCGTACCGTGAGAAATGAAGTTCACCACATCAAGGCGGCTGACTTCATGTTTGCGCAGCAGATAGGCCGCCTGCGACTCCTGCTCGCTAAAGATGGCGACCAGCACATTCGCGCCTGCGACTTCGCTGCGGCCCGATGACTGGACATGGAATACCGCGCGCTGCAGAACGCGCTGGAAGCTGAGCGTGGGTTGGGTATCGCGCTCCGCTTCACTGGCGGGCAGCACCGGTGTGGTTTGTTCAATGAAAGCTTCGAGTTCTTGCCGCAGCGCGACAATATCGACGGTACAGGCTTCCAGTGCCTCTCTGGCCGACGGGTTGCTGAGCAGAGCCAGCAACAAATGCTCGACGGTCATAAACTCATGACGGTGCTCACGCGCTCTGGCGAAAGCCATGTTTAAACTGAGTTCCAGTTCTTGATTGAGCATAGGCACCTCCCCCAATTATCGCTCTGACAACCTCACCCTCACTATATGAGGGCGAGTTCAGGCTTTTTCCAGCGTACACAGCAATGGATGCTGATTCTCCCGCGCGTACTTGTTCACCATAGCGACTTTGGTCTCCGCCACTTCGGCGGTAAAGACACCGCAGATCGCCTTTCCGTGGTAGTGAACTTTCAGCATCAGTTGCGTTGCACGTTCAACATCATAAGAAAAGAACTTTTGCAGAACGTCAATAACAAATTCCATAGGCGTATAATCGTCATTATTCAGGATGACTTTATACATAGAGGGCGGCTGCAGTCCCTCTTTCGCTTTGTCTTCGGCCAGGTGTTCAAAGTTAAGCCAGTCGTTAGTATTTGCCATAATGTTCCGTTGAAATTCTGCACATCGATACGGACGATTATCTGTCCATACGTAGAGTTTAACACGCCTGTCAAGCACGCCTCCGCCGCAGCGATTTTTTGCGGAAAAACCCGCGCGCGACCTGTATCACAAAATTCGCAATAGCGTTAACTGTCTCAAATTTTGATGATTTTATCCCTGCGCTCTCCGGTGGTTTGCTTGACGCCAGGGGCCCTTTCTCTACATTCTACAGACACAAGCTGATTGAGTTTTAAACAAACTCGACCCCAGCTTTAATTTACTCACCTGATTATCAAAATGTCTTGCGAGGGAAGTAAAAGCATGGAGACGGGTACTGTTAAATGGTTCAATAACGCCAAGGGCTTCGGCTTTATCTGTCCGATCGGTGGCGGAGAAGATATCTTCGCGCACTACTCTACGATTCAGATGGATGGCTACAGAACATTAAAAGCCGGGCAACAAGTTCAGTTTGATGTTCATCAGGGCCCGAAAGGCAATCATGCCAGTCTGATCGTGCCGGTGGACGTTGTACAGCACGCCTGAACTGCTATCACCCCATTCTGAACGCTCCCCCAAAAAATGCCAGCCGTGTCGCTGGCATTTTATTTTATTGCGCACGTGCGGTTAATCCGCTTTGCCGCGCGCCAGCCACATCACCCGCGAAAACATCTGGCGCATCAGCGGCGGCATCGCCTGTTCTCCGCGCTCGGCGGCGGCGGTTGCGACGGCGATGGCCAGCTCCGGCTTGGAGGCGTGCTGAAGCGCTTTGGTAATAATACGCCTGGGGCTCATCGCCGCATTTAACGGCAGATGCGCCATCTGCAGATAAACCGCTTTAAAGCCTGCGCCGAACAGATAGTGCTCCATATCGAGCGCCGGCAGCTGCGTCAGGTAGTGGTCGCGCTCATCGTGCGGCGCCAGCTGACTGCGCGCCGTGGCGGCATATTTATTGCCGGCGTCGTCGCCGTCGGTCAGCACGTGCCAGGCGATACCCATGCGCGCGGCGAACTTCAGCAGCGGCTTCAGGCCCGCCTGCGCGAATTCGATGACCTTCACCCCTTCCGCCGCGAAGTGGTAGCCGCACTGGCGCGCCAGCTCGTTGATGATCCATACCTCGGTTTCGCCCTCCACCAGCAGCCAGCAGCGGGCGAACAGCGCCGACGGTCGGTTGACGCGAATATGAAAGCCGATACGGCGGCTCTCTTCGGCGCTCAACCCCTGCGGGCCGATGCGCCAGGCGGCGACGCGCGTCGGTTCGCGCACCAGCCGACAGACATTTTCCACCGGCGTCAGCGACAGCAGCTCGCCAGAGTTGGTGGTGGCGATTTTTTGCAGCGGGATAAGATCGAGCAGATTCCAGGTCACCGACAGCATAATCGGATGCAGCCGGGTCTCCGGATCTTCTATCAGCAGCAGCGGGCGAGCATCGGGCGAGAGCCCCGCCGCGCCGCGCGCCTGCGCCAGCAGAACGAACATACGCAGCAGCACGATCTGCTGACTGCGTGAATCGGTTTCGCCGATCAGCTGATTAAGGCGATCGAGCGCGCGCCAGCCGTGCGCGCCGTCGCGGTTTTGCGGGTCGCTGCGCCGCGCGCCGTCCGCAGCGGGCTGCAGCACCAGAAAATAGTGCTCCATCAGCTGCTGCATGGTGGCGACGCCCTGCCGCAGCGTTTCATCGCTGAGCTGATGGGGCTGCGACGCCAGCTGGCGCGTCAGGCTGCCGATATCTGCCGCCAGCGCGCTCATTTCAGCGCTTCGCGCCTGTCCGTCGCTGCTGTCGTGCCACGTGCGTCGGCTAAAGCGCGCATCGCGCAGGCGCAGTACCGGATGCAGCCGCGCCAGCTGGCTTATCGCCTCTTCGCTGCTCGCCGACGGCAGCGCCTGGCCGTCAGCGCGCAGAAAACGGCGCGAGGCGGTGACCTCGGTTTCGCGCAGCCTGGCGCGGGTACTGAAGTAGAGCCAGCGCGCGCCCTGTGCGTCGCGCTGCCAGAATGGCGAAAACAGCGCCGACTGTTCGCTGCCGTCGTCGCGAAAATGAAACACGATTTGCAGCCGCCGCATCGGCGTCTCGCGGTTGCCGGGCGTGAAGTGGAAATCGTGCCGGGTAAACTGATAAGGAGTCTCCTGCGGCGCAAGCAGCAGGCTCAGGGCGTCCAGCAAACTCGATTTGCCCCAGGCGTTTTCGCCGATCAGCAGGGTTGTCTGGGTGAGCGGCAGCGACAAATGATTAATGCCGCGAAAGCCGGTAATCTCGATATGTTCCAGAATCATGACGCTCTCTCCTCAGGTTCAGCCATGCCGCTGTAATACAAGGGTTTACTCTATCAGGCTTTTTCGCTAGCGTGTCCGCACTCTCTGCAAGGAAACGCATCCGTTATGTATTCTGGGCTTCTTATTATTCTGCTGCCGCTGGTGGCGGGCTGGCTGTTGCCGCTGCGTCAGCCCGCTTTTTTACGTCTGGTGAATCGTCTGCTGGGCTGGATGGTCTATATCATTCTCTTCTTTATGGGCATCAGCCTCGCCTTTCTCGATAATCTCAGCCGCAACCTGCTGAGCGTTTTTCATATTGCGCTGGTCAGCGCGCTGGCGATCTTGCTGTGCAACCTGCTGGCGCTGCGCCTGCTGGAAAAAAAGCGTCCCTGGCAGCACCAGCACAGGCAGGAAGCGCTGCCGTCGCGCCTGCGCATGGCGCTCGATTCGCTGACGCTGTGCGGCGTGGTGGTAGTGGGCTTTCTGGCGGGGCTGACGCAGCTCGCTTTTCTGCGCCACGCGTCCACCGCCAGCGAATATGCGCTGATCTTTCTGCTGTTCCTCGTCGGGGTGCAGCTGCGCGGCAGCGGCATGACGCTGCGCCAGATTCTGCTGAATCGACGCGGCATGCTGGTGTCAGTGGTAGTGCTGCTGAGCGCCCTGCTGGGCGGCGCCATCGCCGCCGCGCTGCTGGGTTTGCCGCTGAAAACCGGCCTGGCGCTGGCCAGCGGTTTCGGCTGGTATTCCCTTTCCGGCATCCTGATGACCGAAGCGTTCGGGCCGGTGATCGGCAGCGCCGCCTTTTTCAACGACCTGGTGCGCGAGCTGACCGCCATCATGCTGATCCCGGCGCTGATCGCCCGGCACCGCTCCAGCGCGCTCGGACTGTGCGGCGCGACGGCGATGGATTTTACTCTGCCGGTGCTGCAGCGCGCGGGCGGCAATGAAATCGTGCCGGCCGCTATCGTGCACGGCTTTGTGATGAGTTTGCTGGCGCCGCTGCTCATCGCCTTTTTCTCCGCGTAACGCGCAGCGCACTTTTTCACGGCTGCGCGCGCGAAACCTCGTCTAGTCTTCTCTTTTTGTCCGCCATCGGGAAGATGGCTTGCAGCCAGAGGAGAGTACGATGAAACAGACCGTTGCGGCGCTGATCGCGAAAACGCTGGAAAACGCCGGCGTCAAACGTATTTGGGGAGTGACCGGGGACTCCCTGAACGGGCTGAGCGACAGCCTGAACCGCATGGGCACCATTGAGTGGATGCCGACGCGACACGAAGAGGTCGCCGCCTTCGCCGCCGGCGCGGAAGCGCACGTCAGCGGCGAGCTGGCGGTCTGCGCCGGCTCCTGCGGGCCGGGCAACCTGCATTTGATCAACGGCCTGTTCGACTGCCACCGCAACCGCGTGCCGGTGCTGGCGATCGCCGCCCATATTCCCTCCAGCGAGATCGGCAGCGGCTATTTTCAGGAGACGCATCCGCAGGAGCTGTTCCGCGAGTGCAGCCACTACTGCGAACTGGTCTCCAGCCCCGAGCAGTTGCCGCAGGTGCTGGGCATCGCGATGCGCGAGGCGATCCTTAATCGCGGCGTGTCGGTAGTGGTGCTGCCGGGCGACGTGGCGCTGAAGCCCGCGCCGGAGAGCGCGTCGACCGCCTGGTATCCGCCGCTGTTGCCGCAGGTTCTGCCGCAGGAGAGCGAGCTGGCGCTGCTGGCGCAAACCCTGAACGAGGCCAGCAATATCACGCTGCTGTGCGGCAGCGGCTGCGCCGGCGCCCATAACGAAGTGGTGCGGCTGGCGGAGACGCTGAAGGCGCCGATCGTTCATGCGCTGCGCGGCAAAGAGCATCTTGAGTACGATAACCCTTATGATGTCGGCATGACCGGGCTAATCGGCTTCTCATCGGGGTATCACGCCATGATGAACGCCGATACGCTAGTGCTGCTCGGCACCAAATTCCCCTACCGCGCTTTCTATCCCGAACACGCGAAAATCATTCAGCTCGATATCAATCCCGGCAGCCTCGGGGCGCACTGCCATCTCGATCAGGCGTACGTCGGCGCGGTGAAGCCGACGCTGCAGGCGCTGCTGCCGCGGCTGGAGAAGAAAACCGACCGTCATCATCTCGACAGCGCGCTGGAACACTACGCCGACGCGCGCAAAGGGCTGGACGAGTTGGCTAACGCCAACGACAAGCAGGCGATCCATCCGCAGTATCTGGCGCAGCAGATCAGCCACTACGCCAGCGACGACGCGATTTTCACCTGCGACGTCGGCACGCCCACCGTCTGGGCGGCGCGCTATTTGAAAATGAACGGCCGTCGCCGCCTGCTCGGCTCTTTCAATCACGGTTCAATGGCGAACGCTATGCCACAGGCGCTCGGCGCCCAGGCGCTGAACCGCGATCGTCAGGTAGTGGCGCTGTGCGGCGACGGTGGGTTCAGCATGCTGATGGGCGACTTTATTACTCTGGCGCAGCTCAAGCTGCCGGTGAAGCTGGTGATCTTCAATAACAGCGTGCTGGGCTTTGTCGCCATGGAGATGAAGGCGGGCGGCTACCTCACCGACGGCACCGAGCTGGATAATCCTGACTTCGCCGCCATCGCCGAGGCGTGCGGCATTAAAGGGCTGCGCGTGGAGAAGGCGTCCGAGCTTAACGGCGCGCTGGAGCAGGCGTTCGCGCATCCCGGTCCGGTGCTGGTGGATGTCATCACCGCCAAAGAGGAGCTGGCGATGCCGCCGCAGATCAAGATGGAGCAGGCGAAAGGTTTTAGCCTCTATATGCTGCGCGCAATTCTGAACGGTCGCGGCGACGAAGTGGTGGAGCTGGCGAAAACCAACTGGCTGCGGTAAAAGAGAAAGACGACGCTGGGCGCTGATGTTTCTTTCAGCGTGCTCAAAGCCTGAGAAGCGGGTGGCATGGGCAGAAGAGCAAAGCGTCCCGCGTCAGGGATGTCGCGGGCCGAGCGCGCATGGATGCCTTGAGCGACTTTGCGATCGGCCCATGCCACCCGCTTCGGCACCTGTTGGCATTCTTAACGGGCGTTTACGCCCGCTTTTCTTTTCTCAGGAGAGCAACGTGATCGATTTACGCAGTGATACCGTAACCCGGCCGAGCGCCGCGATGTTGCAGGCGATGATGGCCGCCGAAACCGGCGACGACGTCTATCGCGACGATCCCACCGTCAATGCGCTGGAGGCGGAAGCCGCGCGGCTCAGCGGCAAAGCGGCCGCGCTATTCTTCCCGACCGGCACCCAGGCCAATCTGGTGGCGCTGCTGAGCCACTGCGAGCGCGGCGACGAATATATCGTGGGCCAGCAGGCGCATAACTATAAATATGAAGCGGGCGGCGCGGCAGTGCTGGGCAGCATTCAGCCGCAGCCGATCCTGGCTGCCGAAGACGGCACGCTGCCGCTGGAGTTAGTGGCCGCCGCCATCAAGCCGGACGATATCCACTTTGCGCGCACCCGCCTGCTCAGCCTGGAGAACACCCATCACGGCAAGGTGCTGCCGCTCGACTATCTCGCCCGCGCCTGGGAGTTTAGCCGCGAGCGCAAGCTGGCGCTGCATATCGACGGCGCGCGCATCTTTAACGCGGTGGTGGCGCAAAACGTCACGCTAGAGGCGATTGCGCGCTACTGCGACACGCTGACTATCTGCCTGTCGAAAGGACTGGGTACGCCGGTGGGATCGCTGCTGTGCGGCGATGAGGCCTACATCGAGCGCGCGCGCCGCTGGCGCAAAATGGCGGGCGGCGGTATGCGTCAGGCAGGCATCCTGGCGGCGGCCGGTCTCTATGCGCTGCAGCACAACGTGACGCGGCTGAAAGAGGATCACGACAACGCCGCGTGGCTCGGCCAGCAGCTGCAGCAGGCGGGCGTCGAGGTGGTGGATCAGCAGACCAATATGCTGTTCGTGCGCGTGCCCGCCGAGCAGATCGCGCCGCTGAAAAACTGGTTCGCCGCGCGCGACGTGCTGTTAAGCGTCGGGCCGGTGACGCGCATCGTTACCCATCTGGACGTCGACCGCCATGCGCTGGAGCAGCTGCTGGCGCACTGGAAAGCCTTTCTGCAGCGTTAATCGCCGTATCTCTCCAGCAGCGCCTCGGCAATCGCCAGGGTCTCCGCGTCCGGCAAGCCGCGATAGTCTGCCGGACGAAAATGCATCTGGAACGCCGCGATCAGCCGCTGCTGCTGACGTGGCGTAGCGGCGCCGCTCACGTCGTAGCCGTAGCGCGACAGCGCCGCCAGCAGCGTCTCCATCGCGACCGGCGTCTGCGCCGCCCTGCCCGCTAAATAGTGCTGCACGCGCGTCGCCTCCGGCCAGGCGCCGATCCCCTGCCGCGCCAGCCGATCCCACGGAAACAGCGGACCGGGATCCTGCTTGCGCTGCGGCGCGACATCGCTATGGCCGACGATATTCTGCGGCGCGATGGCGTAGCGCCGGGCGATATCCTTCAACAGCAGCGTCAGCGCCGCGATCTGCGCCTCGGTAAAAGGCTGCCAGTCGCGCCCGGTCAGGGTGCGCGTATAGCCGCGGTTCACCAGCTCGATACCGATTGAGGTGTCGTTGAGGCGCGTCGCGCCGCGCCAGAAGCTCGGTCCGGCGTGCCAGGCAAGCTGCGGCTCCGGCACCAGCTGCCAGATAATGTGCTTTCCGGCGCGCTGCGGCGGCTGACGAGGAATAAGGTAGTGGGCGCTGACGTCGCGATCGGTCAGGGTCGCCAGCGAAGAGGGAAAATCTTCGGCGGTATAGTGAATAACGATCGCTTTAATGCGCGGCCTGGCGCCATAAGCCGGATGCTGCGTGTCGACCCAGTAGCCCTGCCGCGATTCCAGTCCGCTCTGACAGCCTGCCAGCAGCAGCGCCAGCGCGGCCAGCAGCAGCCTCAACGGAGCTTCACCGCCGTGCCGCTTACGCTGACCATCAGCATGCTGCCGTCTTTGCCAACGGTTTCGTAATCGATATCGATGCCGACCACCGCACTGGCGCCCAGCGCCTTCGCCTGCGCTTCCAGCTCCTCGAAGGCGATTTCGCGCGCCTTGCGCAGCTCTTTCTCATAGGCGCCGGAACGGCCGCCGACCACGTCGCGGATGCCGGCGAAAAAGTCGCGGAAAATGTTAGCGCCAAGGATCGCTTCGCCGGTGACGACGCCGCAGTAGTCGCTGATGCTGTGTCCTTCCAGCGTAGGCGTGGTGGAAAATTTCATCGCTCTCTCCTGATATGAAATAGGGGACAAGGCTCTTTCAACTAAAAAGCACGGCTATACTCTATGCTAAAAATAGCGCTTTGCCAGAGAACAATAAGGAAATCGAGATGAGAAACAAAGCCTTTGCGCTGCTGCTTCCGGCCGCACTGCTGCTCTCCGCCTGTACCACGGTGGAGCCGGTGATTAAGGACAACGGCCCTCGCACCGCGCCCTGCGTCGACGGCGGTCCAGACAGCGTCGCGCAGCAGTTTTACGATGTGCGCATTCAGCAGCCGACCCCAGGCCTGCCGGGCAGCGAGCAGCTGGCGAAATACCGCCCCTACCTGAGCGACCGCCTCTATCAGGCGCTGCAGCAGGCGAATACCCAGGGCGGCAACGCCACAGCGCAGTGGCGCAGCGGCGATCTCTTCTCCAGCCTGGCGCAGGGCCCGACCGCCGCCAGCGTGGCGGACAGCTCTACCATTCCGAACCGCGACGCGCGCAATATTCCGCTGCGCGTCGAGCTGAGCCGCGACGGCAAAAGCTGGCAGGATGAGGTGCTGATGATCCGCGAAGGCACCTGCTGGGTGGTGGATGACGTGCGCTACGTCGCCGACTGGGCGCATCCGGGCGGCGGCACCCTGAGCCAGACGCTGGAGCAGGCGAAAAAATAATCTCTCCCCCGGCGCGCCGCTCTTTTGCGGCGCGTCTCTTATCGCCTGCGCCCCCTGCCGCTAAATGGCGCGATATTGTGCTACCCTTTACCTGTTTCGCTGCAGTTTAATAAATTTTAACCCACTTCATTTGCATAACTATTCTGGTGCGGTTAAGATTCGCGGCACTAATGGCTATTCAAAATTTGCGCATGAGTATTCAACTAAACGGGATTAACTGCTTTTACGGCGCCCATCAGGCGCTGTTTGACATCAATCTGGATTGCCCGCAAGGCGAAACGCTGGTGCTGCTCGGCCCAAGCGGCGCGGGGAAAAGCTCACTCCTGCGCGTGCTTAACCTGCTGGAGCAGCCACGCTCGGGCAGCCTGAAAATCGCCGGCAACCATTTCGACTTCAGCAAGACGCCGTCCGACGCCGCCATCCGCGAGCTGCGTCAGAATGTTGGCATGGTTTTCCAGCAATATAACCTCTGGCCGCATCTTACCGTGGTGCAGAACCTGATCGAAGCGCCGTGCCGCGTGCTGGGCCTCAGCAAAGCGGAGGCGCGCGCGCGCGCCGACAAGCTGCTGGAGCGCCTGCGTCTTACGCCCTATGCCGATCGTTTCCCGCTGCACCTCTCCGGCGGCCAGCAGCAGCGCGTCGCCATTGCCCGCGCTCTGATGATGGAGCCGCAGGTGCTGCTGTTCGACGAGCCGACCGCCGCGCTCGATCCGGAAATCACCGCGCAGATCGTCAGCATTATTCGCGAACTCGCCCAGACGCACATTACCCAGGTCATCGTGACGCACGAAGTGGAAGTCGCCCGTAAAACCGCCAGCCGCGTGGTCTATATGGAGAACGGCCATATCGTGGAACAGGGCGACGCCAGCCGATTTACACAGCCGCAAACCGAGGCGTTTGCACATTATCTTTCGCATTAAGTCAGGAAGCTCTCAATGAAAAAAATCGTACTTGCTGCACTGCTTGCTGGTCTGAGCCTGAGCGCGTATGCGGCGCAGACTATTCGCTTCGCCACGGAGGCCTCCTATCCGCCGTTTGAGTTCGTCGATTCCAGCAACAAGATTCAGGGCTTCGACGTCGACCTGGCGAACGCGCTCTGCAAAGAGATGAACGCGACCTGCACCTTCACCAACCAGGCGTTCGACAGCCT
The DNA here is from genome assembly GCF_000738765.1 of Pantoea sp. NGS-ED-1003. Lineage (NCBI taxonomy): Bacteria > Pseudomonadati > Pseudomonadota > Gammaproteobacteria > Enterobacterales > Erwiniaceae > Pantoea > Pantoea sp. NGS-ED-1003. The sequence goes on from NZ_JPQA01000005.1 coordinate 224,939, forward strand.
GATCCCGAGCCTGAAGTTCCGCCGTTTCGACGCGGTGATGGCCGGTATGGACATTACGCCCGAGCGCGAAAAACAGGTGCTGTTCAGCAAGCCTTACTACGACAACTCCGCGCTGTTTATTGCGCAGAAAGGCAAAGTGGCCGACGTGGCCGCGCTGAAAGGCAAGCGCGTCGGCGTGCAGAATGGCACGACGCACCAGAAATACCTCAACGATCAGCATGCCGATATCACCACCGTGCCCTACGACAGCTATCAGAACGCGGTGCTGGATCTGAAAAACGGCCGTATCGACGCGGTCTTCGGCGACACGGCGGTGGTCAACGAATGGCTGAAGCAGAACGCCAGTCTGGCGGCGGTCGGCGATAAAGTCACCGACAAAGCCTACTTCGGCACCGGTCTCGGCATCGCCGTGCGCCAGGGCAATACCGATCTGCAGGCGAAGTTCGACGCCGCGCTGGAGAAGGTAAAGGCTGACGGCACCTATAAAACCATCTACAGCAAATGGTTCCAGCAGTAATTAACCATGAGTGAGTTCTATCCTCTCGCCAGCGCCGCCGGCATGACCGTCGGCCTCGCTGTGTGCGCCCTGATCGCCGGCCTCGTGCTGGCGATGATTTTCGCCGGCTGGGAATCGCTGCGCATTAAGCCGCTGGCGTGGATCGGCACGGCGCTGGTGACGCTGATCCGCGGCCTGCCGGAAATCCTGGTGGTGCTGTTTATCTATTTTGGCGCCTCGCAGCTGCTGCTGGTGCTTTCCGACGGCTTTACCCTCAATTTCGGCCTGTTTCAGCTGCCGGTGCAGGTTCAGATCGAGAACTTCGACGTCAGCCCGTTTCTGTGCGGCGTGATTGCGCTGGCGATCCTCTACTCTGCCTACGCCTCGCAAACCCTGCGCGGCGCGCTCAAGGCGGTGCCGCAGGGTCAGTGGGAGTCGGGTCAGGCGCTGGGCATGAAGAGGTCCGCCATCTTCCTGCGCCTGATCATGCCGCAGATGTGGCGCCACGCGCTGCCCGGACTCGGCAACCAGTGGCTGGTGCTGCTAAAGGATACCGCGCTGGTATCGCTGATCAGCGTTAACGATCTGATGCTGCAGACCAAAAGCATTGCGACCCGCACGCAGGAGCCTTTTACCTGGTTTCTGATCGCCGCGGCTATCTATCTGGTGATAACGCTGCTGAGCCAGGCGGTACTGCGCCGTATTGAGCTGCGCACCACCCGCTTCGAGCGAGGGAATAGCTGATGCTGAGCTACCTGCCTGAAATTCTGAAAGGGCTGCACACCAGCCTGACGCTCACGCTGGCGTCGCTGCTGGTGGCGCTGGTGCTGGCGCTGCTCTTCACCGTGGTGCTGTCGCTGAAAACGCCGCTGCTTACTCCGCTGGTGAAGATCTATATCACCCTGTTTACCGGTACGCCGCTGCTGGTGCAGATCTTTCTGATTTACTACGGCCCCGGCCAGTTTCCCAGCCTGCAGAGCGTTCCCTGGCTGTGGCATCTGCTGTCGCAGCCCTGGCTGTGCGCCATGCTGGCGCTGTCGCTCAACAGCGCCGCCTATACCACACAGCTGTTTTACGGCGCGATGCGCGCCATCCCTTCAGGTCAGTGGCAGTCCTGCGCCGCGCTCGGGATGAACCGCAAAGATACGCTGCGCATTCTGCTGCCCTATGCGTTTAAGCGCGCCCTCTCCTCCTATTCCAACGAGGTGGTGCTGGTGTTTAAAGGCACCTCGCTCGCCTACACCATTACGCTGATGGAAGTGATGGGCCACGGCCAGCTGCTTTACGGCCGCACCTACGACGTGATGGTGTTTGCCGCCGCCGGGCTGGTCTATCTGGTGGTAAACGGCCTGCTGACGCTGATGATGCGGCTGATCGAGCGGCGCGCGCTCGCCTTTGAGCGCAGAAGTTAATATCCAGGCGAGCAATGCTCGCCTTTTTCATTTTTTACTCACAAATATTGCATAAAGATTCATTTACTGGCATCGTGTCAACCATTCCGCCTCTGGCATGGTTTTCAGGAGTAATACGATGAAAAAATGGATCCTTGCCGCCGCGCTGGCGACGCTGACCCTGAGCGCCCACGCGGCGGATACCCTCCGCTTCGCCTCTTCCGCCACCTATCCTCCGTTTGAATCGCTGGATCGCGATAATCAGATCGTAGGCTACGATATCGATCTGGCTAAAGCGCTCTGCCAGCAAATGCAGGCGGAGTGCACTTTTACCAATAACGCCTTCGACAGCCTGATCCCTTCGCTGAAGTTTCGCCGCTTTGACGCGGTGATCTCCGGCATGGATATCACCGACGATCGCAGCAAGCAGGTCGATTTCACCCAGCCCTACTACGCCAACTCCGCCATCGTCATCGCGCGCAAAGGCAAGTTCAGCGATTTCGCTTCGCTCAAGGGCAAGCGTATCGGGGTCGAAAACGGCACCACGCACCAGAAATATCTGCAGGAGAAGCATCCTGAGATCGCTACCGTCGCCTACGACAGCTATCAAAACGCCATTCTCGATATGAAAAATGGCCGTCTTGACGGCGTATTCGGCGATACGGCAGTGGTGAATCAGTGGCTGAAGACCAACGGCGATTTAGCGCCGGTCGGCGAGCACGTGACGGATAAGGCTTACTTCGGCACCGGTCTGGGCATCGCGGTGCGTAAAGGCAACGACGCGCTGCGCGACAGGCTAAACGCCGCGCTGGCGACGCTGAAGAGCAACGGCGTCCTTCAGCAGCTCAATCAGAAATGGTTCCCTGAGTAAGACGCTATTATGGGCTGGCGGACGGGCGTCCGATCGGTTCTGCATCGTTCCTGGCTCTGAGGCTCAGGACGCTGGCCCACCCTCTTCCGCGCTATAGCGCGTCAGCAGGCAGAGCACTTCGAAGTGCGCGGTATGCGGAAACATGTCGAACAGCTGCACGCGCGTCACGCGATAATCCGCCAGTCGCGCGATATCCTGCGCCATGCTCTCTGGATTACAGCTTGAGTAGAGAATGTTATCCGGCGCCATGCGGCTGAGATAGTCGCACAGCGCGGCGCCGATGCCGCGCCGCGGCGGGTTGACCAGCACCAGATCGGGCACCGCGTCCCGCCCGGTGGCGAAGGCGGTGGAATCCAGCGCGGCGAAACTCACCTTTTCCAGCCCCAGCATCTCGGCCGACCGCTGCGCGCAGGCGATCGCTTCGGCGCTGATCTCAATGCCGGTCAGCTGCATCTGCGGCGTGGCGCAGTGCAGGCCGAAGCCGCCGACGCCGCAGAAAAGATCCCACATGCTGCCGATGCGCAGCTCGCCGACCCAGTCGCGCGCGGCGGCGTAAAGCGCGGCGGCGACCTGCGGGTTGGTCTGGAAAAAGCTTTGCGGACGGATCCAGAGCGGCACCTGATTGAAATTTTCCGCCAGCGACTGCGACGGCGTCAGCGCAATCTCCTCATCCCCTTCCAGAATCGCCATGTGCACCGGCTGTATATTCGCGGAGATTATCTTGAGCTGCGGCAGCTGCTGCTGCAGCCAGGGCAGCGCGGCGCGCAGCTGGTCCAGCTTCTCTCTGGAGCGCAGCACAAAGCGCAGCATCATGCCGCCCTGAGTGCTTTCGGTAAGCAACAGGAACTTCAGCTCGCCGCGCCTGCGCGCCACGTTATAGGGGGTTAAGCCCGCGCAGGCGATAAAGGGCTTCAGCGCGGCGAAAACCGGCGCGAAGCTGTCTGGATAGAGCGGACAGGCGCAGAGATCCACCGCGCTGCCGTCGCGCTGCACCATGCCCAGCACCGGGCGCTCCACGCTGCCGCTGACCACCATCTTCGCCTTATTGCGAAACGCCTGCTGCGCCGAGGTGACCGGCGGCAGCCACTGCGCCACCGGCTGCTGCGCCAGCAGCGACTTCAGCCGCGACTGCTTGTCGCTGAGCTGCTGCGAATAGGGTTTTTCCAGCCACTGGCATGAGCGGCAGCGGTCGGCGTCATAAAGCGCGCATTGCATGGGGTAAGGCCTGTGTCATTCAAGGGGGTCGGGCGGAGCGCGATTGTATCACCGCTTACGGAAAAATGCGCGGCTGGCGGCCGGCACGAACAGCAGGCCGAGCACCAGCAGGTCGGGCAGCTTTTGCATCAGCGTATGGTGAATGATTTGCGCGTTGTTCGCGCCGCTGATGCTGAAAATCTCCGGATAGATACCGCCGGTAGAGGCCAGCAGCATATAGAGCAGCACCACCAGCTGAGTGGCGGCGAAGCCCCAGCGGCCGCGATTGCTGCCGCGCAGCAGCAGAAAGGCGCAGCGCAGCTCATAGAAAAAGATCAGCTGACTGGCGATAAAGATAAGCGTGGAGTCCCAGGCCTGCGCGCTGCGGTGCACGAAGTTCGCGATCTCCTCCAGACCCAGCTCGTTCGCCAGCATCAGCACGCTCAGGCAGCGCGTCGCGATAATGGCGATGCCCGCTACCGTCACCGGCACGGGCGCAAGAGAGATAAAATCGCCTTTTTTCAAGGTTTCGGACATGGCCAGGCTCCATCACTACACGCAGACGGGCGGAAAAATCCGCCCGCCTTTATAGTGGCAAAGATCAGGGATTTCAGCCACGTCTCGCCTTCTGAATATCACGAATACGCTGTTTTTCTTCGTGCGCCATCCAGCGCCAGGCGATAAAGCCCACCAGCCCGACCACAAACAGGATCAGCGACGCCAGCGCGTTAATCTCCGGGTTCACGCCGCGCCGCACCGTGGCGAAGATCGCCATCGGCAAGGTGGTGGCGCCCGGCCCGGTGACGAAGCTGGCGATCACCAGATCGTCCAGCGACAGCGTAAAGGCGAGCAGCCAGCCGGTGACGATTGCCGGGGCAATCATTGGCACGGTAATCACGAAAAACACCTTGAGCGGTGTCGCCCCCAGGTCCATCGCCGCCTCTTCAATCGAGCGATCCAGCTCGCGCAGGCGCGAGTTGATCACCACCGCCACATAGGCGGTACAGAAGGTGACGTGCGCCAGCCAGATGGTCAGCATGCCGCGGTCGCTCGGCCAGCCGAAGGCGTTGCCCATCGCGACGAACAGCAGCAGCAGCGACAGGCCGGTGATCACGTCGGGCATCACCAGCGGCGCGGTCAGCATAAAGGCGAAGCCGGTATGGCCGCGGAAGCGGCCAAAGCGCACCACCACCACCGCCGCCATGGTGCCGAGCACCACCGCCATGGTAGCGCTCAGCGCGGCGATAGTCAGGCTGAGGCCTACCGCGTCCAGCATGGCGCTGTCCTGGAACAGCACGCGATACCAGTGAAACGAGAAGCTCTCCCACACCGTTACCAGCTGCGAGCTGTTGAAGGAGTAAACCACCAGCAGCAGCATCGGCGCATAGAGAAACAGGAAGCCGCAGATCAGAATGGCGGTGCGCCACGGCGAGCGAATCGCAGGCAGCTGATTCATTCCTTCTCTCCCATTTCACGGTTTTGATGCTTGTGGAACCAGACGATCGGCAGGATCAAAATCAGCAGGATAATTACCGCCAGCGCCGAGGCGACCGGCCAGTCGCGGTTGTTAAAGAACTCCTGCCACAGGATGCGGCCGATCATAATGCTGTCCGGGCCACCCAGCAGTTCCGGGATTACGTACTCGCCCACCGCTGGAATAAACACCAGCATCGAGCCGGCGATAATGCCTCCTTTGGTGAGCGGTACGATGACGCTGAAAAAGGTCTTCAGCGGCTTCGCGCCCAGGTCGAGCGAGGCTTCCACCAGCGAGTAGTCGATGCGCGTCAGCGCGGTATAGATCGGCAGCACCATAAAGGGCAGATAGCAGTAAACGATGCCGATATAGACCGCCGTATTGGTATAGAGGATCACCAGCGGATGATCGATAACGCCCAGCCACATCAGGAAACGGTTCAGGATACCGTTGTTATTGAGCAGCCCCATCCAGGCGTAGACGCGCACCAGAAACGAGGTCCACGACGGCAGGATCACCAGCAGCAGCAGGATGGTGCGCATCGAGGGCTTGCTGTGCGCCACCGCCCAGGCGAGCGGGTAGCCGACCAGCAGGCAGATCAGCGTCGAGATCGCCGCCACCTTCAGCGACTGCAGGTAGGCGTCCACGTAGAGCGGATCGTCGGTGAGCGTCAGATAGTTGCCGAAATTCAGCACCACATTGAGCTGATCGTCGGCCCAGCTAACCAGCTCGGTATAGGGCGGGATCGCGCGCGCGATATCGGCAAAGCTGATCTTCAGCACGATTAAAAACGGCAGCAGGAAAAAGAGCACCAGCCAGACGTAGGGCAGCGCAATCGCCAGCTTGCGGCCGTGGCGCATTTTCATGCGCGTCGCCCAGCGCTGCAGCGGCGTGCCGGCCAGCCAGGCGCGCGCCGGTTTGCTGGAGTGAAAAAGTTGGCTCATCGCATCTCCTCAGGCGGTCAGCACGACGCAGCTGTCGACATCCCAGCAGAGGCGCACTTCGTCGCCCCAGGTCGGCAATCCTTTGCGGAAACGGTGGGCGTTCTGCAGCTGGGCGCTGATCATCTGCCCGCTTTTCAGACGCACGTGAAAGATAGAGAGATCGCCGAGATAGGCGATATGCACCACTTCCCCGACGGCGAAGTTGTAGCCGTCCGCCGGCACCTCGTCGCACAGCATCACTTTCTCCGGGCGCAGCGCGACGTGCACCGGCACGTTATCCGGCACCGAGACGTCGGAGTCAACCTTCAGCGGATGCACCAGGCCAGGGCTGTCGATCACCAGGCCATCCTCCTGACGTTCGCGCAGCAGCCCGCTGAAGACGTTAACCGAGCCGATAAATTCGGCGCTGTAGACGGTGGTGGGATGCTCGTAAATCTCTTCCGGCTCGCCGATCTGCACGAACTTGCCGCGGTTCATAATGGCGATGCGGCCCGCCATGGTCATCGCCTCTTCCTGGTCGTGGGTCACCATGACGCAGGTGGCGCCGACGCGCTCCAGAATATCCACCACTTCCAGCTGCATGCGGTCGCGCAGTTTTTTATCGAGCGCGCCCATCGGCTCGTCAAGCAGCAGCAGCTTAGGACGCTTCGCCAGGCTGCGCGCCAGCGCCACGCGCTGCCGCTGGCCGCCGGAGAGCTGATGCGGCTTGCGCTTCGCGAACTCCTGCATATGCACCAGCGCCAGCATCTCCTGCACCCGCGCCGTGATTTCGCCCTTCGGCAGCTTGTCCTGCTTCAGGCCGAAGGCGATATTCTGCTCTACCGTCATGTGCGGAAAGAGCGCATAGGACTGAAACATCATATTGACCGGACGCTGATACGGCGGCACGTGAGAGAGATCCTGACCGTCCAGCACAATCTGGCCGCTGGTCGGCGGCTCGAAACCCGCCAGCATGCGCAGCAGCGTCGATTTTCCGCAGCCGGAGGCGCCGAGCAGCGCGAAAATTTCGCCTTTATAGATGGTCAGACTGACATCGTCCACGGCGTGCTGTCCGTCGAACGATTTGGTCAGGTTGCGGATTTCCAGCAAGGGCGTTAACGCCTTTGCGGTTTTAGGTTGGGGACGAGGGATCGCGTCGTTCACTAACAGTTCACTCCGGTCTACGCGGAACGGCTAAGCCAGCCGCTAAAAAAGAGAAAACAGAGGCCAGCGCAGCGCCTCTGTTCCAGGTTGTAAATGTGCGAATGCGCAAAAAGCCGCTTATTTCCCGCTTTTCACTCGCGTCCACGCACGGGTGCGCGCGCGATCCAGCTTCGGATCCTGCACCTTCAGCACGAACAGCTTCGACATCGCCTCTGGCGTCGGGAAGATGCCCGGATTGTTGCGGATATCGGCGTTGATCAGCGGCAGCGACGCCTTGTTACCGTTAGCGTAGGACATCTTGTTGGAAACGTCGGCAATCACTTTCGGATCCATGATGTAGTTCAGCCATTGATAGGCCGCGTCGAGATTTTTCGCGTCTTTCGGGATCGCCATCATATCGAAGAAGGCGAGCGCGCCCTCTTTCGGCACGCTGTAGGCGAGATGCACGCCGTTTTTCGCCTGCTCGGCGCGGTTTTTCGCCTGCAGAATATCGCCCGACCAGCCGATAGCGACGCAGGTGTTGCCGTTCGCCAGATCGTTGATGTACTGCGACGAGTGGAAGTAGCGAATGCTGGGGCGCAGTTTCAGCAGCAGATCGGTCGCCGCGCCGGAGTAATCTTTCGCGTCTGAACTGTTGGGATCTTTGCCGAGGTAGTTGAGCACGGTGGCGAAAATCTCTTCCGGCGCGTCAAGGAAAGAGACGCCGCAGCTTTTCAGCTTTTCGAGGTTTTCCGGCTTCAGCACCAGATCCCAGCTATTGACCGGCGCGTCGGCGCCCAGCGCCGCCTTCACCTTCTCGACGTTATAGCCGATGCCGGTGGTGCCCCAGAGATAAGGAATGGCGTATTTGTTATCGGGATCGTGCTGCGCCACTTTCTTCATCAGCTCAGGATCGAGATTCTTGTAGTTCGGCAGTTTGCTCTTATCCAGCGGCTGGAATACGCCGGACTGCAGCTGGCGCGCCAGGAAGCTGGAGGATGGCACCACCACGTCGTAGCCGGTGCTGCCCGCCATCAGTTTGCCTTCCAGCACTTCGTTGGAGTCGAAGACGTCGTAGACCACCTTAATGCCGGAGGCTTTTTCAAAATTCGGCACCGTGTCTGCCGAGATATAATCTGACCAGTTATAAACATGCAGCGTTTTATCTTCCGCCATCGATCCTGCAGAGGCGACCATCAGTACGCCGGTAACCGCAGCTGACAACCATTTTTTTTGATTGAACATCTTTTTATTTCCTCCTGAGCGGATCGTCACGGCCTGGCTAAAGCGAATGCCAGCGCTGCGAGCTGTGCGTCAATTCACAGACACAATGAATCAATATTCATTGAGAGTTTAATAGTAAAAACTGATACCTGCGCTGCGAATCCACGTCTCATGCAGCCCCGCAAGAATAGCCCTGCTACCCTGCCGCTGCCAGACCCCAGCGTAAAAAACGCCTTTTAGCGACAGGTTATGCATGTTTGTGCTATGTGGTCTGGCAGGAACGGCACAAACCACGAGAAATATCTGGCATTAAAGGGCAAAATGCAGAATAAAAAATGGTGGGCCGAAAATGAAAACTGCCGCATAAAGCGGCAGTTAAAGCGGGGCGGAAGAAAGGCTGGCTTAGTGCAGCAGCGAGTGGCTGAAACTGACCGGCGCACGCTCTTCTTCTTCGCCCATCATCAGCAGATTATTGGCAAACGCTTCCATAATTACCATGGAGACCTGCTCTTCGCTCTGCTTCATAAAGCTGGCGAACTGGCCGAAGGTCAACCCAGCGCTGGTCGTCAGGGACTGGCAGACAATCAGCTTCGGCAGGTTGTCGTCCTGAATGTCGACAAAGGCTTTTACCGTCAGCGAGCTGGCGTTGATCTGCGACAGATCGCCGACCAGCGGGATCAGCGCCGTCGGCTTCACTTCCGCCAGCGCGGAAAAGAGAATAACGTTGTCGACCAGATCGATTTTGGCGTCGAACACCCCATCGAAATTTTGCATGTGCGGCAGATGAAGTGCCTGACAGGCATCACATTCGAACCAGGTGATATTTTGCTGATCCAGCCAGCGACGCAACAGGTCGATATCCGGAACGACAAGAGAATCCATCGTAGTGTCCCAAGGGGTGAATAAACAGGCGACTAAGCTTACGGAAAAAATGCGCCTGACGCTACGAAAACCGCTGAAAAGCGCGCGTCAGCCGCCGGTTTTAAGACTGAAACCGGGCAGAGCGTTGCGCTCTGTCCAGCCGATCATCAGGCCGGCGATATCGATGCCGGTGCTGGTTTCGATCCCTTCCAGGCCGGGTGAGGCGTTTACCTCCATTACCAGAGGTCCGCGATGCGCGCGCAGAATATCGACGCCCGCCACGTCCAGCCCCAGCGTCGCGGCCGCTTTGACCGCGATGGCGCGCTCCTGCGGCGTAATCTCCACCGGATGCGCTTTGCCGCCGCGATGCAGATTAGAGCGGAAATCGCCCTCTTTCGCCTCGCGCTCGATCGCCGCCACCACTTCGCCGCCAATCACCAGGCAACGCACGTCGCGTCCTTTTGCCTCCTGGATAAACTCCTGCACCAGTATATGCGCGTTAAGGCCGCGAAAGGCGTCGATGACGCTCTCCGCCGCCTGCCGCGTCTCCGCCAGCACCACGCCGATGCCCTGCGTGCCCTCTACCAGCTTCACCACCAGCGGCGCGCCGCCGACCATGGCGATGAGATCCTGGGTATCATCCGGCGACGAGGCGAAGCCGGTCACCGGCATATCGATGCCCTGACGCGCCAGCAATTGCAGCGAGCGCAGCTTGTCGCGCGCGCGGGCGATTGCCAGCGACTCGTTGAGCGGATAGCTGCCGCACATCTCGAACTGGCGCAGCACCGCCGTGCCGTAGAAGGTAGCGGCGGAGCCGATGCGCGGAATGACCGCATCGAAATGGCCGAGCGGCTCGCCGCGGTAGTGCACCGCTGGGGAGGCCGGGTTGATATTCATGTAGCAGGAGAGCGGATCGATGATTTGAATCTCATGCCCGCGCAGCTCGGCAACCTCGCGCAAGCGTCGGCTGGAGTAAAGTTGCCCGTCGCGCGACAGGATAGCGATTTTCATCATCGGCCCTCTCTGGAATTAGCGCGTCGCCCAGCCCTGCTGGTGCAGGTAGTCGAGCATAAAGGGGCGCGTCTCTTTGACGATCAGACGCTGAATCAGCTCGCTCCAGGTCTCGCTGCGCTGATTGCTGTCGCGCTGCTCGTAGTAGATCGCCGTGCGGCTATCGTAGTCGGCCAGCACCTGCGGATCGACCGGCTGATAACGGTTCTCATGCACCAGCATCGCCTGCGGCAAACGCGGTTTAACGGCGGGCTCCGCATCGGGATAGCCGATGCAGAAGCCGAACAGCGGCAGCACGAATTTCGGCAGGCCGAGCAGCTCGGTCACCTGCGCGATATTGTTGCGGATGCCGCCGATAAAGACGCCGCCCAGGCCGAGGGATTCGGCGGCGACCATGGCGTTTTGCGCCATCAGCGCGGTATCGACGCAGCCGAGCAGCAGTTGCTCGGCGCGGCCCAGCTGCGCATCGGGACAAATCTGCAGGTGGCGGTTGAAGTCGGCGCAAAATACCCAGAACTCCGCCGCGTCCGCTACCCACTGCTGACCGCCGGTCAGCGTCACCAGCTGCTGGCGCAGCGCGGTATCGGTGATGCGAATAATGGAAGAGCACTGCAGAAAGCTGGAGGTGGACGCCGATTGCGCCGCGGCGATAATCGCCTCACGCTGTTCCGCGCTGATCGCCTGGTCGGTAAAGGCGCGAATAGAACGGTGGCTGCACAATAGATCGATTGTCGGTGTCATTAAGGTCTCCGGCGAGTGTCATTTTTAGTATTGGCGCGACCAAACAGCTGCGGCGCCATCGCTTGCGCGGTACGCCAGATCATCAGCCAGGCGGCGGGCAGCATCAGGAGAATGCCGATAATCAGCAGCGCGGTCGCCAGCGTCTTGCCGTCAGCGTGCGCGGGCAGCGGCAGCCAGCGGTTAGCCAGCAGCAGCGCGCACAGCGTCAGCAGGCCGCCGAGCGCCTCCATGATCAGCAGAGCTTTGGGTAAACGCGCCAGATTCGGCATAGCATTCTCCTGGGTCGCACCGGGTTCAGGCCGTCAATTATGGTCAAGGTTCACAGACTTGCATAGACGACGCGCATCAGACTAACAGGCATTTCCTGCTTTCTTTAAGCGGTTTGAGCGGGCATCATGTTGACCATCCACCTTGAGCTTGTGTGACATGGGTCACATTAAATAGCCTGAATTAAGGAGCTTTTCATGGTTACTGTCATTTTTGGTCGTCCTGGCTGCCCCTATTGCGTACGTGCGAAAGAGCTGGCCGACAAGCTCAGCGCTGAGCGCGACGACTTTAGTTACCAGTATGTGGATATCCAGGCGGAAGGCATTACCAAAGCGGATCTGGAAAAAAGCGCGGGCAAACCCGTCACCACCGTACCGCAGATTTTCATCGACGAGCAGCATATCGGCGGCTACACCGATTTCGCCGCCTGGACCAAAGAAAACCTGAGCGCATAAGATTTTTTCGCCAGCGTAACGGGCCGACACGGCCCGTTTTTTCGTTCTGACGTCAGCGCCAGACGATGCGCGCCAGACGCACCAGCAGCGCGCCGCTGCCCGCCCAGAAGAGCGCGCTCAGGCTCCAGACCAACAGGGTCAGCCAGCTGGTGTGGGCCAGCAGCGTGCTGTTGAGCAACAGAACGCCGAGAAGCGTGCCCCAGAGCGCCATCAGCAGCGTGCTTTTCAGCGGACTCTCCGCATGCAGCAGCGCCATTACCGCGCCCGGCAGCAAAAAAAGCAGCAGCTCAGGCTGCCCGCCCAGCGGCGCATTGCCCACCAGCCAGTAACGATGCGCATAAATAAACACCAGACTGTAGAGCGCAACGCCAAGCGTCGCACTGGTCCAGCGTAAGGAACGCTGTGGCATATCACCCCACTTATTGAAAATCATCACAATGACAACAACCTGCCGCGATCTCTGGTGGAAATAAAATGAAACAGGCCGTTAGCGGTATGAAATTTAAAGCTAATGGCTGAGGGTGATTTTTATGATTAGAATACCTGCCGTTTAAGAGCGGCCTGTTTAAAATCTGGCAGCAGGCTCACTGCGCAGCCTGCACAAGATAGCGAAAAACAGGCCTGTCATCAACAGCTTACAAGTAAACAAGAAGTTAAACAGTGAACATAAACGTCGCAGATTTGTTAAGCGGAAATGACGTTCTGTTATTATTTGTCGTTTTAGCACTCGGTCTTTGCCTGGGTAAATTGCGCCTGGGTTCAGTGCAGTTGGGAAATTCCATCGGCGTATTAGTCGTTTCTTTATTACTCGGCCAACAACACTTCGCGATAAATACCGCCGCATTGAGCCTCGGCTTTATGCTGTTTATTTTTTGCGTCGGCGTAGAAGCGGGGCCCAACTTTTTTTCTATTTTCTTCCGCGACGGTAAAAACTATTTTCTGCTGGCGATCGTCATGGTGCTGAGCGCCCTGCTGCTGGCGCTGGGCTTCGGCAAACTTTTCGGCTGGGATATCGGCATGACGGCGGGGATGCTGGCGGGCTCGATGACCTCGACGCCGGTGCTGGTCGGCGCGGGCGATACCCTGCGACAGAGCATCAACGACGGCGGCCAACTGGCGCTAATGCAGGATCACCTCTCGCTCGGCTACGCCCTGACCTATCTGATAGGCCTGGTAAGCCTGATTTTCGGCGCGCGTTATCTGCCACGCCTGCAGCATCAGGATCTGCCCACCTGCGCCCAGCAAATCGCGCGCGAGCGCGGCCTGGACGCCGACAGCCAGCGTAAAGTCTTTCTGCCGGTGATCCGCGCCTACCGGGTCGGCCCGGAGCTGGTGGCGTGGAGCGGCGGCAAGAATCTGCGCGAGCTCGGTATCTATCGCCAGACCGGCTGCTATATCGAACGTATTCGCCGTAACGGCATTCTCGCCAGCCCGGACGGTGACGCGGTGCTGCAGCTCGGCGACGAAATTTCGCTGGTGGGTTATCCAGATGCTCACGCGCGGCTCGACGCCAGCTTTCGCAACGGCAAAGAGGTATTCGACCGCGATCTGCTCGATATGCGCATCGTGACGGAAGAGATTGTGGTGAAAAACCACAACGCCGTGAATAAGCGCCTCAGCAAACTCAATCTCACCGATCACGGCTGCTTTTTGAACCGGGTCATCCGCAGTCAGATCGAGATGCCGATCGACGACAGCATTATGTTGCACAAAGGCGATATCCTGCAGGTCAGCGGCGAGGCGAAGCGCGTGAAAAACGTAGCGGACCGCATCGGCTTTATCGCGATTCATAGCCAGGTGACCGATCTGCTGGCGTTCTGCGCCTTCTTTATCGTCGGGCTGATGATCGGGCTAATCACCTTTCAGTTCAGCAACTTCAGCTTCGGCATCGGCAACGCTGCCGGGCTGCTGTTCGCCGGCATTATGCTCGGCTTTTTGCGCGCCAACCATCCTACCTTCGGCTATATCCCGCAGGGCGCGCTGACCATGGTGAAAGAGTTCGGGCTGATGGTGTTTATGGCGGGCGTCGGGCTGAGCGCCGGCAGCGGCATTAACCAGGGTTTGGGTAGCGAAGGCGCGCTGATGCTGCTGTGCGGTCTGCTGGTGAGCCTGCTGCCGGTAGTGATCTGCTATCTGTTCGGCGCCTACGTGCTGCGCATGAACCGCGCGCTGCTGTTTGGCGCGATTATGGGCGCGCGCACCTGCGCGCCGGCGATGGAAATTATCTGCGATACGGCGCGCAGCAATATTCCGGCGCTGGGCTATGCGGGCACCTACGCCATCGCCAACGTGCTGCTGACGCTGGCGGGCACGCTGATTGTGATTATCTGGCCGATTTTGCCCTTATAAAATTTTTTCGACTCAGTCCAGAACTTTTTTGTTAAGGGTGAGTCTGAATAAGTGCCACTGCTTTTCTTTGAAATCCCCAAATTGTGGAGCCCGCCAGCTTTTTTGCTGACGGGTTTTTTTATGCCTGCGGTTTACCCGGCCGCGACAGGCAGAGCGCATAAGGGATGCGCGCACTGTCACTGAACTTAAACCGTTCTGAAACCTGCGCGTCATTTAGGAGCCGGCGCTATATATCCCGGCGCGCGGCGTCGCCAGAATAGGCCTGTTCATTGACATTTTGTGCGCAGCGGCGAATGAGCGCAGGTACACGACGAGGATTTATTACCCCTATGGAAGCGTTTAACCACTCTCTGTTTTTATCCATTAACGCGACGCCCGATTCGCCCGACTGGCTGCTGGCGCTGGCGACCTTTATCGCCAAAGATCTGATCGCCATCGTGCCGCTGCTGATTGTCGCGCTCTGGCTGTGGGGGCCACGCGACCAGGTGAAATCGCAGCGCGTGCTGGTGCTGAAAACCGGCATGGCGCTGATCTATGCGCTTGCTATCTCCTGGTGCGTCGGCCAGCTTTTCCCTCATCCGCGCCCATTCGCCATCGGGCTTGGGTATCAGTTTCTGCATCATGCG
This sequence comes from Pantoea sp. NGS-ED-1003, assembly GCF_000738765.1. Classification (NCBI taxonomy): domain Bacteria; kingdom Pseudomonadati; phylum Pseudomonadota; class Gammaproteobacteria; order Enterobacterales; family Erwiniaceae; genus Pantoea; species Pantoea sp. NGS-ED-1003. The sequence continues at coordinate 239,965 of NZ_JPQA01000005.1, forward strand.
CCTGACGACTCCTACCCGAGCGATCACGGCACCACGATTTTCACCTTCGCGCTGGCGTTTATCTTCTGGCATCGCCTCTGGTCAGGCGTGATCCTGATGGCGCTTGGCACGGCCATCGCCTGGTCGCGCGTCTACCTCGGCGTGCACTGGCCGATGGATATGCTGGGCGGGTTTCTGGTGGGGCTGCTCGGCTGTCTGGCGTCGCATCTCGCCTGGCAGGGATATGGCGCGCGCATGCTGGCGACCTTTAACGCCGCCTACCGCGCGCTGTTCGCCCTGCCGATACGCAAGGGCTGGATCCAGGATTAAGCAAACTGGCAGCGCGCTGGCCTCAAAGCTGATGGCGCTCTTAGTCTGAAAGCGGATGGCATGGGCAAAGGAGCAAAGCGTCCCGCGACAGGGACAAAAACGCCGGGAGCGTTTTTGAACAACGCAGCGCGTTGGCCCGTTTACGGGCGCACCTCAGGGATGAGGTGCGTAACCACGCGGGCCGAGCGCGCAGGGAGGCCTTGAGCGACTTTGCGATCGGCCCATGCCATCCGCGTCTGCTCAACGCTACCAGAGTGTGCTTTAACTAAACCACTTGCCGAACAGGGAGTGGAACTGCATCAGCACGAAATCGACGATGCGGCTGAAGAAATTGCCCTCCGGCACCTCCTCCATCACCACCAGCGGCCGTTGCTCAATGGTTTTGCCGTCAAGCTGGAAGTCGATAGTGCCCACCACCTGATTTTTCTTTAACGGCGCCTCAAGCTGCGGCGTAGTGAGGGTATAGCTCGCCTTCAGGTTCTTCATCTGTCCTTTCGGCAGCGTCAGCGCGGCATCCTTCTCGACGCCGAGGTTGACCTCTTTGCGATCGCCGAACCAGACGCGCTGCTGGGCGAAGGGCTTATCCGCCTTAATGGGCGTCACGGTCTCAAAAAAGCGGAAACCCCAGGTCAGCAGCTTCTCGCTCTCGCGGAAGCGCGCGGCGTCGGTGGCAGTGCCGAGCACCACGGAGATCAACCGCATATCGTTCTCGGTGGCGGAGGCTACCAGGTTGTTACCGGCGCCCGAGGTATGGCCGGTCTTGATGCCGTCGACCTGCAGGTTGGTGCTCCAGAGCAGCCGGTTGCGGTTCATCTGGCGAATATGGTTGAAGGTAAACTCTTTCTCTTTATTCAGCGCATACTCTTCCGGCACGTCGCGGATCAGCGCCTGACCAATCAGCGCCATATCGCGCGCGGTGCTGTACTGTCCTTCCGCATCCAGCCCGTGCACCGTCATAAAGTGGGTGTTCTTCAGCCCGAACGCCTTAACGTAGTTGTTCATCAGGCCGATAAAGGCGTCCTGGCTGCCGGCGACATAGTCCGCCAGCGCGATGCAGGCGTCGTTGCCTGACTGAATAACAATGCCTTTATTCAGCTCCGACACCGGAATGCGGTCGCCGGGCTTGAGGAACATCAGCGAAGAGCCTTTTAGTTTGGGATTGCCGGTCGCCCAGGCGTCCTGGCCGATGGTCACCATATCGTCGCGCTTGATTTTGCCCGACTTCAGCGCCTGGCCGACCACATAGCTGGTCATCATCTTGGTCAGGCTGGCGGGATCGAGCCGATCGTCCGCATTGCCTTCCGCCAGCACCTTGCCGCTGGCGTAATCCATTAATATCCAGGCTTTGGCCTCGACCTGAGGTGGCGCAGGCGCATCCACGGCAAAAGCAACGGGGGCGATAAACAGCAGTAACGAGGCGGCGGCGACGTGCCGCAGGCGGCGTGGAGAGCGAATAGTTGTCATGTGCGAGGAAATTCCATGTTAAATCGCGGTTTTAAGGCAAAAACCTACAGAGTGAAACGCTACCCTCTGCAGAGCATGAAAAAAACCGCCCAACCGTAAAGTTTTATAGAGTTTAGTAGAGGAACCTTGGCATTTGCCGGGCGCGCTTACCAGTGTCGCGCCAGGCAAGCGCCCGGAAAAGCCGGTGAAATTCCGATTTTTCGTAGAAAGGTTAAGAGCGTCACAAAATTCTGCCAGGCTGTTGTGAGTCTACAGAGGAGACCCACCATGGACTTAGCCGTATTCGATCTCGACGAAACCGTTATCTGCGCAGACAGCACCGGCCTCTGGCTGCGCTGGCTGGTATCGCAGGGCTTTGCCCGTGAAGAACTGCTGGCGCAAGAGCAGGCGCTAATGGCGCAGTACTACGCCGGCACGCTGGCGATGGAGGATTATATGGCGCTGACGCTTTCGCCGCTGGTCGGTCTGGCGGCACCGACCGTCGCAGGCTGGGTGCGCCGCTGGATCCAGCGCGACATTCTGCCGCGCGTCTATCCTGAAGCGCGCGACCGCATCAGCTGGCACCAGCAGCGCGGCGACAAAGTGGTGATATGCTCCGCCAGCGGCGAACATCTGGTGACGCCGATAGCCGAACGGCTGGGCGCGCACGGCGCGCTGGCGATTGGCGTCGAGGTGGTGGATGACCGCTACAGCGGACAAACCTACGGCACCATGACCTATAAAGAGGGCAAGGTGACGCGATTGACCGACTGGCGCGCCCTGCAGCAGGAGCAGGATTTCGCCCGCACCTGGGCCTACAGCGACTCGATGAACGACCTGCCGCTGCTGGCGCAGGCCGATCACGCGCTCGTCATTAACCCGGATGCGCTGCTGCATCAGGAGGCGCTGAACCGCGGCTGGCAGGTCTGCCGCTGGGCGCGCTGATTAGCCGCGGGACGCGCTGGCGTCCTGCGCCAGGCCCACTTTAAGCAGCTTACCGTTGTCGTCGTCGGTCAGCACGTAGAGATAGCCGTCCGGCCCCTGGTGCACGTCGCGGATGCGCTCGTCGCGATCCGTCAGCAGGCGCTGCGCCTCCACCACCTTATCGCCATTGACGCTGAGGCGGATCAGGTTCTTTTCTTTAAGCGCGCCGATAAACAGCGAATTTTTCCACTGCGGGAAGCGGGCGCTGTTGTAAAACGCCATGCCGCTCACCGCAGGCGATTTTTTCCAGTAGAAGACCGGCTGTTCCGTTCCCTCTGCGTGGCTGCCCTTCGATTCCGGCACCTTGCTGCCGTTGTAGTCGATGCCCCAGGTCGCCAGCGGCCAGCCATAGTTTTTGCCTTTCTGCGGGATATTCACCTCGTCGCCGCCGCGCGGGCCGTGCTCGCTCTCCCATATCTGCTGCGTCCAGGGGTTCAGCGCCAGACCCTGCGGATTGCGCAGGCCGTAGGCCCAGATCTCCGGACGCGCGCCGCTGCGGCCGACGAAAGGATTATCTTTCGGCACGCTGCCGTCCTGAGTCAGCCGCAGGATTTTGCCGGTCAGCTTGTCGAGATCCTGCGCGCTGCTGCTGTGAAAGTTATCGCCGAAAACGATATAGAGATAGCCGTCGCGATCGAAGGCCATGCGCGTGCCGAGATTATTGCCCGCCGAAAGCGCCGGCGTCTGACGGATGACGGGTTTAAAGCCGGTCAGACGCCGGTTATCCGCGCTGAGCTGGCCATAGCCGACCACCGCGCCCAGTTCGCCGCTGCTGCTGGCTTCGGTATAGCTGAGCCATACGCGACGGCTCTGCGCGAAGTCCGGCGCCAGCACCACGTCGAGCAGTCCCGCCTGGCGGCGCACTGTCGCTTTCGGCACCCCTTCGATCGGCTGCGACAGGCCGCTGTCGGGCCGCCAGCTGCGCAGCTCTCCGCTCCGTTCAGTTATCAGCAGCGTTTGATTGTCGGGCAGAAACGCTACCGACCAGGGATGATTAAGCTTGTCCTGCAAAACCTGAACCTGCAGCTCCTCCGCCAGCGCGGGGAGAGTAAACAGCGCGCCGCCAAGTAGCAGCGCAGCAGTCAGTCGGGCCATAGTGTGCTCCAGTCATCAGGGGATGAGCTTAAGCGTAGCCAGCGCGACCCGATAATGTTCAGGCTTTACAAAAGATTAAACAAGGCGTCCCTGCCCTCGGCGCGCGACTCAGGGCGCGCTGAAGTGCACGGCGTCGCTGACCGTATCGTCAATGGCGCTTTTCACGTCAGCGTAAGTGATGGGCGCGCTGCTGTTGTTCAGCGGCTTGCCGAACGCCTTGCGCACTACCTTGATCAGCGGCTTGCCGGTCTGCGCGTCGCGCGCCTCGATCTCCAGAAACAGCGCGCTATTCTGGGTGCGGTGGCCGGTGGCCGCCATGGTGCTGGCAATCACCGCCGCCACCGGCACCACCTCATAGAACTGGACGCCCTCGTTTTCCGCCGTCACGCCGGTAATGGCGCTGCGCACGATCAGCGTATGCGGACCAGGCTGGGTCACCAGCTTTTTACGTTCGCCAATCGCCGCCTTAAGTCGCGTATCGGTGTAGCTGCGGATCTGATCCAGCGTCTGCTGGCTGACGCGCGCCGTCGGCTTCGCCGCCGGATAGTAAACCACCGGCGTATAAACGACCGAGGTATAGTCGCTGTCGCGATAGTCGGGCGAGATCCAGCGCAGCGTAGGGCGATCGCTGGCGGAGGTGGCGGGTTTAAGCTGGCTGTAATCAGTGATAAAACCGGAATATTGCTGTTTATCGGCAACGTGCGAGGTGCATCCCGCCAGCAGCATGGCGCTCGCCATCAGGGTCAACAAGGAAATTTTGCGCATAGTCAGTTCTCAAGTGGAAACAGGACGTTAATAGCTTAGATAATCCGTTGAGAACGTGCCGGGAGAAACAGAAAGAAAACGCCCGCTGCGGGTGCAGCGGGCGAAAGGCTTACTCGAAGCAGGTTTCCGGGTTATCGGAGAGAGAGATAAAGCTCTTGCCGCCTTCGGTCAGGGCGATGATTTTGCCTGACTCGATATCGTAGACCCAGCCGTGCAGGCGCACTTTGCCTTTACGCAGCGCCAGCGCCACGGATGGATGTGTCTTGATGTTGTTCAGCTGGGCGATGACGTTCTCTTTGACCATCTCGTTCAGCTTCGCTTCCGGCGTCTCGTATTCGCGCTCTTCCACCACGGTTTTCGCCGCATCGGCGTAGTGCAGCCAGTGATCGACCGCCGGCATATTGTCCATGCACTGACAGGAGGCGATAGCGTTCATCGCGCCGCAGTTGGAGTGACCGCAGATGATAATTTCGCTTACGCCCAGCACCATGACCGCATATTCGATGGTGGCCGATACCCCGCCTGGCTCCGGCCCGAACGGCGGCACGATGTTCCCCGCGTTGCGGATCACGAAGAGCTGGCCCGGCTCCTGCTGGGTCACCAGCTCCGGTACTAACCGGCTGTCGGAACAGGAGATAAACAGCGCTTTCGGATTTTGGTTCGACGCCAGGCTTTTGAAAAGATCCTTCCTTTCAGGAAACACATTCTGTTGAAAACTCAGAAATCCGTTAACGATCTCTTTCATCATTGCGCTCTCACATTATCCACTTAGTCGACTGCGGCGACAGGTGTCCGCAGCTGCCTTGTTATCTGCTTATTATTGAATTCACAGTAAATTTGAATTCAGGATTTAAGCACCAGGCCGCGTTAAACTCAACCCTGTTCTGATCATTGACAAATGATGCGCCTGTAGCGGATAAGAATTTTTGCTGAAATTCCGGCAGGTTAGCCTCACACCATCCGGCCGCGACGTTTGCACTTATTTACGTAACATGCGGGCAGATCGCCGCCTTTTTATCAGGTAAAAGCGCCGCTTATCTCACTGAAAAGACGTCATAATTCCCCCACAAAAAGCACGGCAATTTCAGGCGAAACGCGACGAAAACGCGCACGCGCAATCGCCGACGTGCCGAATGAGGCCAGCGTCAGGTAGGATGGATGGCGAAATTCAGCCGATCGCTGGCATGATGGATTTAACCGTACAGCTTCTGATGCGCCTGCTTGCGCGTCAGGTAATCTTCATCTTCGCGCAGGCGATCCCAGTAGGCTTTGAAAACGGCCGCCGCAGCGGCCTTTTCTTCGTCGACGCCGCGCGGCAGCTCGTTGCCGTCGGCGTCGTACTTGCGCCCGCCCTTGTGATTGCTGTAGCGGCGCGCGCGGGTATAGCCCATCTGGATGAACTTGCGCGCCATATCCATACCGACAAAATCATCCTGCGCGCGGTAGGCTTCAAACAGCTCCATGATCTTCGCCGCCGATGCTTCGGCGATCGGCACGGTGCGGAAGCGCCAGTGCGGCAAGATTTCGCTTTTATAGGGCTCTACCATCAGCACGCCCTGCTCGCCGCGCCCGACCTGATAGCGCTCCGGCTGTTTGCGGAAGTCGATGGTTTTAAAGTCCTGCTCGTAATCGAATTTTTTCATGTCTTGAGTTTAGGATCGAGTGCGTCGCGTAGCCCGTCGCCAAGCAAATTAAATGCTAAAACCGTGAGAAAAATCGCGAGACTGGGAAAAATCGCCACGTGCGGCGCCAGTACCATATCGGCGCGCGCCTCGTTGAGCATCGCGCCCCACTCCGGCGTCGGCGGCTGCGCGCCCAGTCCGAGAAACGACAGGCTGGCGGCGGTAATAATCGAGGTGCCGATGCGCATGGTGAAGTAGACCACGATAGAGGACACCGTGCCGGGCAGAATATGCCTGAGTAGAATGGTGGCGTCGGACGCGCCGATGCTGCGCGCCGACTCGATATAGGTCTGATGCTTCAGCACCAGCGTATTGCCGCGCACCAGGCGGGCGAACGCCGGAATGCTGAAAATAGCCACCGCGATAATCACGTTGCTCATGCCGCTGCCCATAATCGCCACCACGGCAATCGCCAGCAGAATGCCGGGAAAGGCGAACAGCACGTCGCAGATGCGCATGGTGACGCGATCCCAGGCGCCCTCGTAGTAGCCCGCCAGCAGGCCGAAGAAGGTGCCGATGGCCGCGCCGATCGCCACCGAAAAGAAGCCGGCGATCAGCGAGATGCGGGTGCCGACCAGCACGCGGCTGAAGATATCGCGGCCCAGCGCATCGACGCCGAACCAGTGCATCAGCGAAGGCCCCTGATTGAGCCGGTCGTAGTCGAAATAGTTCTCAGCGTCGAACGGCGCAATCAGCGGCGCGATAAACGCCAGCACGATCAGCAGCAGCACGAACAGCCCGGCGGTCATCGCCACCGGCTGGCGACGAAAGCGTCGCCAGAACTCGCTCCAGGGCGTACGAACCCGATTTTCCGTCGTCAGCGGCAGGCTTTTCAGCACCGCTTCGCGTCGCCAGTTTTTCATTGCGACTCCTTACCTGTAGCGAATAGCGGGATTGATTGCCGCATAGAGCAGATCGACAATCAGGTTAATCAGGATGAACTCCAGCGAGAAGAGCAGCACTTCGGCCTGGATCACCGGGTAGTCGCGCATCTCCACCGAATCCACCAGCAGGCGGCCGAGGCCAGGCCAGTTGAAGACCACCTCCACCACGATCGAGCCGCCGAGCAGAAAGCCGAACTGCAGGCCCATCATGGTGACCACCGGGATCATGGCGTTGCGCAGGCCGTGTTTGACCACCACCAGCGATTCGCGCACCCCTTTGGCGCGCGCGGTGCGCATATAGTCTTCCTGCATCACCTCGACGAACGAGGCGCGGGTAAAGCGCGCCATCACCGCCGCCACGGCGGCGCCCAGCGTAATCGACGGCAGAATATAGTGCCGCCAGCTGTCGGCGCCGACGGTCGGCAGCCAGCCCAGCTCCACCGAAAAAACCTGCATCAGCAGCATGCCGAGCGCGAAGGCGGGAAAGGAAATGCCCGAAACCGCCAGCGTCATGCCGAGGCGATCGGGCCAGCGGTTGCGCCACACGGCGGAGACGATGCCGATCGTCATGCCGAAAATCACCGCCCAGATCATGCTGGCCAGCGTCAGCCACAGCGTCGGCATAAAGCGGGTGGCGATCTCCTCGGCGACCGGCCGCTTCGACACCAGCGAATGGCCGAAGTCGCCCTGCAGCGCATTCAGAATAAAGTGCCAGAACTGCTGCGGCAGCGGCTGATCCAGACCCAGCTCCTGGCGCACCAGCGCCACCACCGTGGCGTCGGCGTCCTGACCGGCGATCAGGCGCGCCGGATCGCCTGGCAGCAGGTGCACAAACAGGAACACCAGCACCGCGACAATCAGCAGCGTCGGGATCAGCCCGAGCAGACGTTTAATAAAATAGTTAAGCATGCGAAATCCTGCGCAGCGGCGGCCAGCCCGCGCGGGCTGGCCGATCGGGTTACTTCAGGTCGGCCTCGTCAAAGCTGAATGAGGTATCGGGCATCACGTAAAACCCGGTCAGCGACGCGGTGTTGGCGGAAACCAGCTGCTCCACCACCAGCGGGATCCACGGATGATCGTTCCAGATCTTATCCTGCGCATCTTTATACAGGCTGGCTTTACGCTCGCGATCGGTGGTCTTCAGCGCATCGGCCAGATCTTTATCCACCTGCGGATTGCTGTAGAAGGCGGTATTGAAGATCGCCGGCGGCCAGGAGGTGGTGGCGAATAGCGGCGTCAGCGCCCAGTCGGCTTCGCCGGTAGAGGCGGACCAGCCGGTGTAGAACATGCGGACGCCGCTCTCTTTCTGTCCTTTACTCTCCACCTCGGCGGCGCGCTGGCCAGCGTCCATCGCCGTCACTTTGACCTTCACGCCCACCTGCGCCAGCTGCTGCTGGGTAAACTGCAGCACTTTTTGCGCGGTGCTGTGGTTATGCGATGACCAGAGCGTAGTCTCAAAGCCGTTGGGGTAGCCCGCTTCCTTCAGCAGCTCGCGCGCTTTGGCCGGGTTATACTGAATCGCCGGGTAGCGCTGCGCAAAGTCGATCGACGGCGGCACTATGCCGGTCGCCGGCGTCGCGTAGCCGGCAAAGGCGACTTTAGTCAGCGCCTCGCGGTTGATGGCGTACTCTAGCGCCTCACGCACTTTCGGGTTATCGAACGGCTTCTGGGTGACGTTCAGGCTGATATAGCGCTGCATGATCGACGGCGAGGTCACCACCTTCAGCTTCGCGTTCTTCTCCAGCAGTTTGGCCTGCTCGAAGGGGATCGGGAACGCGAAGTTCGCTTCGCCGGTCTGCAGCATCGCCGCGCGCGTGTTGTTGTCCACTACCGGGCGCCAGGTAATGCTGTCGAGCTTCGGATAGCCCTTCTTCCAGTAGCCGTCCCACTTTTTCACCTTCACGTAGTCGGTCTGGTTCCAGGTTACCAGCTCATACGGGCCGGTGCCGACCGGGTGAAAGCCGATCTCTTTGCCATATTTCTTCAGCGCGGTGGGCGAAATCATCGCGGCGGCCGGGTGCGCCAGATTGTTGATAAAGGCTGAAAAAGGCTGCTTCAGGGTGATCTTCACCGTAGTGGGATCGACGGCCTCGGTGGTGGCGATATATTTAAACAGGTTATAGCGCTTAAGGTGGTTATCCGGATTGCTGGCGCGCTCCAGGTTAACCTTGACCGCTTCGGCGTTGAAGTCAGTGCCGTCCTGGAATTTAATCCCTGGGCGCAGCTTAATGGTGTAGGTCAGGCCGTCCGGGCTTGCCTGATAGCTTTCCGCCAGCACGTTGGTCAGCTTCATCTCTTTATCGAAGCCGAACAGCCCCTGATAGAACGATTTCGCCACCGCCTGCGACAGCGTGTCGTTGGCGTCGTAAGGATCGAGCGTGGTGAAGTTGGACCCGACGGCGATAACCGCGTCTTTTGCCGCCCAGGCGGGCAGCGCCGCCATGGCGCTCATCACGCCCGCAGCCAGTAACCCTTTACGCATTGCGTTGTGCATCGTGTTCTCCTGTATCCCTGCTTAGTGTGATTGTGATGTCAGGTGCTGCTGATAGCGTGGCGCGCGACGAAATGGCCTGGCGCCACCTCCATCAGCGGCGCGACTTCAGGCTCGTCGCCCAGCGCGCGCACGGCGCTGGGTATTTCATCCACCATCAGCGCGCGTTCGCGCCGGCGATGCGCCGGATCCGCCACCGGCACGGCGGCCATCAGCTTGCGGGTATAGGGGTGGCGCGGCTGCTCGAACACCGCCTGGCGCGGCCCCATTTCAACGATTTGTCCCAGATACATAACCGCCACGCGATGGCTGATGCGTTCGACAACGGCCATATCGTGCGAAATAAACAGGAAGGCGATGCCGAATTCGCGCTGCAGATCGAGCATCAGATTGACGATCTGCGCCTGAATCGATACGTCAAGCGCCGACACCGACTCATCGGCGATAACCACTTTGGGATTGAGCGCCAGCGCGCGCGCGATGCAGATGCGCTGGCGCTGGCCGCCGGAGAATTCGTGGGGATAGCGCTGCGCGTGCTCCGGCAGCAGCCCCACCTTTTCCAGCAGCCAGGCGACGCGCTGTTCCGCCTCGCGGCGCGGCATCACCTTATGCACCAGCAGCGGCTCCATAATAGAGAAGCCCACCGTCAGACGCGGATCGAGCGAGGCGTAGGGATCCTGAAAGATAAACTGGATATCGCGCCGCAGATGCGCCAGCGCCGAGCCGGCGAGCCTGTCGATGCGCTGGCCGTTGAAGGTAATGGTGCCGCCCTGGCTCGCCACCAGCCGCAGCAGCGAACGCCCGGTGGTGGATTTGCCGCAGCCCGATTCGCCTACCAGCGCCAGCGTCTCGCCGGCGTAGAGATCGAAGCTCACCTTCTCTACCGCGTGTACGCGACGCTTCACGCGGTTAAGCAGGCCGCCGCGAATATCGAAGCGCGTCACCAGTTCGCGCACCTGCAAAATCGGCTCGAGGTCGCGACGCACAGTATCCTGCGGCGTCTCCGGCTCCGCCTGACCGCCGGCGCGCAGCAGCGGAAAACGCGCGGGCAGCGGCTGGCCGCTCATCGCGCCGAGCTTCGGCACCGCCGCCAGCAGCGCCTGGGTATAGGGCTGCTGCGGCGCGTCGAACAGCTGCTGCACCGGCGCGCTCTCCACCACGTCGCCGCGGTACATCACCTGGACGCGGTCCGCCATTTCAGCCACCACGCCCATATCGTGGGTGATAAAAATCACCCCCATCTGCATCTCTTTTTGCAGCACGCGGATCAGCTGCAGGATTTGCGCCTGAATGGTGACGTCGAGCGCCGTGGTCGGCTCATCGGCGATCAGCAGCGCGGGACGGCACGACAGCGCCATGGCGATCACCACACGCTGGCGCATGCCGCCGGAGAGCTGATGCGGATAGCGCGACAGCACGCCCTGCGCTTCGGGAATGCGCACCAGATCGAGCATACGGCGCGCTTCCGCCAGCGCCTGCTGATGGCTTTTGCCCTGATGCAGGCGGATCGATTCGGCGATCTGCTCGCCAACGGTGAAAACCGGGTTGAGCGAGGTCATCGGCTCCTGAAAAATCATCGCCATGTCGGCGCCGCGCACGCGGCGCATCACGCCTGGCGCTGCGCGCGTCACATCCAGCAGCTCGCCGCTGCGGCGGCGCAGCACTATATCGCCGCTGACCTCGCCGCCCGCCTGTTCGATCAGCCGCATCAGCGCCAGCGAGGTGACCGATTTGCCGGAGCCGGACTCGCCGACGATTGCCAGGGTTTCGCCACGCTGCACCTCGAGCGACAGGTCGCGCACCGCGTGCGTCACGCGCCCTTCATGGCTGAAGCGCACGTTGAGATTGCGTACCGCCAGAACCTGATCCGGCGCCATTTGCTGCGTCATGCCTGCTCCTTAGCCTTCGCGGTAGATGCCGACCTCAATCTCTTCGCCCACGCGCGCGACGCCGCGGTACATGCCTTCGCTATTGAACGGCAGCGCCACGTTGCCGAAGCGGTCGATAGCGATCAGGCCGCCGCTGCCGCCCAGCTCAGGAATGGCGTCGTGAATGACGTTAACGCACGCCTGCTGCAGCGAATGGCCGCCGTAGCGCATCTGCGCGGCGATATCGTAGGCCGCCAGGGTGCGAATAAAGACTTCACCCGTACCGGTGCAGGAGACCGCCACCGTATCGTTGCTGGCGTAGCAGCCTGCACCCGGCAGCGGCGAATCGCCGACGCGGCCCGCCTGTTTGTTGGTCATGCCGCCGGTCGAGGTGGCGGCGGCAAGGTTGCCCTCCGCATCGATCGCCACCGCGCCGACAGTGCCGAATTTACGGTCGGGATGGAGCGGGTCGTCCGATTTCGCCGCGCCGTCGTGATCCAGCACCATCTCGTCGCTGGCCAGCGCGCGCTGAAGCTGCTCCCAGCGTTCCGGCGTCGAAAAGAAAGCGGGATCGACCTCTTCCAGCCCGTTATCCCGCGCGAACTGCTCCGCGCCCGCGCCGATAAAGAGCACGTGCGGACTCGATTCCAGCACCTTGCGCGCCGCCAGCACCGGATTGCGCAGGCGCGACACGCCTGCCACCGCGCCTACCGCCAGCGTGCGGCCGTCCATTACGCAGGCGTCCAGCTCGTGCGTGCCCTGATGGGTGAACACCGCGCCCTTGCCAGCGTTGAACAACGGGCACTCTTCCAGCTGCCGCACCGCTTCGGTCACGGCGTCCAGCGCGCTGGCACCCTGCGCCAGCATCTGCTGTCCCGCGCTAAGGATATCGCTCAGCGCCTGACGATACGCCTGCTCTTTTTCTGCGCTCATTGCCGAGCGCGTAATGGCGCCTGCCCCACCGTGAATGGCGATGACTGCTTTAACCATAACGCTTGCCCTGTCCTTTTACCGGAGTGAAAACACTGATTTAAAATGGTTTTCAGCCAATTTAAATGATTTTTGACTATAGAAAGCCTGTCAAAGCTTGTAAAGGGGAAACTGGCGCGTCAGCCATAACCTTTTATTGTGGCTTATGCCGCGGCGGAAATGTGACTCCGCTGGCAATTAGCACCATAATAGTCAGCAACTGTCTTTACTCAGGTTGCTAATACGATGGAAAGCTTTACCGCAGGATTAATTTCTCTGGAAGAGGCGCAGGCGAAAATGCTGGCGCAGCTTCAGCCTCTGCGCGATCGCGTCAGCGTGCCGCTGGCGGACGCGGCCGGCCGCATTACCGCCTTGCCGGTCACCTCGCCGATCGACGTGCCCCCGTTTGATAACTCGGCGATGGACGGCTACGCCGTGCGGCTGGCCGATATTCAATCCGATCGACCGCTGAAGATCGCCGGCAAAGCCTTTGCCGGCGCCCCTTTTGACGGCGACTGGCCGGCGGGCAGCGCGGTGCGCATTATGACCGGCGCGCCGGTGCCGCCAGGCTGCGAAGCGGTGGTGATGCAGGAAGAGACGCGCGAGGTCGAGGACGGCATTGTGATTAACGCGCCGGTGCGGGCGGGACAAAATATCCGCCTGATCGGCGAAGATATCCGTCGCGACCAGCCGGTGCTGGCGGCAGGCGTGCGCCTCGGCGCGGCAGAGCTGCCGCTGCTCGCCTCGCTCGGCCTGGCCGAGGTCAGCGTGCTGCGCAAGCTGCGCGTCGCGGTTTTCTCCACCGGCGACGAGCTGCAGCCGGTCGGCCAGCCGCTGGCGCCGGGTCAGATCTACGACACTAACCGTTTTGCCGTCTCGCTGATGCTGCGCAAGCTCGGCTGCGAGGTGATCGACCTGGGCATCATCAAAGATGATCCGCAGGCGCTGCGTCACGCTTTCGCAGAGGCGGATCGGCAGGCCGACGTGGTGATCAGCACCGGCGGCGTGTCAGTGGGCGAAGCGGATTTCACTAAAGCTATGCTGGACGAGCTGGGCGTCATTACCTTCTGGAAGCTGGCCATCAAGCCGGGCAAGCCTTTCGCCTTCGGCCGTCTCGCCAGCAGCTGGTTCTGCGGGCTGCCGGGCAATCCGGTGTCGGCCGCCGTCACCTTCTATCAGCTGGTGCAGCCGCTGCTCGCCGCCCTGACCGGCCAGCGCGAATCGCCGCTGCCGCCGCGTCTGCGCGCGCGCGCCGCCTCACGCCTGAAAAAATCACCCGGCCGCCTCGATTTCCAGCGCGGCATCATGCGCCGCGGCGCGGACGGCGAGCTGGAGGTGCACAGTACCGGCCATCAGGGCTCGCACGTATTTAGCTCGTTCGCCGCCGCCAACTGCTTTATCGTGCTGGAGCGCGATCGCGGCGCGGTCGAGCCGGGCGAATGGGTCGAGGTGGAGCCCTTCAACGCGCTGCTGGAGGGATAATGCTGCCTGAACTCAGCGATAAAGAGATGCTGCGCTATAACCGCCAGATTGTGCTGCGCGGCTTCGACTTCGATGGTCAGGAGAAGCTCAAAGCGAGCCGCGCGCTGATTGTCGGTCTCGGCGGGCTGGGCTGCGCGGCGTCGCCTTATCTGGCCGCGGCGGGCGTCGGCGCGCTGACCCTGCTCGATTTCGATACCGTCGCGCTGTCGAATCTGCAGCGTCAGATCCTGCATCACGACGCGGATATTGGCCGCGCCAAGGTCGACTCGGCGGCGGAGAGTCTGTCCGCCATCAACCCGCATGTGCATATCGATACCGTTAACGGCATGCTGGAAGATGAGGCGCTTGAGACGCTGATCGCCAGCCATCAGGTGGTGCTCGACTGTACCGACAACGTGCAGATCCGCGAACAGCTGAACCGCCTGTGTCGGTCGCGTGGCGTGCCGCTGGTTTCCGGCGCGGCGATCCGTATGGAAGGCCAGATTAGCGTCTTTACCTGGCAGCCGGGCACGCCCTGCTATCGCTGTATTAGCCGCCTGTTCGGCGAGCAGACGCTCAGCTGCGTCGAAGCGGGCGTGATGGCGCCGCTGGTCGGGGTGATTGGCGCCATGCAGGCGATGGAGGCGATTAAAGTGTTGACGGCCTTCGGCACGCCCGCCTCCTCGCGGCTGCTGATGTATGATGCGATGAGCGCGGAATTCCGCAGCGTGAAGGTGGCGCAGGATGCGCACTGCGAAGTCTGTGGTAAATAATAAAGGGGATAGCTTACGCTATCCCCTTTATGCCCTCAATTAAGCTGTCTGCCTGTTTTGCGCTAACGCAAGTGGCGTGGACCGATCGCAAAGTCGCTTTACGCATCCCTGCTCGCTCGGCCCGCGCCATCCATGGCGCGGGACGCTTTGCTCTTCGGTCCACGCCACCCGCTTATTAGCGTTCTTCGTCGTCTGTCAGAAGGATCCGGCGGCCTTAGTAAATACCCTGACTGCGCAGATAGTCTTCGTAGGTGCCGGTAAAGTCCACCACGCGGTCCTCTTTGATCTCCAGCACGCGCGTCGCCAGCGAGCTGACGAATTCACGGTCGTGCGAAACGAAAATCAGCGTGCCTTCATACATCTCCAGCGCCATATTCAGCGACTCGATCGACTCCATATCCAGGTGGTTGGTCGGTTCGTCCATAATCAGGATATTGGGTTTCTGCATCATCAGCTTGCCGAACAGCATGCGCCCCTTTTCCCCGCCCGACAGCACCTTCGCCGGTTTTTTGATGTCGTCGTGGCTGAACAGCAGACGACCCAGAATGCTGCGCACCGCCTGCTCGTCATCCCCTTCCTGCTTCCACTGGCTCATCCAGTCGAAGACGCTAAGGTCGTCGGCGAAGTCGGCGGCGTGATCCTGCGCGTAATAACCGATGCGCGCATTTTCCGACCATTTAACGCTGCCGCTGTCTGGCTCAAGTTCGCCTACCAGCGTTTTCAGCAGCGTGGATTTACCAATACCGTTCGCGCCGATAACCGCCAGCTTTTCGCCCACTTCAAGCAGCAGATTGAGATTTTTAAACAGCGGACCGTTATCAAAACCTTTGGTAAGCGCTTCGACTTCCAGCGCATTACGGAACAGCTTCTTGTCTTGTTCAAAACGAATAAACGGGTTTTGACGGCTGGACGCTTTAACTTCATCCAGCTTGATTTTATCAATTTGTTTCGCGCGCGACGTCGCCTGACGCGATTTAGAGGCGTTGGCGCTAAAGCGGCTGACGAAAGACTGCAGCTCGGCGATCTGCGCTTTTTTCTTGGCGTTGTCTGCTAATAAACGTTCGCGCGACTGGGTAGCCGCCGTCATATACTCGTCATAGTTGCCTGGATATACGCGTAATTCGCCGTAATCGAGATCCGCCATATGCGTACAAACCATATTCAGGAAGTGACGGTCGTGCGAAATGATGATCATGGTGCTTTCACGCTCGTTCAGCACCTGCTCCAGCCAGCGGATAGTATCAATATCCAGGTTGTTGGTTGGTTCGTCCAGTAACAAAATATCAGGATTTGAAAATAACGCCTGCGCCAGCAGCACGCGTAATTTCCAGCCCGGCGCAATTTCGCTCATCGGGCCATAATGCTGTTCAACCGGGATGCCAACGCCGAGTAATAACTCGCCAGCGCGCGACTCGGCGCTGTAGCCATCCATTTCGCCGTAAAGCGCTTCAAGGTCTGCGACTTTATAGCCTTCCTCTTCGCTCATTTCCGGCAAAGCATATATGCGGTCGCGCTCCTGCTTTACTTCCCACAATTCATGGTGACCCATGATGACGGTGTCCAGCACGCTATATTGTTCAAACGCGAACTGGTCCTGTCTTAACTTGCCGATGCGCTCGTTGGGATCGTAAGAGACATTACCGCCGGTGGGCGCCAGATCGCCGCCGAGGATTTTCATAAAGGTGGATTTACCGCTGCCGTTTGCACCGATTAAACCGTAACGATTACCGCCGCCAAATTTTACGGAGATATTTTCGAACAGTGGCTTGCTGCCAAACTGCATGGTGATATTGCTGCTTACTAACACGGCATTGACCTTTATGGCTGAGTGAGGGGAAAAACGGCGGCCATTATGCCAGACATCGCCTTACGCATGCCAGCGCCAGGCGTGCGGCCTGAGGCAAGCCGCTGGCAGTGGGGGAAAAATAAAAAGCCGGTGGCTGTTCAGGCCACCGGCTCCCACTTGCAAGGATTGGGTAAATTTAGCCGATCAGGAAATCGTCAAGGCTTTTGCCGGAATCGAGCGCCTTTTTAATTGCCGCTGGAGTACGGCCCTGGCCGGTCCAGGATTTTACTTCGCCGTTTTCGTCGGTATAAGAATACTTGGCGGGACGCGGCGCGCGCTTGGCGCGTTTTTTACCGGTTTCCAGCGCGCCCAGTAATTCGTTCGGGTCGATACCGTCAGCCAACAGCATTTCGCGATATTTAGAGAGCTTTTCTTCTTTTTCGCGGTTTTGCGCTTCTTCAGCTTCCACTTCTTCACGACGTTCTGTGACGACGACGGTTAATTTTTCCAGAATTTCTTCCAGGTCGCTCAATGGCAGTTCGCGTGCCTGAGCACGTAATGTGCGAATGTTGTTCAGAACTTTAAATGCGTCACTCATTATACTGTCCTTGACTAAGGGGTTTAATAAAACTGTAGCGACAAGATTACCCAATTCAAATAAAAAAATAAATTAATTTTCTACTCCAGAAAATTCCGAAGCGCGCAGGTAAAATTTCGTAGCAGAAACTTAAGGGAATTCTCACGGTGTTATTAACGGTGAATTAACAGTGCACGTCTGGATAAAAGCGCGCGGCTGAAATCGTTTTCATTGAAGGTTGAAGGGTTTAATAGCTCGCAGCCTGAGGATAAAAGGCGATATAAAGTGCTTTTCAGATGATATTTTACAAATAGTGCCTGCTCGGTTCATGTAAGACGCCTGCGGGGAGTTTAAGCGTAAGCGAGCATGAAAAGGTTAATCTTCGGCACGAATGGATAAAAAAAAGCCGGCGCGGGCGCCGGCTCAGACTCAAATTGATAACCTTTTATTATGATGTTTTATTTGCCGGCCGTCTCAGGGGTTCGCGCACAATCTCATCATCGCGCGAGAGGGTTTCATGCAGATAGTGTTCAATCTGCTCCAGACTACGATTACGCGTTTCCGGTACGCACTTAATGACAAATATCGCGCCCGCAATACCCACCAGCGCAAAGATAAAGAAAGCACCTGCCAGACCGACGCTTGCCAGCAGCACCGGAAACATTAGCGAAATAAGGAAATTGGCGATCCACATAGCGAATACCGCGCCGCCCATAAAAATACCGCGCAGACGCGTTGGGAATATTTCCGACAGCAGCAGCCAGGTGACCGGCGATAACGCGCCCTGCTGAAAACTTAAAAACAGCAGCATGCCGAACAGCACCATATAGCTGCGCCACATATCAGGTTGCCCATTAACGGTTTCCGGCATCAACAGCGTCACTGCGCCGATAAAAACCAGGCAGGCGGTGCAGCCGAACTGTCCAGTCATGGTCAGCGTTCGCCGCCCCATTTTTCCCAGCAGCCAGATGCCGACAAAGGTCATTAACACTGAGATAGCACCGTTGGCGATCGTGGCGAACAGCGCCGCGCTGTCATCCATGCCGACCGCTTTCAGCATGGTCGGTGCGTAATACATAATGGTATTGACGCCCGTTAGCTGCTGAATGACCGCAATACCCATACCGATCAAAAAGAGCTTGAACAGCCAGGGTTTGCGCAGCTCGCTCAGCCGCGGGCGCTGCTGCTGCTCTTCCGTCAGCGTCTCTTCTATTTCCGTCAGTTCCCATTCAACGTCCTGGCGAGCGCGGGTCCGCTCCAGCACCCGGCGCGCATCGGCCAGGCGCCCTTTCATCGCGTACCAGCGCGGCGTGTCTGGCATAAACATCATGCCGAAGAAAAGCAGTACCGCCGGCAGCGTCGCTACCGCCAGCATCCAGCGCCAGGTCGTTTCACCGCCCCAGGCGGCGTTGAAACCGGCGTTGGAGATATAGGCCAGCATCTGGCCGGAGACGATCATCAGCTCCTGGAGCGTCACCAGCTGGCCGCGTCGGTTCGCCGGCGCGATTTCCGCGATATAGACCGGTACGGTGGCCGCCGCGCCGCCGACGGCGACGCCCAGCACCAGACGGAAGAAAATCATCCAGGCCACATCTGGCGCCATCGAGGTGCCCAGGGCGCCCATGGCGAAGATCACGGCCAAAACCAGAATAATTTTTTTCCGTCCGGCCGCTGCCGCGAAATGACCGGAGAGCAGCGCGCCAAAGGCCGCGCCAAACAGCAGGCTGCTGGTCACCAGACCGGTGGTAAACGGCGTCAGATGGAGTTCCGGGCCCATAAACAGCAGCGCACCCGAGATCACGCCGGTGTCGTAGCCAAACAGCAGCCCGCCAAGCGTAGCGACCACGGCGATGACTTTAACAAAAGGTTCGGTGCGGGCGTTGCTGTTCGGCCCTGAGGCTTTATTCAGCGTAAGGTAGGATTCTCTGGACATGTCTTCTCCCGATGGTGTGCAGATGTCCAGTGAAAATAGATTATTTTTATCGCAAATATAAAATATGAAATATTAGTTTTGCGTGGTGAATCATAGGCTCCGCTTATTTTTGCCTGATAGATCACATTTATGCGCCGTAAGCCTTTACCTGGCACCGTTAATTGCGCCGTGCGTAAAACGCATCAAGGCGATAAAAAGAAATTTTTATTTCATTAATAGCGGCGTGGCTGTGGAGAGCGGCTGCGACAGATGCCGCAGCCGTAAGCAGAGAGAAAGCGTTAGCTGGCGGCCGGGCCGAAAACGTCGAACTGCGGCAGCGTAACATTCTGGTAAGTTTCCCAGCCGCCGCCCAGCGCTTTATAGAGCGCCACTAAATCGAGCGCGCTCTGCATGCGCGCCTGGGTCGCCTGTTCCTGCGCCTGCGCCAGCTGACGCTGCGCGTCCAGCACGTCGATAAAAGTTGAGATGCCCTGACGATAGCTGTCGCTGGCCAAATCGAAGGCGCGCTGCAGCGACCCGGTGGTTTCATCCAGCGCCGTGACCCGCGCCTGATCGGCGCGATAGCTCACCAGCGCGTTTTCTACATCCTGCAGCGCGGTAAGCACCGTCTGACGATAGTCGAGCGCCGCACTCGCCTGCTGGGCGCGCGCCAGCTTCACGCTGGAGACCAGACGACCGCCCTGAAAAATGGGAATCGACAGCGAGGGGCCGACGGAATAGAAGTGGCTGCTCCAGTTGTCGAGATAGCTGACGTCGGTATTGCGCACCCCGAGCTGCCCGGTAAGCGACAGGCTGGGAAAGAGCTGCGCCACCGACACGCCGATATTCGCCGTCTGCGCGTGCAGCGTCGCCTCCGCCTGACGAATATCGGGTCGGCGGCGCGCCAGCGTGGCGGGAATGCCGACCGGCACGATCTGCGGCAAGGCGGGCATCGCTTTGGGCGCAAAGAGCTCGTTATCCAGCGCGCCGGGCGTTTTGCCCAGCAGCACCGCCAGCCCGTTCATCGCCTGGCGCGCCTGAGACTGATACTGCGGCAGCTGCGCCTGCAGTGAACTAAGCTGCGCGCGCGCATTCTCTACATCGGTAAGCGGCGCCAGTCCGTTGCGCTGCTGGCTTTGCGTCAGCTCCCAGCTCTGCTGCGCCACCGCAATCTGCTGCTCCAGCGTGGCGACCGTCGCCTGCGCGCCGCGCAGCTGCAGATAAGCGCGCGCCACCTCCGCCTCCAGCGAGACCAGCGCGTCGTTGCGCTGTTCAATAGCCGCCTGAGTTTGCGCATCGGCCAGTTCGACCTGACGGCGCACTTTACCCCAGAGATCCAGCTCCCAGCTGGCGTCAAAGCTGCCCTGATAGAGCGTCACCGGCTGTTCCAGGCTGCTGAGCTGGCTGGCGGTCTCGCTGTCTAGCTGGTCGGTGGCGCCGTTCGCTTTCAGCAGGCCTTCCAGCCCCAGCTGCTGACGCGTGACTTTCGCGCTGCCGTTCAGGCTGGGAAAGAGACCGCCGCGCGCCTGCGCCAGCTCCTGCCGCGCGCCCGCGATGCGCAGCACCGCCTGCTGCAGCGTCAGGTTGCCCTCGACGGCGCGGTCGATAAGGCTGTTGAGCTGCGGATCGTTAAAGGTTTGCCACCAGCGCGTATTAACGGCGCCGGGCGCGGTTTTCGACGCCTGCTGCGCGTCCATCAGGTGGTAACCGCCGGGCAGCTGCGGCTTCGGCGCCTCATAATCGGGACCGACGGCGCAGCCCGCCAGCCAGAGCGCCAGCGTCAACAGGCTGAGCGGTCTCGCCAGCGAGCGTGTAGAGATAACCTTCATGTCAGTGTGCTCCTGCGCTGCCTTCGCTCTTAATCGGCGACAGCAGCCAACAAAATGGAATCAAGATCAGGGCAACGATACTCAGGCCCGTAAAGACGTCGATGTACGCCAGAATGCGCGACTGCGCCACCATCTCCTGATAGAGCTGACCGGCCGCCAGCGTGGCGGGATCGCCCACCGCCGAGGTAAAGTCGCGGATCGCCTGCGCCCAGTGCTGCACGGTGATGTTGAACTGTTCGTTCAGCGGCGTCATGTTGTGCACCATATGCGCCGAGCGCACCTGCTCGCGCTCGGTGATCGCCGCGGTCGAAAGCGAAATGCCGATAGAGCCCGCCACGTTGCGGAACATGGTAAACAGCGCCGAAGCGTCGGCGTTGAGGCGCTGCGGAATAGTAATGAACGCGATGGTGGTCAGCGGCACAAACAGAAAACCCAGCCCGATAGACTGCGCGCTGCGCATCAGCACCAGCGTTTTAAAATCGACATCCGGTGTCAGGGTCGAGGAGTACATAAACGCCAGCGCCAGGCAGGTAAAGCCGAAGGCGATGATGTAACGCGTCTGCACGCGCGGCATCAGGGCGAGCACCAGCGGGATGGTGAGCACAATTAAGACTGCGCCCGGCGACAGCACCAGTCCCGACCAGGTCGCGGTGTAGCCGAGATCCTGCTGCGCCAGCTGCGGCAGCACCACGGAGCTGCCGTAGAGGATCATTGCCATGCCCGCCATCAACAGCCCGGAGACCCAGAAATTGCGGTCTTTCATCACCAGAATATCCACCACCGGCTTACGCGCATACATCAGCCAGTAGACTGCGCCGACGATACCGACCAGCGCCAGAGTGGCGAACAGCACGATAAAGTGCGAGGCGAACCAGTCTTCATCTTCGCCGCGATCGAGAAAGACCTGCAAACAGCCGAGTCCCAGCGTAATCAGCCCGATGCCGATATAGTCGATCTTCAGCCGCCCTTTCGCCCACTTGCGCTCCCAGGGTGGATCTTCCAGCAGCTGGTAGATCGCCAGCACCGTCAGGATGCCGACCGGGATATTGATAAAGAAGACCCAGCGCCAGCTGTAGTTATCGGTGATCCAGCCGCCCAGCGTCGGTCCGATAACGGGCGCGACAATAATGGCAATAGAAGAGAGGCCGAACGCCTTACCGCGATCTTCCGGCTTAAAGTAGTCGAGCAGCACCGATTGCTGCACCGGCTGCAGGCCGCCGCCAAAAAAGCCCTGCAGCACGCGGAACAGGATGATTTGCCATAGCTCGGTGGCGATACCGCACAGGAACGAGCAGACGGTGAACATCACGATGCAGATCAGGAAGAACTGCTTACGGCCGAAGAGTCGGCTGAAAAAGGCGGAGATCGGCAGCACGATGCCGTTCGCCACCAGATAAGAGGTCAGCACCCAGGTAGATTCGTCATAGCTGGAGGAGAGCGAACCGGCAATATGAGGCAGCGCCACGTTAACGATAGTGGTGTCCAGGATCTCCATAAACA
The DNA here is from genome assembly GCF_000738765.1 of Pantoea sp. NGS-ED-1003. Lineage (NCBI taxonomy): Bacteria > Pseudomonadati > Pseudomonadota > Gammaproteobacteria > Enterobacterales > Erwiniaceae > Pantoea > Pantoea sp. NGS-ED-1003. Next base: position 262,293 of record NZ_JPQA01000005.1, read on the forward strand.
CCGCCAGCGTGACGGTCACCGCCACCAGCCAGGGATTGCTGGAAGGTTGCCAGCTCTGCGCCTGACTCATTCCACGGTGACCTTAGGTTCTACCGACAGGCCGAGCGGCAGCGGATGGTTCGGATCCAGCCCTTTGTCGATCACGATTTTCACCGGGACGCGCTGGACGATCTTCACGTAGTTGCCGGTAGCGTTCTCTGCCGGGAAGGTCGAGAAGCGCGACCCCGAGCCCATCTGAATGCTGTCGACGTGCCCTTCCAGCTCCATATCGGGCCAGGCGTCGACGCTAATCGCGACTTTATCGCCTGGATTCATACGCGCCAGCTGCGACTCTTTAAAGTTGGCGGTGATCCAGATATCGGGCGACACCAGCGAAAACAGCGAACTGCCCGCCTGCACCAGGGTGCCGAGCTGCACGTTGCGTTTGGTGACGAAGCCGTCGTACGGCGCGCGCACCTGGGTATAGGAGAGATTCAGCTCAGCGGTATTCAACTGCGCCTGCGCCTGCGCGACCTGCTGTTGTCGCGCTTCTACGTTGGTTTCCTGCTGGCGAATTTGCAGCGCCACCTGCGAGGCGACTTCCACCTGCGCTTTGGCGCTCTGCAGCTGCGCCTGGGCCGAACGCAGCTGCGCGGCGGCGGTATCGATATTGCGCTGGCTGGTGGCGCGCGGATCGACGCCGCGCTGACGACGATAGTCCGCCTCGGCGTTCAGCAGGTTAGCCTGGGCTTTCGCCTGATCGGCCAGCGCCTGGTCGCGCTGCGCCGGATACTGTACCTTCGACAGCGCCAGCTGCGCCTGCGCCTGATGGAGCTGCGCCTGCGCCAGACCCAGCTGCGCTTTGGCCTGGTCACGCTGCGCCAGGGTATCGCGCGGATCGATCTCCACCAGCAGATCGCCTTTCCTTACGCGCTGGTTGTCTTTAACCAGCAGCTTTACCACGTAGCCGGAGGCTTTGGGCGCGATGGTGACCGCGTCGCCTTCGGTAAAGGCATCGTCGGTGGTCTCTTCATTGCGCGTGCTGAACCAGAACCAGAAGCCGACGATCAGCATGATCACCACCACCACGGCGAGAATGATCAGCGGTTTTTTGCCGGGTCTTTTACGTTCAGGCTCATCGTTATTCTGGTCAGACTGCTCACTGGATGGATCCTGCTTTTTCTTCGCATCATCCTGATGAGATTCGCCTTTTTCATTCTCGCTCATAGTCAGTTCCGCATAGCTAACGCCCTAATTCCAGGGCATAAAAGGTCAGATAAACAGTAGATGGTAAACTGACATTTTCCAGCGTTTCTTGACCTTTCCCGACAAAAGAGGCACAACCTGCAACATTTTTTTAAGCGCAGCGGAAGTTAGTGCAGCAGGCGTAGCAGCAGCCAGCCGCTCAGCATCGACCAGGCGAGCATCGGTATAGAGAAGAGATGGAACTGCCACCAGACGGCGCGATCTTTCGCCATGCGTAGCGCGATCAGGTTGGCGAGCGAGCCGGGCAGCAGGCCGAAGCCGCCGATATTCACCGCCCAGGCGAGTACGTCGGAAGGCGGGATCTTCTGCAGCAGCAGAATGGTGGCGGGCACGTTGCTGATAACCTGCGACAGGCCGATAGCCAGCAGGTAAATTGCGCCTTCGCTGAAGTGCGACACGGCGTCGAAGTGACGCTGCACCATCGGCAGATGGGTGAGCAGATAGACGTCGATAAACATGGCGATAAAGACCGCCAGCAGACTCCAGTCGATGGCGAGCAGCACCTTCCGCGCCATGACCAGATAGCAGCCCATAATCAGCAGCAGCGCCCAGCCGGTCATCTGCCACTCCAGCGCGGCGACGAACAGCAGATAGAGCAGCACGCTGACGGCGAACAGCGGTTTCTGCCAGTCGCGCGTCTCGTCGCTGCCCTGCTTTTGAATATCGCGCGGCTTAAAACTGAACCACGTCAGCGCCAGCAGCGTCACCAGCAGCCAGACCGCCAGCGGCGTCATTTGCCCGATGAACCCGGCCACGCTGAGCTTACCGTGACTCCACAGCAGGATATTTTGCGGATTGCCTACCGGCGTCAGCAGCGATCCGGCATTGACCGCCAGCGCTTCAAAGATGATCAGTCGCGAAAGAGGCAGGCGCGAATATTTACGCAGCGTCAGGGTCAGCGGCACCAGAATAAACAGCGCCACGTCGTTGGTCAGAAAGGTAGAGAGCAGCGCGGCGGCCAGCACCATAAACAGCGCCAGCGCGCGTTCATGGCGGAAGCGGCCAATCAGGCGCGCGCCCAGCACGTCGAAGTAGCCGCTGGTCTCCAGCCCTTTGGTTAACAGCAGCAGCCCCGTCAGCGTGACGATGGTGTGCCAGTCGACGGCGCCAGGCAGATCCGCCCAGCGGAAATTCGCCAGCAGCAGCAACACCGCGCCGAGCGCTAACAGCAAATGCAGAATACGATCATGCAAAAAAGGGCGCAGCACGGTGAGCATGGTAGCGAGTCCGGTGATTAGTGGCGGCTTTCGCAAAACTTCTGGAAGACAGCGAGCGTTTCATCGCTGACGTGATGCTCGATGCCTTCGGAATCGCGACGCGCGGTTTCCGGGCTGATGCCCAGCGCAAGCAGAAAGGTTTCGACGATATGATGGCGGGCGCGACTCTCCGCCGCCAGCTTCTCGCCCTCGCCGGTCAGAAAGACGCCGCGATAGGGAACCTGTTCCACCAGCCCGGCGCTGCTGAGGCGTTTCAACATTTTGGCGACGGTAGGCTGCGAAACGCCCAAACGCGCTGCCATATCGACCTGACGCGCTTCGCCGAATTCACCGATTAAATCTGAGATCAACTCAACGTAGTCATCGATCAGTTCGCGACGATGCGCTTCGCGAACCTGTCGAAATCCTTCGACATGCTCTTCAACATCTTTCAGGGGTCCAGGCGACGCGGACGCCCCACTTTTGGCACGACGACTCATTCAGCTTCCTCTTTATTATTCTCCGCACCCGCGCAGCGAGACGGATTTGCTGCGCTCATTGTAAACCAGGCACAAAGAAGCTCAAATTTTTCGTAAATAGCATTGGCTACAGGGTATAGCCAGTGCTATATTTGTCGATATTGTAGGCAAACGCGCAGACAATCAGGAGACGATCGTGCAGGATCCTTATCTGTTATTACTGCTTTTTCTCCTGTTTATCGCCGGTCTTTGCCTGCTATTACGACGTTACTGATTGGGAGGTCGATATGAGCACCCTGAAATGCTGTCTTGACTGCGGCAAATGCTTCCAGACTGAAAAACCGGCTTCATCCGCAACGCTGAAATCCTGGCTTTGCCTGCTGAGCCGCTCCCCGTTTTCGCTCCGTCTGATGCTGGTTGAAAAACTGCTGGGCGAAAAACGCAGCAGTCGCAACTGCCCAAATCTTATCTGGCGCGGCTGACGCGCAACCTTTCTGATGCAGCCTCTGCTTTTCGCCTGGGCTGCTTTGCTGTTCGCCCTTCTCACTCCTTTTAGCGCCATTTCCCTTCTTTAGCGAAGCGATTGCGCCGATCCGATAATAAGACGCGCTAAAAAAGGATAAAAAAAACGGCCGCAAAGGGCCGTTTTTTTCTGCAACTGGTCTAAGCAAAACTTAGAAGCTGTAACCTACGCCAGCAATCCAGGTGCCTACGTCGACGTTACGGATACGGCTCTGCTCGTAACCCACGTCAATAGCGAACTGCTGGTACGGGTTGAACTGCAGACCGGCACCGTAGGAGAAGCCCACGTCGCTGGAATCAGAGTTAGAACGGAAAGTGGTTTCGTTCTGCTGGAATTTACCGTAGCCGATACCTACAACGCCGTAGATGCTCGCCCAGTCGTTCAGACGGTAAGCAGGACCTGCGGTGAAACCGTAGTACTGGCCTTTGTTGTACACGCCAGAATCAGTGCGATCTTTTTCGGTGTAGGTGAAAGAACCGATCCAACCCAGCGGGTTAGAGCCGTCTTCGTAACGGTATTTCAGGTTGAAACCGTTCGCTTTGTTAGCCACGCCCTGATAGTCGGACTGAGCGTAACCGCCGGTGACTGTGCTCTGCGCCATTGCGGAACCCGCAGAAACTGCCAGAACACAAGCCAGTGCTGAAAGACATGCAATTTTTTTCATAACCACCTCAAATGTGATAATACTTCTCTCCTGACAACGCTGAAAATATAACAAAACTTAGCAAGAAACTCTGCCCGCAAATTATTGTCTAACAGAATGTTTGGTGTAACAGAAAGTTAATGAAGCATCCTATGCTATTCATTTTACTTATGATTTTCGTCATTAAACTGCAATGAATTTCTCGCAATAAAAATTGTCCTTTAAGTTAAATCCTAAAAAAACCTGACATTTCTTTACGCTACTGGCCCTGAAATTGCCTGATTTTTGCTCAGTCGTCTGCGGATTTTCCTGATTGTCTCCTCTGCTTTTACTGCTGCTTCGATTAAACTGGGCCTCATAAAGCCTTTCCGCCGATCATCAGGACGCGTTTACAGGATGTCACTTTCTCTCTCGGGTAAAACCTCTGCTCCGGCCGTCTCGGTCGCCGTACTGCTGATAGCGATGCTGTCGCTCCAGGGCGGCGCCTCGCTGGCTAAATCGCTTTTCCCTACGGTAGGCGCCACCGGCATTACCGCGCTGCGTCTCGGCCTCGGTACGTTGATGCTGTGCGCGATTTTCAAACCCTGGCGGCTGCGCTTTACCCGCGAACAGCGTCTGCCGCTGCTGCTGTACGGGCTGGCGCTGGGCTGTATGAACTTTCTGTTTTACCTGTCATTGCGCACCGTGCCGCTCGGCGTCGCGGTGGCGCTGGAGTTTACCGGGCCGCTGACGCTGGCGCTGCTGGGCACGCGCCGCCTGCTCGATTTCATCTGGGTGGTGCTGGCAGTAGCCGGACTCTGGTTTCTGCTGCCGTTCGGCGACAGCATGAAAACCATCGATCCGCTGGGCGCGGCGCTGGCGGTGGGCGCGGGCGCCTGCTGGGCGCTCTATATTCTGGCGGGGCCGCGCGCCGGCGCGCAGCACGGCCCGGCAACCGTGGCGATGGGCTCCTTAATCGCTTCCGCGATCTTCGTGCCGCTGGGGCTGACGTTCGCCGAGCCCGGCATCTGGCACTGGAGCGTTATTCCCGTCGCGCTGCTGGTCGCCCTGCTCTCCAGCGCCATCCCCTACGCACTGGAAATGGTGGCGCTGACGCGCCTTCCAGCACGTATTTTCGGCACGCTGATGAGCCTGGAACCGGCGGTAGCGGCGCTGTCGGGCATTTTGTTCCTGGGTGAAACGCTGTCGCTGACGCAGAGCCTGGGTTTGCTGGCGATCATTCTGGCGTCGGCCGGTGCGACGCTGACGCTCAAGCCCAGAAATAAGGCGCTTAAAGAAGTCGAAATATCCACGCCGCCGCCGCAATAAATTATTCCGCCTGCGTCTAACGCAGGCGAATAATATTCAGCTGCAGCAGGCGGCTTTATTTTAACCAATGGTAAACATTATTATTATCATTCTGAAACATACTGTATGATCTCAACCCAGGTAAAATTCTAAATATTTAATATTTAAGTATTTTTCCTTAAATCAGCTACAACCGGCTTATCTGCTGGCCGTTATTGCCGTTCACTCTTTATCTGTAAATGCTATCTATTTCAGCCATTGATAAGCTCAATCCTGCAAACGCCTAAAGCGCTGCTATACTTATTCCCGTGCTTGATTAGGACAACCCATCAAAGAGAGGATTCATACGATGAGTACCGCAAAACTGGTTAAAACGAACGCTTCCGATCTGCTTTACACCCGTAACGATGTGGCTGACGACGAGAAAAAAGCCACCATCGAGGTGCTCAACCGTCTGGTAGTGGAATTTATCGATCTGTCGCTGATCACCAAGCAGGCGCACTGGAATATGCGCGGCTCCAACTTTATCGGCGTGCATGAAATGCTGGACGGTTTCCGTACCACCATTACCGATCATCAGGACACCATTGCTGAACGCGTTGTACAGTTAGGCGGCGTGGCGCTGGGCACCACTCAGGTCGTTAACGACAGAACGCCTCTGCAGAGCTATCCGCTGAACATTCACAGCGTACAGGACCATCTGAAAGCGCTGGCCGATCGCTACGCCATTGTGGCGAACGATACCCGTAAAGCGATCTCTGAAGTGAAAGACGAAGACACTGCAGATATCTTCACTGCGGCATCGCGCGATCTGGATAAATTCCTGTGGTTTATCGAGTCCAACATCGAATAAGTGTGAATGCACTCATCAGGCGGGGAAACCCGCCTTTTTTATGCCCGCTTAACAGCAAAATTACTATTTTTTGACCTCCATAACATTTCTGAACGCCTCTCCTTCCCTCGCCCAATGCCGCATGCAAAGGTGCATTGCACCAGAATAATCCTATGCACCATTTTGGTGATCGTTTATGGTGCAAAAGTTTTTACCTGTGCAAAATCGTGTCAGCTTTCAGGTTTAACCCATTGATTGTGGTTAAAATGAAAAGTTGGCATAATTTTTTCATATGGTAAGCCGTAAACACCGCCTTCAGGCCGGGTAGTAATAAGGAAAAATGATGAAGTCACTGTTTAAAGTCTCTGTGGCCGCGCTGGCGCTGGCCTTCTCACTCTCTTCCACCGCAGCAGAAAAAAAACTGATCGTTGCCACCGATACCGCGTTCGTTCCTTTTGAATTCAAACAGGGCGATAAGTATGTCGGCTTCGACGTCGACCTGTGGGACGCCATCGCTAAAGAGCTGAAGCTGGACTATACCCTGAAGCCGATGGACTTCAGCGGCATTATCCCTGCTCTGCAGACGCGCAATATCGACCTGGCGCTGGCGGGCATCACCATTACCGACGAGCGTAAAAAAGCGATCGAGTTTTCTGACGGCTACTACAAAAGCGGTCTGCTGGTGATGGTTCGCAACAATGAAAACGACATCAAAGGCATCGACGACCTGAATGGCAAAGTGGTTGCAGTGAAGAGCGGCACCGGTTCGGTCGATTACGCTAAAGCGCATATCAAAACCAAAGATCTGCGTCAGTTCCCGAATATCGACAACGCCTATATGGAGCTGGGCACCAACCGCGCCGACGCGGTGCTGCACGACACGCCAAACATCCTTTACTTTATCAACACCGCAGGCAAAGGCCGCTTTAAAGCGGTCGGCGACTCTATCGAAGCGCAGCAGTACGGCGTCGCGTTCCCGAAAGGCAGCGACGAGCTGCGTGAGAAAGTAAACGGCGCGCTGAAGACCCTGAAAGAGAACGGCACTTACAACCAGATCTACAAAAAATGGTTTGGCAGCGAACCTAAATAATAATTTTTTGTTTCTATTTTGAGCAGGGACGCGTGCCCTGCTTTTTTCCATCGCAACACAACTGGAGTCACACCATGGAGTTTGACTGGAGCGTCATCTGGCCCGCGATGCCGGCGCTGATCGAAGGCGCGAAAATGACCCTGCTGATCTCGGTGCTCGGCCTGGTCGGCGGGCTGATTATCGGCCTGGTCGCCGGCTTCGCCCGCGCCTACGGCGGCTGGATCGCTAACAACCTCGCGCTGGTCTTTATTGAGATCATCCGCGGCACCCCTATCGTGGTGCAGGTGATGTTTATCTACTTCGCGCTGCCGATGGCCTTCCCCGATCTGCGCATCGATCCCTTCACCGCTGCGGTGGTGACCATCATGATCAACTCTGGCGCCTATATCGCCGAGATCACGCGCGGCGCGGTGCTGTCGATCAATAAAGGCTTCCGCGAAGCGGGCCTGGCGCTGGGGCTGTCGCGTCGTGAAACCCTGCGCTACGTGATTATGCCGCTGGCGCTGCGCCGCATGCTGCCGCCGCTCGGCAACCAGTGGATCGTCAGCATCAAAGATACCTCGCTGTTTATCGTTATCGGCATGGCGGAACTGACGCGTCAGGGCCAGGAGATCATCGCCGGCAACTTCCGCGCGCTGGAGATCTGGAGCGCTGTGGCGATTATCTACCTTGTGATTACGCTGGTGTTGAGCTTTGTGCTGCGCCGCATCGAGAAAAGGATGAAAATCCTGTGATTGAATTTAAAAACGTTTCAAAGAGCTTTGGCACCACCCAGGTGCTGCACGATATCAACCTGAAGATTAATCAGGGCGAGGTGGTAGTGATTATCGGGCCGTCCGGCTCCGGCAAATCGACGCTGCTGCGCTGCATCAACAAGCTGGAAGAGATCACCAGCGGCGATCTGATCGTCGACGGCCTGAAGGTCAACGATCCCAAAGTAGACGAGCGTCTGATCCGTCAGGAAGCGGGCATGGTGTTCCAGCAGTTTCATCTGTTCCCGCAGATGAGCGCGCTGGATAACGTAGCCTTTGGCCCGATTCGCGTGCGCGGCGCGAAGAAAGAGGATGCGCATACGCTGGCGCGCCAGCTGCTGGCGAAGGTCGGCCTGGCCGAGCGCGCGCACCACTTTCCATCCGAGCTTTCCGGCGGCCAGCAGCAGCGCGTCGCCATCGCCCGCGCGCTGGCGGTAAAGCCGAAGCTGATGCTGTTCGACGAGCCGACCTCCGCGCTAGATCCCGAACTGCGCCACGAGGTGCTGAAGGTGATGCAGGATCTGGCGGAAGAAGGCATGACCATGGTGATCGTCACCCATGAAGTCGGCTTCGCGCAGAAAGTCGCGTCGCGCCTGATCTTTATCGATAAAGGCACCATCGCGGAAGATGGCGATCCCGATGCGCTGATTACCCAGCCGCCGAGCGATCGCCTGCGCGAGTTCCTGCAGCACGTTTCCTGAGTTTCCGGGCCGACATCTGTCGGCCCGTCGCTTTTTATCTCTACAACAGGGCGGCATGGCCCGCCCCTTTCCTGAACCGTACGATTAATGCCTTTCTGACCATTCACGCCCGGCGCCTGACTATACTTCTCCACCTGTGAGCCAGAGGTTGCTAAGGAGAAAGCCATGTCGTCAGCCCACAACTATTGTCGCCTGGTGCGGCAAGGGATCGCGCTGTTGCTGCTTTGCTGTTTTATGCTGCCCGCCGCACAGGCGGTCACGCTGCCGCAGGCGGCGGTGGCGGCGCAGCAGTCGTCCGGCAGCGCCAGCAGCGCGCAAAACGAGCCAACGCTCGACGAGAAAAAAGCCGCTTACGCCGCGCTGGCGAATATTCTGGAAGACGATCGGTCGCGCGCAGAGCTGATTAACCAGCTGCGCGGCGCCTCCAGCGCAGCGGCGAAAGACAACGCGCCTGCGCTGACGCCGCCGACCGAAGAAGAAGATAAAACCGTGCTGCAGGGCGTGACGGACGTCACCCGCGAGTTCGGCGGCAACGTAGCGCAAAAGTTCGCCCGCCTGCATGACAATATCGTCGACGCGCCGCACAAGGCGTTCAACCCGGAGACCTTCTTCAACGCGCTGCGCCACTTCGTGGTGCTGGCGGCGGCGCTGTTCGCCTTTTACTGGCTGCTGCGCCGCGCGATGTCGCCGCTCTATCGCCGTATGGGCCGCTGGGGACGCGCAAAGAACCACGAGCAGCATAACTGGCTGCAGTTGCCGGCGGCGATTATCGGCGCCTTCGCGATCGACCTGCTGATGCTGGCGCTGACGCTGTTTGTCGGTCAAATCCTCAGCGACAACTATCACGGCGACAGCCGCACTATCGCCTATCAGCAAGGGTTGTTCCTCAACGCCTTCGCGCTGATTGAGTTTTTTAAAGCGGTGCTGCGCCTGATTTTTTGTCCCGGCTTCGCCGACCTGCGCTTCTTTCATCTCAGCGACGGACGCGCCCGCTACTGGAGTACGCGCTTAAGCTGGCTCTCCGGGCTGATCGGCTACGGGCTGCTGGTGATCGTGCCGATTGTCTCCAATCAGGTTAACGTGCAGGTCGCGGCCGTGGTCAACGTATTGATTATGGGGATCATGACCGGCTGGGCGCTGTTTCTTATCTTTACCAACCGCCGCGCGATTCATTTCGCGCTGCAGGCGTTGTCGGATCGCAGTATGGCCTTTTTCGCCTTTTTTATCCGCGCCTTCGCGCTGGTGTGGCACTGGCTGGCGAGCGCCTACTTTATCGCGCTGTTCCTGCTCTCTATTTTCAATCCCGGCGACAGCCTGAAATTTATGATGGCGGCCACGGTGCGCACGCTGGCGATTATCGGCATTGCCGCCTTCGTCTCCGGCATCCTGACGCGCTGGATAGGCAAAACCATTACGCTGTCGGCCGACCTGCGCCGCAACTATCCGGCGCTGCAAAAGCGCGTCAACGACTGGGTGAAGGCGCTGCTGAAGCTGGCGCGCGTCGTCACGGTGTTCGCCACGCTGCTGCTGCTGCTTAACGCCTGGAACCTGTTCGATCTCTGGCACTGGCTCACGGTGGGTGCCGGAGAGAAGATGGTGGATGTGCTGATCCGCATCGTGATGATCCTGCTGTTCTCGGCGATAGGCTGGACGGTGCTGGCGAGCCTGATTGAGAGCCGACTCGCCTCCGACTCGCACGGCCGCCCGATGCCGAGCGCCCGCACCCGCACGCTGCTGACGCTGTTCCGCAACGCGCTGGCGGTGGTGATCAGCACCATTACCATCATGATTCTGCTGTCAGAAATCGGCGTCAATATTGCGCCGCTGCTGGCGGGCGCGGGCGCCCTCGGCCTGGCGGTCTCATTCGGTTCGCAAACCCTGGTGAAGGATATTATCACCGGCATCTTTATCCAGTTCGAGAACGGCATGAATACCGGCGATCTGGTGACTATTGGCGCCATCACCGGCACGGTAGAGCGGATGTCGATTCGCTCGGTCGGCGTGCGTCAGGATACCGGCGCCTATCACATCATTCCCTGGTCTTCGATCACCACCTTCGCCAACTTCGTGCGCGGCATCGGCTCTTTTGTGGCGAATTATGACGTCGAGCGCGGCGAGGATAGCGAGCGGGTGAATCGCGTGCTACAGGAGGCGGTGGATGAGCTGCTGAAGAATACGGATATTCGCGGCATGGTGATTGGCGAACCGAACTTCGCCGGTCTGGTGGGCTTAACTAACCAGGCCTTTACCGTGCGCGTCTCCTTTACCACCCAGCCGCTAAAGCAGTGGACGGTGCGCTTCGCGCTGGACAGCATGGTGAAGAAACATTTCGACGCGGCCGGGATTAAAGCGCCGCGCCAGACGGTCGAGGTGATGCAGACTGGCAGCAGCGTGGCGAGCGCGGCCGCCCTGCCCGCGCTGCCGGCACCGGAGTAAGGCTATTTCGCCAGCCGCTGCGCACGCGTCGCGGCTGGCATAAAGCTCCAGGCGAGGAAACGACTCTGCTTCTGCCCCTGCGCCATATTCACCACCCGCACCTCCGCCGCGTCGAGCGCCTGCAGCTGTTTTTCCAGCGCGGGCAGGTTCTCGCGGCGCGACACCAGCGAAGTGAACCAGACGCACTGGCTCGCCAGCGCCGCGCTCTCGGCAATCATCTTGCCGACGAACGCTTTTTCGCCGCCTTCGCACCACAGCTCGTTATGCTGACCGCCGAAGTTGAGCGGCGTGGCGCTCTCCAGCTTCAGATTACGCGTTTTACGCTGCGAGGCGCCCGCCGCTTCCGCCGCCGAGGCGTGGAACGGCGGGTTGCAGATCACCGCGTGAAAAAATTCATTTTTATTCACTACGCCCGCCAGCACTGCCTGCGGATCTTTCTGCCGACGCAGGCGAATCGCGCGCTGTAATCCGGGATTGGCCGCCACGATACGGCTGGCCGCCTTCAGCGCCGCCTCGTCGATATCGGTGCCGGTAAAGCGCCAGCCATACTCCGCCTGGCCGATTAGCGGGTAGATGCAGTTTGCGCCGCAGCCGATATCCAGAATATCCGCCTGCGGGATCGTGCCGCGATTGTCCAGCGCCAGCAGATCGGCCAGATAGTGCAGGTAATCAGCGCGGCCCGGCACCGGCGGACAGAGCGCGCCGGGCGCCAGCTGCCACTCGATGCCGTAAAAAAGCTTCAGCAGCGCATGGTTGAGCAGCATTACCGCCTCCGCGTCGGCAAAATCGATCGACTGCGCGCCGTAGCCGTTGGGCCGTACTTTGGCCGCCAGCGGCGGATGCGCGGCGGTCAAGGCGGCAAAGTCATATTCGCCCTGATGGCGGTTGCGGGCGTGGAATAAATTACTGGCTGGCTTGTTCATGGCGTCTCCCGTTTTGCAGGCGCGTACAATACGCCGCAGCGCCGGGAAAAGAAAGCCGCACAATCCGCTTACACATTTCTTCCCGATGCAGCCGATGCTGTAGCGCTAAGATATTGTTAACACTTCGCTACGGGATAAAAGATGACGCATAAACGCTACTCCTACCAGCCGCGCGCTGGCCACGGCCTGCCGCACGACCCGCTGAATGCCATTATCGGGCCGCGCCCCATCGGCTGGATCAGTTCGATTTCCGCGGCGGGCCAGCGCAACCTGGCGCCCTACAGCTTCTTCAACTGCTTTAACTACCATCCGCCGATCATCGGCTTCGCCAGCAGCGGCTGGAAAGACAGCGTGCGCAATATCAGCGAAAGCAAAGAGTTCGTCTGGAACCTGGCGACGCGCTCGCTGGCGGAAGCGATGAACGAGAGTTCGGCCTCGGTGCCGCCGGAGCAGGATGAGTTCGCGCTGGCGGGCGTCACGCCGCTGGCCGCCTCGCAGGTGAAGGCGAGCCTGGTGGCGGAAAGCCCGGTGAATTTCGAATGCCGCCTGACGCAGCTGATCCAGCTGCAGGATGCGCAGGGCAACCCGCTCGACAGCTGGCTGGTGCTGGGCGAAGCGATCGCCATTCATATCGACGAGTCGCTGCTGGATGAGGGGATTTACCAGACGGCGCGCGCCCAGCCTATTCTGCGCGCCGGCGGGCCGAGCGCCTATTACGGCATCAGCGAAAACGAGCGCTTCGACCTGATGCGGCCGGACGCGCGCCGCGGCTAAGCGCGGCACGCCGCCCGCTACCGGCTTTTGCCGCGCGCGATAAAACTTTGCATAAGCGGCTTCAGCACCTTCTGCAGCGCTGAAGCCCGCTCCTGCCGCCAGGCGAACGGCGGCGTCTCCTCCATATAGTTCCGCTGTGCCAGCTCCAGCTGCACCGCCTCGACCTGCTCCTCCGGCTGACCATAGGCGCGCGTAATGTAGCCGCCCTTAAAGCGTCCGTTCACCACCCAACTGTAGTCGCTCTGCGCCGCGCAGACCGCTTCCAGCCCCTGCGTGACTTCAGAACGGCAGCTTTTGCCATCGTTGGTGCCGATATTGAGATCCGGCAGACGTCCCTCAAAGAGTCGCGGGATGACGCTGGCGATGGAGTGAGCGTCAAACAGCAGCGCGTAGCCATGTTCCGCCTTCAGACGCGCCAGCTCCTGCTGGATCTGCTGATGATAAGGCTGCCAGATATCGCGGAGATAGCCTTCGCGCTGCGCCACACAGGGCGTCTGGCCCGGCGCGAAGGTCGGCGAGCCGTCGAACAGGGTTTCCGGAAAGAGTCCGGTAGTGGCCGTAGCGTAGAGCGGCTGATTGTCCGGCGGACGATTCAGGTCGATAACAAAACGCGAATAGCGGCCGATCAGCACGCTGGCACCCAGATCGCGCACAAAATCGAACAGCAGCGGAATATGCCAGTCGGTATCGGGCAGGCCGCGCGCCGCCTCGCTCAGCCCCGCTTCCACCTCCGGCGTAAGCTGCGTGCCGGCGTGAGGAATGCTGACCAGCAGCGGCAGGCTGCCTGGCGTAAAGTCAAAAGGTGTCATTGCGCTTCTCCGCGATAGATAACGGTACAGGGCAGCTCGCCGCCCAGCCAGTAAACCAGTTCCGCCGGACGCGCCAGCGGCCAGTGGACGAAATTCGCCACTTTGCCCGCTTCCAGCGAGCCGTGCGTCTGCTGCAGCCCCAGCGCTTTCGCGCCCCAGAGCGTGACGCCTGCCAGCGCCTCTTCCGGCGTCATGCCGAACAGCGTGCAGCCCATATTGAGCATCAGGCGCAGCGACAGCGCAGGCGAAGTGCCGGGATTGGCGTCGCTGGCCAGCGCCATGGGCACGCCGTGCTGGCGAAACAGCGCCACCGGCGGCCGTTGGGTTTCGCGCAGCAGATAGAAGGCGCCGGGCAGCAGCACCGCCACCGTGCCCCGCTCGCCCATCGCCCGCGCGTCCTCTTCGGTAGCATATTCCAGGTGGTCGGCGGAGAGCGCGCCGTAGCCCGCCGCCAGCCGCGCGCCGCCCAGCGAAGAGAGCTGCTCGGCATGCAGTTTCACCGGCAGGCCAAGCTCCACGGCCTTATCGAACACACGCGCTACCTGCGCCGGAGAAAAGGCCAGATGCTCGCAGAAAGCGTCGACCGCGTCCGCCAGCCCGTTGGCTTTCACCTGCGGCAGAATGCGCTGGCAAATCAGATCGACCCAGCCGTCGGGATCCTGTTTAAACTCCGGCGGAAAGGCGTGCGCCGCCAGGCAGGTCGCCAGCACGTCAACGGGCGCGCTTTCGCCTAACTGGCGGATAGCGCTCAGCATCCGCAGCTCGCTCGCCTCATCCAGCCCGTAGCCCGATTTAATCTCTACCGTGGTGACCCCTTCCGCCAGCAATCGGTCGAGCCGCCAGCGCGCCGACGCTACCAGTGACGCCTCGCTGGCTTCGCGCGTGGCGCGCACCGTCGAGAGAATGCCGCCGCCCTGCGCGGCGATCTCGGCGTAGCTGACGCCGTTGAGGCGCTGCTCAAACTCCGCGCTGCGGTCGCCGCCGAACACCAGGTGGGTATGACAGTCAATCAGTCCTGGCGTCAGGATGCCGCCGTCGAAGCGGTGCTGCTGACGCGGCGTAAAATCGGGCATCTCTGCGCGCGGCCCTACCCACACCAGCCGGTCGCCTGTGACCGCCAGCGCGCCATCCTCGATGATGTGATATTTGCCTTCGCGCATAGTGACCAGATCGGCCCCCAGCCACAGGCTGTCGATCGCTTTGCTTTCCGCCATTGCGCTTTCTCCCGTTGCGGACGATTTACTCCGCCTTTTAAAGTATGTATATGTATATACAACTACAGCCGGTGAGGATCAACTATGGCAACCTTTTTTGCTCCACGCGCGCTGCTGGCCGACGGCTGGCGACATCAGGTGCGCATTACCGTTAACGACGCCGGCATCATTGAGCGCGTCACGCCCGACAGCGACGCACACGACGCTATCCGCCTGCCCGGCGCAACCCTTCCCTCTGTCGCTAACCTGCACTCGCACGCCTTTCAACGCGCCATGGCCGGGCTGGCGGAGGTCGCGGGCGATCCCCAGGATAGCTTCTGGACCTGGCGCGACCTGATGTATCGCATGGTGCAGCGCCTGACGCCGGAGCAGGTCGGCGCTATCGCCGCGTATCTCTATATCGACATGCTAAAAGGCGGCTATACCCAGGTAGCGGAGTTTCACTATCTCCATCACGATCCCAGCGGCGCGCCCTACGCGCAGGACGAGATGCTGCAGCAGCTGATGCAGGCCGCCGACATCGCCGGCATCGGCCAGACGCTGCTGCCGGTGCTCTACAGCCACAGCGGCTTCGGCGCGCAGCCGCCGCTGCCGGGACAAAAACGTTTTATTCAGCAAACCGACGCCTGGCTGCGGCAGCAGGAACGGCTGGCGGCGAGCGTGCGCGATAAGCCGCTGCTTAATCGCGGCCTCTGCTTTCACTCGCTGCGCGCGGTGAGCGAAACGCAGATGCGCGAGGCGCTGGCCGCGAGCGATACCGCGCTGCCGGTGCATATCCACGTCGCCGAGCAGGAGAAAGAGGTCAACGACTGCCTGGCCTGGAGCGGCGAGCGGCCGGTGGAGTGGCTGCTTAACCGCTTTGAAGTCGATGCGCGCTGGTGCCTGATCCACGCCACGCATCTCGACGCGCGCGAAATCGCGCAGCTCGCCGCCAGCCGCGCGGTGGCCGGTCTCTGCCCGACCACCGAAGCTAATCTCGGCGACGGCATCTTCCCGGCGGCTGAGTTTATCGCCCAGGGCGGACGCTGGGGCATCGGCTCCGACAGCCATGTTTCCCTCAGCGCGCTGGAGGAGCTGCGCTGGCTCGAATATGGCCAGCGGCTACGCGATCGCCGCCGTAACCGCATCACCACGGCGGAGCAGCCCTCGGTAGGCGATCTGCTGTGGCGCGGCGCGGCGCTCGGCGGCGCGCAGGCGTGCGGCGTTGCGCTCGGCGAACTGTCGCCGGGTAAACGCGCCGACTGGCTGGTGCTGGCGGAGGATGAATGGCTCGACAGCGTGGGCGACGAGGCGCTGCTCAACCGCTGGCTGTTTGCCGGACAGCGCGCACAGATCCGCGAAGTGTGGGTCGCGGGTCGCGCGGTGATCGAGGCGGGACGCCACGCCGCGGAAGAGCGCTGCGCGGCCGCGTTTCGCCAGGCGATGGCGGCGCTGCGATGAGAACGCGCTTCTGTTATGCCGACCTTCCGGTCAGCCGCTGGCGCAACGGCGGCGGCGAGACGCGCGAAATCGTCAGCTATCCGCCGGGCGAAGCGGATTTCGCCTGGCGCGCCAGTATCGCCACCCTCGCCCACGACGGCGATTTCTCGCGCTTTCCCGACATCGATCGGGTGATTACGCTGCTGCGCGGTGATGAGGTGCGGCTCAGCGCGCCCGGTACGACCCACCGGCTGATGCCGCTTCAGCCGTGGCGCTTTCCCGGCGAATGGGCCATCCACGCCGCGCTGCAGGGGGAAAGCGAAGATTTTAACATCATGACGCGACGCGACAGCTGGGCGGCGGAGGTAGCGGTGACCGCGCAGGCGGCGGCCAGCCTGCACGGCGTCGCCTGGACGATCGCCGGCGAATGGCGGCTGGATAACGGCGAACGGTTAGGCGTCGCGCAAGGTGTCTGGTGGCTGGATGAGGAGACGCGGCTGACGCCGGTCACGCCAGGTGCGCAGCTGCTGCTGACGCGTCTTAGCCGTGTCCCTTAAAGCGGCCGAGCAGCTTATAGCGCGATCCTGGATAGAGCAGGCGCGCGTAGGTGACGATTTTGGTGTCGCTCCAGGTCTGGCGTCGAATCAGCAGGCAGGGCTCGTGCTCATCCAGCGACAGATATTTACGCTGGCGCGCGTCTGGCAGCACCGCTTCGACGATATGCTCGCCTGCGGTGAGCGGCGCCACCTGCATCAGATAGGTATAGGGCGTAAGCCGATGGTAATCCTGGCTCAGGTAATCGGGCGCCACCAGCGGATTGACCAGACGATCCTCCAGCTGCACCGGCAGATCGTCCTCATAGTGCACGATCAGCGAATGAAATAAGGTTTGACCGGTGCTTAAGCCAAGCACCGCCGCCTGCTCGGGATCGGCTTTATTCTGGCCGATCGCGAGGATCTGGCAGCGATGCTGGTGGCCGCGCTGGGCGATCTCGTCCGCGATGTTATGCACTTCAAGCATCGCCGTGTAGCCTTTCATCTCGGCGACGAAGGTGCCGACGCCCTGCATCCGCACCAGAAACCCTTCACTGGTCAGTTCGCGCAGCGCGCGGTTGATGGTCATGCGGCTGACGCCCAGCTCGTTGACCAGCTCGCTTTCAGACGGCACGCGCTGGTTCGCCTTCCAGCTGCCCGCGCGGATCTGGCTAACGATCGCCTGCTTGACGCGCTGATAGATTGGGGCTGGCTCATCGCTCATCGCGGCCGCCAGCTGCGCTATTGCCGAATGCTCGACCATATTCATTTCCTTATCACGGTAGTGCCTGAAGTTTACTGTCTTGCGGCGTAAATGTATATACATCCTCAGCCCCGCCCGTCTCGCTATCGCACGCCAGCTGAGCACGCTAATTTGTGATCGCGCTGGCATAGCAAATGCTTATAGCTTGCCAGTTGTATAGACAAGAATAGACACTTGTGGTTCACTCGATTTCATTCGCTGCGCAGAGTGAAAACGGTTCAGGTTTTTGCTTAACGCGCTTACTTGTATAGACAGGAGTAGACTATGTCAGGTTCGGCTCAGGCGATGCGCCTGGTTCCCGGTAAAGTGGATCTTGCCGCGCTGCGCAGGATATATCAGGGCGGCGTGACGCTCACGCTCGATGAGCAGGCGCAGGAAGCTATCCTGCGCGCGCAGCAGACCGTGGATGAGATTGTCGCTTCCGGCAAGGTGGTATACGGCATCAATACCGGCTTCGGCAAGCTGGCGCAGACGCAAATCCCCGCCGCCCGCCTTGCGGAACTGCAGCGTAATCTGGTGCTGTCGCACAGCGTCGGCCTGGGCGATCTGCTGCCCGACAACGTAACGCGCCTGGTGATGGCGACCAAAATCATCAGCCTGGCGCGCGGCCATTCCGGCGTGCGTATCGCGCTGATCGACGCGCTGCTGACGCTGTTTAACGCTGGCGTGATGCCCTGTATTCCGGAAAAAGGCTCGGTCGGCGCGTCGGGCGATCTGGCGCCGCTCGCCCATCTCTCGCTGATGCTGCTCGGCGAAGGCCAGGTACGCGTCGAGGGCGCGCTGATCCCCGCGCGCGACGGCCTGGCCTCTGTTGGGCTGGAACCCTTCGTGCTCGGCCCGAAAGAGGGTCTGGCGCTGCTTAACGGCACCCAGGTGTCGACCGCGCTGGCGCTGCGCGGCCTGTTCGAGGCGGAAAACCTGATGGCCGCCGGGCTGGTAGCGGGCGCGCTGTCGCTGGAGGCGATTAAAGGTTCGCTGAAACCTTACGACGCGCGCATTCATCAGGCGCGTGGCCAGCGCGGGCAAATCGCGGTGGCCGCCGCCGTCGAGACGCTGGTCAACGGCAGCGAAATTCTTGGTTCGCACGCTAACTGCGGCCGGGTGCAGGACCCCTACTCGGTGCGCTGCGTGCCGCAGGTAATGGGCGCCTGCCTCGACAATCTTACTCACGCCGCGCGCGTGCTGCAGATTGAATCCAACGCCGCTTCCGATAACCCGCTGGTGTTCAGCGACAGCGGCGATGTCATCTCCGGCGGCAATTTCCACGCCGAACCGGTGGCCTTCGCCGCCGACATTATCGCGCTGGCGGTGGCGGAGATCGGCGCCATTTCCGAACGCCGCATGGCGCTGCTGCTCGACACCGGCCTTTCTGGCCTGCCGCCCTTTCTGGTGCGCGACGGCGGCGTCAACTCAGGCTTTATGATTGCGCAGGTCACCGCCGCCGCGCTGGCCTCAGAGAATAAATCGCTGGCGCATCCGGGCAGCGTCGACAGCCTGCCAACCTCCGCCAATCAGGAAGATCACGTCTCGATGGCGACCTATGCGGCGCGGCGCCTCGGCAGCATGTGCTTTAACACCGCCGCAGTGGTCGGTATCGAAGCGATGGCGGCGGCGCAGGGCATCGAGTTCCATCGTCCGCTGCAAAGCTCCGCCCTGCTCGAGCATGAGATTAGCCGTATTCGTCAGCAGGTTGCCTTCCTTGAGGAAGACCGCCTGCTGGCGCCCGATATCGACGCCATGCGTCTGTGGGCCAGCCGTAGCGACTGGCCCGATTTTCTCACGGCGCTGCTGCCCAGCCAGCAGACCGTCTCTTCTGGTGAATAAGGAATCTGCTATGAGCGAAACTCTCTCCCAGGCCGTGGCGCGCGAAGTGCGTGCGCCGCACGGCACTACGCTGCACTGCGCCAACTGGCTGATCGAAGCCGCCTGGCGCATGATCCAGAATAACCTCGATCCCGACGTGGCCGAGCGGCCTGAAGATCTGGTGGTTTACGGCGGCATCGGCAAAGCGGCGCGCAACTGGGAATGCTTTGAACAGATCCTGCGCTCGCTGGAGCTGCTGCAGCCCGACGAAACCCTGCTGATCCAGTCGGGCAAGCCCGTCGGCGTCTTCCGCACCCACGCCGACGCGCCGCGCGTGCTGCTGGCGAACTCCAACCTGGTACCGCACTGGGCCAACTGGGATCATTTTCACGAGCTGGATAAGGCCGGGCTGATGATGTACGGCCAGATGACCGCCGGTTCGTGGATCTATATCGGCGCGCAGGGCATCGTGCAGGGCACCTATGAAACCTTCGTCGAAGCGGGCCGCCAGCACTATAACGGCGATCTGGCCGGACGCTGGATCCTGACCGCCGGTCTGGGCGGCATGGGGGGCGCGCAGCCGCTGGCAGGCGTGCTGGCGGGCGCCTGCGTGCTGGCCATCGAATGTCAGGAGTCGCGCATCGATTTTCGTCTGCGCACCCGCTATGTCGATCACAAAGCCTACACGCTGGACGAGGCGCTGACGCTGATTGAAGAGGCGACGCGGGCGAAACAGGCGATCTCCGTCGGCCTGCTGGGCAACGCCGCCGAGATCCTGCCGGAGATGGTGAAACGCGCCCGCGCGGGCGGCCTGAAGCCCGATATCGTGACCGATCAGACCTCCGCGCACGACCCAATTAACGGCTATCTGCCGATCGGCTGGGACGTGGCGCGCTGGCAGTCCGAACGCGCCAGCGCGCCGAAAGCGGTGGAAAAAGCGGCGCGCGCCTCAATGGCGGTGCACGTGCAGGCGATGCTCGACTTCTGCCATATGGGCATCCCCACGGTGGACTACGGCAACAATATTCGTCAGGTAGCGCTGGACGAGGGCGTCGAGAACGCCTTTGATTTCCCGGGCTTCGTGCCGGCCTATATTCGCCCGCTGTTCTGCGAGGGCAAAGGGCCGTTCCGCTGGGTGGCGCTGTCGGGCGACCCGGAAGATATCTACAAAACGGATGCGAAGCTCAAAGAGCTGTTTCCGCAGCATAAAAGCCTGCATCGCTGGCTCGATATGGCGCAGGAGCGCATCGCCTTTCAGGGCCTGCCAGCGCGCATCTGCTGGCTGGGGCTGGGCGAGCGCCATCTGGCCGGACTGGCGTTCAACGAGATGGTGCGCAACGGCGAGCTGAAAGCGCCGATTGTGATTGGCCGCGATCATCTCGACTGCGGTTCCGTCGCCTCGCCGAACCGCGAAACCGAGTCGATGAAGGATGGTTCCGACGCGGTGTCCGACTGGCCGCTGCTTAACGCCCTGCTGAATACCGCGGGCGGCGCGACCTGGGTGAGCCTGCACCACGGCGGCGGCGTCGGCATGGGCTTTTCGCAGCATGCGGGCGTGGTAATTGTCTGCGACGGCAGCGAGCAGGCCGACCAGCGTCTGGGCCGCGTGCTGTGGAACGATCCCGCTACGGGCGTGATGCGCCATGCGGACGCCGGGTATGAGCGCGCCCAGGCCTGCGCGGCCGAGCACGGGCTTAATCTGCCGATGGTGAAGTGAGGGACGCCGGGCCGGGCGCGGGCGGCGGCGGGTTCCGTCCCGCCTGACGGGGGTTGCCTGCTGCGCAGGCGGCGCTGAGCGGGTTCCGCCCGCCAGGCGGCAGGGAGTTTCAGCCGCTCCGCTGCTGGCGTGCGTGTTAAGGGGCTCGCCAGCCCCTTAACAATCCCGGCTTCCGGCAGCCTCCACGCCGCGCTGCGCGCGGTTCCTTCGTTGCTTACGTCGGCCGCACGGACCCGTCGGGACAGGCCGTCCTGGCCTGGCCCTCCCTCTCGCCGACGTCCTGTCGGCTCGTCCTGGCCGCCGTGCGCGCCTCAGCGTGTCGGATGCCTCTACTAACCCCCGCCTGTGATTTCCTGGCTTTTCATTAACTACGGCATCATCTGAATGCATGTCTCATGCTTTCAACGACGAAGTTGCGTCTTCAATAATCAGGACGTACAGCGGGGGTTGTGGGGGCCATCGCAGCCGCTGAGCGGAGGAAGGATTTCAGGATGAGGCGACAGGACGTCGCCGAAAGCGCGGGCCAGGCCAGGACGGCCTGTCCTGCGCGGTCCGTCAGAAATCCTGACGAAGCGAAGGGACCCGCGCAGCGGGCGGCTGAGCTGGCCCGGGGCGCGGGTGCAGGGCCGGCGCCTACCGGCCCTGCTCGGTCGCCCGCAGCGGGCGAAATGAAACTGCCAGGCTACCGGGCGAACGAAACCCGCTCAAGACCGCCTGCGCAGCAGGCCAGTCGCCGCGCACAAAAGGCAAGCGGGGCCGCTACCCCGCACCGCCCCAGCCGGTCTGCTGCCCCTTATTCCCTTTGGTTCTGACCTATAGCCAAATTCCCAGCCCGGAAGATAGACGCGCCTGCGCCTTGCCACTAAAGTGGAGACTCATCACTACAGGAGCGCGATTCCGCATGACCCTATCCCCTGCCCTGCTCGACAAAGCCCAACACTGGCGTCATCAGCTGCACCGCGAACCGGAACTCGGTTATCAGGAGCATAAAACCAGCGATCTGGTCGCGCAGGAGCTGGAAATGGCGAGGCTACAGGTGCATCGCGGGCTGGCAGGCACCGGCGTGGTCGGCACGCTGCGCAACGGCGACGGCCCGGTTATCGGACTGCGCGCCGATATGGACGCCCTGCCCATCACCGAAAAAGGCAACCCGCAATGGCGCTCTGCGCGTCAGGGCGTGATGCACGCCTGCGGCCACGACGGCCATACCTCGATATTGCTGGCGGCAGCGCTGCAGCTGGCGGCCACGCGTCGCTTTCGCGGCACGGTGCACTTTATCTTTCAGCCCGCCGAGGAGAATCTGGGCGGCGCGCGCAAAATGGTGGAAGAGGGTCTGTTTCAGCGCTTCCCTATGGATGCGATCTATGCGCTGCATAACTGGCCGGGCATGCCGGTGGGATCGCTGGCGGTCAATCCCGGCGCGATGATGGCGTCGCTCGACTCGTTTGAAATAACCCTGACCGGCAAAAGCTGCCACGCGGCAATGCCGGAAAGCGGCGCCGATCCGATGGTGGTGGCCGCCGAACTGATTCTGGCGCTGCAAACCATTCCCTCGCGCCGCCTCTCGCCGCTCGCCTCGGCGGTGGTCAGCGTCACGCAGATCCACGGCGGCGAAGCGATTAACGTCATTCCGGAAACGCTGGTGCTGCGCGGTACGGTGCGATGTTTGCAGACCGACGTACGCAACAAGGTACGCGGTCTGATCGAAGAATTTGTCACTACTCTGCCGCGCCCGTTCGGCGTCAGCGGCGCTGTGCACTGGTTTCCCGGCTATCCGGTCACCGCCAACCACGCCGAACCCGCTGAGCAGGTACGCATGGCGGCGCAGCAGATGCTGGGCGAAGAGCAGGTCCACTGGCAGGTGAATCCCTCTATGGCGTCGGAAGATTTCGCCTGCATGCTTGATGTCTGTCCCGGCGCCTATTTCTGGCTGGGCGCCGATGGCGCGACGCCTTCTGCACCGCTGCACAATGCCGAATATGACTTTAACGACGCGCTAATCCCGCTGGGCGTGACGTTCTGGCAGCGCCTGGTCGAACAGGCGCTGCCGCAAGGCTAACTTAAAACCCGGCGTCGCTGAGGCGTGCCAGGCCCGCCTCCAGCGACGCGCTTTCTCCGCTGGCGCGCAGGCAGCAGGCGATTTGCAGACGCAGCGCCTGCGGCACCGGGATCTCGCCCTTCAGCACCCTTTCCGTCCAGCGCGCGGTCGCCTCGGCCGATTTATCCGCTGGCAGCTCCGGCGCCGCTTCCGGCTGACGCTCAACCCAGACTTCCGCTTCGCGTCCCGCGCCGGGAATAAAGCTGATTGCCGGACAGCGCAGCGGACTGGCGTAGACTTCCCCTTCCGTGCCGTTCAGCAGAATGGCGGGCGCGTCGATATCGCTAAAGAATTTCGCCACGCGCGGCACATATTCCGGATGCGATACGCTGGAGAGACGCAGCGCGGCGCGTTCGCCGAACGGCGTCGCCAGCTTCACCAGCGTATGGGCGCTGCTGCGCACTCCCATCCGCCAGCGCAGCGAAAGCTGCTTCGCCATCGGCGGGCAGAGATGATCGATGGTGATAAAGGCGAGGCCGCTTTGGTCCAGCGCCGCCTGCGCCTGCTGCTGCGTGGTCACCGCCGCAATGCCGAGCGCGGCGAACACCGCCTCGCTGGTGATGCGCGTCGGATCATCGCTGACGCCGTGCACCAGCACCGGAAAGCCCAGACGATTCAGCAACAGCGCCAGCAGCGGCGTCAGGTTGCCCTGACGCCGCGCGCCGTTGTAGCTGGGAATAACTATCGGCTGCGGACGCTGCGCGGGCGCCTGCAGCGACATCATGCGCGCCTGCATCGCCTGATAGAAACCGCGCATCTCCTCTTCGCCTTCGCCCTTGATGCGCAGCGCGATGAGAATGCCGCCCAGCTCCAGCTCCGGTACTTCACCCGCCAGCATCGCCGTATAAAGCGCCTGCGCGGTGGCGAGGTCGAGATCGCGCGCGTGATTTTTGCCGCGTCCGATCTCTTTAATCACTTTGTTCAGTTCCATTCTTCGCTTCCGGTCAGGGGCCGCGCCAGGCGGCGGCCAAAAGTTAGTCAGTGGTTAACGCTTCGCCGCCGGCCGCCGGGTGGGGCGCCGTTTGTTACCCGCCAGCGTGGGCGCGCGTTTCACCTTCAGCGCGGCGGGCGCCTCCGGCTGCTCGATAGGAAAGACCGGCAGCGCAGCCAGCAGGCGGCTGCCATAAGTTTTGCTCAGCAGACGACGGTCATAGATGACGATTTCGCCGTAGCACTGATGACTACGGATCAGGCGGCCAACCTGCTGGATCAGCGTAAAGGAGGCGCTCGGCAGGCTCTGCACCTCAAACGGGTAGCGATTCAGGCTCTTGAGCCATTCGCCTTCGGTCAAAATTACCGGACTGTCCACCGGCGGAAAAGCGATTTTATGAATATGCACCTGGCTCAGCAGCTCGCCTTTTAAATCCAGCCCTTCGGCGAACGACTGCAGACCCACCAGAATGCTGGTGTCGCCCTTCGCCACCCGTTTACGGTGCAGCTCCACCAGGCGCGAGCGCGGCTGATCGCCCTGCACCAGCATGGTCAGACGCAGCTCCGGCAATTGTGCGACGAACTGCTGCATCGCGCGGCCGCTGGCGAACAGCACCAGCACTCCTTTGTGCTTCTCCTCTTTCATCTGCTGACGGAAAAAGGCCGCCATTTCGGCGATATGCTCCGCTTCGTTAGCCAGCAGCGGCTCGTAGCGCATCTGCGGGATCACCAGCTTGCCCTGCTCGACGTGATTAAACGGCGAGTCGAGCGCCACAAATCGGTCGCCGGCCTTCTCGCTCAGGCCCGACATCTCCTGCAGGCGGCCGAAGCTGTTGAGCGAGCGCAGCGTGGCGGAAGTCATTACCACATGAGGGATTTTGCGCCACAGCAGCTTCTCCAGCTGATCGCTGACGCGAATGCCAGCGCAGTGAAACAGCAGATGCGCCTGGCCGTCGCGCAGCTCGCGCGTGATCCACTTCGACACCGGCGCGCCCGACGCTTTCGGCATCGCCGCCAGCCGCCACAGCTTGCTGACCGATTCGAACCAGCCGAACTGGCGGTTAAGCTGCAGCAGATTGCGGTGCAAACGCATCAGATCGACGCTGCCGGTCTGCTCGCTGAGGGCGTTGATCAGCCCTTCCGCCAGCCCGCGCAGCGCGTCGCTCAGCTTGAACAGGCGCGCGCAGAGGGCCAGCAGCTCTTCAGGCAGCTCGCCGAGCACAAAGCGAAACTCGCCCGGCTGGTTGTCGGCGGGCAGCAGCGGATTGAGCGCCTGGCTCAGCGTCGTCAGCAGCTCGCGCAGCTCCTCGCAGTGCGCCTTAAGACGCTCCGGATTGCTGAGCGGCGGCGGCGATTTCGGGCGCATCTGCGTCATAATGCCCTCTACCAGCCGCACGAAGAGATCGAGCTGCAGGCTGCTCCAGCCGGGCGTGATGTCGGCGCTCATCTCCAGCGCGTCGCGCGCCACCTCCGGCAGATGGTGTCCTTCGTCCAGCACCAGCATCAGGTGCTTCGGCGGCGGCAGCACCGACTCGTTCTCCATCGCCGCCATCACCAGCGCATGGTTAGCCACCACCACATCCACCTGCTCGATTTCACGGCGGGCGACGAAAAAGGGGCATTCGCGATACCAGCGGCAGTGCGCACCGAGGCAGCTCGCCTTGTCGGTCGAGAGGCGCTGCCACAGGCTGTCGCTGATGTTCTCTTCGCTGTGATCGCGCAGTCCGTCCCACGCGTAGCTGCCGAGCGACTTCTCCAGGCGGCCGCACTGCGTTTGCTCCTCCTGAGTGCTGCTTACCGCTTCGTCGTCGAGATAGAGCAGCAGATCGCCCTGCTGATCGTCGCTGGCCGCCAGCGCCGCCAGATTGCGCGGACAGACGTAGCGCCCGCGCCCGAAGGCGGCGGTAAAGGTAAGATCGGGAATGATCTTTTTCAGCAGCGGCAGATCTTTGGTAAAGATCTGATCCTGCAGCGCCACGTTGGCGGTGCTGACGATCAGGGTCTTCTCTTCGGCGCGGCTCGCCGCGATGCCGGGGATCAGATAAGAGAGAGTTTTGCCGACGCCGGTCGGCGCTTCAATCGCCAGATGACGCGCGTCGTCGCCCGCCAGGCACTTCGCCACTTCGGCGATCATCTGACGCTGCGGCGCGCGCGGAATAAAGTCCGGCACCTGCGGCTGTAGCGCCTTATACCACTGCGCTATCTGGCTTTTTATTGCTGCTGTCAGGGCCATAGTCGTTTACCGCCGGGTGAAAATGGCCTGTATTTTTACACAGTAATCCGCCAGCGTCAGCTTCGGGCCGCATTTTTTCGCGCCACCTCGAGGAATTGCGCAGCGGAAAAATCTTGCCGTAGCCAGCGGCCGGGCTTCAGCGCTATGGTGTCGCATCACCGCCGTTCTCCTGAGGAAGAAGAGATGATTTTCCCCCGCCGCGCCTTTGCCGCTCTCTGCGCCCTGCTGCTCTGGTCGACGCAGGCCGCCGCACAGCCGCCGACATATCAGCTGGAGCAGGTGGTGGAGCTGAGCCGCCACGGCGTGCGTCCGCCCACGCCGGGCAACCGCAAAGAGATTGAGGCCGCCACTCAGCGTCCCTGGCCAGTATGGAGCACGCGCGACGGCGAGCTGACTGGCCACGGCTACGCGGCGGTGGTCAATAAAGGGCGCTGGGAGGGCGAACATTATCGCCAGCTCGGCCTGCTGACGGCCGGCTGCCCGCAGCCGCGGGATATATACGTGCGCGCCAGCCCGCTGCAGCGCACCCGCGCCACCGCCGAAGCGCTGGTGGACGGCGCCTTTCCCGGCTGCGGCGTGCCGGTGCATCACGTGGCAGATGAAGCCGATCCGCTGTTCCAGACCGACGCCTTCGCCGCGACGGCGACCGATCCCGCGCAGCAGCGGGCGGCGGTCGCGGCGAAGGCGGGCGATCTGGCCGCGCGCCAGCGGGCGCTGCAGCCCTCCGTCCTGGCGCTGAAGCAGGCGGTATGTCTCTCCGACGCCCACTGCGCGCTGTTCGATCAGCCCTGGCAGATCCGCCAGAGCAAAAGCGGCCATGCCTATATCGCCGGCCTGAGCGTGATGGCGAGCATGGCGGAGACGCTGCGCCTCGCCTGGAGCGAAAACCTGCCGCTCAGCCAGATCGCCTGGGGCCATATCACCCG
Source organism: Pantoea sp. NGS-ED-1003 (assembly GCF_000738765.1). Classification (NCBI taxonomy): domain Bacteria; kingdom Pseudomonadati; phylum Pseudomonadota; class Gammaproteobacteria; order Enterobacterales; family Erwiniaceae; genus Pantoea; species Pantoea sp. NGS-ED-1003. Next base: position 289,619 of record NZ_JPQA01000005.1, read on the forward strand.
CTCCGCGCAGATCACCGCCATTCTGCCGCTGCTGTCGGCGAACTACGACCTCAGCAACGACGTGCTCTACAGCGCGCAAAGGCGCGGATCGATTCTGCTCAACGCCATGCTGGAGGCAGCGGAAAGCCACAATGCCGCGCCGAATGCGCGCTGGCTGCTGCTGGTGGCGCACGACACCAATATCGCGATGGTGCGCACCCTGATGGGCTTTAGCTGGACGCTGCCCGGCTATGCGCGCGGCAATATCCCGCCCGGCGGTAGCCTGGTTTTCGAGCGCTGGCGCGACAACGCCAGCGGCCAGCGCTTCCTGCGCGTCTATTTTCAGGCACAAAGCCTGGATGACCTGCGCCGTCTGCAGCCGATCGACGCCGCGCATCCGCTGCTGCGCGAAGAGTGGCGGCAGGCGGGGTGCCGCGTGACGCCGGTAGGAACCCTCTGCCCGCTGAAGAGCGCCGTTCGCGCGCTAAGCCGGCAGATTGACCGTCGGGCGGTGACGCCGGTCAGCTATGCGCTGCCCTGACCATCCAGCCGCTTGCCCAGACATTGCGCCTGCGGCATCGCGGCATAAGGTCCGAACGCGGCAATGGGCTGAAAGCCGTGGCGTGCGTAAAAAGCCAGCGCGCGCGCATTGACGCGCCGCGTCTCCAGCCACAGCTCCCGATATCCCTCCAGCCGCGCCTGTTGCTCAAGGAAGTGCAGCAGCGCCGCGCCAGCGCCCTGGCTTCCGGGCAAGGCGAACATGCGTTTAAGCTCAGCCACGTCGGGCTGCAACGGGCGAAAGGCGCCGCATCCGACAGGCTGCCGCTGCGCATTCCGGGCCACGGCGAAGCAGCGTCCCGGCATCGCCATTTCCGCCGCATCAAAACGGATGCGGCCGCTGCTGCCGGTTAACTGCGTCAGGGTGTCGGAAAGCTGATCCAGCAGCCAGCGAGCGTCGGGATGATCCGCATCTTCACGCATAACCTGGATCATGGCAGGGGCTTCAGCAGCTTAAACATCACCGTCGTCGCCTCTAGCTCGCCCGCGATCGATTCGGCGTAGCCTGGAATCGCGCCGGCGATCTGCCAGCCGAGCGAAAGATAGAGCTGCGTGGCGGCGTCGCCGCTGCGGGTGTCCAGCACCAGCAGCGTTTTGCCCAGCGCCTGCGCACGCTGCTCGGCCAGCTGCATCAGCTGGCGCGCGATGCCCTGACGGCGGGCGGCGGGATGCACCAGCAGCTTGTTGATCTCCGCGCGATGGCGGCCGTTGGGCATCACGGCGGCGCTCAGGGTTAGCGTGCCGACCACTCGCTCGTGCTGGCGCGCAACGATGAGTTCGTTCTCCCCCTCGGCGAGGCTGGCTGCGCGTTGCTGCCAGAAACGCGCTATCGTCGCGCGGTCCTGCGGATCGGTAAAGCCGATACTGGCACCGTCCGCCACGCACGCCTGCAGCAAATCGCTGAGAAAGCCCTGCTCGATGCGCGCCCGATCTGCGTCAATCCATTCATACGTCGTCATGGTTTGCACACCACCAGCACATAGCGCGCGCCGTCGGTAAGATGCGCCTCGAACGCCGAGCGGCCGGTCAGATGAAAACGCAGGCAGTCGCCGCTCTGTAAGGTCCAGCTCTGCCCGTCCATGGTGATGGTCAGGCCGCCCTGCTGCAGCCAGATATGCTGCTCCAGCCCCTGAACAGGTGGCGCATCGTAATCGATGCGCGCGCCCGGCCGCAGCTGCCCTTCCACCAGCTCTGCGCGAAAGTGGGCGACTGGCGGCGAGACGTTGCGGCGCACGAAGCCGCTGGCGTCATCGCGCCATACCGGCTGCTGTTCCGGCGTCAGCAGCAGATTAACCGCCTCTTCCACTTCACTTAACAGCCGCGACATGGTAAGACCATAAGCGACGCACAGGCGATTCAATAAGGCAGCCGTCGGGCTGGTTTCGCCGCGCTCGATACGCGACAATGACGCCCGGCTGATGCCGGTCGCTGTGGCAAGCTCATCCAGCGACCAGCCGCGCTGAACGCGGAGTTCTGCCAGGCGAGCCGCAAGGCGTTGTTCAGTCTCTTCAGTCAGCACTATTCTCGTCTCATATTTGGAAAAAATATCTCATATATGAGATTAAGCGTGAAACTTGCGCCACGGTCAACTTGTACACTTAAAAAACATTTGTACAAGTTGATCGGGTTGGTTAAGGTTATTGGATCGCAGTCAGGAAGTTTGGGGAAGTTATGGCCTTTTACAGTATCGGTGACGTCGCCGAACGCTGTGGAATAAACCCAGTCACGCTGCGTGCGTGGCAACGACGTTATGGCTTATTAAAGCCGCAGCGATCGGAGGGTGGACATCGTCAGTTTGATGACGAGGATGTGCAGCGCATCGAAGAAATTAAACGCTGGATCGAAAGCGGCGTGCCGGTGGGCAAAGTCAAAGCGCTGCTCGAAGGCGAAAGCGTGAACGTGCACGACGGCTGGGTGAACCTCCAGGAAGAGCTGATGAGCGTGCTGCGTCACGTCAAACCGTCGAAGCTGCGCGCAAAAATCGCCGCGCTGGGGCGTGAAAATCCAGTTGATCCGCTTATCGATCACGTCATTATGCCGGTTCGGCAGAAACTCGGTCTGGATCAGAATACCGCACGCGTGATGAGCAGCCTGCTGGACGGCGCGCTGATAGATTACGTCGCCTTCTGTCTGGCCGCCAGTCGTAAAAAAGCGGGTAAAGACGCGCTGATCCTCGGCTGGGCGGTAGAAGACCGCACCCGCATCTGGCTGGAAGCCTGGCGGCTCTCGCAGGAGGGCTGGCGGCTTGACGTGCTGGCGGAGCCGCTTGACCTGCCGCGCCCCGAGCTTTTTCCCGGTCAGACTATTTTTGTCTGGACCGGCAAAAAGCTTACGCGTCGCCAGCAGGAACAGCTGACGCACTGGCAAGAGCAGGGATATACCATTCGCGCCCACGAGACGCGCTTTCAGTAAAACGCACGCAGGGCCCTTTTCGCCTCGCCCTGCCCGCGTTATTATCCCCGGCTTTCGGGCTCTACTCAGGTTTCCGCATGAACTGGCAAAAAATCTTCTTCGCAACGCTGTTTTTCATTATGGCCGTCGGCGGCACCGGCGGGCTGATGCTGGTCGGCTACACCCTTATTCTCCACTCACGCTAAGCCAGCGCTGCAGGCGCTCAAACAGGCGATCGCTGACAATCGCCAGCAGCGCCACCAGCAGCGCGCCCTGAATCACATAGGCGGTGTTAAAGCCGCTCAGGCCGATGATTACCGGCGAACCGAGACTCTCCGCGCCCACGGTCGAGGCAATGGCCGCCGTGCCGATGTTAACGATCACCGAGGTGCGCACGCCCGCCAGTATCACCGGCGCAGCCAGCGCCAGCTCTACCTGCCACAAACGCTGCCATGCGCTCATGCCGACGCCGTCGGCGATTTCCCGACTGCTGGCGGGCACGCTATCGAGTCCGGCCAGCGTGCCCTGTAAAATCGGCAGCAGGCCGTAAAGCAGCAGCGCCACCACCGCCGGCCAGGCGCCGAACCCCATCACCGGCACGGCGATCGCCAGCACTGCGACCGGCGGAACGGTCTGTCCGGCCGCCACGATGGTTTCTACCAGCGGCCGAAAGCGCCGTCCCGCGCGCCGGGTAACCAGCACCCCGCCGCCGACGCCGACCAGCAGCGCCAGCGCGCTGGCGGTCACCACCAGAAAAAGATGCGCCAGCGCCAGCTGGAGAAAGCTCTCCTGTTGGTAGAGCGGACGCGCCTGCTCGGGGAACCACCAGGCGAAAAGCGGTCCGCTGTAGGGCAGGCCGAGCAGCAGCGCCACAAACAGGATAATCAGCCACAGCAGCGGATCCTTCAGCCAGCGCATCATTGACCCTCGCGCAGCGTCAGCAGATCGCTGAAGTAGAGCACGCCCAGCGGCTGCTGGCGTTCATCCACCACCGGCAGCTTATCGGCGCGCCGGGCGATAAACTGCGACAGCGCTTCGCGCAGCGACTGCGCGGCCGCCAGCGGCTCGCCTTCCAGCCACTCGCCGCGCCGCGCCGCGTTGCCGACCTGTCCCAGCGACAGCAGACGCACGCCCAGCTCGCTTCTGCCGAAGAAGTCCTGCACAAAGTCGTTTTTCGGCTGCGTCAGCAGCGCGGCGGGCTTGCCCTGCTGCACAATTTCCCCCTGATCCATCAGCACGATGTTATCCGCCAGCGTCAGCGCCTCGTCGATGTCATGCGTAACCAGCACGATGGTGCGGCCCGAGAGGCGGTGAATGCGCAGCATCTCCTGCTGCAGCGCGCCGCGCGTGACCGGATCGAGCGCGCCGAAGGGTTCATCCATCAGCAGCACTTCAGGATCCGCCGCCAGCGCCCGCGCCACGCCGACGCGCTGCTGCTGGCCGCCGGAGAGCTGATGCGGCAGACGCCGCGCCAGATGCGCATCCAGACTAAGCAGCGCCAGCAGCTCCTCAACTCGCGCGCGGATGCGGGCTTTGGGCCAGCCGAGCAGTTCAGGCACGGTGGCGATATTTTTTTCCACCGTCCAGTGGGGAAACAGACCGATGGACTGAATGGCGTAGCCCATGCGCCGGCGCAAATCGCGCGCGTCAAGGCGTCGGATCGACTCCCCCGCGAACAGGATCTCGCCCTCGTCGAACTCCACCAGGCGATTGATCATCTTCAGCGTGGTCGATTTGCCGGAGCCCGAGGTGCCAAGCAGCACGCTAAACTCGCCCTCGCCGATCTGCAGCGACAAATCCTTCACCGCCGCTTTGCCAGCGAAGTGCTTACTGACGCCGTTAAAGTGAATCATGGGTTCTCTCCAGCAGGGAAATCAGCAGGCGGAACAGCGCGTCAATCACCACCGCCAGCGCAATCACCGGGATCACCCCCAGCAGCACCAAATCGAGCGCGCTGCTGAGGAGTCCCTGAAAAATTATGGCGCCGAAGCCGCCTGCGCCGATCAGCGCAGCGATCACCGCCATGCCGAGCGTCTGCACCACCACCACGCGCAGCCCAGCGAGCCAGACCGGCAGCGCCAGCGGCACGTCGACGGCGAAAAAGCGCTGCAGCTGGCCCATGCCCATGCCGCGCGCGCTTTCGCGCACGTCGCGCGGCACCTGCTGCAGCCCGGCCACCACGCTGCGCACCAGCGGCAGCAGCGCATAGAGCGTCAGCGCGATCAGCGCCGGCGCCATGCCGATGCCGCTGACGCCCCAGCTTTTCAGCCAGGGAAAAGCGCTCGCCAGCCCGGCCAGCGGCGCGATCAGCAGGCCGAACAGCGCCACCGACGGCACGGTCTGAATAACGTTCAGCACGCTGAAAACGCCGCTCTGCCACGCCGGACGCCGGTGCAGCAAGATGCCGAGCGGCAGGCCGATGAGCAGCGCAGGCAGCAGCGTGCCGCTGAGCAGCGTCAGATGGCGCGCCAGCGCCGCGTCGAACACCGCGTGGCGGTTGGCGTACTCCTTCAGCAGCGACAGCGCGTTCAGCTCGCCGCTGAACAGCATCAGCAGCGGCAGCAGCCAGATCTGCAGATTGAGCAGCAGTCGCCAGAGATTATTGCGCGTCAGCGTGCGCGCCAGCTCCGCGCCCAGCAGCAGCGTGACGCCGCACGCCAGCCACAGGCCGCCGCCGAAGCTGGTGCGCGCCAGCGCGCTGCCCTGCGCCGCCAGCCGCGCCGCCTCGTGCCCGCTCAGCCAGACCATGCCGGTCAGCAGCGCGTCGCAGGCGAGCAGCATCAGCGCCAGCGCCGCACGCGTCGGGCGCGCCCACAGCAGCAGCCAGAGCGCCGCCAGCGGCAGCGCCAGCCAGCCGGCGTCGCTGACCTGGCCGAGCATCAGCGGCTGGCCGGAAACCAGCCGGTTTGGCGCGTAGCTGAGAAACGGCAGCCAGTAGAACGCCAGACTTAGCAACAGCAACAGCAGCAGCGCGACCGGCTGACGCCGCGCCGCCAGCATCGCATCCCGCGATAGCGCCATGGTTTACAGCAGCTTCTGCTGCTGCAGCCATTCGCTCGCCACGCTGCTGGCGTCCTGGCCTTCGACAGCAATCTTCGCATTAAGCTGCTGCAGGGTTTTCTCATCCAGCTTGCTGAAGACCGGCTTCAGCCAGCTTTCGATGTCGGGATAGGCTTTCAGCACCGCGGCGCGGATCACCGGCGTCGGCGCATAGATCGGCTGCACGCCTTTGGGATCGCTCAGGGTTTGCAGGCCCAGCGCCGCCACCGGGCCGTCGGTGCCGTAGGCCATCGCCGCATTGACGCCGGAGGTCTGCTGCGCCGCCGCCTTGATGGTTACCGCCGTATCGCCGCCCGCCAGCGAGAGCAGCTGGCTCTGCGTCAGCTTAAAGCCATAGGCTTTTTCAAAGGCTGGCAGAGCGTCGCCGCGCTCGATAAATTCCGCCGAGGCCGCCAGCTTGAAGGTGCCGCCTTTTTTCAGGTAGCTGCTGAGATCGTCAAGCGAACTGAGCTTGTTCTGCTGGGCGACATCCTGGCGCACCGCGATGGTCCAGGTGTTGTTCGCTGGCGCAGGCGTCAGCCACACCAGCTGATTTTTGTCGGCGTCGAGCTTTTTCACTTTCTCATAGCCCTGACGCGCATTTTTCCAGGCGGCGTCTTTTTCGTCGTTGAAGAAGAAAGCGCCGTTGCCGGTATATTCGGGATAGATGTCCAGTTCGCCGGCGGTGATGGCGCCGCGCACCACCTGGGTGGTGCCGAGCTGGATTTTGTTCACTGTTTTCACGCCGTGCTTTTCCAGCACCTGCAGGATCACGTTGCCCAGCAGCGAACCTTCCGTATCGATTTTCGAACCCACGCGCACGGGATCGGCGGCCTGCGCCGCGCCTGTCGCCAGCAGCAGCGCGGCTGCCGTCAATGCCAGAAAACCAGACCTTGCCATGAGGTGTTCCTTTAATTCGGTTATTTGTGAGGTGCTTATAGAGAATAGTCGTTTCGTCAGGCATCGCGTAACACATTGCCTGAAGCGTGAAGTGTCGCGCCTCAACTTTCTCATACTGTTATCGGCTCGGTTATAACTGAAAAGAATTTACGTCCAGACGTCTGGACGGTAAGCTGTCCATTCACTCACAATAATCACAGACAACATTATGACCGACTTCACTTCATCTTCCGCCCACGTGGCGTTAACAGGGAACCGGCGCGAAGGGGAAACGCAGTGGATCCGCAGCGCGGCGGACGTGTCGCGCCTGATAAACAGCGGCGACGGCGCGCGCAATAACGCGCGCATTGTGGTGGCGATCGCGCTGGGCGGCGTGTTTCTCGATGCTTACGATCTCGGTGCGCTGGCGTTCGGCATCAAGGATGTGGCGCGCGAGTTCAACCTCACTCCGACCGGCACCGGCATGGTCGCCTCCGCCATTACCTTTGGCGCCATTGTCGGCGCGCTGATCGGCGGCTACCTCACCGATAAGATCGGCCGCTATCGCGTTTTTATGGCGGATATGTTCTTTTTCGTGGTGGCAGCGCTCGCCTGCGCCTTCGCGCCCAATGAGTATGTGCTGGGCGGCGCGCGTTTTGTGATGGGGCTGGGGGTCGGCATTGATTTGCCGGTGGCAATGGCGTTTCTCGCCGAGTTTTCCCGCCTGCGCGGCAAGGGCAACAAGGCCGCCAGCGTGGCGATGTGGTGTCCCACCTGGTATGCGGCGATCAGCATCTCCTATCTGCTGGTGCTGCTGCTCTATGCAGTGCTGCCGGAGAGCCACACCGGCTGGCTGTGGCGCCTGATCCTCGGCTTCGGCGCGGTGCCGGCGCTGATTATTATCGCGATACGCAGTCGCTATATGAGCGAGTCGCCGGTCTGGGCGGCCAATCAGGGCGATCTGAAAGGCGCGGCCGCCATTTTGCGCAGCGGCTGGAATATCAACGCGCAGGTGGCCGAGGATGCGTCCACAGCGCCTGTCCAGCCTGCACGCCGTGCCAGCTGGCGCAACTACGGCGCGCTGCTGCGCGGCGTCTATCTGCGCCGCACGCTGTTGGCGACCATCACCTCAGTCGCCTCTTCCTTCGCCTATAACGCGGTGGCCTTTGGCCTGCCGGTGATCATCACCAGCTTTTTCGCCCAGTCGATGCTGACCACGATTCTGGTGTCGCTGGCGCTCAATTTGCTGTTCGCCTTTGTCGGCGGCGTGCTGGCGGTGCGGCTGGTGCCGCGTCTGGGCGCGTGGAAGATGTCGGTAGCAGGCTACGCCTGTCAGTGCGTGGCGCTGCTGGGGCTGGCGCTGATTGGGCGTCCCGAAGGCGGTCAGGAAGCGGGCATCGCCATCGCGATGCTGGCGCTGTTTCTGTTTGGTCAGGGCTTTGGTCCCGGTTCGCATACCATGACCTTCGCGTCGCTCAGCTATCCGACTTCGCTGCGCGGCGTCGGCGTCGGTTTTAACCAGACGCTGATGCGCGGCAGCTCGACCGTTTCGCTGTTTCTGTTTCCGGTGCTGGTCGCCGCGCTGGGCACCGGGGTTTTCTGGGTGATTTTCCTGGCGCCGCTGGCGGGTCTGCTGGCGCTGCTGGCGATCCGCTGGGAGCCGTCGGGCTACGATGTGGACGCGGAGGATTTTGCCGCGCGTTAACGAAATGGCCGCCCGAACGGGCGGTCATTCTCTTTACGCCGGCATACTCAGCGCATTTAAATAGGCGGGGATGCGCGGAAAGGTGTAGAGAAACCAGGGCGTGAACTGCTGCGGCTCCTCAAGCATCGCGCGCTGGATGTCGCTTACCGAGAGATAGCGCCAGTCATCCGCTTCTTGCGGGTTGGGCGTGGGCTGGTCATCGCTGACGGCGAAGTAGACATGACCATACTCATGCTCGATCAGGCCGTTGCTGAGCGGCAGGTTGTAGCTCAGCTCGAAGACCGGCGTCAGCGACAGCTCCAGCCCCATCTCCTCGTATAAACGACGTTCCGCCGCCTGCTGCGTCGGCTCCGCCGGACAGGGGTGCCCGCAGGTGGTGTTGCTCCACAGCCCGCCGCAGTGGTATTTGCCGCTGGCGCGGCGCTGCAGCAGCAGTTCGCCGGACGAATTAAATACGTAGACCGTGACCGCGCGGTGCAGCAGCCCCTTCTCATGCACTTCCAGCTTTTCCATTTTACCGGTGGGACGATCGAGATGGTCGACGAGAATAACTTCGATAGCAGACATGAGGATTCCTTAAGATAACTCTTACTATTCTGGCACATCCCTGCCGTTTCATGCCGCGTGAATTCGTGCGGTTTTGCGCAAAAAAACGGGCTCGCCTGTGCGAGCCCGTGGGATAGCTGACGTTGTGATGACGCGGATGACAGGGAGCGATCGCAAAGACGCAAAAAACGCCATCCATGGCTGCTCGGCCCGCGCAGTCCCTTGCGCGGGACGCTTTGCTCTTCGCGCCCTGTCACCCGCGTTCTGCGTTTGCTGACGAGCTCGCCTGCGCGAGCCCGTGGGTGACGCTTACAGGCGGAAGCTTTGCACCACCTGCTCCAGCTGCACGCTCTGCTCTTCCATCGCCTGGGCAGCGGCGGAAACCTGCTCCACCAGCGCGGCATTCTGCTGCGTCGTGCCGTCGAGCTGGGTGATCGCCACGTTGACCTGCTCGATGCCCATGCTCTGCTCGCGGCTGGCGGACATGATTTCGCTCATCAGCGTGGTGACGCTGCTGACGCCCTGCATCAGTTCGTCCATGGTCTCGCCCGCCTGCTCCACCAGCTGACTGCCGGCGTCGATATTGGCCACCGACTCTTCGATCAGCTTTTTGATTTCGCGCGCCGAGTTGGCCGAACGTTGCGCCAGGTTACGCACTTCAGAGGCGACCACCGCGAAGCCGCGGCCCTGCTCGCCTGCGCGCGCCGCTTCTACCGCGGCGTTGAGCGCCAGGATATTGGTCTGGAAGGCGATGCTGTCGATGACGCTGATAATATCGACCACTTTGCGCGATGAATGATGGATCTCGCCCATGGTGCTCACCACCTGACGCACCACTTCCGTACCGCGCGCCGCCACCTGCGACGCATTGCCCGCCAGTTGATTGGCGTGGGTAGCGTTGTCGGCGTTCTGGCGCACCGTGCCGGTCAGCTGCTCCATAGAGGCGGCGGTTTCGACGATCGAGCTGGCCTGATCTTCGGTGCGTGACGAGAGGTTGGCGTTGCCGCTGGCGATCTCGCGCGACGCAGCGGTGATCGCCAGCGCGCTGTCGCCGACCTGACGCATCAGCCCCTGCAGATAGCCGATAAAGTTGTTGAAGCTCTGCGCCACGGCGTTGAACTCCGGGCTGTTGCTGGTCGGCAAACGCTGGGTCAGATCGGCCCCGCCCTGCGCCAGCGCGTCGATGTTGCGGTGCAGCACGTTAAGGCGCTGCATCATCGCGCGGATAAAGCCCAGCAGCACCAGCAGCAGCACGATCGCCAGCGGGATCTGCACCAGGCCGAGACGCGTCAGCATGCTGTGCGCCTGCGCGGTGAGCAGGCTGGTCGGCACGTCGCTGGCCAGATACCACGGGCTGCCCGGGATAGCCTGCAGGAACAGCGTATGTTCGCCATCCTCGCCGTCAAAGGTCGTCTCGGTCGGCTGCGAGCCTGCGCCGCTCAGCAGGCCCTTCAGCGGCGCCGCCATCGGCAGTTGCAGATCGGTCAGGTTTTCCAGCTTCGGCGTGCCGTCTACCAGCGCGGCGTTGCCCACCACTTTGCCGTCGGCCTCGACGATCAGCACGCGTCCCTGAATGGCGTCGCCCATCTCTTTCGCCAGATGGTTGAAAAAGCCGAGGGTGACGTCGATGGTGGCGACGCCCCAGACGGTGCCGTCGCGGTAGATCGCCATGGCGCAGTTGGTGCGCGGCTGCGGACTAGCGGCGTCCTGATAGGCTTTCGCCCAGGCGCACTGCCCTTTCGGCGCGGCCATGCCGTCCTTGTACCAGGGTTGCTCCCAGTATTTATCGGCGGCGTCGGAGTTCCAGTAGGTGTTGACCTGCAGCTGGTTGCTGGCGTTGCGCGCAAAGAAGCTGCTGTCTTTCTCTTTCGCCGGATCGCGACGGTTAGGCAGCGGCCAGATGCCGCCGCCGAAGACGTTGCTGTCCTGATACTGGTTCACCAGCGCCGGCAGCATCTGATCGATGGCGGGACTCTCCATCACGCTCGCGGCTTCGGTGATGGCGCGCTGCTGCGCCTGAACGCGGTTCATCTGTTCCACGATGCCGGTCGCCAGCGCGTCAACCTGGTAGCGCACCAGCTGGCTCTGATTCGCGGTCAGCTGTGGCGAGATAAACTGTTTAATCACTACTACGGTGATGAGCATCAAAACGAGAAAAAAGAGTACAAGAACCGCGGTAAAGCGGGACTGAGTTGTTTTTAGCATCTGCTTTCCCCTGGCAGAAACGGCGCGATTGCCTGATCAGGGTTAACGGCGCAGCAGCAGCTAACTTGAGATGCGCGAGATCACAAATTTAACAACTCGTTGAGGCAGGTGATTATTTAGTCACTAACGACCGGCGGCGCGCTGGGCAAGCAGCGCGCCGCCGTCAGATTTCGCTCTCCACTACCTGCTGGCGCGGACGGAAGATATGGTTATTGCCCGCCGCCATCAGCAGCTCCGCCAGCTGCTGACCGCCCAGCTCATCCGCCTGCGCGAACTGACGCTCCGCTTCGGTGATCGGCGTCGCCCACAGCAGGTTAGGCCGATCGCCGTCGCGCTTCGGCAGGTTAAACTGCGCGCTCTCGTCCGCCAGCGCGTTGGCCAGCAGAAAGCTTTCAAAACCGACCGGCGCCACTTCCGACGCCAGCGTATGCCCTTCGCCCAGCCAGGTGAGACGCGCCCAGGGCAGATGGGCGAACTCCGCCAGCGCGCTCGCCATCTGCACCGCATTGCCTTCGGTCATCACTTCGCCATCCACCGCCATCGCCAGCTCGACGCGGCGATACTGCGGCGCCAGTTCGTCGAACAGATAGTCGACCTGCGGCATCGGGCGAATGATCATGCCGAGCGTGAGGAAATACCATACGCCCTGATGCCAGTGCTGGGAGATAGCCATCGGCGGCCAGCTGCCCTGATCGATGGCGTAATACTTCACCGACTCGCCGAACTGCGCCTGATAGCGCTGCAGCAGCGCCTGCTGCACCCGATCCCACTCGTTGCCGTCGTGCCAGTCGCGCCAGAACTGACGCTGATGCTCCGCGCGCGCGTAGTAGTCGTTGGTGGAGGCGGAGCCAAGCGGCGCGGTCAGCCGGTTTTTTTTGATGCAGCCGGCAGAGAAGCTGACCTGTTTATCCTGGTAGAGGCTCCAGCCGGGGATCACTGCCAGCAGCTGGCCGTAATACCACAGCGCCGCGCCGTCGTCGCTCGGCTCCCACAGCACCTGCAGGCCCGCCGGATCGAGCGGCGGCTCCGCCTCCAGCGTGCGGCAATACTCGGCGCTGAGCAGCGGCGCGATGCCCTGCTCCATCGCCGCGCGATCTTCCTGCGCCGGCGCAGGCAGCAGATTGCGCAGCCAGCAGCCGCGCACCGCATACTGGCTGCGGAACAGATCCGTCGGCCAGATGTAGAAGTAAGCGGTGCGCTCATCCTGTTCGACAATCGCCGTCAGTGTATGTTGCTGATTGTGGACCTCAGCAATCAGAGGTTGGTAAGTCATAGCGCCTCGACAAAGCTTAGGGATCCATTTCCCCGAGATTAGAGCAGGATCCCCACTGCCGCCACGTGAGACAAGGGTAAAACTCTCAAAGTCGGCGCAATGCGCCTGCGCAAGGGTAAGCAAAAGTAAAGCGGAGAACGCGGCGCGGCGCGGAAAGGCGCAACGCCGCTAAAGAGTGGGCAGCCCGGATGGTGAAACGCTATTCGCGTTTCTGGCGCGCAGCGGCGTGCTAAGGTCGATCTCACCTTTTTATCGGAGGCGCATGATGCAGCCCGTTACCGATTTTGCCTGGCGCGAGCTGGCGTTTCTCGCGCTTTTTCTCTGGCTTCTTTATCGCTACACCACGCTTACGCTTGCCGTCACGCTGATAGCGGTCGGCCTGGCGGCGCTTATCCTGCTGCCTGTCGACCTCACCTTCGGCCTGCTGTCGCTGGCCGCCATCGGCGCCGGGCTGGGCCTGCTGGCGCACCGCCTGCAGCAGCGCCGGACGGCAAAGCAGCGGCAGACGCGCGCGCCGCGCAGCTATACGCGGCCGCACGACGAATTTCATCATTAATCTTCGGTTACCTTTACTGCCGCCGCGCTGTTAAGCGGCGGCATAGCGTCGACAGGCTGGCGTACAGAAAAGGTTAAGAAGGCGTTAAGGCTGGCGTCCCATGCGCAGCATGGCGCGATGGTATGCGCCGCGCGTAATTGACCAGCGCAGGGTTTTCGCCAGCAGCCGCATCTCGGCGTCGAGCAGCGCGCGCGACAGCGGGCTGAAGCGATAGCCGGACATCTGCTGCGCCCAGTCGGGCAGCAGGGCCATGCCGGAATTCAGCATCACTTTCATCGCTGGCTTTGCCTGCCAGCCTGGCGCAGGCGCCTCGCGCAGCAGGCGCGTCACCTCGGCGGTGCGCTCGTCATAGCGTAGCTCGCCGCGCATATCCTGCAGGTATCGCCTCACCGCCTCGACGCTTTTCGGCACGCCGGTGGCCCCCAGCGCTTCGGCGATCAGCGCCGCTTCCTGATAGTAGCGATCCTGCTCCGCCAGGCTGAGCTGCGGATTTTTAAAGCGCAGATGCGCGGCGAGAAAGGCGCTGGTTTCGGCGACGTGCACCCAGGTAAGAAGACGCGGGTCGCTGGCGGCGTAGGGCTGCCCGTAATTGTCGACGCCGCTGACGCGCAGATGAATGTTTTTAATGCGCTCAATCAGCAGGCTGGCGTCGTGACGATTGCCGAAGGTGGTGACGGCGATGAACTGGCTGGTGCGCCGCAGGCGGCCCATCATATCCTGGCGGAAGTTGGAATGATCCCAGACGCCCGCCAGCGCGGAAGGATGCAGCATCTGTAACAGCAAGGCGCTGATGCCGCCGCACAGCATGGCGGGAAAGTCGCCGTGCACGCGCCAGATAACGCTGTCGGGGCCGAACAGGCCGGGATCGCCGGGCGGCTGCGAAATATCGAACTCATTAAGCGCCAGGCCGTTAACGCGAAAAACCTGGTTCTGGATACGGTTGCGGATGCTGTTCATAAGGTTGCGGTTGGCCTGGTGTGCCCGCTGCTCCCGGCCGCCAGGCCGGGAGCAGCGTATCGTGCAGCGTCAGAGATAGTCGAACTGCGCGTTCTGGGTGCGTACCGAATCAAGTCCGATCATCACGTTGAACTTGCCTGGCTCCGCTACCTGTTGCATCTGCTGGTTCCAGAACTTCAGCGCGTCCACGTCGATCTTAAAGCTGACGGTCTGCGATTCGCCTGCTTTAAGCATAATCCGCTTAAAGCCGCGCAGCTCGCGCACCGGACGGCTGATGGAGGCGACCGGATCGTTCAGGTACATCTGTACCACCGTCGCGCCGTCGCGGTCGCCGGTATTGGTCACCGTCACGCTCGCCTCGACCGTGCCGTTGCGCGGCATCGTGGCCGCCGACATTTTCACCGGCGAGACGCTGAAGCGGGTGTAGCTCAGCCCGTAGCCAAACGGATAGAGCGGGCCGTTCACTGAATCATAGTAGTGCGAGGTGTATTTGTTCGGCTTGGCGAAGTTGTAAGGACGGCCGGTCGGCAGATGGTTGTAGTAGAGCGGGATCTGCCCCACCGAGCGCGGGAAGGTAATCGGCAGCTTGCCGGACGGGTTGTAGTCGCCGAACAGCACGTCGGCGATGGCGTTGCCGCCTTCAGTGCCGCTGAACCAGGTTTCCAGCAGCGCGTCCGCCATGCGATCTTCATTGACCAGCGTCAGCGGTCGGCCGTTCATCAGCACGATCACCAGCGGTTTGCCGGTGGCCTTCAGCGCCGCCAGCAGCTTCTGCTGGCTGGCTGGAATGGTGAGTTCGCTGCGGCTGGAGGCCTCATGCGCCATCCCCTGCGCTTCGCCGACCGCCGCGACCACCACGTCCGCCTGCTTCGCCTTCTCCACTGCCTCGTCAATCAGCGCCTGCGGCGAGCGCGCGTCCACCGACACCGCCTGCTCGTAGAGGTTAAGGAAGTCCTGAATGCCTTTGTTGTCGCTGATGTTGGCGCCTTTCGCGTAGAGCAGCGACGCTTTGCCTGCGGTGGCGTTACGCATGCCCTGCAGCAGGCTTACCGACTGCTTCGCCACGCCCGCTGCCGACCAGCTGCCCATAATGTCGCGCTGGCTATCCGCCAGCGGCCCAATCAGCGCAATGGTGCCGGCGCGCTTCAGCGGCAGGGTTTCCAGCCGGTTTTTCAGCAGAACGATGCTTTTACGCGCCACATCGCGCGCTTCGGCGCGGTGCAGGCGGCTTTCGGCGTTGGTATCCTGCGGATCGCTCTCTTTCGGGCCAAGATGGCTATAAGGATCGTTGAACAGCCCCATATCATATTTAACGTTCAGCACATGGCGCGCCGCGTCGTCGATCTCCGCCATGCTCACCGCGCCGCGCTTCACCAGGCCCGGCAGATATTTGCTGTAGTACTCGTCGCTCATGCTCATATCGATGCCCGACTTCAGGGCGACGCGCACCGCATCCTCGGGATCGGTCGCCACGCCGTGCTTGAGCAGCTCTTTAATCGCGCCGTGGTCGCTGATGGTGATGCCTTTGAATTTCCACTGATCGCGCAGCACCGTTTTCAGCAGCCAGCCGTCGGCGGTGGCGGGCGCGCCGTTAAGCGAGTTAAGCGCCACCATCACGCCGCCGCTGCCGGCGTCGAGCGACGCTTTATAGGGCGGCAGATAGTCCTGGAACAGGCGCTGCGAGCTCATGTCCACGGTGTTGTAGTCGCGGCCGCCCTCGATACCGCCATAGGCGGCGAAGTGTTTGACGCTGGTCATTACCGCATAGCGATCGGCGGGGCTTTTGCCCTGCATCGCCTTCACCATGGTGCTGCCCATCTTCGAGGAGAGCCAGGTGTCTTCGCCGAACCCTTCGGAGATGCGGCCCCAGCGCGGTTCGCGGCTGACGTCTACCATCGGCGCCCAGGTCATGTTCAGCCCGTCGTCGGCGGCTTCATAGGCCGAGACGCGTCCGACCTCGCTGACGGCGTCGAGATCCCAGCTGGCGGCGAGCCCCAGCGGGATAGGGAAAATGGTACGCTGGCCATGCACCACGTCATAGGCGAAAAACAGCGGAATTTTCAGGCGGTTGAGCTGCATCACCTGATCCTGCATGGCGCGAATATCCTGACGCGTCACGGTATTGAAAATCGCGCCGACCTGACCTTTCTGTATCATGTCGCGAACCGCCGATTTCGGGGTATCCGGCCCCACGCTGATCAGCCTGAGCTGGCCGATTTTTTCGTCCAGCGTCATTTTGGTCAGGAGTTGATTAACGAAAGCGTCGCGCGCCTGCGCGTTCATGGGATGCGGTCCCGTCAGCTCGTCGGCCAGCGCGGGTTGCAGAGCGAGTGAGACAGCGAGACTAACAGAGTAAATCCATTTCATCAGGTCGGGTTCTCTTAAGTAACTGCGCAATATCGAATAAACAGGCGGCAGTGTGCCACAAGTTGAGGATAGCAGGTAGCTGTCAGCGTCACACTGCGCCGCGCTTTTCCCTGACGTGCTACAGTAATGGCGCCATGTAATGACAAGGGAGTTGCACATGATCCATCCAGCGTCTCATTCCGCTTTACTCTCCGATCTGCGCCGCCACGTTGGCGCCTCCCACCTGCTTACCGACCAGGAGCAGACCGCGCGCTACCGCAAAGGCTTTCGCTCCGGCGAAGGCGAGGCGCTGGCGGTGGTCTTTCCCGGCACCCTGCTGGAGCTGTGGCGCGTGCTGCAAACCCTGGTTAGCGCCGACGCCATTATCCTGATGCAGGCGGCCAATACCGGTCTGACGGAGGGTTCGACGCCCAGCGGCAACGACTACGATCGGCCGGTAGTGATTATCAGCACGCGACGTCTCGATAAGCTGCAGCTGATCGACGACGGCAAACAGGTGCTCGCCTTTCCCGGCAGTACCCTTTATCAGCTGGAGAAGACGCTGAAGCCGCTTAACCGCGAGCCCCATTCGGTGATCGGCTCCTCCTGCATCGGCGCCTCGGTGCTGGGCGGCGTCTGCAATAACTCCGGCGGTTCGCTGATCAAACGCGGCCCGGCCTACAGCGAGATGGCGCTGTTCGCCCAGGTGGACGAGCAGGGCAAGCTGAAGCTGGTGAACCATCTCGGCATCGATCTCGGCGCCTCGCCGGAAGAGATCCTCGGCCGGCTGGACGATGAGCGCTGGCGAGCGGAAGATGTGCAGCACGACGGACGTCATGCCTCCGACCCCGACTATGCCGACCGCGTGCGGCACGTTGACGCCGATACGCCGGCGCGCTTCAATGCCGATGCGCGCCGGCTGTTCGAAGCCTCCGGCTGCGCGGGCAAGCTGGCGGTGTTCGCGGTGCGGCTGGATACCTTCCCCTGCGAGCCGCAGCAGCAGGTATTCTATATCGGCACCAACGATCCGGCGGTGCTGAGCGATATTCGCCGCCATATTCTCGCCCACTTCACCCATCTGCCGGTGGCGGGCGAATATATGCATCGCGATATTTACGACATCGCCGAAGTCTACGGCAAAGATACCTTTCTGATGATCGACAAGCTGGGCACCGATAAGATGCCGCTGTTTTTCACGCTGAAGGGACGCGTTGACGCCTGGCTGGCGAAGCTGAGCTTCGTTAAGCCGCACCTGACCGATCGCCTGCTGCAGCGCGTCAGCGCCCTTTTCCCGGCGCATCTGCCGAAGCGCATGAAGCAGTATCGCGATAAATACGCGCATCACCTGCTGCTGAAGATGTCCGGCGCGGGCGTCGAGGAGGCGCGCGACTACCTGAAAGAATATTTCCGTGAAGGCGGCGGCGCGTTTTTCGAGTGCGAAGGCAAAGAGGGCGCGCACGCCTTCTTGCATCGCTTCGCCGCGGCGGGCGCGGCGGTGCGCTATCACGCGGTGCACGCCGACGAGGTCGAAGATATTCTGGCGCTTGATATCGCGCTGCGCCGCAACGATCGCGACTGGTTTGAAACCCTGCCGCCGGAAATTACCCAGTCGCTAAGCCATCGCCTCTATTACGGCCACTTCTTCTGCCACGTTTTCCATCAGGATTATATTGTGAAAAAAGGAGTGGACGCGCACGCGCTGAAAGAGCAGATGCTGGCGCTTTTAGAGGCGCGCGGCGCAGAGTATCCGGCGGAGCATAACGTTGGCCATCTCTATCGGGCGAAGCCGCAGCTGGCGGACTTCTATCGTCGGCTCGATCCCACCAATACCTTTAATCCGGGAATTGGCAAAACCAGCAAGCAGAAAGGCTGGGCGGTGAAGCAGCCCTGAGGAAGCGGGGACTGTGATGAAGGGATTTTTGCAGACGGCTCGGGGCGTAAAACGCGGATAACGATCAATCCTGTCATCCACGTCGGCGCCCCTTGCGGGCTTAAGGCAGCGGATCGGCCGCCTGCTCCGCCATCTGCTGGCGGCGCTCGATAATCATGGTCTGCGGCGTCGACAGCACAATGCCCTCTTTGCGCAGGCGCGTCAGAATATCGAACAGCAGGTCGCTCTTCGCGCCTGCAATCTGCCGCTGGCTGGCAACGTTGCCGGTCACGCTCAAGATGATGCCCTGCGCCGTCAGATCCTTAAAGGAGACCGACGGCTCCGGCGTCTCGAGAATACGTTCATTCTCGTTATAAACCTCCAGCAGCAGCTCGCGCACCCGCACCGGATCGATATTGAGCGGGAAAGTCAGCGTAATGGTCACCACGCCCTGCGCGTTGCCCATGGTGGCGTTGCGCACGTTCTGCGAGATAAACTGCGAGTTCGGCACGATCACCGTCGACTTGTCGCCCAGCTGGATCTCGGTAGCACGTACGTTGATACGGCGGATATCGCCCTCAATGCCGCTGATGGTTACCAGGTCGCCCACCTTTACTGGCCGCTCGGTCAGCAGGATCAGGCCGGAGATAAAGTTCTTCACAATCTCCTGCAGGCCGAAACCGATACCCACCGACAGCGCGCTGACGATCCACGCCAGCTTGTTCCACTGCAGGCCCATTATCGACAGCGTCAGCAGGATCACCAGCACGTAGCCGATATTGCTGAACAGCGTGATCAGCGACACGCGCATGCCGGCGTCCATGGTGGTTTTCGGCAGGAAATCGTTGTCGAGCCAGCGGCGCACGCTGCGCAGCACGTAGATGCCCACCACCAGACAGATAATCGCGTTGACCATGTGCGCCGGCACGATGTTCAGCGACTCCAGCCCTTTGCCGCCCCAGAACTCAATCGCTTTTTGCAGCAGCTCGATTGGCGTCGACGAGGCGAAGGTGCCGTTAAGCAGCGCCAGCGCGACAAAGCCGATCAGCAGGGTTTTGCCCAGCGCGGCCAGCAGCGTCGCCGCCTGCTGCAGATGGCGCTCGTCGATGTTAAGCGAAGTTTGCAGCCGTCGGCCGGTCAGGCTGTTGACAGAAAAGAGGCTTTCGCAGCCGTCGTTAATCAGGTGGCTGAGGAAGTAGAACGAACCGAACAGAATGCCGCACCACACCACCTCGTAGCTCAGGAAGCGCGCCAGGGTAACGTAGCCGATAATCAGCGACAGCAGAATGGCGACCGCCGTCAGCGTCAGCGCCATCTGGATCAGCCCCACCAGCGTCGAGCGCACTTCCGGCGCGTTGCCCTCGTGCGCCATACGGCGACGCACGCGGTTGGTGCGCATGCTGATCGCCAGCGCGGTGCTGCCGATCAGCAGCGCCGTCAGGCCGTTGGCGAAAATCGTGGTGTTCAGGCTGGTGCCGACGGTGTAGTTAAAGTTCTCGACCGTCTGGAAAATAAACACCAGCGCGGCGGTAATCGGCGGGAACGGCTTCAGCGCCATCGCCACTTCATTAGAGATGGCGGGCAGACGCCAGCTCGGACGCCGCGTCGAGAGAAAAGCGCGTCCCAGACCGGCAATCAGGCCGCAGAAGACGCTGAGCTTCACCAGACTCACCACGAAGTCCTGTACGTCGCCGGAGACCTCATCGCGGCGCGCGAACGCCAGCGCGGTAAAGTTAAAGGTCAGCACCACCGCCGCCAGCGTGGTCAGGGCGATCGCCGCGGCAAGGAAGCTGCGGCGCAGCCGCCCTTCCGGCATCTTGTGGATGCTGATCCAGGCGAGGAACTCTTCGCTGTAGCGGCGTCCCAGCGTCATCACCAGCATCGCCGCCAGCAGCCAGGCGACGGTGCCGAAACGGTAGCCCGGCTCCCACGACAGCGCGGCGGTGTCCTGCAAATCCTGCAGGAAGCCGTCGATCTTCTCGTTGTCCAGATCCTGCTTCACAAACAGCGGCGCCCAGAAGCGCGGGCCGAGGATACTGCCGGAGTTAAGCGCCAGCTGGGTTTTCATCAGATCGCGGCGCAGGTTGGTGATCTGCGACGAGAGCATCAGGGCGCTGTTTTTAATGCCGTCCGCCTGCTTGATCTGATCGTCCAGCTTACTCTTCTGCGACTCCAGCGAGCTGCGCTTGCGGGTCACTTCCGGCGTCTCTTTCACGCCGCTGTCCGCTTTAGGCGCGGGGCCCAGCACCGCCAGCTGCGCGTCGAGCTGCTGACGCTGCGGCTGCAGCGCCTGCGCGAGCGTATCGGCGTTGCCCGACAGCTCCAGCGCCAGCTCGTTAAGCTGCGTCAGCTGGTTTTCATTGGTCTGCCCCGACACCTGACCTTTGATCTTGTCGAGGACTTTCTGCATTTTCGGCAGTTCAACCGCCGCGTTCACTTTGGGCGCGGCGTCAGCTTGCTGCGCGGCATCGGCCGCATCGTCGTCTGCCATGCTCCAGGCGGGGAACAGCGTCGCCGTCAGCAGCATCAGCAGCGGTAAAAAGAGGCGTAACGTAAACATATAGAGGTTCCAGCACAAATTCAGGCGATCGACCATCGCGTTGGCGCGTAGTTTAGGGCCAGGCGCACCGGGAAACTATAGGAATGCTGGCCGTTGTCGTCGAACAGGTTGCGGCGTCCGCGCGCGGACGCCGGTAAAGGGTTATTCCACTACCGCCGCGCCGTGGACGTTGTTCACCACCAGCCCCGCCTTCTGCTTTTTATAGGCGAGTGCCGCCGCCGGCACCGGCGCAGCCTTGCCGGTTTCCAGCCAGTCGCGCAGACGGTTGGCATCGGCGAAGTGGGTATATTTGCCGAAGGCGTCCAGCACCACCAGCGCTACCGGCCGGTTATTGATCGTGGTGCGCATCGCCAGGCAGTGGCCCGCTTCGTCGGTATAGCCGGTTTTGGTGAGCTGAATGCGCCAGTCGTTTTTATAGACCAGATGGTTGGTGTTGCGGAACGGCAGCGCATAGCTGGGATGGGTGAAGACCGCAGTCTGTTCTTTCGTGGTACTCAGCTCGCCCAGCAGCGGATAGTCGCGCGTGGCGCGCAGCAGCTTAACCAGGTCTTCCGCGCTGGAGACGTTCTGAGTCGACAGACCGGTCGGCTCGACGTAGCGCGTATGGGTCATGCCCAGCGCGCGCGCTTTGGCGTTCATGGCGCGGATAAAAGCGTCGTAGCCGCCGGGATAGTGATGCGCCAGGCTGGCCGCCGCGCGGTTCTCCGACGACATCAGCGCCAGCAGCATCATATTGCGGCGGCTGATTTCGCTATTGAGCTTGACGCGGGAAAAGACGCCGCGCATCTCCGGCGTGTGGCTGATATCCACTGAAATTCGCTCATCGAGCGACTGCTTCGCATCCAGCGCCACCATCACCGTCATCAGCTTGGTGATAGAGGCGATAGGCCGTACGCGGTTGGGATGGCTGGAGAACAGCACTTTCCCGGTGTTGAGATCGACGATCATCGCGCTGCCTGAGGCGATTTGCGGCTCGGCGACCGGCGCGAGCTGAGAAAGTGACGTAGCCGCCTGCGCGGGCGCGATAGCCGCCTGGCCGCCGAACAGCAGCGCCAGCGAAAGCAGTGAATAGCGAATGGTTACAGGCATCTTATAAAAAGACCGATTAAGATAGTACGCCGTGTTTTACACAGGCCGCCCGCCGCAGAGCCGACCACGCGGAGGCTGGCAGCAGCATAATACGCGGAAGCGTAAGAAATTTCCTGGCGAGAATGTTTCCGGGCGTTAAAAAAAACGTTTTGGACATTTCTGTCGCAGGACGCTTTGCGCGGCGGCGCGCTTTATCCGCCGCTGGCGCGGTTGGCCAGGGGGTTAAAACAGCCGCGGCCCGTAGCCCCACAGCACCACGGTCAGCGCCAGCAGCACTTCAAATACCAGCACGCCGATCGCCAGCGTCGAGCCGGAAAAACGCAGGCTCTCGTCACGGTCGATATTCAAAAACAGCGGAATGCCGATATAGAGCAGATAGCCGGTGTAAACCAGCGCCAGCGCGCCCGCCAGCACGCAGAGCCAGACCAGCGGATAGAGCGCCACAATACCGCTGAGAAACAGTGGCGTGGCGACATAGCCGGCGAACACCGTACAGCGCTGCACGCTGGGCCGCTGCGGATAGTCGCGCGCCATCCAGTGAATGACGCGGCCCATAACCGCCACGCCGCCTAAGATAATCAGATAAAAGAGCACGCCGAGCGCAATGCCGGTCAGCAGATTAAGCTGGACAAACTGCCCTTCGCCCAGATTCCAGCCCAGTTGCGTAGTGCCGATAAAGGCGCAGATCACCGGGATCGCCGCCATCAGCAGAACGTGGTGGGTGTAATGGTGCGAAACGCTTTCATTCTCTTGCTTGATATCGCGCATTTCCCGATCGGGATGCGCCATAAGACCCCAGACATGATTCATATCATCACCTCGCAGATGCGAAAGGCCGCCCAGAACCCGCATCGCCGATCCCTCAGGCAGCATTCCCTGAAGTATAAACGGCATTGCTGCTTTTGTAGCCAGTACGACGGGATCAGGCGAAAAATTGTGATCGAACGAGCCGGCTGCCTGAAGGATTGGCCGAAGCGGTATAGAATGTATGAATCGCTGACCGAACAGGGAGTTTACTTTTGCATTTCGATATCAACGGATTAATTACGCAATATGGCTATCTGGCGCTGCTGATCGGCTGTATCGCCGAAGGGGAAACCTTTACGCTGCTGGGCGGCGTGGCGGCTCATGAAGGGTTGCTCAACTTTGTCGGCGTGGTGCTGGCGGCGATGGCTGGCGGCATTATCGGCGATGAGCTGCTCTACTGGATCGGCCGTCGCTACGGCACGAAAATTCTGCGCAAGCTGAAAAAACATCAGGACAAGGTGCGTAAGGCCAACCGGCTCATCCAGCGCCATCCCAGCCTGTTTGTTATCGGCGTGCGCTTTATGTACGGCTTTCGCATTATCGGCCCGATTATCATCGGCGCCAGCCATCTGAAGCCGCTGAAATTTCTGTTGCTCAATATTATCGGCGCGGCGATCTGGGCGACGATTTTTGTCGCCCTGGGCTACTTTGCCGGCGGCATTATCGCCCCGTGGCTGCACAAACTCGACCAGCACCTGAAGCATATTCTGTGGCTGGTCGCGGCGGTGGTCTTCGCCTTTGCCCTGCGCTGGGTGATCCGTCGCTGGAACACCCGCCGCGCCGGTTAAATATCTTTCCCGCCGTAAAACTGCGGATTGGCCAGCATAAAGCCGCCGTCGACGATAAAAGATTGTCCGGTGGTGTAGCTGGCCCATTCTGAGCAGAGCCAGGCCACCAGGCTGGCAATTTCACGCACGTCGCCCGGCCGTCCAATCGGAATCTCCGGCGTCTTGATCTTCTGCGCGTCGCCGTCGCCCATATTGTTCATCGGCGTGGCGATCGCCCCGGGCGCCACCGAGTTCACCAGAATATTGTGTTTGATCAGGCTGATGGCCATCGATTTGGTCAGGCCGCCCATGGCGTGCTTCGCCGCCGTGTAGGCGACGGCGTCGGGCAGCGGCGTATGCTCATGCACCGAGGTGATATTGATAATGCGCCCGCCGTCGCCCTGCTCCACCATTTTGCGCGCGGCGATCTGCCCGCAGACAAAGGCGCCGTCGACATCGACGCTGAAGACCTTGCGCCACTCCTCAAACGGCGTGTCGAGGAATTCAGATTTAGCGTTCGCCCCTGCGTTGTTGACCAGCGCGTCGATACGGCCCAGCTTGTCGATCAGCGCCGAAAGCGAACGGCCGCCCTCCTGCGGATCGGCGAGGTCGAGGTGGATCAGTTCCGCACGGCGGCCTTTGTCGCGCACCAGGCGCGCCGTCTCCTGCGCGCCCTCTTCATCGGAACGCCAGGTGATGCCGAGATCGTAGCCTTGCTCCGCCAGCATCAGCGCGCTGGCGCGGCCAATGCCGGAATCAGATGCGGTAACGACGGCGACTTTGTTCTGTGGTGTGGTCATGATTGCCTCCTCAGGGTATCGGGTAAGCTGAAGTATAGAAGCAATCGGGTAATGTCCAGCCGCAGCCGCTTCTGCCGCTTTGTCTATAGTTAACAGATTGCCCGCTATGGAGATGAGGATGAGCACGATAAAACGCCCGATCGAAGATCACGGCATCATTGGCGATCTGCGCACCTGCGCGCTGGTGGCCAACGACGGCACCATTGACTATCTCTGCTGGCCGGCGCTCGACAGCCCCTCGGTGTTCGCCGCGCTGCTCGACAGCGACGACGCCGGGCTTTTTTCGCTGGCGCCGGAGTGGGAAAACGTACGGCGCCAGCAGCTCTACCTGCCGGATACCAATATTCTGCAGACGCGCTGGCTGGGCGCAGAAGGCGTCGCAGAGATCACCGACTATATGCCGATCTGCGACGACGCGAAAAAACAGCCGCGCCTGGTGCGCCGGATCAAAATGGTGCGCGGCAGCGCCTGGTTTAACATGCGCTGCGCGCCGCGTCACGACTACGCCCGCGCCGAAACCCGCGCGCAGGCCGCTGGCGACTGCATCGACTTTTACGCCGAGAACCAGCCGACGCTGCGGCTCGCCGCCACCGTGCCGCTGACCTGCGAAGCGGACGCCGCGACGGCGCGTTTTGAACTCCAGTCGGGCGAGCACGTCGAGTTCGAATTCGGCAACCAGGAGGACGCGCGCATCGGCGACGTCGCCACGGAAGTCTGCTTTGAAGAGACCCTCGACTACTGGCGGCGCTGGAGTAAAAAAAGCAACTACAGCGGGCGCTGGCAGGAGATGGTGCAGCGCTCGGCGCTGGCGCTGAAGCTGCTGACCTCCAGCCAGCACGGCTCTATCGCCGCCGCCGCCACTTTCGGCCTGCCGGAAGAGTTGGGCGGCGTGCGCAACTGGGACTATCGCGCCTCCTGGATCCGCGACGCCTCGTTCAGCATGTATGCGCTAATGCGCCTGGGCTACGTCGACGAAGCGAAACACTTTACCCGCTGGGTCGGCCGCTGCGTCGAGAACAGCCACCATGACGAGATGCGTCTGCAGGTGATGTATCGCCTCGACAGCGGCATCGAGCTGCATGAGATCGAGCTGCTTAACCTCTCCGGCTACGCCGACTCGCGGCCGGTGCGCATCGGCAACGACGCCTGGCAGCAGACGCAGCTCGATATTTACGGCGAGCTGATGGACGCAGTCTATCTGGCGAACAAGTATGGTGAGGCAATCTCGGAACGCGGCTGGCAGCACGTGGCGCAGATGATCGATATGGTGTGCGAAAGCTGGAACCAGCCCGACGCCGGTATCTGGGAGATGCGCGGCGAGCCGGAGCATTTTCTTCATTCACGCCTGATGTGCTGGGTGGCGCTGGACCGCGCGCTGCGCCTCGGCATGAAGCGGTCGCTGCCGATGCCCTACACCCGCTGGGACAGCGCGCGCAGCGAGATCCGCGCCGATATCTGGCAAAACTTCTGGAATGCCGAGCGCGGCCATTTTGTCTCGACGCGCCACGGCGACCATCTCGACGCTTCGATGCTGCTG
The DNA here is from genome assembly GCF_000738765.1 of Pantoea sp. NGS-ED-1003. NCBI lineage: Bacteria > Pseudomonadati > Pseudomonadota > Gammaproteobacteria > Enterobacterales > Erwiniaceae > Pantoea > Pantoea sp. NGS-ED-1003. The sequence continues at coordinate 315,483 of NZ_JPQA01000005.1, forward strand.
ATGCCGCTGGTGCGCTTCGTCGGCGCGACCGATCCCGAGTGGCTGTCGACGCTCGACGCCATCAAGCGCGAGCTGGTGAGCGACGGCATGGTGCGCCGCTACAATATCGACGAGACGCCTGCCGACGGTCTGACCGGTTCGGAAGGCTCTTTCGGCGCCTGCTCCTTCTGGTACGTGGAGTGTCTGGCGCGCGCCGGCCGCATCCACGAGGCGCATTTCGAATTTGAAAAGCTACTGAGCTACGCCAATCCGCTGGGTTTGTATGCCGAGGAGTTTGACAATCACGGCCGCGCGCTGGGCAATATGCCGCAGGCGCTGACCCATTTGGCCCTGATCAGCGCCGCCTTTTTTCTCAACCGTAAACTGAGCGGCGAAGTGACCTTATGGCAGCCCTGACCGGCTTCGTTATCGCGGCAAGGAGGCCCGATAACACAGCTGGATACCTAAAGTCTGCGATGGCTGCTAAAATCCTGATTCACAACATCGAAACAATGCCCATATAATGTGCAGCCGGCCACGCTGACCGGTACGGGTTCGATAAACTGACAAGCCTGCTAACAGGCCATAACGACTTGTAAAATATGAAAATGATTCGCGCGTTCGCTTCAATGGCTCTGGCGCTGGCTGCATTCAGTCAGTCCGCCTTCGCTGTGGTTTACCCCTTACCAGCCGCCAACAGCCGTCTGGTTGGGCAAAATATTGAGATTACCGTCCCTCAGGACAACAAACTGCCGCTGGAAGCCTTTGCGGCGCAGTACCAGATGGGCCTCAGCAATATGCTGGAAGCCAACCCGGGCATGGACGTCTACCTGCCGCAGGCGGGCAAAAAAATGATTATTCCGCAGCAGCTGATTCTGCCTGACGCCCCGCGCGAAGGCATCGTGATCAACAGCGCGGAGATGCGCCTCTACTACTATCCGAAAGGCACCAAAACCGTTGTGGTTCTGCCGATCGGTATCGGCGAGTTAGGCAAAGATACGCCGGTCAACTGGACGACGACCGTACAGCGCAAGAAAGCGGGTCCGACCTGGACGCCGACCAAAGCGATGCATGCAGAGTACGCGGCCCGCGGCGAGAGCATGCCAGCAGTGTTCCCGGCCGGTCCGGACAACCCGATGGGCCTTTACGCGCTCTATATTGGTCGTCTGTATGCCATCCACGGCACTAACGCCAACTTCGGTATCGGTCTGCGCGTCAGCCACGGCTGCGTGCGTCTGCGCGCCGACGACATCAAATGGCTGTACGATAACGTGCCGGTCGGCACGCGCGTGCAGTTCATCGACCAGCCGGTTAAAGCGACGGTAGAGCCGGATGGTTCGCGCTACGTAGAGGTGCATAATCCGCTCTCTACTACCGAAGAGCAGTTCAACTCGCGCGAAGTAGTGCCGATCACCCTGACCTCTGCGGTGACCAAAGTGATCACCGACGCCAGCGTCAGCCAGGATCAGGTCAACGCGGCGATTCAGAACCGCACCGGCATGCCGACCAAAGTGAACGGCGTTGCCGACAGCGTGCAGACCGCGCCGACCGAAGTACCGGAAGCGCCGGGCGCGCAGCCGCAAGAACAGCCGATGACGCCGGTTACGCCGCAGGGCGCGAACGTTGTCGACCCGAATGCCGCACCGCAGGCGCAGCCTGTTGCTCCGGCTCCGGCTAATAATCCCTCGTAAGGGTTGTTGGTAAATCGCTGTTTTAAAAGCCCGCTTCTGCGGGCTTTTTTATTCTGAGGATGCTGTCATGACCGCTTTTCATCAACTTGTCGCCACCAGCCTGCGAGGCGAACTTATCCCTATGGCCAACTACGCCGGCAAGCTGGTGCTTGTGGTCAACACCGCCAGCCACTGTGGTTTTACGCCGCAATACGCCGGCCTGGAGTCGCTTTACAAAAAATACGCTGCGCAGGGGCTGGTGGTGCTGGGTTTTCCCTGCAACCAGTTCGGAAAGCAAGAACCAGGCGGCGCGGAGGAGATCGCGCAGACCTGCCATATCAACTATGGCGTGAGCTTCCCGATGTTCGAGAAAGTGGCGGTCAACGGCGCTTTAGCGCACCCCATTTTTCGTTATCTGAAAAGCGAGCTGCCCGGCGTGCTGGGTGGGCGCATCAAATGGAATTTTACCAAGTTCCTGATTGGACGCGACGGCAAGCCGCTCAAGCGCTTTGCGCCGATCGCTACGCCGGAGAAAATGGAAGCGGCTATCCGGGCGGCGCTTGAAAGCCAGGCGGCTGGGTAGTTTGAATCACTGATTCCTGGCGCGTTTCCGACAGGCAAAGGGGAGATGTGCGGGAAAAAACCTTTGCACCTGGCCTGCTTCTTGTCCGCGTAAACCGGCTTTGTGGCAAAAGCGGCGCTCTCTTAGCTCCATAGCGCCCACAACTCTACAGCGGTACAGAATGCAATATTTTTTATCCTGCAGACAATTGCCTTCCAGAGTTCTCAGCCTCTGGCTCGGTGAGAATCTGTCTGCCGCCAGGGAGTCACAGGCAAACGCACATTGACTTTTGATTAACGCATATTTATAGAAGTATGCAAGTCACGGTAACTTTTCTCAGGAGATACAGGCTTATGCCATTGCAGGATGACCTTAAACAGGAAGTTATAGAGTCTGTAAAGAAATCACTGACCTTTAATATTTTCTATCAGAGAATAAGGCCAGATATATCACCGTTTATTGCTGCCACTTCAAAAGTGCCTTTAAAAAGCCTTGATGAATGGGAGCGCCTCATTCAACAGACGATTTCCTTGTCTCTTCAGCGGTTTAATCCGTTACGTACAAGGGTCGAAGACCGTTTGGTTGGCTCTCTCAGATGGCTTGATATATGTAACGCTAATGGTTTCAGAAGGGAGAGAGCGTTAAGGATATTAGCAGGTGACGCACCTAATAGTTTTTTATTCGCTTTGATCGTCAGAAAACTAAATGACTGGGTTCCTCAGGTAAGAGAAGCAGCACGTGATGCCCTACTTTTGATAGCTAAGGATTCTGATCCAGAAATTATTGTTGATGTTTTGTTTATAACACTGCCCTACTGGGATTCATGGGGGAGAATGGGAGAAAAAGAAAAAGAGACGCTGATGGAAATTATTTTAATGGACAAAGTAACTCGCTGTCTAAAAAAACGACTTATATTATCTACTTCAGGACCTGCTGCTACTATATTTATGCAGACAGGCCGAACGTCAGCCTTAGACAATTTTGTGGCTGAGATTGCAGAATCATCGGTTCAACCCTCTTTGCGAGCAAGAGCATATCGCTGTCAGTTTGAAGGAAAATTTGTCTGGGCTGAGGGGACAGAATGGCAGTGGATCGACAAAGCATACGGCATAAGACGGCGCATTCCTGCTTTAAAAGAACGAACAATATCGATAACAACCCCTTTCCTTGAAAATCTGAGGGCGGCGGCAATCGATCGCTCTCCAATGGTTCGGCGTATAGCTGGCGAAATGCTTATTAAAGAGTTAGATAATATCGGTGATGAAGCTTTCAGCCTGGCAAAAATGCTGGCATCCGATATATCAGCCTCAGTAGCAGAAAGAGGAAAATATGCTCTGGCAGACTTACAAAAACGTAAGTGACGTCTTAATTGCAAAGGGTATATAAAGTCTGTCGATTTTACTGCTTGGGCAGTCTCTTCTAATCTGCTCTAAATTGCATCACAACGTCCTGAGCTTATTCATTTTAAGAGCGGTGCTAACGTCCGCTCTTCGCTTATAGCGAACAACCAACGCTTCCTCTGCTTGTCCCCCATCACGGAAGCGCGCACAACCACACTGCCCCGATAGCCTTTCCTTCACTTCCGCGGCCTTCTCAGCGCCAGCCAGCCCGCCACGATGGTAAACGCCAGCACCACCAGCACCAGAATCAAAAAGCCGTGCGCATTGCCCGCCAGCGGGATGCCGCCGACGTTCATGCCGAAGAAGCCGGCGACGATATTGATCGGCAGCGCCAGTACGGTAATCACGGTTAACAGAAACAGCGTGCGGTTGCTCTGCTCCATCAGGCGCGCGGCGATCTCCTCCTGCAGCAGCCGGATGCGCTCCATCAGGCTGGCGAGGTCGTTAAGCACTACGCTGAACTCCTCGGTAAAGGCGCGCAGCTCGCGCAGCGTATCGCGGTTCAGCCAGGCGGGCGGACGATTCAGCAGGCGAAACAGCGCGGCCGGCTCCGGCGCCAGCAAACGCTGAATACGCAGCAGCATGCGGCGCAGCTGCCCCAGTTCGCTGCGGTTCGCCTTGATCGCCGGGCTGAGCAGCCGCTCCTCGATCGCGTCCACCGCCAGGCTGGTGCGCCGCACCACCTGCTCCAGCTGCCGCTCCTGCTCGCCCAGCAGGCTGAGCAGCATCTCTTCAGCGTTGCGAAAGGCGCACGACTGCAGGCGCTGGTGCATGCGTTCGATCATATCGACCTGGCGATAGCGCGCGCTGACCAGCAGCTGGCGACGGCACCAGATCCAGAGGGTGGCGTTCTGCGCGCTGTGCTCTTCCTGGCTAAAGGTGACGTCGTTAAGGATCGCCATCAGCGCCTCGCCCTGCTCCGCCAGCCGGGTGCGCGACGAGGCGGAATGGATCTCCTCGAAGAAATCTTCATCAACCTGAAAATGGCGCTGAACCCAGTGCTGGGCGCGGGCGTGATTAAGATTGATATGCAGCCAGAGAAACTCGCCGTCGCGGCGCGGACTCTCTCCGGCCTGCACCGCTTCGCGCGCGTTCAGGCGACGCGGCGGCGCGTCGGGCGACATCAGATAGCCGTGAATTAAACCGGCGACCTCGTCGTCGAAATCGGATTTATTAGGCGCCAGCAATAGCTCAGAAACCATGGATGGACTAAATATCAGAGCGGACCAGATCCACAGCCTGATGCAGAGTGATGACAGAATAATGACAGCGGCCGCGCAACATCATTGTTCTGTCATATAAAGCGCGTATCCCTGCCAGTAATGGGTGCGGACAGGGCGCGCCCGTCACTATCCACCGAGGTGTTTATGAGCGAAAACAGCTTATCGTCATCCCCATCGGTTGCCGGGCGTCCCAACCTTACTGGCAAGCGCAACCGTTTTTCAAAACCGCTGTTTCTTATCCTGCTGATCGCCGGGCTCTCTTTTGCCGGGTTCAACTTGTTCAGCGACGTACAGGAGACCGACACGCCGGTCACCAGCTACGTCCCCTTCTTTCTGCTGGGCCTGGCGCTAGTGATCGCGCTGGGGTTTGAGTTCGTTAACGGCTTTCACGATACCGCCAACGCGGTGGCGACGGTGATCTACACCCACTCGCTGACGCCCGGCGTGGCGGTGGTCTGGTCAGGACTGTGCAACTTTCTCGGCGTGCTGCTCTCCAGCGGCGTGGTGGCGTTCGGCATTATCTCGCTGCTGCCGGTCGAGCTGATTTTGCAGGCGGGCAGCGGCGGCGGCTTCGCCATGGTCTATGCGCTGCTCTTCTCCGCCATTATCTGGAATCTGGGCACCTGGTATCTCGGCCTGCCCTCCTCCTCTTCCCATACGCTGATCGGTTCGATTATCGGCGTCGGCGTCGCCAATGCGCTGCTGCACGGTCGCAGCGGCATGAGCGGCGTGGACTGGGATCAGGCGATTAAAATCGGCTATTCGCTGATCCTCTCGCCGCTGGTAGGTTTTATCTGCGCCGCGCTGCTGCTGCTGGCGATGAAGGCCTTTATTCGCAACCGCGACCTCTATGAAGCGCCGAAAAGCAACGAGCCGCCACCGGCCTGGATCCGCGGCCTGCTGATCCTGACCTGCACCGGCGTCTCCTTTGCGCACGGCTCTAACGACGGGCAGAAAGGCATGGGGCTGATTATGCTGATTCTGGTGGGCACCATGCCGATCGCCTATGCGCTGAACCGTTCGCTGCCGCCGGATCAGATCCCGCGCGTGGCGGCGCTGGCGCAGGTGACGGAAAACCAGCTGCTGCAGCTACAGCCCGCCAGCGCCCGTCCGCCGGTCGCGCGCGACGTGCTGACCGACTATGTGCGCACTAATCAGATGAACCCCAACGTGCTGCCCGCGCTGGCGCTGACGCTGGGCGACATCAGCGAGCAGATCCGCCGCTACGGCTCCATGGAGAATATCCCGGCGCAGGCGGTGTCGAACACCCGTAACCAGATGTACCTGACCTCGGAATCGATCAAGCATATCCAGACCAATAAAGTGGCGATGCCGGAAGAGACGCAGCGCAATCTGACGGCGATTAAGCATGAGCTGGACAGCGCCACGCGCTTTATTCCGATGTGGGTGAAAGTGGTGGTGGCGATTGCGCTGGGCCTCGGCACCATGGTCGGCTGGCGTCGCATCGTGGTGACCGTGGGCGAACGCATCGGCAAAACCCACCTTAACTATGCGCAGGGCGCCAGCGCGGAGCTGGTGGCGATGGCGACCATCGGCGCGGCGGACAGCTTCGGCCTGCCGGTCTCTACCACCCATGTGCTCTCGTCCGGCGTGGCGGGCAGCATGGCGGCCAACCGCTCCGGCCTGCAGCTCGCCACGCTGCGCAACCTAGCGATGGCGTGGATCCTGACGCTGCCGGTTTCTGTTTTGCTGGCCGCCGGACTCTACGCCCTTTTCTCGCAGTTCTAGTGGCCGTCGGCGCGGCGCTACGCCGCGCCGCTGTAGCGCTGCATCAGGCGCAGCGTAATGGCGAAGGCGCCCAGCACCATCATCGCCGCCGCCAGATAGACCGACTGCATGCCCCAGTAGCCAATCAGCAATCCTGCCACCGGCCCGGTCAGGCCGAGCCCCAGATCGAGAAACGCCGAGTAGACGCCGAGCGCCGAGCCCTGATCCTGCCGCTCTACCTGTTTCACCGCCTCCACGCCCAGCGCCGGGAAAATCAGCGAAAAGCCGCAGCCGGTGAGCAGCGCGCCGAGATCCACCAGCAGGCTACTCTCCGCCTGCCAGATAATCAGCAGCCCGGCGCACTCCAGCAGCAGAGAGACGATAGCGACGCGCAGCCCGCCGAAGCGCGTTATGGCGCGGCTGAACAACAGGCGAAACAGCACGAAGCCGAGGCTGAACAGCGACAGCGCGAAGGCGGCGCCGCTCCAGTCGCGGCTGGCAAAGTAGAGGGTAATAAAGGTGGAGATGACGCCGAAGCCGATGGTACCGAAGCCGAGCGCCAGGCCGAACAGCCAGACGCGCGAAAAGACGCGATGAAACGGAATGCGTTGCCCCTGACTCACCTCGACCGCCGGTTTGCGGCTCGCCAGCAGATAACCCACGACGCCCATCAGCGCCACCAGGCCGGCAAAGCCGCTGATGCCCAGCCCCTGGTTCAGCATCACGCCGAGCGGCGCGCCGATCGCCATCGCCAGATAGGTGGCGACGCCGTTCCAGGAGATCACGCGCGCCGTCTGCAGCGGCCCGACGATGTTCATGCCCCACAGCGTGGAGCCGGTGCTGCTGAAGCTCTCGCCGACGCCGAGGAACAGGCGTCCAGCCGCCAGCAGCAGCAGGCTGACCAGCGGCCAGTCGCGGCACAGCGCGGCGATAATGGTCATCACGCCGCTCATGCCGCAGAGCAGCGTGCCGAGCATCACCACCCGTTTCGGCCCCAGGCGATCCGCCAGCCGGCCTGACTGCGGACGGCTCAGCAGCGTGGCGAAATATTGCAGGCTGATAATCAGACCCGCCACAAACGAGCTGAAGCCGAGCTGGTTATGCACGAAGCCCGGCAGCACCGCCAGCGGCAGCCCGACGGAGAGATAGCAGAAGAAGGTGAAGATCAGAACCGAGAGAATGCGTTTGTTGAGTTGACCGTTAGTCAGTACCGCGACATCAGACATAGCAGGCTGGCTTGTTGTGAAAAATGGCTTTCACTATACGCTTAGCCTGCTAACGGGTCGCCTGAATTTTTGTCACAGGGCCAGCGAGAGGGCCTGTCGGTCGATCGCCTCGGCGATAGCGGCGGAGTGTCTTAGCGCGCGAATGTCGGTGAACAGGCCGTCGGCCTGCGGATAGGCTTTGCGCAGGTAGCCGAGCCACTGCTTGATACGCGCGACGTGGTAGAGGCCTGTGTCGCCCTGCTTCTCCAGCCGCGTATATTTCTGCAGCAGCGCCACCACGTCCGGCCAGGCCATCGGCGCCTCGTTGTACTTCACCACCAGGCTGAGGTTCGGCACGTTGAGCGCGCCGCGACCGATCATCACCGCATCGCAGCCGGTGGCGCTCAGACACGCCTGCGCGCTCTGCCAGTCCCAAATCTCGCCGTTCGCCACCACCGGGATGCGCAGCCGCTGACGGATCTCGCCAATCGCCTGCCAGTTGATCGCCTCGGCGCGGTAGCCATCCTCTTTGGTGCGGCCGTGCACCACCAGTTCGCTGGCGCCCGCCTGCTGCACCGCGTCGGCGATTTCAAAGCGCCGCTCGCCGGAATCCCAGCCGAGACGCACTTTCACCGTGACCGGCAGATGCGACGGCACCGCCTCGCGCATCGCTTTCGCGCCGCGATAGATCAGTTCGGGATCTTTCAGCAGCGTAGCACCGCCGCCGCTGCCGTTCACCAGCTTCGAGGGGCAGCCGCAGTTAAGATCGACGCCCCAGGAACCCAGCTCGGCCGCGCGCGCCGCGTTCTCAGCCAGCCATTCAGGATGCTGGCCGAGCAGCTGCAAACGCACCCGCGTGCCCGAAGGCGTGCGGCTGTTATTGCGCAGCTCGGGACAGAGCCGGTAAAACGATTTTACCGGCAGCAGCTGATCCACCACGCGCAAAAACTCGGTGACGCAGAGGTCGTAGTCGTTGACCTCGCTCAGCAGCTCGCGCACCAGCGAATCCAGCACGCCCTCCATCGGGGCAAGCAACACCCGCATGGCGTTACGCGGTTCCGGTTTTCTTCGCAGCCGGACGACGCGACGGACGCGCAGGCTTAGCGCCCTGCTCAGACTGGCTCTGACGGCGCGGCTGCGGCGCGCGTTTGTCGCCCTGCGGACGTGCAGATGACGGCGCGCCGCCCTGGCCACGACCGCGGCCGCGCGGCTGCTGTTGCTGGCCGCGACCGTTTTGAATCGGCTCCGCCTTGATGCTCGGATCCGGCTCGTAGCCCGGCACCGCCATACGCGGGATCTCGCGCTTCAGCAGACGCTCGATATCGCGCAGCAGCTTGTGCTCATCCACGCAGACCAGAGAGAGCGCGGCGCCGGTTGCGGCGGCGCGGCCGGTACGGCCGATGCGGTGCACATAATCTTCCGCCACGTTCGGCAGTTCATAGTTCACCACGTGCGGCAGCTCTTCGATATCGAGACCGCGCGCGGCGATATCGGTCGCTACCAGCACGCGGATCGCGCCGGTTTTAAAGTCTGCCAGCGCGCGGGTACGGGCGCCCTGGCTTTTATTACCGTGGATCGCCGCGGCGGTGATGCCATCTTTATTCAGCTGTTCCGCCAGGTGGTTGGCGCCGTGCTTGGTGCGGGTAAATACCAGCACCTGCTGCCAGTTGCCTTCGCCGATCAGCTGCGAAAGCAGTTCCCGCTTGCGCTTCTTGTCGACGAAATGCACCAGCTGCGATACCTGCTCGGAAGCGGTGTTGCGGCGCGCCACTTCGACCTGCTCTGGGTTGTGCAGCAATTTTTCCGCCAGCGTTTTAATGTCGTCGGAGAAGGTTGCGGAGAAAAGCAGGTTCTGGCGCTTAGCCGGCAGCTTGGCCAGCACGCGACGGATGTCGTGGATAAAGCCCATGTCGAGCATGCGATCCGCTTCGTCCAGCACCAGCACTTCGATCTGCGACAGATCGACCGCGTTCTGGTGTTCCAGATCGAGCAGACGGCCCGGCGTGGCGACCAGAATATCGACGCCGCCGCGCAGTTTCATCATCTGCGGGTTAATGCTGACGCCGCCGAACACCACCAGTGAACGCAGCTCCAGGTATTTGCTGTAGTCGCGCACGTTTTCGCCGATCTGGGCGGCCAGTTCGCGCGTCGGGGTCAGGATCAGGGCGCGTACCGGACGACGACCGCGTCCCGAGGCAGCCTGAGTAGAAAGCTTTTGCAGCAGCGGCAGCGTAAAGCCGGCGGTTTTGCCGGTACCGGTCTGCGCGCTGGCCAGCAGATCGCGCCCGGAGAGCACCACAGGGATCGCCTGGCGCTGGATAGGCGTAGGTTCACGGTAGCCCTGTTCAGCGACCGCACGCAAAATATCGGCGCTCAGGCCGAGAGAGTCAAAAGACATTAAGTGTGTTACTCCGGTCCGCCCTGACCGCGATTCACGGTGTAGTTTTCAGGGGGGAAAGTGACGCCAGCCGAGGGCTAACGTGTGAAAAGGGCACAAACTACGATGCGTAAGGCAGGCAGTGTAGCAGCTTTCGTCGCGGGGTGCGAGAAAGGCAGAAACAACAAGGGCCGCCTTGCGGCAGCCCCTGATAGCGAACGCGGAAGCTTAGCTGCGCTTCTTCTGGATGCGCCCTGCCGGCTCTTTCGCCAGCAGCGAGACCAGCGCCGGCCCTACCAGCATCACCACGCCCAGCATGCCGATCAGCAGGGCGTTATGGATGTAGCGCGAGACGATAAACAGCGTCATCATCGCCGCGCCAAAATAGTAGGTGGTAGTCGCTTCTTCAAGATAATCACCGATGCGACGCAAACGAACACTACGCTGCAGGACCAGCATGGCGATAAACACCACGGCATAGGCGGCTACCAGCGTGCTGCACACTTCGATCAGAGCTTTGTGCTTCCAGCCCCAGATCAGCGCGGCGATCACCAGCGCGTGCATTGCGATATGCACGCAGGTTTGTCCAGTGATGATTTGAACACGATTAGACCATTTCATTCTTTTCTCCTGGCAGACCCAACAGGTCGCCCAAGTGCAACCGGCACAGGCCGGTAACGGTTTCCTCAATGTAAAGCAATTTTCGGATAACGCCCTAAATTTCCATCCTTATCCGCACCCGTTTGTGACAAAGACTACACTTTACTTTTGTTGCTGATGAAAAGGAGTGCGTCGAGAGTATGCCACAAACCAAGCAAGGATTTTCCCTTAAAGTCCTGACGATCAATACCCACAAGGGATTTACCACTTTTAACCGTCGCTTCATCCTGCCGGAACTGCGCGAAGCGGTACGCGCCACCTCAGCGGATATCGTCTTTTTGCAGGAGGTGATGGGCACGCATGCCGTACACCCGCTGCATCACGAGAACTGGCCGGGCACGCCGCACTACGAGTTTCTGGCCGACACCATGTGGAACGACTTTGCCTACGGCCGCAACGCCGTCTATCCGGAGGGACACCACGGGAACGCGATTTTGTCACGGTTTCCCATTCAGGAGTACGAAAATCGCGATATTTCTGTTGCAGGAAGTGAAAACCGCGGCATGTTGCACTGCAAAATCAGCCTGCCGGAGCCGCACGGCACCCTGCACGTGATCTGCGTGCATCTGGGTCTGAAAGAGGCGCACCGCCACGCACAGATGAAAATGATGTGCGACATGGTGGCCTCGCTGCCGCACGACGCGCCGCTGGTCGTTGCGGGCGATTTCAACGACTGGCAGCTGCGCGCCAATCACATTCTGAAGCATGGCGCAGGATTAAAAGAGGTATTTAGCATGAAACACGGTCGCCCGGCGCGCACCTTCCCTGCCCGCTTTCCGCTGCTGCGGCTCGATCGTATCTATGTCCGCAACGCCACGGTCAGTCATCCCTGGGCGCTGCCGCGCAAACCCTGGTCGCACCTGTCGGATCACGCTCCGCTCGCCGTGGAGATCCACCTATGAATTTTGAATGGCGAGAAGGCAACAGTCTGCGTCTGCTGGAGAACGGCGAAGAATTTTTCCCGCGCGTGTTCGGCGCGATTCAGCGTGCCGAACGCAGCGTAATGCTGGAAACCTTTATCCTGTTTGAGGATGAGGTCGGCAACGCGCTGCACCGCGAGCTGCTGGCCGCCGCGCAGCGCGGCGTGAAGATAGAGGTGATGGTGGACGGCTACGGCTCGCCGGATCTCTCCGACAAATTCGTCAACAGCCTGACGGCTGAAGGCGTGCGCTTTATCTATTACGATCCGCGTCCGCTGGTGATGGGGATGCGCACCAACGTCTTCCGCCGCCTGCATCGGAAAATCGTGGTGGTGGACGACGTCATCTCTTTCGTCGGCGGCATTAATTTTTCCGCAGAGCACAACACCAGCTACGGCCCGGAGGCGAAGCAGGACTATGCCGTTGAGGTCAAAGGCCCCATCGTGGAGGATATCACCCGCTACGTGCGCGAGGCGATGGGCAGCGAAGCGGTGACGCGCCGCTGGTGGGGCGGCCGCTCGCATCGCCCTGCGGTCAACGCCGTGCCCGGCAACGCGCAGGTGCTGTTCGTCTATCGCGACAACGACGACCACCGCGACGATATCGAAAAGCACTATCTTGATATGCTGCGCACCGCGAAAGAGGATGTGATTATCGCCAACGCCTACTTTTTTCCCGGCTATCGGCTGCTGCGCGAGATGCGCAGCGCGGCGCAGCGCGGCGTGCGGGTCAGGCTGATCGTGCAGGGCGAGCCCGATATGCCCATCGTCAAAGTCGGTGCGGAGCTGCTCTATAACTACCTGGTGGATGCCGGCGTGGAAGTCTACGAATATATTCGCCGCCCGCTACACGGCAAGGTGGCGGTGCAGGATCGCCAGTGGGCCACCGTCGGCTCCAGCAACCTCGATCCGCTAAGCCTGTCGCTCAACCTCGAAGCTAACCTGATCGTCTACGATCGCGATTTCAACCAGACGCTGCGCGATAACCTGGAACAGCTGCTGGCGAAAGACTGCCAGCGCGTGCAGGAAGATCGCTTGCCGCCGCGCAACTGGTGGCAGCTGACCAAAAGCGTGGTGGTGTTTCACTTCTTACGCCATTTCCCGGCTATCGCCGGCTGGCTGCCCGCGCATACACCACTGATTGCGCAGGTCGATCCGCCGGTTCAGCCGGAAATGGAAACGCAGGACCGTGTCGAAACAGACAATGAAGGGGCGAAATCCTGATGGCGGAAAAACATCCTAAATGGAAGCTGGCGAAGAAGGTGCTGACCTGGCTCTTTTTCATCGCGGTCATTGTGCTGCTGGTGGTCTACGCCCGCAAAGTGAACTGGGAAGATGTCTACAACGTTATCGTCAACTATAACCGCCTGGCGGTGCTGAGCGCGGTCGCGCTGGTGATCGTCAGCTACCTCACCTACGGCTGCTATGACCTGATCGGCCGCGCCTACTGCGGCCATAAGCTGGCGAAGCGACAGGTGATGCTGGTGTCGTTTATCTGCTACGCCTTTAACCTGACGCTAAGTACCTGGGTCGGCGGCGTGGCGATGCGCTACCGGCTCTATTCGCGGCTGGGGCTGGACAGCGCGACCATCACGCGTATTTTCTCGCTCAGCATCGCCACCAACTGGCTCGGCTATATTCTGCTGGCGGGCATAGTGTTTAGCGCGGGTATGGTGCCAATCCCCGGCGGCTGGTTTATCGGCGAGACCACGCTGCGCATTATCGGCGTGGTGCTGCTGGCGGTGGTGGCGGTCTTTCTCTGGGCCTGCGCCTTTTCAAAGCGCCGCAAGTGGACCATCCGCCGTCAGACGCTGCAGCTGCCGTCGCTGCGCATGGCGCTGTTTCAGTTCGCGGTCTCCTCCGCCAACTGGCTGGTGATGGGCGCGATTATCTGGCTGCTGCTGGCGCGTCAGGTGGATTACCCCATCGTGCTCGGCGTGCTGCTGATCAGCAGTATCGCGGGGGTGATTATTCATATTCCGGCCGGGATCGGCGTGCTGGAGGCGGTGTTCCTGGCGCTGCTGAGCGGGCAGCACGCGTCGCACGGCACCATTATTGCGGCGCTGCTCGCCTATCGCGTGCTCTATTTTATTCTGCCGCTGCTGCTGGCGCTGGTGCTCTACCTGATGCTGGAGAGTCGCGCGAAGCATCTGCGCGCGAAGAATGAACAGAAACTGCAGAAGAGTGCGTAGTACGCAATGGCTCCATCCCGGCCTGGCGGGCGGGATGGAGCGCATCGTTCCTTAGCGACGGTTGCCGAAGATACGCAGCAGCATCAGGAACAGGTTGATAAAGTCGAGATAGAGCTTCAGGGCGCCCATAATCGAATAGCGGCGCAGCGACTCGCGGTCGCGCACGTCGATCTGCTCGCCCATCTGGCGCAGCTGCTGGGTGTCATAAGCAGTCAGCCCCACGAAAACTACCACGCCGATATAGGTAATCGCCCACATCAGCGCCGGGCTCTTCAGCCAGAAGTTCACCAGCGACGCCAGCAAAATCCCGATCAGCGCCATAAACAGCAGGCTGCCGAAGCGGCTCAGGTCGCGTTTAGTGGTGTAGCCATAAAAGCTCATGGCGCCGAACATCCCCGCCGTCACAAAGAAGGTGCTGGCGATGGAGGTGTAGGTGTAGGCGAGGAAAATGCTGGCCATCGTCAGGCCGGTCAGCACCGAATAGAGCATAAACAGCCCGGTCGCCAGCGCGCCGCTCAGGCGGTGCACCATGCCGGAGAGCACGAACACCACCGCCAGCTGGGCGATAATCAGACCGAAGAAGGTCATACGGTTGGAAAAGATAAAGAACATGATGCGCTCGTTGCCCGCCGCATACCAGGAGACGAAGGCGGTGAGCAGCAGCCCGCAGGTCATCCAGCCGTAAACCTGCGCCATAAAAGCCTGCAACCCGCTCGTCGCGGGCTGCACCAGAGAATCATTGCGTGGATATCGATCCATGATGCACCTCATGTGAGTGAAAAGGCGTCGGCAAGCCGACGGATATGCCTAATTGTGGCACAGCATGGCTTAACTGCCCCACAATGCGCGCCTCAGCGGCGCGATAAACATTGCTGATAGCGGCTGTCGACGCGCTGCGCGAACCAGGCCGTGGTGAGATTGCGGGTGATTTTCGGGCTCTCCAGCTTGATGCCCGGCAGCATCTCGCGCGGCAGCGGGCGGCCAGCCATCTTGTCCGCCAGCGCGAAGACCTGCTTCCACAGCGTGCTGTCGCTGAAGCTCGCCTGCTCTCCTTTCTCCAGGTCGCGACGAATGGCGCTGTCGCTCATGTCGATCTGCTTCGCCAGGGTGCGCACCGCCAGCTCGGTCGCGCCCGCTTTGTCTGAGCCATAAAGGATCAGATCGCCGTCCAGCGCCAGCTTCATGCCGGTCGCGCGCGCCACCGCCGCCTGAAAAGCGGCGTTGCGGCTGGCGTACCAGCCGGCGTTAAAGTCGGCGAAGCGGTAGATCGGCTTACTGTAGTCCGCCGGATAGCCAAGCAGATGCATAATGCCGAAGTACATGCCGCCGTGGCGGGTAAAGACCTCGCGGCGGATCGAGCCGTCGATCGGCCAGGGATAGCCTTTGGCGTGCGCCTCGGCGAAGCTGATGCTGACCTGCATCGGGCCGCCGGTATGAATCGGGTTCAGGTTGCCGAACAGCGTCTGCCCCATCGGCACCATATCAATAAAATCGTCGAAAATGGCGCTCAGCTCTTTTTCGCTGCGTACTTTGTCGAGCCGCGCCGCATAACTTTCGCCGTTAGAGGATTTAATCATCAGCGCGGTGCGCACCAGGAATGCCGGCACGTGCACCTTTGCCGCGCGGCGGTCGATCTCGCCCCAGGCGATTTTCGGCAGGCCGGGCACCGCCGCCTCGGCGCTGAAGTTCGACTCCTGATCCGCGACGGCGATGGCGGCGCACAGATTGCTGACGCTGGGGTCGATCTGCTGGGTGCGAAACGACGTATAGATATCGGTGGCCCAGCCCGGTTTGTCGCTAACGTGCGCGGGCAGCAGACGCTGAATTTGCGCCTTGACGTCGGCCGGCTGACGCACCGGCGCCTCGGGCGTTTTTTTGGTGCTACAGCCCGCCAGCACCAGCGCGGCGAGCAGTGAGAAACGTTTGAGCGATGCGGAAACTGGCATAGCGGTCCTTGCAGGAAAACAAAACCCTTACCTTAGCACCGAAGCGCGGACAAACCATCAGACGAGGCGTAAATTCCCGCGCTGCCGTCGCGCTTGCGTATCGGCGTTTCTCAGCCAGGCTGAGGTTTTCTCGCGTAAAAGGAAATAGTTATGCAAAAACTCTGGCTCGGTGCCGCCATTGCCCTGCTGCTCAGTGGCTGCGGCGCAAATAACACGCCCGCGCAGGTCGCCTCGCCCGGCGCGCCCACTTCGGCAAAAATGAAAGCGCTCGCCACCGGCGCAGACCTGCTGCAGTCGCGTCCGCCTATCGAGGCGATCAACACCTATCTCGACGGCTTTCACTTCTACAACGGCGATCAGAACGGCCAGATGGAGGCGCACCACTACGTGACGGTGCTGAACGACGACGTGATGCAGGCGGTGATTTACGACGGCAATACCAAAGACGCGCGGCTGATGGGGGTGGAGTACATTATCAGCGCGCGGCTCTATCAGAGCCTGCCGCCGGAAGAGAAAAAGCTGTGGCACAGCCACGACTATGAAGTGAAATCGGGCACGCTGATTGCGCCGGGCCTGCCCCAGGCGGCGGATCACGCGCTGATGGCGCGCATCGCCAATACCTACGGCAAAACCTGGCACACCTGGCATACCGATCGCGACAAAACCCTGCCGATCGGCATTCCGGCGCTGATGATGGGCTTTACCGCCGACGGCCAGCTTGATAATCGCCTGCTGGCGGATCGCGACAAACGTTTCGATATCGACAGCCGCAAGCTGCGGGCGTCGCGCGCCGATATCGTCACCCAGCCGGTGGCGCCGGGCGCTAACGCCTGGCAGCGCGGCGAGGTGATCCAGCTAAAACGCGTCTCCGGCGGCGGCGAGCACGCTCACGGCCATACCCATTTCGGTCCAGCGGAGCAGCTCAGCAAGCCTTAATCCCAGCGCTGCGCGGCCTGATGGTCGCTGTCGCGGGCGTCGACCCAGCGATCGCCCTGCTCGGTGGCTTCGCGCTTCCAGAACGGGGCGCGGGTTTTCAGGTAGTCCATGATGAATTCCGCGGCGGCGAAGGCGCTGCCGCGGTGCGCACTGGTGACGCCGACGAAGACGATCTCATCGCCGGGAAAAAGCTCGCCGATGCGGTGGATAACGCTGACGCGCTGGAGCGGCCAGCGGCTGCGTGCCTCGTCGACAATCTCGTGCATCGCTTTTTCCGTCATACCCGGATAGTGCTCAAGGGTCAGCGCGGCGACGCTGTCGCCCAGGTTGTGATTGCGTACCTTGCCGGTAAAGGTCACCACCGCGCCGTCGGCGTCAGAGGTTGAGAGCCAGGCATATTCGTCGGCCATGCTGAAGGGCGCCGCGCCGACGCGAATTTGCGTTGCCATCTTAGCCTCCCGTGACCGGCGGAAAAAAGGCCACTTCGTCGCCCGCCTTCAGCGGATGCGACATCGGCACCAGCGTCTGATTAACGGCGGCCAGCAGTTTGCCTGCGTCGAGCGCCAGCGCCCAGCGATCGTCTTTTTGCGCCAGCGCGTCGCGCAGCGTCGCCACGTCGGGAAAGTCAGCAGGCATTTCCAGCGAGCTGGTGCCCACCAGCTCGCGCACCTGCGCGAAAAACATCACCTTAATCATGGGCCACCGCCTGGAAATCGCCGGATTTGCCGCCGCTTTTGCTCAGCAGGCGCAATTGGTCGATAACGATATCTTTCTGCACCGCTTTACACATGTCGTAGATGGTCAGGGCCGCCACCGACGCGGCGGTCAGCGCTTCCATTTCGACGCCGGTTTTGCCGCTCAGGCGGCACAGCGAGGTGATGCGCACGCGCTGATGTTCCGGCTCGGCGATCAGGTTGACTTCAACCTTGCTCAGCATCAGCGGATGGCAGAGCGGGATCAGCTCCCAGGTGCGTTTGGCGGCCTGAATGCCGGCGATGCGCGCCGTGGCGAAGACGTCGCCTTTATGGTGGCTACCGTCGACAATCATCTGCAGCGTCTCGGCGGCCATCAGCACCAGCGCTTCCGCGCGCGCCTCGCGCACCGTTTCCGCCTTGGCGGAGACGTCGACCATATGGGCTTCGCCCGCGGCGTTAATATGTGTCAGTTGCATGGCTTACAGCTTCTTTAAGTGTGAAACGAAATTACAGGGACCGGTGCGGGCGTCGATCTGGTCGGCGATAATGCGCTCCCAGGCGCTTTCGCAGGCGCTGGTGGAGCCAGGCATCGCGAAGATCAGCGTGCCGTTGGCGATGCCGGCGACGGCGCGCGACTGCAGCGTCGAGCCGCCGATATCCTCCCAGGAGAACATGCGGAACAGTTCGCCGAAGCCCTCTATTTTGCGATCGAACAGCGGCTCAATCGCCTCTGGCGTAATGTTTTTCGCGTTGAACCCCGTGCCGCCGTTGATCACCACCACCTGGACATCCAGGCTGGCAATCCAGCGCGACACGATAGCACGAATGCGATAGCGATCTTCGCCGACGATGGCGTGATCCACCACCACGTGACCCGCTTCGTGCGCCGCAGCGCGCAGATAATCGCCGGAGGTGTCGCTGCTGGCGTCGCGTCGATCGGAAACGGTCAGCACCGCCAGGTTGACCGGAATAAATTCACCCGTAGATTTGCCCATTGACTCGCTCCTGAGATTAACCGCCGATGAAGGAAAGGTTCTGCGTGATGCCGGTATTGCCCTGATGCAGGAAGTGCGTCTGTTTCTTCGCGCCCAGGCTGTGGGCGATGCGCGCCTGCAGCTCCGCCTGCTGCGCGTCGGAAACCAGCAGATCGCGCAGCGGCACGCCGCTGTCGCCGAACAGGCAAAGATGCAGATTGCCATGCGCCGAGACGCGCAGACGGTTGCAGCTGGCGCAGAAATCGCGCGAATAGGGCATAATCAGGCCGATCTCGCCGACGTAGTCAGGATGGTAAAAGACCTGCGCCGGACCGTCGCTGCGGCCGCGCTCGCGGCGCTGCCAGCCCTGGGCGATCAGCTGGTCGCGGATCACCGCGCCTGAAACGTGCTGGTCGCGGAACAGCGCGCCGCCCTCGCCCGTCTCCATCAGCTCGATAAATCGTAGCTGAATCGGGCGCGTGCGGATCCAGTCCAGAAAGGTTTGCAGGTTGCGGCTGTTGAGGTCGCGCATCAGCACGCTGTTGACTTTGACCTGCTGGAAGCCCGCGTCGAAGGCGGCGTCGATGCCCGCCATAACCTGATGGAACTTGTCCTGGCCGGTAATGGCGTGGAACTGGCGCGCGTCGAGGCTGTCTACGCTGACGTTCAGCGCGGTGAGACCGGCAGCGCGCCAGGCGGCGACGTCGCGCGCCAGCCGATAGCCATTAGTGGTGACGGCGATCTGCCGAATGGCGCGGTTTTCCCGCACGGCGGCAATAATGTCGGTAAAATCGCGACGCAGCGACGGCTCGCCGCCGGTCAGACGCACTTTTTCAGTGCCGGCCGCGGCGAAGGCGCGCGTGACGCGTCGAATTTCATCGAGCGAGAGAAAGCTTTTGTTGCTCACGCCCTGCGGCTTATAGCCGTCGGGCAGGCAGTAGGTGCAGCGGAAGTTACAGACATCCGTCACCGAGAGACGCAGGTAGTAAAACCGACGTGCAAATGCATCAGTAAGTTGTGACACCAGAACACCTTTTCCAAATACGGGAGATGCAGGCATTTCTTTCTGCACCCTGGCAGCGCGTCGGCTGCGGCCTGAACCCCCTATCGTTTGACTTAGGCGTTCAGGCTTTGAGTGTATGTCGCCCACATGGACGACACGGTTGGCAAATGGTAGCGCGAATTTTGCCGCTCTGCCATCCACTACGTGCGCTATATATATTGATACATAACGATTTTTCGCCGCATTTTCGCGGCAGTAAGGTTAACATGGCCCGCTGAAAAAGACGCCGGTACGGTAAGTCGGCAGCGGGTGTAAAGAGGAAATATGAACCGAACTTTGGCAGACCTCGATCGCGTGGTGGCGCTGGGCGGCGGACACGGGCTGGGGCGCGTGATGTCCGCCCTGTCGCCGCTGGGCTCGCGCCTGACCGGCATTGTCACCACCACCGATAACGGCGGCTCTACCGGACGCATACGCCGTTCCGAAGGCGGCATCGCCTGGGGCGACATGCGCAACTGCATCAACCAGCTGATCACCGAGCCGAGCGTCGCGTCGGCGATGTTCGAATATCGCTTTGCCGGCAACGGCGAGCTCTCCGGCCACAACCTGGGCAACCTGATGCTTAAGGCGCTGGACCACCTCAGCGTCAGGCCGCTGGAGGCGATCAATATCATCCGCAACCTGCTCAAGGTCGATGCCTTCCTGATCCCGATGTCAGAGCAGCCGGTCGATCTGGTGGCGTTAGACAGCGAAGGCAATATGGTTTACGGCGAAACCGATATCGACGCCATGACACAGCCGCCGCAGGAGCTGATGCTGCATCCGAACGTGGCGCCGACCCGCGAGGCGCTGGAAGCGATTGCCGAAGCGGATCTGATTCTGATCGGACCGGGCAGCTTTTACACCAGCCTGATGCCGAGCCTGCTGATGGAGGAGATGGCGCGCGCGCTGCGCCGTACGCCCGCCACCATGGTGTTTATCGGCAATCTGGGACGCGAGCTGAGTCCAGCCGCCGCCAGCCTGACGGTGGCGGATAAGCTGGCAATGATGGAGAAATATATCGGCAAACGGGTGATTGACGCGGTAGTGGTCAGCCCGGCCGCTGATACCGCTGGCGTAGAGAAGCGTCTGATCGTGCGCGAGCCGCTGGAGGCCGCCGATATTCCCTATCGTCACGACCGCCAGCTGCTGCGCCTGGCGCTGGAACACGCCATTCAGCGGTTTAGCTAAGCCGCTACGAGGCGGCGATAAAGAGTTCGCGCAGCTGATGCAGCTTGTCGCGCACGTTCGCCGCCTCTTCGAACTCGAGGTTCTGCGCGTGCTGCTGCATCTGCGATTCCAGCTCGTGGATCTTTTTCTGCAGCGCCTGCGGCGTCAGCGCCAGATAGCTGGCATCCGCCTCGGCGGCGCCGCGGCTGCTGGCTTTGGCCTTGCCGCGCGTCTTGATGACGTTCTGACCCAGTTCAAGAATATCGGTGATCTTCTTGTTGAGCCCCTGCGGCACAATGCCTCTTTCCTCGTTGTACTTCTGCTGCTTCTCGCGACGGCGTTCGGTCTCTTCGATGGCGCGCGCCATGGAGTTGGTGATCTTGTCGGCGTAGAGGATCGCCTTGCCGTTAACGTTACGCGCCGCACGCCCGATGGTCTGGATCAGCGAGCGTTCGGAGCGCAGGAAGCCCTCTTTATCCGCATCGAGGATCGCCACCAGCGACACTTCCGGCATATCCAGCCCTTCGCGCAGCAGGTTGATCCCCACCAGCACGTCGAACTCGCCAAGACGCAGATCGCGGATGATCTCCATACGCTCGACGGTATCGATATCTGAGTGCAGATAGCGCACCTTCTCGCCGTGCTCTTCGAGATATTCGGTGAGATCTTCCGCCATACGCTTGGTCAGCGTCGTCACCAGCACGCGCTCGTTGATGGTGACGCGTTTGCGGATCTCCGACAGCAGATCGTCCACCTGAGTCGCCACCGGACGCACCTCCAGCAGCGGATCGAGCAGACCGGTCGGACGCACCACCTGATCGATCACCTCGCCGCCCGATTTCTCCAGCTCGTAGTTGCCCGGCGTTGCCGAAACGTAGATGGTTTGCGGCGCCAGCGCCTCAAACTCTTCGAATTTCATCGGACGGTTGTCGAGCGCGGAAGGCAGGCGGAAGCCATACTCCACCAGCGTCTCTTTACGCGCGCGGTCGCCCTTATACATCCCGCCGATTTGCGGAATGGTGACGTGCGATTCATCGACAATCAGCAGACCGTCAGCGGGCAGGTAGTCGAACAGCGTCGGCGGCGGCTGGCCCGGCCCGCGCCCGGAGAGATAGCGCGAGTAGTTTTCGATGCCCGAGCAATAGCCCAGCTCGTTCATCATCTCCAGATCGAACTGGGTGCGCTGCGTCAGGCGCTGCTCTTCCAGCAGCTTGTTGTTCTCGAGCAGCACCCGACGACGATCCGCCAGCTCGACTTTGATATCTTCCATCGCCTGCACGATACGTTCGCGCGGCGTCACGTAGTGCGTTTTGGGATAGATAGTAAAGCGCGGCACGGTAGAAAGGATCTGCCCGGTAAGCGGATCGAACAGCGACAGCCGCTCGACCTCTTCGTCGAACAGCTCGACGCGCAGCGCGGTATCTTCCGACTCCGCCGGGAAAATATCGATCACTTCGCCGCGCACGCGGAAGGTGCCGCGCTGGAACGCCTGGTCGTTGCGCGCATACTGCAGCTCCGCCAGACGGCGCAGAATGCTGCGCTGGTCGATAATCATGCCGCGCGTCAGGTGCAGCATCATTTTCAGATAGAGATCGGGATCGCCCAGGCCGTAGATAGCGGAAACCGACGCCACGACGATAACGTCGCGTCGCTCCAGCAGCGCCTTGGTGGCCGACAGACGCATCTGCTCGATATGTTCGTTTACCGAGGCATCTTTTTCGATAAAGGTGTCGGAGCTCGGCACATAGGCTTCGGGCTGGTAGTAGTCGTAATAGGAGACGAAAAACTCCACCGCGTTGTCGGGGAAGAACTCTTTCATCTCGCCGTAGAGCTGCGCCGCCAGGGTTTTGTTCGGCGCCAGCACCATCGCAGGCCGGTTAAGATCGGCGATAACATTGGCGACGGTAAAGGTCTTGCCGGAGCCGGTTACGCCGAGCAGCGTCTGATGGGCAAGACCATCCTCCAGCCCCTCTTTGAGGCGACGAATCGCCTCTGGCTGGTCGCCGGAGGGCTGGAAGGCGGAATTTAGTTTAAAGACTTTACTCATGAGATGCGGTTCCTGCTGAAGAATGCGGCGGCTAGCCGAGTCATTTTACTCTGCCGTGGCGATTTTGCCAGAAAATAATACTGGATAAATCACCAGTAACGCGGCACAGTGGGACGCTGGCGCGGCACAACGTCTCGCTGGCTGTAACAACGCCACAACATTTTCGCTGTTGCGCAAGGTTATCCCCAGCCGGAGCGGATTTATAACATTTGTCAAGAGACCGTCATTAAATTTCAGCTCTGTTACGCAGCGGAAAATTCTCAGGCTTGTTTTTTATTAACTACCTGTTTTTTAAATAAATAAGATAAAAGCCCAGTTTCTCAGCATTATGTAACCAGGCCGCGTATTTCCTCGCTTGCGCTCTGTTTTCACTGTCTAATGCACAAGGTTATCCACAGGAATGGTGGATAACTAAAGACAGCCCTTTCGCCATCGGCTGTGCATAATTTTTTGTCCTTAAGCCGCCCGCGTGAAAAAAAAATATTTCCGCTTAAATTCCTGCCGGAAACGTGGCGGTTAACTATGCTTTTTCAGCTCGCCGCTGAATTTTCGTCCAGCCGCGACCGCCTTTAAGACCAGTAAAATTCAACAAGCTGCCGTGCCGCAGCCCCGTTGCACCAGAAACGTCAACTCATCAGCACCGTGAAAGTGCAGCACCCTGATTACCCGCGGTAATTGTTAAGCATTTTTCATCTTTTACCGGCTAATTGCCCCCGGCTGGCGCTTCACGGCCTGCAAAGTGATTCTGGCCCGGTAATTGCAGCGTTCAGCGAGAGGGTTGAGGAAAGTAAGGCATGGCGACATTCGCGCTACCGCCACCGTTGAAGACTTGTTTGCCAGACGTCAAAGAGCGGAAGCATTCAGGCAAGATCTGTAAGAGGAGAGTCAGATGCTGAGTTTACGTTCGGTGAATCAGTTTTACGGACAGAACCATATCCTGTGGGATGTGGATCTCGACCTGCCGCCCGGCACCTGCACCGGCGTGCTGGGCCGTCCGGGCATGGGCAAAACCACGCTGGTGAACTGCATTATGGGTCGCCTGCCGATTAACAGCGGATCGATGACCTGGCAGGAAGATGGCTCGCCGCCGCGCGATCTGCTGCTGCAGCCAGCTGAACAGCGTGCGCGCATGGGGATCGGCTACGTGCCGCAGGGCCGCCATATCTTCTCGCAGATGAGCGTAGAGGATAACCTGCTGATTGCCCTGCTGGCGGGCAGCGGGCAAAGCGACAAACCGCACGTCATCCCCGAGATGGTGTTCGACCTGTTTCCGGCGCTCTATTCGCTGCGGCAGCAGCGCAGCGGCGAACTGCCTATAGACCAGCAGCAGCAGCTGGCGCTGGCGCGCGCGCTAGTGCTGCGGCCCAGATTGCTGATCCTCGACGAACCGACCGACGGCATGTCGCCCTGGCTGGAAGAGGAGATGGGCAACCTGATCCGCCGACTGAATCTCGATTACGGCCTGACCGTGCTGCTGCTGGAACAGCGCGTCTCGCTGATCCGCCGCGTCGCCGACTACTTTTTGCTGCTGCACCGCGGACGCAACGTCGCGCAGGGACGCGTGGCGCAGCTGGACGATCTCACCGTCAATAAGTGGCTGACGGTGAGCTGAAGGCTAGTCAGGCAGCGTGATAAAGCGGCCGCAGTCCGCCTGCGCCGCCGCATCGGGCAGCCAGGGGATTTCGCCGAGAAACGGCGCGGGAATGCGCTGTTTCAGCGTCGCCATATAGGCCTGATGGCGCTTGCCCGGCGGCTCAATATCGTTGGCTATCCAGCCCGCCAGCCGCAGGCCGCGCGCCTGCACCGCATCGGCGGTCAGCATGGCGTGGTTGATGCAGCCCAGTTTGACCCCGACCACCAGGATCACCGGAAGCTGCTCCTGCGCTACCCAGTCGGCGTAGGTCTGCGTCTCAGACAGCGGCGTGTACCAGCCGCCGGCGCCCTCCACCAGTACCCACTCCGCCTGCGCCTCCAGCGCGCGCAGCCCCTGCGACAACGCCTCGAAAGCGATTGGCCTGCCCTCTTCCGCGCTGACGATATGCGGCGCCGTCGGCTCGATAAACGCCAGCGGATTAACCTGTTCGTAGCGCAGCGTCAGGCTGCTGTAGCGCTGCAGCGCCAGCGCATCGCTGTTGCGTACGCCCTCCGGCGTGACGTCGCAGCCGGAGGCGACCGGCTTGTAGCCGGCGGTGCGATAGCCCGCCGCGCCCGCCGCCTGCAGCAGCGCGCCGCTGGCGACGGTTTTACCCACCTCGGTGTCGGTGCCGGTAATAAACCATTTCATCGTTGCGTAACTCCAAAAAGCAGTTGATAAGTCAGACGGCAACCCTGCGCATCGCGCGGCCACAGCGCCTCGAGCTGCGCCAGCCGCTGCCGCGTCAGCGGCGCGCCGTCCCGGCCCTGGTGCAGATGCGTGGCGCCGATGCCCTTCAGCGATCGCATCGCGCTCAGGGCGTTGGGAAAATGCATCACCTGCGTCTGACGGATAAAGCGAAGGTTGAGCCCGGCGCCCGCCGCGCGCACCTGCTCCTCGGTCAGAAAGCGATTGGCATGCTCGCCGAGGCCCAGCGGCCGCCAGGCGTCGTGCACCTCCTGCAGCGAGCCGGCCAGCAGCGTCGAGAAGAGCATGACGCCATCGGGCCGCAGCACGCGGGAGAACTGGTGCAGCGCGGTGCGCAAGTCGCTGCTCCACTGCACCGCCAGATTGCTCCAGACGCAATCGACGCTCTGGCTCGCCAGCGGCAAGGCGTCAATGTCGCCCGCCAGATAGCTGCTCGCCGCGTCGAGGCCGCGCGCCTGCCGCAGCATCTGCGGCGAGAGATCGAGCGCCACGACGCGCTGCCCGCGCTGTTGCCAGAGGCGGCTGTACCAGCCGGTGCCACAGCCTGCGTCAAGCAGATCCCCATCGGCCAGAGGCGGCGCCAGCGCCAGCAGCGCGTCGCCGCAGCGACGCTGCAGCTCGGCGTGCTGTTCATAGTGGCCCGCCGCACGGCCGAACGCGCGCGCCACCGCCGCTTTGTTAACCCGCAGCGTCATGCAGCGCCTCCAACAGTGCGTCGATATCATCCGCCCGGTGGGCGGCGGTCAGGGTGATGCGCAGCCGCGCGGTGCCGGGCGGCACCGTCGGCGGCCGGATGGCGCTGACCCAGCAGCCCGCCTGCATCAGACGCTGCGACAGCGCCAGCGCGCCGCCGTTTTCGCCGACGATCAGCGGCTGGATTGCGCTTTCTGAGGGCATCAGCGCCCAGGGTAAGCCCGCCGCGCCGCGGCGAAAGCGCTGAATATTGTCGCTGAGCCGCTGACGCAGCGCGTCCCCGCCCTGAATCTCATGCAGCGCCGCCAGCAGCGCGCTCGCCTGGGCGGGCGGCATCGCCGTCGAGTAGATGAGGTGGCGAGAAAACTGCAGGAAATAGTCGGCGGTCGCGTCGTCGCACAGCAGCGCCGCGCCGCTGACGCCAAAGGCTTTGCCGAAGGTCACCACCAGCAGCTCCGGCTTGACGCCCTGCCGCCAGCAGCTGCCGCGCCCCTGATCGCCCACCACGCCGATGCCGTGGGCGTCATCCACCAGCAGCCAGCCGTCGGCGCGGCGAGCGGCGGCGGCGAGCGCTCCCAGCGGCGCGCTGTCGCCGTCCATGCTGAAGATCCCTTCGGTGATCACCAGGGTTTCGCCATCGCACGGCGACGCCAGTCGCTGCGTCAGGCTCTCGACATCGTTATGGTGAAAGCGGCGCAGCGTGGCGGGCGTATGGCCCGCCGCATCGAGCAGCGAGGCGTGCGCCAGCTTATCGGCGATAATGCGATCCTGCTTCTGCGCCAGCAGATGCACGATCGCCTGATTGGCGGCGAAGCCCGAGATAAACAGCAGCGCGCGCGAATAGCCGAGCCAGTCGGCGAGCTGCGCCTCCAGCTCGGCGTGGCGGGTGCTATACCCCGTGACGTGTCCCGACGCGCCGGCGCCCGGCGCGCCCTGACGCCAGCCGGCGATCACCGCCGGATGCTGGCTCAGGCCGAGATAGTCGTTGCTGGAGAAGTGACGGTACCGCTTTCCCTCGACCTGCAGCGTGCGGGTATCGTTGCGCGCCACCAGCCGACGCTGACGCCAGCCGTCAGCGGCACGGCGCGTCTCCAGCGCCTGCGCCATACGCGTGGAGAAGCTCATTACAGCGCCGCGTTGTAGAACTGGTCGGTGTCGGCGTGGAACAGCTGCTCGCTCAGCTGCTGCTGCTGTTCATTATCGCCGTGCGCGGTGTGGGTATGTTCAGGATTAAGGCCCAGCTTGCGGAACAGCAGCAGGTCTTTATCCTCTTCCGGGTTCGGCGTGGTGAGCAGCTTGCAGCCGTAAAAAATCGAGTTGGCGCCTGCCATAAAGCACATCGCCTGGGTCTGCTCGCTCATCTGCTCGCGGCCCGCCGAGAGACGCACGTGCGAGGTCGGCATCATGATGCGCGCTACGGCGATAGTGCGGATAAAGTCGAACGGCTCGACGTCGTCGTTGTCCGCCAGCGGCGTGCCCTTGACCTTCACCAGCATATTGATCGGCACGCTCTCCGGCGGCGTCGGCAGGTTCGCCAGCTGCACCAGCAGCCCGGCGCGATCGCTCACGGTTTCGCCCAGCCCGACGATGCCGCCCGAGCAGACTTTGATACCGGCATCGCGCACTTTGCCGAGCGTATCCAGCCGCTCCTGATAGGAGCGCGTGGTGATGATGCTGCCGTAAAATTCCGGCGAGGTGTCGAGGTTGTGGTTGTAAAAATCGAGCCCGGCGCCCGCCAGACGCTGCGCTTGTCGATCGCTTAGCGTGCCGAGCGTCATGCAGGTTTCCATTCCCAGCGCCTTCACGCCCTGCACCATCTGCTCAAGATAGGGCATATCGCGGTCGTTGGGATTTTTCCACGCCGCGCCCATGCAGAAGCGGCTCGAGCCCGCCGCTTTCGCTTTGCGCGCCGACGCCAGCACCTCCTGTACCTCCATCAGCCGCTCGGATTCCAGGCCGGTTTTATAGCGGGCGCTTTGCGGGCAGTATTTGCAGTCCTCCGGGCAGGCGCCGGTTTTGATCGACAGCAGCGTGCTGACCTGAACCTGACGCGGGTCGAAATGCTGGCGGTGAACCTGCTGCGCCTCAAACATCAGCTCAAGAAAAGGTTTATCAAACAGCGCCTGCGCCTGCGCCAGAGTCCAGTGTTGTGCCATTGCCTACTCCAAAAAAAGGGTGTCATCCCGACAGTTAACGTGGTTATACTTGTAAACTAAATCTTTTTATTTTGGTTTACAACTACCATGTTTACCCCTCAGGACGCTGAATTCGACCGCCAGCATATCTGGCATCCCTATACCTCGATGCGCGATCCGCTGCCCTGCTACCCGATAGTGGCGGCGCAGGGTACGCAACTGCAGCTGGCGGACGGCCGCGAACTGGTGGACGGCATGTCCTCCTGGTGGGCGGCGATCCACGGCTATAACCATCCCCGGCTGAACAGGGCGATGCAGGATCAGATGGCGCAGATGTCGCATGTGATGTTCGGCGGTATTACGCATCCTGCGGCGGTCGCGCTCTGCCGCCAGCTAGTGGCGATGACGCCCGCCGCGCTGGAGTGCGTATTTCTCGCCGATTCTGGCTCGGTCGCGGTGGAAGTGGCGATGAAGATGGCGATGCAGTACTGGCTCGGGCGCGGCGAAACGCGCCAGCAGTTTCTTACGCTACAGCGCGGCTATCACGGCGACACCTTTGCGGCGATGTCGGTATGCGATCCCGATAACTCGATGCACAGCCTGTGGCGCGGCTATCTGCCGGAGCACCACTTCGCCGCCGCGCCGCAGTGCCGCTTTGACGATATCTGGGACGAGCGCGACGCGGATGACTTTGTCCGCCTGATTGAGCAGCACCATGCGCAACTTGCCGCGGTCATCCTTGAGCCGATCGTCCAGGGCGCGGGCGGCATGCGCTTCTATCATCCGCGCTATCTGCAGCGGGTGCGCGAGTGCTGCGATCGCTATGATGTGCTGCTGATCGCCGACGAGATCGCCACCGGTTTCGGCCGCAGCGGCAAGCTTTTCGCCTGCGAGCATGCGGAGGTGACGCCCGATATTCTCTGCGTCGGCAAGGCGCTGACCGGCGGCATGATGACGCTGGCGGCGACCCTCGCCACGCGCCGCGTCGCCGACGGCATCAGCGACAGTCCGGCGGGCTGTTTTATGCACGGGCCGACCTTTATGGGCAACCCGCTGGCGTGCGCCGTGGCCGCAGAGAGTCTCTCTCTGCTTAACGAGGGCAGTTGGCCGCAGCAGGTGGCGCGCATTGAACGGCAGCTGCGCGATGAGCTGATGCCGCTGCGCGCTGCGCCGCAGGTGGCGGATGTGCGCGTGCTGGGCGCTATCGGCGTGGTTGAGACGCGCCGTCCGGTCAATATGGCCGCGCTGCAGCGCTTTTTCGTCGATCGCGGCGTCTGGATCCGTCCGTTTGGCCGCCTGATCTACCTGATGCCGCCCTATATCATTACGCCGCAGGCGCTGCGCCAGCTGACCGAGGCAATTGCCGAAGCGCTGACGCGGGAGGCGCACTTTAACGCCTGATCGTCGCTAACAGCTGGAACCGCCTGCTTTTTTCGCTAAGATGGAAGACGTTGATACTGAAGGTTTATCCCAACCGAGGAGAGAAGATGCGCGTTTACAGCAATGATTTTAACGACGGCGACAAGATGCCGGAGCGCCAGGTGTTTAACGGCATGGGCTATCAGGGCGACAATATCTCCCCGCACCTGGCGTGGGACGATGCGCCGGAAGGCACCAAAAGCTTCGTCGTGACCTGTTACGATCCCGATGCGCCGACCGGTTCCGGCTGGTGGCACTGGGTGGTGGTGAATATTCCCGCCAGCACCCAGCTGCTGGAGCAAGGCGCCGGTTCCGGCCTGGCGATGCTGCCGCCGGGCGCGCTGCAGACGCGCACCGATTTCGGCAAAGCCGGCTACGGCGGCGCCGCGCCGCCGCAGGGCGAAAGCCATCGCTATATTTTTACCGTGCATGCGCTGGATGTCGAAACGATCGAGGTGGACGCCGAAGCGAGCGGCGCGATGGTCGGCTTTAACGTGCATTTTCATGCGCTGGCGAGCGCCAGCATTACGGTGAACTATTCGTAACGGAGCCTGAAGGCGGCGCAGCGTGGCCGCTGCGCCGGAGTTCTCTTCTTAATCGAGCGAGTGGATCACCACCCACATCGGTCCCTGGCCCACCGCATAGCGCGCCAGCGGAGTCAGCAATCCCTGCGGCTCGCTGATGCGGTACACTTCGATATGGTGCGATTTCTGACCTGCCGCCACCAGATAACGACCGCTGTGATCGATATTAAAGCCGCGCGGCTGGGTTTCCGTCGGCTGATAGCCCTCGATAGAGAGCAAGCCACCATCTTCGCTGACGCTGAACACCGTAATGGTGCTGCTGGTGCGATCGCAGGCGTAAAGGAAGCGGCCGTTAGGGGTCAGGTGTATATCCGCCGCCCAGCGCGTTTCGTTAAAGCCCGGCGGCATCATGTCCAGCGACTGCACGCGCTCTACTTCGCCGCGCGCATTGCTCAGCGCCCAGACGTCGACGGTGCTGTCGAGTTCATTGACGCAGTAGGCGTAGCTGCCGTTGGGATGAAACGCCATATGACGCGGACCCGCGCCCTCTACCGTGGTGACCTGCGCCTGCTCGCGCGGCGCCAGCGTGCCGTCGGCGCTCAGGGAGTAAAGGCAGATGCGATCCTGCTTCAGCGCCGGAACGAACAGCGTCTGGTTGGCATTGTCGATATTGGCGGAGTGGCAGCCGTCCAGCTCGCGGATCACCTGAGACGGCGCCTGCGGCAGGCCGTCATCGCCAATCGGGCTGACGCTGACGCAGGCGTCGTTATAGGAGCCGCAAAACAGAAAGTTGCCAGCGCGATCGGTGGAAATATGGGTCGGACTGCCCGGCAGCGGCGCTTCGCCCGCTTCGCTCAGGGTGCCGTCGGCGGCAATGCGGAACGCCAGCACGCGGAAGTTCGGGCGCACGCCGACGTAGAGAAAATCTTTCTTCGGGCTGACCACCATCGGCTGAACCTGGCCGGAGACGTCCGTCACCTGCAACAGCGAAAGTGCGCCCTCTTCATCTAACCGCCACGCGTGGATCTGCTGGCTCTCGGGACTGGCGGTATAAACGACTTGTTTCATGCATTCTCCTTGTTCGCAGCCTGTCAGTTTGTGTCTGTGGCTCACTGTAGCCTGTTTTGCCACGGTGCGCCGGAATCATTTGTGCCCTGCTTTTTGTCTCAGGCCCGCGCCCGGGTGTAGACTCGGTGCCTCTTTAATCCTTTCACTCGGAATAAGCCATGAGCTATCGCGTAATCGCCCTCGACCTTGACGGCACCCTGCTGACGCCCGCGAAAACCATTCTGCCTCAGTCCATCGAGGCGCTGAAGCGCGCCCGTCAGGCTGGC
Source organism: Pantoea sp. NGS-ED-1003 (assembly GCF_000738765.1). Classification (NCBI taxonomy): domain Bacteria; kingdom Pseudomonadati; phylum Pseudomonadota; class Gammaproteobacteria; order Enterobacterales; family Erwiniaceae; genus Pantoea; species Pantoea sp. NGS-ED-1003. The sequence continues at coordinate 346,654 of NZ_JPQA01000005.1, forward strand.
GTCAAGGTGGCTATCGTCACCGGCCGTCACCACTGCGCCATCCACCCTTTTTATCAGGCGCTGGAACTCGATACACCCGCAATCTGCTGCAACGGCACCTATTTGTATGATTATCAGGCGAAAAAGGTGCTGGCTGCCGACCCGCTGGATAAGGACCAGGCGCTGCGCGTGATTGAGATGCTGGATGAGCACCACATTCACGGTCTGCTCTACGTCGACGATGCGATGCTCTATCAGACGCCGACCGGTCACGTAATACGCACCCTGAAATGGGCGGAATCGCTGCCGCCGCATCAGCGTCCGCTGTTTGTTCAGGTGCCGGACCTGGCGCAGGCGGCGCGCGACGCGCAGGCGATCTGGAAGTTCGCGCTTTCCCATGAAAACACTGCCGAACTGCAGCGGTTCGCCACGCTTGTGGAAGCGGAGCTGGGACTGGCGTGCGAATGGTCGTGGCACGATCAGGTGGATATCGCGCAGCGCGGCAACAGCAAAGGCAAGCGGCTGGCGGAGTGGGTCGCCTCGCTGGGCTTCTCTATGCAGGATGTCATCGCCTTCGGCGACAACTATAACGATCTCAGCATGCTGCAAGCCGTCGGGCTGGGCGTGGCGATGGGCAATGCCGACGAGGCGATCAAGGCGCGCGCGAAGCAGGTGATCGGCACCAACCTTGAGCCGGGCATCGCCGAGGTGATCGCGCAGCAGCTGCTGTAATCAGGCGGCGACCGATACGCTTTTAATCTGGGCATAGAGCCACTGATCCGGCCGAATGCCCAGCTCATCCCGTGCCCAGGGCGAAATGCGCGCCCAGAGTTCGCTGACGCCGATGCGCAAACGCACTTCGACCTGATCGCCCACTTCCAGCAGCTCCACCACCTGCGCCGGCAGGATATTGCGTATCGAGCTGAGCTGCGGCGGCTGCAGCGCCAGCGAGACGTCCGCCGAGGCGATACGGATGCGCAGCGGGGTTTTCACCGGATAGTTAACCCGGCTCACCCAGATATGCTGGTCGCCGAGCGACAGCGCGCTCATTGGATAGTCGGGATGATGCTCCAGCACCTGCACGCGCAGCACGCTGGTCAGTTCGCTCACCGGCAGCCAGGGCCGCATCGCGCTGCTGCTCCAGACCTTCTCCAGCGGTCCGAACGCCCTGACGCCGCCGCGATCGAGCACCAGCACGTTTTCCGCCAGCTGCAAAATTTCATCGAGGCTGTGGGTGACGTAGAGCACCGGGATCTCGACCTGTTTCGCCAGCTTCTGCAGATAGGGCATCAGTTCGCGCTTGCGCGGCAGATCGAGCGAGGCGAGCGGCTCGTCCATCAGTAAAATATCGGGCGCGCTCAGCAGCGCGCGGCCAATGGCGACGCGCTGCTTTTCACCGCCGGAGAGCGACAGCGGAAAGCGATCCAGCAGGCTTTCCAGCCCCAGCAGCGCCACCAGCGCGTCGAACTGCCCTTTCATCGCAGGCGACATGCCGTAGTGCAGATTGCCGCGCACGCGATAGTGGGGAAACAGCCGCGCATCCTGAAACACATAGCCGACGCGGCGTTTTTCCGGCGGCAGCATCACGCCCTTCTCAACGTCGAGCAGCACACGGCCGTTAAGCGCAATCGTACCGCGCTGCGGCTGCGTCAACCCGCTAATGGCGTTGATCAGCGACGTCTTGCCTGCGCCGGAGACGCCGAATACTGCGGTAATCCCCTTCGCCGGGATCTGTGCGTCGATATCGAGCTGGTGATCGCCCAGCCGCTGCGAAAAGTTCAGCGTCAGCATCAGGCGCCCATCCTTTTACGGCCCCAGCGCGCCAGCCATTCGGAGACGAGCAGCGACAGCAGCGCCAGTGCGATGGCGATAGCGCACAATCGCGCCGCCGCGCCCTCTGCGCCTGGCGTTTCAATCAGGGTAAACATCGCCAGCGGCAGCGTGCGCGTCTCTTGCGGAATGTTAGAAACGAAAGTAATGGTGGCGCCGAACTCGCCCAGTGAGCGGGCAAAGGCCAGCACGGTGCCGACGATAATGCCGGGCAGCGTCAGCGGCAGCGTGATGGTGAAAAAGACGCGCCAGCGCCCGGCGCCGAGCGTGCGCGCCGCCTGCTCCAGCCGCATATCCACCGCCTCCAGCGCCAGCCGGATGGCGCGCACCATCAGCGGAAAGGCGATCACCGCGGAGGCGAGCGCCGCGCCGCGCCAGCTAAAGGCGAAGCTAAAGCCGAACCAGTCGTAGAGATACTGGCCAATCACGCCGCGTCGGCCCAGGCCGATCAGCAGCAGATAGCCCACCACCACCGGCGGCAACACCAGCGGCAGATGAATAAGGCTGTCGAGCAGCGATTTGCCTGGAAACTGGCAGCGCACCAGAATCCAGGCCGTAAGGATGCCAAACGGCAGGCTGAACAGCACTGCGATGCTGGAGACTTTCAGGCTAAGCACCACCGCCTGCCATTCGGGATCGCTGAGTATCATGCTTTCGGGGAGAATCCGTACTGTTTAAACACCGCGGCCGCTTCAGGCCCTTTCAGATAGTCATAAAACGCCTTCACCGCAGCGTTGTTATGCGCTTTTACTATCGCCATCGGATATTCCACCGGCTTGTGGCTGGCGGCCGGAAAAGTGCCGACAACCTGTACTTTCTTGCTGGCGACCGCGTCTGACCCGTAGACGATGCCGTAGGGCGTTTCGTTGCGCTCCACCAGCGCCAGCGCGGCGCGCACGTTATTAGCGCGCGCCAGCGACGGCGAAACCTGCTCCCAGGCGCCCAGCTTTTGCAGCGCTTCCTGCGCATAGATGCCGGCAGGCACATGATCGGGATCGCCGACCGCCAGACGCTCGCCTTTCAACAGGCTTTTCCAGTCGGTCTGTTGATTCAGCGTAACGGGCTTCGCGCTGTCGCCGCGCGGCGCCACCAGCACCAGTTCGTTGCCGAGCAGGGTCACGCGCGTGGCGTCCTCCATGCTCTTTTTCGCTACGGCGTCATCCATCCACTGCTGGTCCGCTGAGATAAAAAGATCGGCTGGCGCGCCCTGCTCAATCTGACGCGCCAGCGTCGAAGAGGAAGCAAACGACGACACCACCTCGACGTCAGTTTTCTTTTTATACTGCGTCGCAATCTCCTGCAGCGCGTTGGTCAGCGACGCGGCGGCGAAAACGGTGACTTTCTCAGCGGCGGCCGCCTGACCGGCCAGCGTGACGCTCAGCGCGGCGGCGATGCCCCAGCGGATTGATGGTAATGACATAGGTGTTCTCCTGTTTTGCGTTGTATAGTCGATGATACAACGCCCGCCTGGGGGAGCGTGATAAAATTATCGGCAGAAAGAGAGGAAGGTTGAGCGTAAGCAAATAAAAACGCCCGCTTGAGCGGGCGTCGTAAAATCAGCGGGTGGAGCGTGAAGCGTGCTCGCGGCGGCCGAATTTCGAGATGACGTTGAACACCTCGCCCAGACCATAGATCAGGCCCAGCATAATCGCCATCACCACCGGCACCATAATCACCGCCACAGCAAGGCTTTTTAACAGTTCCAGCATGGAAGTCTCACTCAGCAAAGCAAAAAAGTGATTGTAACGTCTGAGGAAAAAAACGCACTGCCCTTTTCGTGCTTTTACTTTTTACGCCGCTCACCGCTATGATCGTTGCATTCACACGTTCTGGAGACGCCACTATGCAGGCTGAACTTTCCCTCTCTATCCGGCTGCAGCAGAAGCTGTTCGCCGATCCGCGCCGTATAGCGCTACTGAAACGCATCCGCGAAACCGGCTCTATCAGCCAGGGCGCGAAGCTGGCGGGCATCAGCTACAAAAGCGCCTGGGACGCCATCAATGAGATGAACCAGCTGGCTGACGAGACCCTCGTAGAGCGCGTTACCGGCGGCAAAGGCGGCGGTGGCGCGCAGCTGACGCGCTACGGCGAGCGGCTTATCCAGCTGTTCCAGCTGCTGGAGCAGATTCAGCAAAAGGCGTTCGACGCGCTGCATAACGACACGGTGCCGCTCGACAGCCTGCTGGCGACCATCGCGCGTTTTTCTCTGCAGACCAGCGCGCGCAATCAGCTGTTCGGCACCGTGGTGGCCCATGACGATCGGCATGTGGTGCAGCATCTTCAGGTGCGGCTGGCCGACGGCGCCACCCTGCTTAACGTGGCGCTGACCGAGCGCAGCGTGGCGCGCCTGCAGCTCGAGGCGGGCAAAGAGGTGCTGGTGCTGATCAAAGCGCCATGGATCCAGGTGAGCCGCGAGGCGTCGCAGGCGGATAATCAGCTGAGCGCACAGGTGAGCCAGATTGAACCCGGCGAGCAGATGAGCGAAGTGCTGATGACGCTGCCGAGCGGCGAATCGCTCTGCGCCACGCTCTCTAACCAGCAGGTGCAGCAGCAGAATCTGCAGCCGGGCGACGCCGTCACGGCAAGTTTCAATGCCGAACACGCGATTATCGCTACGCTGCTCTGACCTGCGCGCCATGATTTGACTTCCCTGACGGCACTGGGTACAACCCGGTATTACAGTGCATAAAGTGGAACACATCATGGCATTATTGCAAATTTCGCAAGGCACGTTTCGTCTTAGCGACACCCGATTACTGAACCTGAACGATCTGCGACTGACGGGCGGCCAGAGCTGGGCCTTTGTCGGCGCCAACGGCAGCGGCAAATCGTCGCTGGCGCGCGCGCTGGCAGGCGAGCTGGCGCCGGAGAAAGGCGCGTTCGCCAGCCGGTTCGCGCGCCCGACGCGCCTGTCGCTGGAACAGCTGCAAAAGCTGGTTGCCGACGAATGGGAACGCAACAACACCGATCTGCTGAGCGAAGGCGAAACCGATACCGGCCGCACCGCGCTGGAGATTATCCAGGATGAGGTACAGGACGCGGCGCGCGCGCAGGCGCTGGCGGAGCGGTTCGCCATCGGCTACCTGCTCGATCGACGCTTTAAATACCTTTCCACCGGCGAGACGCGCAAGGTGCTGCTCTGCCAGGCGCTGATGAAACAGCCCGATCTGCTGATCCTCGACGAGCCTTTCGACGGCCTCGACGTCGCCTCGCGCGCCAGCCTGACGGAGACGCTGGCGAACCTGCAGCAGCCCGACGTCGCGCTGGTGCTGGTGCTCAATCGCTTTGACGACATCCCCGATTTTATTCAGCAGGTCGGCGTGCTGGCGGAGTGCACCCTGACCCACGTCGGCGCGCGCGATGCGATTCTGGCGGAGGCGCTGGTGGCGCAGCTGGCGCACAGCGAACGGCTGGAGGGCATGGCTCTGCCGGAGCCGGATGCGCCCGACCAGCTGCCGCTGCTGGCGCAGGGTACGCCGCGCGTCATCCTGCGCAACGGCATGGTCTGCTACAACGACAAAGCGGTGATCAACGGGCTGAACTGGCAGGTCAACGCCGGCGAACACTGGCAGATCGTCGGGCCGAACGGCGCCGGAAAATCGACGCTGCTGAGCCTGGTGACCGGCGATCATCCTCAGGGCTACAGCAACGAGCTCTGGCTGTTCGGCATTAAACGCGGCAGCGGCGAAACCATCTGGGATATCAAACAGCATATCGGCTACGTCAGCAGCAGCCTGCATCTGGAGTATCGCGTCAGCGTCAACGTGCGCACCGTGATCCTCTCCGGCTTCTTCGACTCCATCGGCCTTTATCAGGCGGCGTCGGAGCGGCAGAAGGCGCTGGCGCGGCAGTGGCTGGCGCTGCTCGGTATGGATAACGCGCTGGCCGACGCGCCGTTCCATAGCCTCTCCTGGGGCCAGCAGCGGCTGGTGCTGATCGCCCGCGCGCTGGTGAAGCATCCGGCGCTGCTGATCCTTGACGAACCGCTGCAGGGGCTGGATCCCATCAATCGCCAGCTGGTGCGCCGCTTCGTCGATATTCTCATCGGCGAAGGCCGCACCCAGCTGCTGTTCGTTTCTCACCACGCGGAAGACGCGCCGCGCTGCATCACCCATCGACTCAGCTTTGTGCCTGCCGCCGATGGCTACGCTTATCAGCAAGAAAGTCTGTAATAACTCCCGCGACGCCGCTCTGCGGCGTTCGCTTACTTACGCCGGCCCTACCTATGTAACCGCTACCATGGCTTTGCCCTTTTCACCTCTATATTCGCAAGCAAAAGGCTTTGAATAAGAATTTTCAGCTTGTGTAAACGATTCCATTTATCCAGACTTGATCACGCTTTACCGCGCGATGATGTGCTACTTTTTAACCCTGCCTGTCTGGCTTTTTGACGTTAACCAGGACTCAACATGGAAAAATTTAACCCGGTCGATCATCCGCATCGCCGTTACAATCCGCTGATCGATCAGTGGATCCTCGTTTCGCCCCACCGTGCCAAACGTCCCTGGCAGGGCGCGCAGGAAACCCCTTCGCAAGAGAAGCTGCCGGCGCACGATCCCGACTGTTTCCTCTGCGCGGGCAACACGCGCGTCACCGGCGACAAAAACCCTGATTATAAAGGCACTTACGTTTTCACTAACGATTTCGCCGCGCTGATGACCGATACGCCGGAAGCGCCGGAGAGCAGCGACGTGCTGATGCGCTGCGAAAGCGCGCGCGGCACCAGCCGGGTGATCTGCTTCTCGCCTGATCACAGCAAGACGCTGCCGGAGATGTCGCTGCCCGCGCTGGAAGAGGTGGTTAAAACCTGGCAGGCGCAGACCGCCGATCTCGGCCAGCACTATCCCTGGGTGCAGGTTTTTGAAAACAAGGGCGCGGCGATGGGCTGCTCTAACCCTCATCCGCACGGCCAGATATGGGCCAACAGTTTTCTGCCTAACGAAGCGCAGCGCGAAGATGCGCATCAGCGCGCCTACTATGCTGCGCACGGCTCGCCGATGCTGGTGGACTACGCCGCACGCGAACTGAGCGACGGCAGCCGCACCGTGGTCGAGACCGAACACTGGCTGGCGGTGGTGCCCTGGTGGGCAGCATGGCCGTTCGAAACCCTGCTGCTGCCGAAAGCCCATATTAAACGCCTCAACGATCTCTCGCCGGAACAGAGCGCAGATCTGGCGAAAGCGCTTAAGCAGCTGACCAGCCGCTACGACAACCTGTTTCAGTGCTCTTTCCCCTACTCCATGGGCTGGCACGGCGCGCCGTTCAACGGCGAAGAAAACGACCACTGGCAGCTACACGCGCACTTCTACCCGCCGCTGCTGCGCTCGGCTACGGTTCGCAAATTTATGGTCGGCTACGAAATGCTGGCTGAAACCCAACGCGATCTAACGGCGGAACAGGCGGCAGAACGTCTGCGCGCCGTTAGCGATATTCATTTCCGCGAGGCACAATAATGTTAAAAACCACCACGCAGCAGATTTTCAACGACACCTTCGGCTATGCCCCGACCCACACCATTCAGGCACCGGGCCGCGTGAACCTGATTGGCGAACATACTGACTACAACGACGGCTTCGTGCTGCCGTGCGCTATCGATTATCAGACCGTTATCGCCTGCGCGAAGCGCGACGATCGTCAGGTGCGCGTCGTGGCGGTGGATTACGATAATCAGCAGGACAGCTTCTCGCTTGACGCGCCGATCCTCAGCGTGAAAGAGCCGATGTGGGCCAACTACGTGCGCGGCGTGGTGAAACACCTGCAGCAGCGCGACGCCAGCTTCGGCGGCGTCGACATGGTGATTGCCGGCGACGTGCCGCAGGGCGCGGGCCTCAGCTCGTCGGCGTCGCTGGAAGTGGCGGTCGGCACCGTATTTCAGCAGCTCTACCACCTGAAGCTCGATGGCGCGGCCATCGCCGTCAACGGTCAGGAGGCGGAGAACCAGTTCGTGGGCTGTAACTGCGGCATTATGGACCAGCTCATCTCCGCGCTGGGCAAAAAAGATCACGCCATGCTGCTCGACTGCCGCACCCTCGGCACCCGCCCGGTTTCAATGCCGAAAGATGTCGCGGTGGTGATCATCAACTCTAACTTCCGCCGCAATCTGGTGGGCAGCGAATACAACACGCGCCGCGAGCAGTGCGAGACCGGCGCGCGCTTCTTCGCTCAGCCGGCGCTGCGCGACGTGGATATCGATCAGTTCAAAGCGGTGGAGCATGAGCTGGACCCGCAGGTGGCAAAACGCGTGCGTCACGTGCTGACGGAGAACGCCCGTACCCTGGAGGCGGCCGACGCGCTGAGCAAGGGCGACCTGAAACGCATGGGCGAGCTGATGGCGGAATCGCACGCCTCGATGCGCGACGACTTCGAAATCACCGTGCCGCCGATCGACGCGCTGGTCGAGATCGTTAAGGCGGAGATCGGCGATCGCGGCGGCGTGCGCATGACCGGCGGCGGCTTCGGCGGCTGCGTGGTGGCGCTGATGCCGTTCGATCTGGTGGATCGGGTGAAGGCGGCGGTGGCGGAACAGTACGAGGCGAAAACCGGCATCAAAGAGACCTTTTACGTTTGCACCGCCTCAGAAGGAGCGGGCCAATGCTAAGCGACGTCAATTCACACGCGCCAGACGGTCAGCCGTGGCGCATTACCGTGCTGCGCAACGCCAGCGGCATGGTGGCGACCTTTATGGACTGGGGTGCCACCTGGCTGTCGGCGCGGGTGCCGATGCGCGACGGCAGCGTGCGCGAAACCCTGCTCGGCTGCGCCACGCCGTCCGACTATCTGCAACAGGACGCCTATCTCGGCGCCACCATCGGACGCTACGCCAACCGCATCAGCCAGGCGACGCTGACGCAGCAGGCTATTCAGCTGGTGGCGAACCAGGGCGAGCACCAGCTGCACGGCGGGCCGCAGGGCTTTGACAAGCGCCGCTGGCAGATCGTCAGCCAGAGCGAGAACAGCGTGGTTTACCGCCTGGATTCGCCGGACGGCGACCAGGGCTATCCTGGCAACCTGCTGGCGCAGGTACGCTATGAGCTGGACGACGACAACTGCCTGTCGATCAGCTATCAGGCGGAGGTCGATCGGCCCTGCCCGGTCAATCTCACCAACCACGCCTACTTTAATCTTGATGCGCATCATGGCGACGCGCGCCAGCATCGCTTACAACTGCTGGCCGAACAGTATCTGCCTGTCGACAGCGACGGTATTCCCAATGCGCCGCTGAAAGCGGTGGCGGGCACCAGCTTCGATTTTCGCGCGGGCAAGATTGTGGCGCAGGATTTTCTCGCCGACGCCGATCAGCAGGCCGTGAAGGGTTACGATCACGCCTTTCTGCTCGACAGCGCCGGCGACGCCAGCCAGCCAGCCGCGCACCTCTGGTCTGCCGACGGCGAACTGCAGCTGACCGTGACCACTGCCGCGCCCGCGCTGCAGTTCTATACCGGCAACTATCTGGCGGGAACGCGCGCGCGCGAACAGGAAAGCTATACTGCTTTCCAGGGCATTGCGCTGGAGAGCGAATTTTTACCCGATTCGCCGAATCATCCCGAGTGGCCCCAGCCCTCATGCTGGCTGCAGCCGGGCGAGCGCTGGGAGTCGGTGACGCGCTACCGCTTCACGCCGCGCTGAACCGCCTGAAAAACGCGCAGTGCGTTGCCGACAGGCTTACACCCTGCGCCGTTTTCCGCTATGGTATGGCGCTATCCATGTGCCGCCGGGCGCGCGCGTCGGGTTGGTTGCAGCAAGGTTTCCATTATCGTAGAAACATCAAAGAGTTAAGGAGTTAACTATGGCCGTAACTAAGCTGGTTCTGGTCCGCCACGGCGAAAGTCAGTGGAACCAGGAAAACCGCTTCACCGGATGGTATGACGTGGATCTTTCTGATAAAGGTCGCACCGAAGCCAAAGCAGCCGGTCAGCTGCTGAAAAAAGAAGGTTTCGTCTTTGATTTCGCTTACACCTCCGTACTGAAACGCGCCATTCACACTCTGTGGAATGTTCTTGATGAGCTGGATCAGGCCTGGCTGCCGGTAGAGAAATCCTGGCGTCTGAACGAGCGTCACTACGGTGCGCTGCAGGGTCTGGATAAAGCGGAAACCGCGGCCAAATATGGCGACGATCAGGTGAAACAGTGGCGTCGCGGCTTTGCGGTTACGCCGCCGGAGCTGGATCGCAACGACGAGCGTTTCCCTGGCCACGACCCGCGCTATGCGAAGCTGAGCGCTGAGCAGCTGCCGACCACCGAGAGCCTGGCGCTGACCATCGATCGCGTTATCCCTTACTGGAACGAGAGCATTCTGCCGCGCATCAAGAGCGGCGAGAAAGTGATCATCGCGGCGCACGGCAACTCGCTGCGCGCGCTGGTGAAATACCTCGACAACATGAGCGAAGATGAGATCCTCGAGCTGAACATCCCGACCGGCGTGCCGCTGGTGTATGAGTTCGACGAGAATTTCAAACCGATCAAACACTACTATCTGGGCGATGCCGACGAGATTGCCGCGAAAGCCGCCGCCGTCGCTAACCAGGGTAAAGCAAAGTAAGCGCGAGCTGAAATGTAAAAAGGCCAGACAATGTCTGGCCTTTTTTTATGGCTGCGGATCTGGCGCTGACGCGAACAGCATCTCCACCGCTTTTAATCAGCCGCGGCGCTGCTTCACCGCCGCAGCCAGCTGACGCAGCACCTTGTCGGTGTCAGGCCAGCCGATGCAGGCGTCGGTGATGCTCTTGCCGTAGACCAGCGGCTCGCCGCTCTCCAGGCTCTGGTTGCCCTCGACCAGATGGCTCTCAATCATCACGCCGATAACGCCGCGCTCGCCGCCAGAAATCTGCGCCGCCACGTCATCCGCGACTTCCAGCTGCTTCTGATACTGCTTGCTGCTGTTGGCGTGGCTGAAGTCGATCATCACCTGCGGCGGCAGACCCGCCTTCTCCAGCCCGGTTTTCACCGCGCTAACGTGCTGCGCGCTGTAGTTCGGCTCTTTGCCGCCGCGCAGAATAATGTGGCAGTCCGCGTTGCCGCTGGTTTCGACAATCGCTGAATGACCATACTTGGTCACTGACAGGAAACAGTGCGGCGAACCCGCGGCGTTGATGGCGTCGATCGCCACCTTGATGGTGCCATCGGTGCCGTTCTTAAAGCCGACCGGACAGGAGAGCCCTGACGCCAGCTCGCGATGCACCTGCGACTCGGTGGTGCGCGCGCCGATAGCGCCCCAGCTCATCAGGTCCGCCACGTACTGCGGCGTGATCATATCGAGAAACTCGCCCGCCGCCGGCAGGCCGCTGTCGTTGATCTCCAGCAGCAGCTGGCGCGCCAGGCGCAGGCCGTCGTTCAGCTGAAAGCTGCCGTCCATATAGGGATCGTTGATCAGCCCTTTCCAGCCGACGGTGGTGCGCGGCTTTTCAAAATAGACGCGCATCACCACTTCCAGCTCGCCTTTCAGCTCGTCGCGCAGCTTCAGCAGGCGCGAAGCGTACTCTTTCGCCGCCTGCGGGTCGTGAATCGAACAGGGGCCGATTACCACCAGCAGGCGATCGTCCTCGCCCTGCAAAATCTGATGGATAGCGTCGCGCGCGCGGGCAACGGTGCGCGCGGCATTATCGGTGGCGGGAAACTTCTCCAGCAGCGCAACGGGAGGCAGCAGCTCTTTAATATCCCGAATACGTAAATCATCATTCTGGTAATTCATAAATCATTCCATTTATTCCTGGCCCAACGCGGGTCGGGCACAACCCGACCAATTTATCCCGTTGCGCCCGGAGTGTAAATTCAGGGCGCGTCTTAAATGCATGCGTGAGATTTGCATTTATAGGGTTCTCAACTAGGCTTTTACATGTAAGCACTGAGGAACGCTTCGCTTACATTATTTATCCCTTCCGGACGACCTTTGGGTGAAATTAAATTTCGCCGGAACCTCTTTACGTCAAACTGCACCATCGGGTTCAAAACAGCAGCTATCATTGATTACAGGAGCATAATGATGAATAAGTTTGCAATTATCTTTCTGACGGCAGCAATGACTTTAGGCAGCGGCGCGGCGATGGCCGACAATAACGGCACGGCTAACCAGGCGGCTGAAGCAGGCGCGGCAGCGGGCGGCGCGAAACAGAATCTGCCGCCGAATAATGTCGATAACAACGACATTAATAACACCGGCACCAATACTAATCCTGCGGCCAACGGCAGCAGCACCAGCGGCAGCAATATGTCTGCCAATGAGATGGACCAGAATAGCCAGTGTAAAGACGGCAAATGCCCCGATATCAACAGCAAGGTGCAAACCAAAGAGGGCGGCGGCAAAGTCGACCGCAAAACTGACGGCACCTCGCAGTAATATCTTCTGGAGAGCTTCGGCTCTCCATTATTTTTCTCTGCGTTAACTTCCGCTATGCTGGGGCAATGAATTCTGTCAGGAAACGTTCATGGCCTCGCTGTTGTTAATAGACGATCACCCGCTGGTCGAAGTGGCGCTGGAAGCCGCGCTCGATCGGGCCCCCTTCTCCATCCTTTTACGTTCCGCCGCCAGCGAACAGCAGGCGCGCCAGCTGCTGACGCAGCCCACCGACATTATCGTGCTGGATATCGGCCTGCCGGACGGCGACGGGCTGGAAATCCTGCGTCGCCTTAGGATCCATTTTCCGCAGATCCCCGTGCTGATCTATTCGGCGCAGCAGGGCAGCCACTATGTGCGCAGCGCGCAGGCGCTGGGCGCGGCGGGCTACGTGGTCAAAAGCCAGCGTATGGAGCAGCTGCTGAGCGCGATCCTCGCGGTGCTGGGCGGCCAGCTCGCCTTCCCGCCTGAGGTGACCGCTTCCGCCCTGCCGCTCACCAGCAAAGAGCAGCAGGTGCTGGCGCTGCTGGCGACCGGCCTCTCGAACTTGCAGATCGCCGAGCAGCTGCACATCAGCAATAAAACCGTCAGCACCCATAAAAAGAATATTCTGGAAAAAACCGGCGCGCGCTCGGTGGTGGAGCTGGCCGACCTGTGGAAAGCGCAGCAGTGAGGCGATTCCTGCTGCTGCTGTTGCTCTCTCTCTCGGCCACTTTGACCTGGGCCGAACTGCGGCCGGTCAGCAGCCTGGATCTGCCGATGATGATGCCGGTCAGCGGCGCCGACGCGATGCAGGGAAAGACGCTGCGCGTCGGCCTGCTGGAGGAGAGCAACGCGCCCTGGACGATGCGCGTCGGCGACGAGCTCTACGGCCTGGACGCCGACGCGCTGGCCGCCCTGCATCAGCTTACCGGCGCCCGGTTTACGCTCAGGCTGTTCGCCGATCGCGCGCAGCTGATGGCGGCGCTGCAGAGCGGCCAGATCGATTTTGCGCTGGGCGCGCTGCCGAACCCGCTGCCGGCGGGCGTGCTGCACAGCGAAAGCTGGTTCAGCAGCCCGCTGCGCATCTATCGCAGCCAGCGCAACGCGCGTGCCGTGATGTTCAACAGCGAGAATGCGCAGCTCGCCATCAGCCAGGTCACGCTGGCGCAGCTGCCGGCGACGGTGGCACAAAAGCATCGCTGGCGCACCTACAGCAACGACCTGCAGGCGATTTCGACGCTGCTTAATCAGCAGAACGACTATGTGGTGGCGGATGAGATCAGCGCCAGCTTCCTGCTCAGTCAGCTGCAGCAGGGCGAGATCTACCAGATCGCCTCGCAGCTGGATGTCGGTCAGCTGACGCTGCGCGCCTTCGCCCGCGACGCCGCGCTGATCGACTGGATCAACCAGAGTCTGCGTCAGCTGCCCGCCGAGCTGGCGACCAGCCTGCAGTCGCGCTGGGGCGCCCCGCTGCCGCGCTATCAGGATACGCAAACCCTGATGCTGAGCGCGGCAGAGCGCGCCTGGCTCAGCGCCCATCCGGTTATCTACTACGCCGCGGAGAGCGATAACGCCCCCTGGAGCTACCGTGACGGCAGCGGCGCGGCGCGCGGCTACAGCGTCGATCTGCTCAACGCCATCGCGCAGAGCAGTGGCGTGCGCTTCGCGCCGCGCTGGGTCGCCGGACCGCAGCAGGCGGACGAACTGCTGGCGCAGCGTCAGGTGATGCTGCGGCTCACGCTGCCGCTCAGCGGCGACGCGGCGCAAAACGCCACGCTGCCGGTCTGGCGCGCCCTCTGGGGCATCTACAGCCGGCGCGATGCCAGCTTCAGCCGCTGGCACGATCTGGCGGGCAAGCGGGTCGGCATGCTGCGCGACGACGTCGCGACGCGGCTGCTGCCGCCCGAGGTGACGCCGCAGGTGTTTGCCGATCGCGCCAGCCTGTACGACGCGCTGGCGAACGGACAGATCGACGCGCTGGCGGATAACGTGCTGTCGGCGCGCTGGCGCATTGCCGCGCGCTACGGCGATCGGCTGCGTCTCGCCTTCGCCGCCAGCGATATCGCCTGGCCTGTAGCGCTGGGCGTCGCCGCCGACCAGCCGCTGCTGCGTCCGCTGATCAACCGCGCGCTGCAGCAGATTCCCGTTGATACGCAGCGGCAGATGCGCGACGGCTGGCTGACGCCGCCGCAGCCGGGCAATGCGATGACGATGCGCGCGCTGCCGCAGCTGGTGCTGGCCGCAGCGGGCGCGGCCATCGTCGTGCTGCTGCTGCTGCTGGCGCGCCGCTACTGGCAGCAGCGGCGCGAACGTCTTCAGCGCCAGCAGGCCGAGCGCGCCAACGCGATGAAAAGCCAGTTCCTCGCCACCGTCAGCCATGAGCTGCGCACGCCGATGCAGGCGATCCTCGGTCTGCTGGAGCTGGAAAAAGCGCGCTCCGCTAACCTGTCGCTGGTCTACAGCAGCGCCCGTTCGCTGCTGACGCTGTTGAACGATCTGCAGGATCACGCACGCATCGAGAGCAACAGTTTTACCCTCGCGCCGCGTCCGCTGGCGCTGGAGGCGTGGCTGGCGCAGCAGCAGCGCTTTTATCATCCGCTGATGCGCGCCGGCGGCCCGACGCTGATCGTCGAGGCGCTGACGCCGCTGCCGGAGCGCGTGCTGATCGACGCGGATCGGCTGCAGCAGGTGATCAATAACCTGATGACCAACGCCCTGAAGTTTACCGCTCATGGCGAGATACGCCTGACGCTCGCCGCCGATGAACAGCTGATCTTCACCCTGCGCGACAGCGGCAGCGGCATTCCGCCGGAAGAGCAGCCGAAGCTGTTCGATCCCTGGTATCAGGCGCCGTCGGGCAAGAAGGTCTCGGTGCAGGGCAGCGGCCTGGGCCTGTTTATCTGCCGGGAGATCGTGCAGCGCATGGGCGGTGATATTGCGCTGCGCTCGCAGCCCGGCCACGGCACCGAGGTCACGGTGACGCTGCCGCTGGAGCGCTGCGAGGCCGCGCCGCAGGAGAACGCCGTGCTGCCGCGCTATGCCGCACTGCGCTGCGCCATCGTCGACGATCACCCGGCCAACCTGATGGTGCTGCAGCAGCAGCTGGCGCGCTTCGCCGTCGAGGCGGACTGCTTTGCCGACGGGCGCGCCCTGCTGCGCGCGGATGCCGAACGGCCCTACGATCTGCTGTTTATCGATCAGATGATGCCGCGTCCGGACGGCCAGCTGCTGCTGCGGCTGCTGCGCCGCCGCGATCGTCAGCGTCAGCGAGCGGCGATGCGGGTGCTCTGCTCCGCCGACGCGCAGCTGCTCAGCCTGCCGCTGCAGGCGAACGAGCGCGTGCTGATTAAGCCGGTGCAGCTAGGCGATCTCGCCGCGCTGCTGGCGCATTTCGATCGGGATCCGCTGGCGGCGCTGGATGACAACCTGCGCCAGCTGGCGCAGCAGAGCGAGAAGTTTCTGGCGCGGCTCAGCCGGACCCTGCGCGACACGCTAAACAACGACGTGGCGCGCATCACGGCGGCGCGCGCGGCGCGCGACTGGCCGCAGCTGGCGGAAGCGGCGCACCGCATGAAGGGAAGCTGGCTGCTTATCGGTCTGGAGCAAGGCGCCGAACTCAGCCAGCGGCTGGCGGATCGGGCTAAAGCGCAGCAGGACGCGCCGGATGAATGGGATTTGCTACTATTACTCACCAACAGGTTACTGATAAAACTGGACTCTTATGGCTCATAACCACGCTCACAGCGCGCCGGCGGGCAATCGCAAACGCCTCGCGGCCGCTTTCGCCGTTACGGCAATCTTTATGCTGGCGGAGGCGGTCGGCGGCTGGATTTCCGGCTCGCTGGCGCTGCTGGCCGATGCCGGACACATGCTTACCGACGCCGCCGCGCTGCTAATGGCGCTGCTGGCGGTGCAGTTCGCCCAGCGCAAGCCCAACGCTCGTCATACCTTCGGGCTGCTGCGTCTTACCACGCTGGCGGCCTTCGTCAACGCCATCGCCCTGCTGGTGATCACCGCGCTGATCGTCTGGGAGGCATTGCGTCGCTTTTACCAGCCGCAGCCGGTGACCGGCGGTTTGATGCTCGGCATCGCGGTCGCGGGCCTGCTGGCCAATATGCTCTCTTTCTGGCTGCTGCATCACGGCAGCGAAGAGAAGAATCTCAACGTGCGCGCCGCCGCGCTGCACGTTATGGGCGATCTGCTGGGTTCGGTGGGCGCGATTGTGGCGGCGTTGATTATCCTCTATACCGGCTGGACGCCCATCGACCCGATTCTGTCGCTGCTGGTGTCGCTGCTGGTGCTGCGCAGCGCCTGGGCGCTGCTGCGCGAGAGCCTGCACGAGCTGCTGGAGGGCGCGCCGGCGGTGATCGATACAGAGAAGCTGACGCGCGACCTGACGCTGAATATTCCGGAGGTGCGCAACGTGCACCACGTGCACGTCTGGCAGGTCGGCGAGAAGCCGGTGGTGACGCTGCATGTGCATGTGATCCCGCCGTACGACCACGATGCGCTGCTGCAGCGTATCCACCGCTATCTGCACCAGAAGTATCAGATTGGACACGCCACGGTGCAGATGGAGTATCAGCCGTGCGCCACGCCCGACTGCGAGCTGGGCTTCGACGGCGGCTCAGCGACGGCGCATCACCATCATCATCACGGTGAAGAGGCGCACCATCACTGACGCGCCAGCGCGCGCGAGCCGTGCTGCCGCGCGCTCGCTATCCACAGGCGCGAGCCGTTAAGGGCAATCAGCGTCAGGATGACATATTCCAGCGCCATGGCGTAGACGCCCTGGCGCGCGAAGATCATCACGCTGATCACGTCGATTACCACCCACAGCAGCCAGTTCTCGACATATTTGCGCGTCATCAGGATCATCGCCACGATGGAGAGCACCATCATGCTGGCGTCCCAGAACGGAAAGGCATCAGGCTGCAGCGTCGGCATCGCCACCTGCAGGCCGAGCGCGTTCATCAGCGACACGGCGATCTGCGTCAGGAAGGCGAAAACCGGATCGATAAAGCGCGTCATCAGCGCAATGGCGACGACGCAGACCGCGCCCCATCCCAGCGCCTTCGGCAGCGACAGCCAGCGGATTTTCAGCGCCGCCTGGCGATCGTCGGTCTGCCGGCTCCAGGCGTACCAGCCATAGACGTTGGCGACGAAAAAGAAGAGCTGCAGCAGCAGGCTGGCGTAGAGCTGGATCTGGAAGAAAATGGCGGCGAACAGCGTGACGTTAATCAGGCCGAACGGATAGTTGATCACTTTTTCCAGGCTGGCGAGCCAGATGCAGAGCAGACCCGCCAGCGTGCCGATGGCTTCAATCCACGAGAGATCGTAGCCGCCCGCGCCAATCGGGATATGAACCAGGATATTGCTTGTGCTGAAAAAATCCATCATCGGTTCCTCAGGCGTTCCCTTTTACCTTCAGTTTGAGATCCGCAGCGAAAGAGAGCATGCGGTTGAGCGGCAATAATGCCGCCTCGCGCAGCGCGGCATCAACCTCTATTTCATGCTGCGCGCCGCCCTGCTCCAGCCCCTCGGCGATAGCTTTCAGGCCGTTCATCGCCATCCACGGGCAGTGCGCGCAGCTGCGGCAGGTCGCCCCTTCGCCTGCAGTCGGCGCTTCCAGCAGCGTTTTTTCCGGCACCGCCTGCTGCATTTTGTAGAAGATGCCGCGATCGGTAGCCACGATCATCTGCGGATGCGGCAGCTGCTGCGCCGCCTGGATCAGCTGGCTGGTGGAGCCGACCGCGTCGGCAAGATCGACCACCGCCTGCGGCGATTCCGGATGCACCAGCACCGCCGCGTCGGGATAGAGCGCCTTCATGCGCAGCAGCGCCTGGGTTTTAAATTCGTCATGCACGATGCAGGCGCCCTGCCAGCAGAGCACGTCCGCGCCGGTTTTCTGCGTGACGTAGCGGCCGAGATGGCGATCCGGCGCCCAGATGATTTTTTCGCCCAGGCTGTCGAGATGGTCGATCAGCTCTACCGCGATGCTGGAGGTGACCACCCAGTCGGCGCGCGCTTTGACCGCCGCCGAGGTGTTGGCGTAGACCACCACGGTGCGGTCGGGATGGGCGTCGCAGAAGGCGTTGAATTCGTCGATGGGGCAGCCGAGGTCGAGCGAGCACTCTGCCTGCAGCGTCGGCATCAGCACGGTTTTCTCCGGGCTGAGGATTTTGGCGGTTTCGCCCATAAAACGCACGCCCGCCACCAGCAGCGTCGACGCCGGATGCGCGCTGCCGAAGCGCGCCATCTCCAGCGAGTCCGCCACGCAGCCGCCGGTCTCTTCCGCCAGCGCCTGGATTTCCGGGTCGGTGTAGTAGTGCGCCACGATAACCGCGTCGCGCTCTTTTAGCAGGCGTTTGATTTTACTCAGATAAAATTCTTTTTCGTCGCCGCTGAGGCGCGCAGGTTTCGCGGGAAAGGGCCAGGCCGCGCTGTCTGTATCGAATAAAGCACTCATTACACCGCTCTCGTTTTATTAAATGAACGAAAATCGCTTAAGACGGCGAAAACTGACGTTCATCCCGCCATAGTGTTTTATATGCTAAACACGATAGCGGAAACGCGCGGCGGTGTCGTGCTCTTTTTTAGACGCGCGGCGGTGAAGGCTCCTCGGTGAATAGCGGCAGCACGGCCCCCTTTTGCGGCATTTCCAGATCCAGCAGGAAGGCTTTGACCTCCAGACCGCCAGCGAAACCGGTCAGCTTGCCGTTGGCGCCGATGACGCGATGGCAAGGCGCGACGATAGAGATCGGATTTCTGCCGTTCGCCGCGCCGACCGCGCGCACCGCCTGCGGATGGCCGATCTGGCGGGCGATTTCGCTGTAGCTGCGCGTTTCGCCGAAGGGGATCGCCACCAGCGCGTTCCACACTTTTTTCTGAAACTCAGTGCCGACGAAGTCGAGCGGCAGCGTGAAGCAGCGGCGCTCGCCGGCAAAGTACTCTCGCAGCTGGCGCTCCGCCTCGATCAGGATTTGATGCGACTCGTCGCGCGTTTGCGGCAGAAAGCGCGCGCCGTGCGGGTCGTCGTTTTTCCAGAGTATGCCTGCAAGTCCGCGATCGCTCGCCACCAGTTTCAGTTCGCCCACCGGCGTGGAGACAAGTTTGTAGTGATACATGATGCTGTTCTCCCTGTTTGAGACATCCGCTATTGTCGCATTTTAGCCACTGCGCGCTGGCCGTTTTCGGCCATCAGACTAAACTGCTTTGCTGTCCGAAAACAGCGAGTCTGCATCAGAAAGCGGGTATAGGCTCTGTTTATTTGCAGGAGTCACTATGTTCGATCCTGAGATTGCTTATCAGGCGCTCACCTCGCGCGATACCCGTTTCGACGGGGTGTTTTTCGTCGGCGTCACCTCGACCGGCATTTACTGTCGCCCAATCTGCCCGGTTAAAGCGCCGCAGCAGAAGAACTGTCTGTTTTTCGCCAGCGCCGAAGCGGCGGAGAAGGCCCATTTCCGCCCCTGTTTGCGCTGTCGCCCCGAGCTTGCGCCGGGCAACGCGCCGGTCGATCAGCCTCACCGCGTGGCGGACAGGCTGATTCAGCGCATCGAGGAGGGCATGCTGGAGGAGAGCGAAGGTCTGGAGGCGATCGCCGCCGAGTTTGGCGTCAGCCTGCGCCAGCTGCGCCGCATCGTGCAGCAGGAGCTGGGCGTGTCGCCGCTGGAGCTGAAGCAGACGCGGCGCATGCTGCTGGCGAAGCAGCTGCTGACGGAGACGCAGCTGCCGGTGACGGATGTCGCCTATGCCAGCGGCTTTAGCAGCCTGCGCCGCTTTAACGATGTGTTTCAGGCGCGCTACCGCATGACGCCGAGCGCGCTGCGCAAAGGCGTCAGCGCCTCGACGCGCGCGCAGCCGGGCGACAGCACCACCCTGCTGATGGTCTATCGTCCGCCGTACGACTGGGAGGCGATGCTGGCTTTTTTGCAGACCCACCTGATGAAAGAGGTCGAGGCGGTGCAGGATGGCGCGTACCGGCGCACCGTGGCGCTGGGACGCTGTCGCGGCTGGGTTAGCGTGTCGCATCTGCCGCAGAAGTGCGCGCTGCAGCTGACCTTTTCCACCTCGCTGACGCCGGTGCTGCCGCTGCTGCTGCGCCGCCTGCGCGATCTTTTCGACCTTAACGCGCAGCCGCAGCTTATCGCTGACCGGCTGGCGCAGGATGCGCTGCTGGCGCCGAGCCTGGCGCGCAATCCCGGTTTGCGCGTGCCGGGCGCATTTGACGCCTTTGAGCTTGGCGTGCGCGCCATTATCGGGCAGCAGGTGACGGTGAAGGCCGCGACCACCGTGAGCAGCCGTTTTGCCGCTGCCTTTGGCGAGCCCTGCGTGACCCCTTTTTCCGATCTGACGCGCTACGCTGCGCTGCCGGAGCGCGTCGCCAGCCTGACGGTGGACGACGTTGCGCCGCTCGGCATCGTGAGCGCGCGCTCACGCGCCATTATCGCCTTTGCGCAGGCGTGTGCCGGCGGCTCGCTGCGCTTTAACGCCACGCAGTCGCCGGAGACGGTGATGAAGCAGCTGGTGGCGCTGCCGGGCATTGGCCCCTGGACGGCGCACTATATTGCGATGCGCGCCCTGCGCTGGCCGGACGCGTTCCCCAAGGAAGATATCGCCATTCGTAATAATCTGGGCGGCCTGAAGCCCGCCGAGGCGGAGGCGCGTTCGCAGCAGTGGCGTCCGTGGCGCAGCTACGCGGTGATGCATATCTGGGAGAATCTCACCGTAGCAAAGGCGAAGAAAGAATCTTAACGAGGCGCGGGATAGCCATAGCTGCAGGTATAGTGCGCGGCGCAGAGGTAGCGAGCGCGATCGCAAAGGAATCCCACATCCCTGTGGGTCGGCCTCGCCATCCTGGCTCGGACGCTTTGCTCTTCGCGCTCGCCACCCCTGCGCCAGTCTGGCTGCGGTTTAGCTTTACGAAACGGCTGATTATAGCCGCATAGCGCAGAAACGAAAAAAGCGCCCATTGGGCGCTTCTTTCTGAATTGGTGGGTCGTGCAGGATTTGCCTCGGCCCGTCCGGAGCCTCGCCCTCCGGGTGATGCGCTCCTGAATCGCTCCCGGCGATTCAGTCGAACCTGCGCAGGTTCTCATCCTGCACGTCAGACATCTCAGCCTGCCTGAACAAAAAAAGCGCCCATTGGGCGCTTTTTTCTGAATTGGTGGGTCGTGCAGGATTCGAACCTGCGACCAATTGATTAAAAGTCAACTGCTCTACCAACTGAGCTAACGACCCGCTTGGGGCTTACAACCCGCAAACCTGAAGCCTGCGTAAAAGATGGTGGGTCGTGCAGGATTCGAACCTGCGACCAATTGATTAAAAGTCAACTGCTCTACCAACTGAGCTAACGACCCATCTTTAGGTTGTGAAGCGATGCTGAAGTTTCGCAGCAACAGAGCAGAAAACCTGTTTGCTGAGAAGATGGTGGGTCGTGCAGGATTCGAACCTGCGACCAATTGATTAAAAGTCAACTGCTCTACCAACTGAGCTAACGACCCATCTTCAGGCTTGCCAGACACATTTGCAATCTGTCCCGGCAACGGCGGCATATATTACTGATTTACCGAGGTAGCGCAACCCTTATTTTCCACCAGCGGCGTCAACTGCTTACCTTTCATGCTGCCAGACCAGAAATCAGGCAAAATCCGGTGCTGGCTGCACAAATTACAGCCCGTCGAGACGTTTTTGCGCCTGCTTGGCTGAATCGGTATTGGGGTAAAGTTTTATCACCTGCTGGAAAACGGCCTTGGCTTTCGCCGTATCCTTTTTCTCCTGCATGATAACGCCAACCTTTAGCAACGCTTCAGAAGCCTTCGGCGACTTCGGGTAATTTTTAACCACGGTGGCATAATAATAGGCCGCGTCGTCTTTTTTACCCTTGTTGTAGTTCAACTGCCCCAGCCAGTAATTGGCGTTCGGCTGGTAGGTTGAGTCAGGATAGCGCTTGACCCACGCCTGCAGCGCGGTAATCGCCTGGTCATACTGTTTTTTTTCCAGAATCAGCGCCACCGCGGCGTTATAGTCGCTGTTGGCGTCGCCGCTCTGCACCGGCGCGCCTGATGAGGCTGCCGCCGCGCCGTCTGCGCTGGCCGCTGCGCCCGTATCGGCGCTCGCCGCCGGCGCATCAGCGCCGCTTTGTGCCGCACTGTTCGCGCCGCTGCTGCTCAGGCTGTCGATCTGCTGATAGAGCTGCTTCTGCCGCTCGATGACCTGATTAAGCTGGTAGCTGTTTTGCTGGATTTGCCCGCGCAGCGAATCGATATCGCTTTGGTTGTCGCTCATCTGCTGCTGCAGTTGCTGCAGAAGCTGAGCCTGGGCGTTGGAAATGCGTTCAAGAGTGGTGACGCGGTCTTCGACCGAGCCAGAGCCGACGTTACTGATTGATGCCTGGGCATTAGCGGCCCAGGGGGCCGCTACGCCAACCAGTAACGACAGACCCAACAGGTGAAGTCTGAAGTTACTAATCATGTGATTCTCTTAGTAGACCAGAACGGCACGACGGTTTTTAGAGTAAGCCGCTTCGTCATGACCCAGAACAGCCGGTTTCTCTTTACCGTAAGAAACGATAGACATCTGGTCAGCCGATACGCCTTTGCCCTGCAGGTACATCTTCACGGCGTTAGCACGACGCTCGCCCAGTGCGATGTTGTATTCCGGCGTGCCGCGCTCATCCGCGTGTCCTTCGATGGTCACTTTGTATGACGGGTTGCTGCGCAGGAAGGCTGCGTGCTGGTCCAGCATCTGAGCGTAGTCAGACTGCACGTCATATTTGTCCAGACCGAAGTAGACGATGTTGTTCTGCTGCAGCTGCTGCATCTGCAGACGCGCCTGCTCGTCAGAAGACATGTTGCCGTTGCCGCTGCCGTTCATGCCAGCACCGTTGCCGTAAGCGCCGTCAGCGCCCATGCCAGTCTGGTCATTGTTGTTGTTTTTGTGTGAGCTACAAGCGGCTACAGCCAGAACCGGCAGAGCCAGCATCAACCCTTTCAGCACTTTGTTCAGTTGCATTTTGTTATCCTGTTATATTGTTTATCATACATTTAACCCCCTGCTGCGCAGGGGACCTATGCATTACAGATACGGCGACCAGGCAGGTGATTTTACCTGTCCATCAGTTGCCGGAAGACGCGCTTTGAAACGCCCATCTGTTGATACCAACTGCAACACGGAACCCATCCCCTGAGTAGAGCTATAGATTACCATCGTGCCGTTTGGAGCCAGACTTGGCGATTCATCCAGGAACGTGCTCGTTAACGTTTGAACGGCTCCCGTTACCAGATCCTGTTTGGCGACGTGCTGAGCGCCACCGGCGCTGCTAATCATCACCATGGTTTTACCATCGGCAGAGACGTCCGCATCCTGGTTTTGCGAACCTTCCCAGGTAATACGCTGTGGCGCACCGCCGTTGATACCAATTTTATAAATTTGCGGCGCTCCAGCCTGATCCGAGGTGTAAGCCAGCGTCTGGCTATCCGGGAACCAGCTCGGTTCAGTGCTGTTGTAGCGACCGTCGGTGATTTGACGCGTCTGGCCGGAAGCCAGATCCATCACGTAGAGGTTCAGGCTGCCCGTTTTCGACAGGGCGAAAGCGAGTTTAGTCCCATCCGGCGAGAAGGCCGGCGCGCCGTTGTGACGCGGGAAAGAGGCAACCTGGCGAATCGCGCCGTTTGACAGCGTCTGTACCACCAGCGCCGATTTACCGCTTTCAAAGGTCACGTAGGCCACTTTGCTGCCGTCTGGCGACCAGGCCGGAGACATCAGCGGCTGCGGCGAGCGATGCACGACAAACTGGTTAAAGCCGTCGTAGTCTGACACGCGCAGTTCATACGGGAACTGGCCGCCGTTGGTCTGCACCACGTAGGCGATACGAGTGCGGAACGCGCCTTTAACGCCCGTCAGCTTCTCGAACACCTCGTCACTGGCGGTGTGCGCAGCATAGCGCAGCCACTGTTTGGTGACTTTGTAAGAGTTCTGCGCCAGAACGGTGCCCGGCGCGCCGCCGGTGTCCACCAGCTGATACGCAACCTGATAGCTGCCATCTGGATTAGAGGTGACCTGACCGACAACCACCGCATCGATACCCAGCGCGCTCCAGGCGGCAGGCTGTACTTCCTGCGCGCTGGTCGGCTGCTGCGGCAGACGTGAACGATCGATTGGATTGAATTTACCGCTGTTGCGTAAGTCAGCAGAGACGATGCCGCCCACATCTTCAGGCGCGGCGCCTGAGCCAGCCCATTTGAACGGGACGACACCGATTGGGCGCGCGGTGTTTACGCCCTGCGTAATTTCAATGCGTACTTCTGCGTGGAGCATCGCAGCCCACAGCAGAACAAAAAAACCTAAGGTTACACGAAGTGCCTGCTTCATCTTTTCTCCCTTACCTGAACCTGAGTTCATGATAATTCGCACAGTTCCTGAAAAACACGAGTATTCATCTAATACGGCTAGCTAACCTTAGTCCAACCTGCCGCGGGTTACTGCATTATTCCGGTTTGAAACGCATTGGCGCGTTTTTAAACACTTCATACACTGCTTGCGATGGCGGCTTAGGAATGCGAGCCTGCTTCGCGGCAGCGATAGCCGCCTGGCATAATGCCGGGTCGCCACCTTCAGATTTGACGTCAATCAGCAAACCGTCAGGCGCCAGCTTGATACGCAGGTTACACTCTTTCCCCTTATAAGTATCAGCATCGTAGAAGCGGCTCTGAATCGCGCCCACAACCTGTCCCAGATAAGAGTTAATCTCTGCGCCCGATGCGCCGGCTTTTTTCTGGTTGCCCTGCCCTGCCGCGCCGCCGCCGCCGGCCGCGCCACTTTTCGGTGCATTCTTACCAGAGGTCAGGCCGCCAAGCAGATCGTCGACGTCACTGCTGTTTTTCGCCGCTTCCGCCGCCGCTTTTTTCTTCGCGTCGGCGGCGGCCTTGGCTTTCGCCGCGGCGTCCGCTTTGGCTTTGGCGGCCGCATCGGCTTTCGCTTTCGCTTCGGCCGCCGCTTTCTCTTTCGCGGCTTCCGCTTTTTCTTTGGCTTCCTGCGCGGCTTTTTCTTTGGCCGCTTCGGCTTTCTCTTTCGCTTCCTGAGCCGCCTTCTCTTTAGCCGCTTCGGCTTTCTCTTTCGCTTCCTCGGCCGCTTTGGCTTTCGCCTCCTGCGCCGCTTTAGCTTTCGCCTCCGCCGCCGCTTTCGCCTTCGCATCGGCTGCCGCTTTCGCGTCGGCTACCGCTTTCTCTTTGGCGGCGGACGCGGCGGCGGCTTTCGCCTGCTCTTCCGCCTTTTTCTTCGCGTCGGCGGCGGCCTGCTTAGCCTGTTCTTCCGCCTTTTGCGCCGCCTCGGCAGCCGCTTTGGCCTGCGCCTGCGCTTCCGCTCTGGCATCGGCTTTCGCCTGCGCCGCAGCCGCCTCGGCCGCTTTCTGCTGCTCCTGCGCCGCTTTAGCCGCCGCTTCCGCCTGTTTCTGCTGTTCAGCCTGCGCTTTTGCCGCTTCCTGCGCCTGCAGACGCTCTTTTTCCAGGGCCTTCAGACGCTGCTGTTCCGCGGCCTGCTTCTGCTGCAGCTCTTCAGCCTGCTGCTGCGCCTGCTTCTCACGCTGCTGCTCGGCGCGCTGGCTGTCGCTTTTCTGGTTCTGTTGACGGTTGTACTGCTCTACCACGGCGCCAGGATCGACCATCACCGCGTCGATATCGCTGCCGCCGCCTCCGCCGCTCGCCTCAATATTCTCGTTGAAGGAGCTCCAGATCAGCAGGGCGATCAGTACCACGTGCAGAGCCACCGATATAATTATCGCGCGCTTTAACTTCTCGTTTTGCTCGGTTGCCTTCGACACACTCGGTTCCCAAAAAACGGTTCGACTTTAAATCGGCTGCGTCATCAAACCGACAGATTTAACGCCTGCCTGATGCAGCAGGTTGAGCGCTTTAATAATTTCGTCATAGGGCACATCCTTTGCGCCGCCGATTAAAAAGACGGTTTTCGGATTCGCCTCGATGCGACGCTGCGCTTCGCTCACCACCTGTTCCGGCGGCAACTGCTCCATACGATCGTGATCCACCACCAGGCTGTACTGACCGACGCCTGAGACCTCAACGATCACCGGCGGATTATCGTCGCTGGAGACCGTTTTCGAATCGGTGGCGTCCGGCAGGTCCACTTCTACGCTCTGGGTAATAATCGGCGCTGTCGCCATAAAGATCAGCAGCAGCACCAGCAGGACGTCGAGCAGCGGAACGATATTAATTTCCGATTTCAGGTCGCGGCGGCCGCGACCACGTACTCTGGCCATGGGTTACCTCCGCTTACTTCGCGCTGTCGCTGGAGAAGGCCTGACGGTGCAGGATGGCCGTGAACTCTTCCATAAAGTTGTCGTAGCCCTGCTCCAGCTTGTTGACGCGCTGGTTCAGTCGGTTGTAGGCCATGACCGCCGGAATCGCGGCGAACAGGCCGATCGCGGTGGCGATCAGCGCTTCGGCGATGCCCGGCGCAACCATCTGCAGCGTCGCCTGCTTGACCGCGCCCAGCGCGATAAAGGCGTGCATGATGCCCCATACGGTGCCGAACAGGCCGATGTAGGGGCTGATAGAGCCGACGGTGCCGAGGAAAGGAATATGGTTTTCCAGCGTTTCCAGCTCGCGGTTCATCGAGATGCGCATCGCGCGGCTGGCGCCTTCCACCACCGCTTCTGGCGCATGGCTGTTGGCGCGGTGCAGACGAGCGAACTCTTTAAAGCCGGCGTAGAAGATCTGCTCTGAACCGCTCAGCTCTTCACGGCGTCCCTGGCTCTCCTGATAGAGACGCGACAGCTCGATGCCAGACCAGAATTTATCTTCAAAGGCTTCCGCCTCGCGTCCCGCCGCGTTCAGAATTCGGGTGCGCTGAATAATGATGGCCCATGAGGCAATAGAAAAGCCGATCAAAATCAACATGATAAGTTTGACCAGAAGGCTCGCCTTCAGGAACAAATCAAGAACGTTCATGTCAGTCACTGCTTGAACTCCGCGACAATAGACTTGGGAAGCGCAATCGGCTTCATAAGATGTGGGTTAATGCAGGCAATCAGGACTTCTGCTTCATTCAGGACTCTGCCTTCTGCATTCACGATACGCTGGGAAAATGTCATGGTTGCGCGCGTCATAGCGGTGACTTCGCTCTGGATCTCCAGAAGGTCGTCAAGACGCGCCGCCGCAACATAGTCCACCGTCATGCGCCGCACCACAAAAGAAACCTGCTGTTCCAGCAGCGTTTGCTGATTGAAATGGCGCTGACGCAGCATTTCGGTACGTGCTCGTTCATAAAAAGCGATATAGCTGGCATGGTAAACCACGCCACCAGCATCGGTGTCTTCGTAATAGACCCGAACCGGCCAGCGAAACAGCGTTGTACTCACTCTACATCCCGGTCTCGTTTTTAAACGTTGCTACTATACGCAAGAGATTTGGGGTTGGGAATGGGATGCCAGAGCCAGGAGAAAATAATTATCGGAAGGTAACAATCAGAAGGATTTTCAGTAGATTTCTTGACCTGCCGCTGACAATACCTCACCACCAGCGGCGGGCATTGCGCGTCAGCGCCAGAACCAGTAGAGCGCGAACAGCAGAACGATCAGGGCCACCGCCGGCGAGAAGAGCGCCTGCCAGCGCGTGCGGCGCGGATGGAAGCCTACGCCGTGGATCACGCCGGCGCAGACCGCCCAGATAACCAGAATGCCCTGCCAGACCGAGAGCGTGCTGGTGTGCGCGGCGTAGCGTGAGGGATCCCAGAACAAACAGCCCGCGACAATCAGCGCCAGGATGAGCGAAAGGGCCCGTAAAGGCCCTTTGTTCATCAGACGGTATGACGTCCGAATCAGTTTGCGCATCAGGCGCGCTCGTCCTGCGCGGCGCTATCTTCAACGTGCTCAAGCGCCAGCGCGGTGATGATGCCGAAAGCGCAGGCCAGCAGGGTGCCGAGAATCCAGGCAAAATACCACATGCGTCGTCTCCTTAATCAGTAGAGAGAGTGCGTATTACGCTCAATATGTTCTTTCGTGATCCGCCCGAACATCTTGTAGTAGCACCAGCTGGTGTAGGCCAGGATAATCGGAACGAAAATAATGGCGGCGAAGGTCATCACCGTCAGCGTGCGCTGGCTCGAGGTGGCATCCCACATCGTCAGGCTCATGCCGGGTTCGATGCTCGACGGCATGATAAAGGGAAACAGCGCGATACCGGCGGTCATAATGACGCACGCCAGCGTCAGCGATGAGCTGACGAACGCCCAGCCGCCCTTCTCGCAGCGCGAGAACAGCACCGTCAGCAGCGGCAGCACCACGCCGAGCAGCGGAAAGAGCCACAGCGCCGGCATATGGTTAAAGTTCGCCAGCCAGGCGCCCGCCTCGCGCACCACGGTTTTACCCAGCGGGTTCGACGCGGCGTGGTGATCGATGGCGCTGGTAATAACGTAGCCGTCGAGGCCATATTTTACCCAGACGCCCGCCAGCACGAAGCAGACCATCATCACCAGCGCCGCCGCCTGCGCCACCGCGCGCGAACGCAGATGCAGCTCGCCTGCGGTGCGCATCTGCAAATAGGTCGCGCCCTGCGTCAGGATCATCGCGACGCTGATCACGCCCGCTAGCAGCCCGAACGGATTGAGCAGCTGGAAGAAGTTACCGGTGTAGTCGAGGCGCAAAAATTCATCCGCGCGGAACGGCACGCCCTGCAGCAGATTGCCGAACGCGACGCCAATCACCAGCGGCGGCACGAAGCTGCCGATAAAGACGCCCCAGTCCCACATGCCCCGCCAGCGCATATCTTCAATTTTAGAACGATAATCGAAACCTACCGGACGAAAAAAGAGCGACGCCAGCACCAGAATCATCGCCACATAGAAGCCGGAGAAGGCGGCGGCATACACCATCGGCCAGGCGGCGAACAGCGCCCCGCCCGCGGTGATCAGCCAGACCTGGTTGCCGTCCCAGTGCGGCGCGATGCTGTTGATCATAATGCGGCGTTCGGTGTCGTTGCGGCCCATCAGCCGCGTCAGCATGCCGACGCCCATATCAAAGCCGTCCGCTACGGCGAAGCCTACCAGCAGAATGCCAATCAGCAGCCACCAGACAAAGCGCAAAACTTCATAATCAAACATGGTTGCTCTCCTTAACCGCGTACCGGCTCAGCCGCCGCTGCGACCTGCTCATGGTGATAGCGTCCGGTTTTCAGGCTGCTCGGCCCGAGGCGCGCGAATTTAAACATCAGATACATCTCCGCCACGAGGAACAGCGTATAAAGACCGCAGATCAGCAGCATGGAGAAGAGCAGATCGCCTACGGTAAGAGACGAGTTGGCCACCGAGGTCGGCAGCACTTCGCCGATCGCCCACGGCTGACGACCATATTCGGCGACGAACCAGCCCGCTTCGACCGCAATCCACGGCAGCGGTATGCCGTAGAGCGCCGCCTTCAGCAGCCAGCGATGCTTGCCGACGCGGTTGCGGATCACGCTCCAGAACGAGAAGGTGATAATGCCCAGCAGCAGCACGCCCGCCAGCACCATAATGCGGAAGGCGAAATAGAGCGGCGCCACGCGCGGAATAGAGTCTTTCACCGCCTGCCTGATTTGCGCTTCGGTGGCATCTGCCACGTTCGGCGTATAGCGTTTCAGCAGCAGGCCGTAGCCCAGATCCTGTTTGCTCTGGTCGAAGGCTTCGCGCACAGCCGGATCTTCGCTGCCGCTGCGCAGCTGATTCAGCAGCGCGTAGGCTTTCATGCCGTTGCGGATGCGTACCTCATGCTGCGCCATCAGATCTTTCAGGCCGGTGACCGGCGTATCGACAGATCGCGTGGCAATCAGGCCAAGCAGGCCGGGGATCTGCACCGCCGCGGCGTTTTCTTGCTTCTCCTGATCCGGCAGGCCGAACAGCGTGAAGGCCGCCGGCGCGGGCTGGGTATCCCATTCGGCTTCAATAGCGGCGAGCTTGGTTTTCTGCACGTCGCCCATTTCGTAGCCCGATTCGTCGCCCAGCACGATAACCGACAGCACCGCTGCCATGCCGAAGCTGGCGGCGATGGCGAACGAACGTTTCGCAAAGGCGACGTCGCGTCCCTTAAGCAGATACCAGGCGCTGATGCCGAGAATAAACATGGCGCCGGTGGTGTAGCCCGCCGCGACGGTATGCACGAATTTCACCTGCGCCACCGGATTGAGCACCAGTTCGGAGAAGCTCAGCATCTCCATTCGCATGGTTTCGTAGTTGAACGCGGAGGCGATAGGATTCTGCATCCAGCCGTTCGCCACCAGGATCCAGAGCGCCGACAGGTTAGAACCCAGCGCCACCAGCCAGGTGACCGCCAGATGCTGCGTTTTGCTCAGGCGATCCCAGCCGAAGAAAAAGAGCCCGACGAAGGTGGATTCCAGGAAGAACGCCATCAGCCCTTCGATGGCGAGCGGCGCACCGAAGATGTCGCCAACGTAGTGAGAGTAATAAGACCAGTTGGTGCCGAACTGAAACTCCATGGTCAGACCGGTGGCCACGCCCAGCGCAAAGTTAATGCCGAATAACTTGCCCCAGAATTTGGTCATATCTTTATAGATCTGTTTGCCGCTCAGGACGTAAACCGTTTCCATGATCGCCAGCAAAAACGCCATACCGAGCGTAAGCGGGACGAACAGGAAATGGTACATCGCCGTTAAGGCAAACTGTAAACGCGACAGCTCGACGATATCTAGCATAATGACTCCTTGCTCCTCGCATGACCTTACTCTGCGAATAACAACGGCGAACAACGGGCATAGACGCAGAGAATAAGATTCAGGAACGACTGATTATTAATTCCAGCTTTTTGTTACCGACGGATAAGACGCATCCGCGGCCCGACGTGAGCGAGTAACAGTGGTGAAACTTCCCCGAAAAGCATCATTCAGTCGATTTCAGGCAGGCGAGCGAGAAAAGCCGGCGGCATTGATTTAGCGCGACCTGGCGCAATCTGCTGGATGTTATTGGAAACGACTGAATTGATGCAGCGCAATTAAAACCGGTTGGCTTACGCTTTGCCAGCGGTAAAGTTTGTTAAATATCGATAATTATTGATCTGGATTAACGCTTTTAATTTCCAGATGTGTAGCCTTGAGAAGATTGTTAATTAGTTGTCACTGAGAAATAGCGTAATTTAGAAAAGCATTACCTTTAATTTTAATTTTTAACTTACCGCCTTAAAAAGAACTTATTGCTTCTCGCCCGTTACACCTCTCGCTGCCCGCGTCCGGAGAAGAATTTTCAGCGCCCTGCTCTCTCTACAGGCAAAAAAAAGCCACCCCGAAGGGTGGCCTGATAGCTGATGCGTCCGCGCTTATTTAGCCGGCAGCACCGCTTTCACCGCATCGCCGATATCCGCGAGACTGCGCACGGTTTTCACGCCTGCCGCTTCCAGCGCCGCGAACTTCTCGTCCGCCGTGCCTTTGCCGCCTGCGATGATGGCGCCCGCATGGCCCATACGCTTGCCTTTCGGCGCGGTAACGCCCGCGATATAGCCAACAACCGGTTTGGTGACGTGCTCTTTAATGAACGCCGCCGCCTCTT
The DNA here is from genome assembly GCF_000738765.1 of Pantoea sp. NGS-ED-1003. Taxonomy (NCBI): domain Bacteria; kingdom Pseudomonadati; phylum Pseudomonadota; class Gammaproteobacteria; order Enterobacterales; family Erwiniaceae; genus Pantoea; species Pantoea sp. NGS-ED-1003. The sequence continues at coordinate 378,323 of NZ_JPQA01000005.1, forward strand.
CTTCCGCGCTGCCGCCGATTTCGCCGATCATGACGATCGCTTCGGTCTGCGGGTCATCCTGGAACATTTTCAGGATGTCAATGAAGTTGGAGCCCGGGATCGGGTCGCCGCCGATGCCGACGCAGGTCGACTGGCCGTAGCCGATGTCCGTGGTCTGCTTCACCGCTTCATAGGTCAGGGTACCGGAGCGCGATACGATGCCGACGCGGCCCGGCTGATGGATGTGACCCGGCATGATGCCGATTTTGCATTCGCCTGGGGTGATCACGCCCGGGCAGTTCGGGCCGATCATGCGCACGCCCGCTTCGTCCAGCTTCACTTTAATCGTCAGCATATCCAGCGTCGGGATGCCTTCGGTGATGGTGATGATCAGCTTGATGCCTGCATCAATCGCTTCCAGAATGCCGTCTTTACAGAACGGCGCCGGAACGTAGATCACGGTCGCCGTCGCGCCGGTGGCTTCTACCGCTTCGCGCACGGTGTTAAACACCGGCAGACCGAGATGGGTGGTGCCGCCTTTGCCCGGCGTCACGCCGCCAACCAGCTGCGTGCCGTAAGCCAGCGCCTGCTCAGAGTGGAACGTACCCTGACCGCCAGTAAAACCCTGGCAAATCACTTTAGTGTTTTTGTCGATCAGAATAGACATTATTTCCCCTCCGCAGCCGCAACGACGCGCTGTGCCGCATCTGTCAGGCTGGTTGCTGCAATGATATTCAGTCCGCTGTCCGCCAGTTTCTGTGCGCCCAGCTCAGCGTTGTTTCCTTCCAGACGCACCACGACCGGCACGTTGACGCCGACTTCCGCCACCGCGCCGATGATGCCGTCGGCAATCAGGTCGCAGCGCACGATGCCGCCGAAAATGTTAACGAATACCGCTTTTACCGCGTCGTCGGAAAGGATGATTTTAAAGGCTTCGGTAACGCGCTCTTTGGTCGCGCCGCCGCCCACGTCGAGGAAGTTAGCCGGCTGGCCGCCGTGGTGCTTAACGATGTCCATGGTGCCCATCGCCAGACCTGCGCCGTTGACCATACAGCCGATATTGCCTTCCAGCGCCACGTAGTTCAGTTCCCACTGCGTAGCGTGCGCTTCGCGCGGGTCTTCCTGGCTCGGGTCGCGCATTTCGCGCAGCTCCGGCTGACGGAACAGCGCATTGCCGTCCACGCCCAGCTTGCCGTCGAGGCAGACCAGATCGCCCTGCTTAGTGATCACCAGCGGGTTGATCTCAACCAGCGCCAGGTCGCGCTCCAGGAACAGCGTCGCCAGGCCCATAAAGATTTTTGTGAACTGGCTGACCTGCTTGCCGGTCAGGCCGAGTTTGAACGCCAGCTCGCGGCCCTGATAAGGCTGCGGACCGGTCAGCGGATCGAGCGCCATTTTGTGGATCAGGTGCGGGGTCTCTTCCGCCACTTTCTCGATCTCAACGCCGCCTTCGGTCGAGGCCATAAAGACCACGCGACGGGTCGCACGGTCAACCACCGCGCCCAGATAGAGTTCCTGATCGATGTCGGTCGCCGCTTCAACCAGGATCTGGTTTACTGGCTGGCCGTCGGCGTCAGTTTGATAGGTCACCAGGCGTTTGCCCAGCCAGTGTTCAGCGAAAGCGCGAATCTCTTCCTTGCTGTTAACCACTTTCACGCCGCCCGCTTTACCGCGTCCGCCGGCATGAACCTGACATTTCACTACCCACGGGCCAGCACCAATTTTAGAGGCCGCTTCTTCTGCTTCACGTGGCGTAGTGCAGGCGTAGCCGGTGGGTGCCGGCATACCATACCGTGCAAACAGCTGTTTCGCCTGGTATTCGTGTAAGTTCATGATGTTCTATCCATTCAGGTCTGAAAAGAGTAATAAGGTTGGGCGCGCGTTTCGTCGGCGCGCCCGGCAAAAATCAGACGTCCAGCAGCAGACGTGCCGGATCTTCCAGCAGCTCTTTCACCGCCACCAGATAGCTGACCGATTCACGGCCATCGATCAAGCGGTGATCGTAGGAGAGCGCCAGATACATCATCGGCAGCACCACGACCTGACCATTGACCGCCATCGGGCGATCTTTGATGGCGTGCATGCCCAGGATGGCGCTCTGCGGCGGGTTGATGATCGGCGTCGACATCAGCGAGCCGAAAACGCCGCCGTTGGTGATGGTGAAGTTGCCGCCGGTCAGCTCGTCGACCGTCAGCTTGCCGTCACGGCCTTTCACCGCCAGCTCTTTGATTTTCTTCTCGATGTCCGCCATGCTCAGCGCGTCGACATCTTTCAGCACCGGCGTCACCAGGCCGCGCGGCGTGGAGACTGCGATGCTGACGTCGAAGTAGTTGTGGTACACCACATCTTCGCCGTCGATAGAAGCGTTCACTTCCGGGAAACGCTTCAGCGCTTCCACTACGGCCTTGAGGTAGAAGGACATAAAGCCCAGACGCACGCCGTGACGCTTCTCGAAGGAGTCGCCGTACTGCTTGCGCAGATCCATAATCGGCTTCATGTTCACTTCGTTGAAGGTGGTCAGCATGGCGGTGCTGTTTTTCGCTTCCAGCAGACGCTCGGCCACGCGCTTGCGCAGACGGGTCATCGGCACGCGTTTTTCACTGCGGTTGGCGACGGCTGGCTGCGGCGCAGCTTCAGCGGCGGCCGGCGCGGCTTTGGCCGCGGCAGGTTTGTTCGCCAGATGCTTTTCCACATCTTCGCGCGTGATTCGACCGCCGACGCCGCCGCCTTTAATCTGCGTCGCGTCGAGATCGTGTTCGGCGATCAGGCGACGAATGGCCGGGCTCAGCGCATCGTTGCTCTCTTCTTCCAGCGACGCGGTCTGGCGCTGCGCCGGCGTGGATTCGTTAGCTTCGGCTTTAGCGTTGGTTTCTTTACCAGCGCTGTTGCCCTCTTTCAGGCGACCCAGAATCTGACGCGACGTGACGGTCGCGCCTTCTTCTTCCAGCACGGCTTCAAGCACGCCGTCAGCCTGGGCCGGCACTTCCAGTACCACTTTGTCTGTTTCGATCTCTACCAGCACTTCGTCGCGGCTTACCGCATCGCCTGGTTTTTTGTGCCAGGTTGCCACGGTGGCATCGGCAACGGATTCAGGCAGGTCGGGAACGAGAATATCTACGCTACTCATTATCTTTCCTTTTAAATTAACCAAGGTTCAGCGCGTCATTAACCAGGTCTTGCTGCTGTTGTTGATGTACGGACATATAGCCCACGGCCGGCGAAGCGGAGGCCGGACGGCCCGCATAGCGCAGCGACGCGCCAAACGGAACCACTTCGCGGAAGTGATGCTGGCTACAATACCATGCGCCCTGATTCAGCGGCTCTTCCTGACACCAGACGAAATCCTGCACATGGGCATAATCTTTTAACGCTTCCTGCACCGCTTTATGCGGGAACGGATAGAGCTGCTCGATGCGCACGATGGCGACATCGGTCTGCTCGTTTTTGCGACGCTGCTCCAGCAGATCGTAGTAGACCTTGCCGGAGCAGAGCACTACGCGTTTTACCTGCTGCGGATCGAGCGCGTCGATTTCGCCGATAGCGGGCTGGAAGCTGCCGTTGGCCAGCTCGTCCAGCGACGAGATCGCCAGCGGATGACGCAGCAGCGATTTCGGCGACATGACGATCAGCGGACGGCGCATACCGCGCAGCGCCTGACGACGCAGCATGTGGTAAACCTGCGCCGGCGTGGAGGGCACGCACACCTGCATGTTCTGCTCGGCGCAGAGTTGCAGATAGCGCTCCAGACGCGCGGAGGAGTGTTCCGGGCCCTGGCCTTCGTAGCCGTGCGGCAGCAGCATCACCAGGCCGCACATACGCCCCCACTTCTGCTCGCCGGAGCTGATGAACTGGTCGATCACCACCTGCGCGCCGTTGGCGAAGTCGCCGAACTGCGCTTCCCAGATGGTCAGGGTGCGCGGCTCTGCGGTGGCGTAGCCATATTCGAACGCCAGCACCGCCTCTTCCGACAGCACGGAGTCCCAAACCTTGAACTGACCCTGTCCATTATGGATATGGTGCAGCGGCGTGTAGGTTGAGCCGTTAGCCTGGTTGTGGATCACCGCATGACGGTGGAAGAAGGTGCCGCGACCGGAGTCTTCGCCGGAGAGACGCACCGGAATGCCCTCATCCACCAGCGTGGCGTAGGCCAGATTCTCGGCGCCGCCCCAGTCGAAGGGCTTGTTGCCTTCGGCCATCTCTTTACGGTCGTTGTAGATTTTCGCCACGCGCGCCTGTACTTCGACCGCGTCCGGGATTTGGCTGATGCGGCGCGCCAGCTCCTGCAGACGTTTTGGCTCGACGGTGGCCGGGTAGCTCTCGTCCCACTCATGGTTGAGGTAAGGCGACCAGGTAAAGGAGTGCAGGCTCATCGGGCGCCATTCGGCTACCACGCATTCGCCCGCGTCCAGCGCATCGCGATAGAGATTGACCATTTCGGTCGCATCTTCCGCGCTGGCAGAGCCTTCCGCCGCCAGACGATCGGCATAGAGCTTACGCGGCGTCGGATGCTTTTTGATCTTCTGATACATCAGCGGCTGGGTCGCGCTCGGCTCGTCGGCTTCGTTATGGCCGTGACGACGGTAGCAAACCAGATCGATAAAGACGTCGCGCTTGAAGGTGTTGCGATAATCGAGCGCCAGACGCGTGACAAACGCCACCGCTTCCGGGTCGTCCGCGTTGACGTGGAAGATCGGCGCCAGCACCATTTTACCGATATCGGTACAGTACGGCGTCGAACGGGCGTCGCGCGGGTTGGAGGTGGTAAAGCCCACCTGGTTGTTGATCACGATACGGACGGTGCCGCCGACTTCATAGCCGCGCGCCTGAGACATGTTCAGAGTTTCCTGCACCACGCCCTGACCGATAACCGCGGCGTCGCCGTGGATAGTGATCGGCAGTACCTGGTTGCTGCCCGGCGAATCGAGACGATCGAGACGCGCGCGCACCGAGCCCATGACGACCGGACTGACGATTTCCAGATGCGACGGGTTGAACGCCAGCGCCAGATGCACCAGACCGCCTTCGGTCTCTACATCAGACGAGAAGCCCATATGGTATTTCACGTCGCCGGTGCCGAGGTGATCTTTATGCTTGCCGGAGAACTCGTCGAAGAGATCCTGCGGCTTTTTGCCCAGCACGTTGATCAGCACGTTAAGGCGACCGCGGTGCGCCATACCCAGCACCACTTCGCGCGTGCCGCTCTTGCCCGCGTGGCGGATCATTTCGCGCAGCATCGGGATCAGCGCGTCGCCGCCCTCCAGCGAGAAGCGTTTCGCGCCCGGGAATTTCGCGCCCAGGTATTTTTCCAGCCCTTCCGCTGCGGTCAGCTCTTTCAGGAAACCTTTTTTCTCTTCGCTGCTGAAAGCTGCACGGCCCGCCGCCGATTCAAGACGCTGCTGGATCCAGCGCTTCTCTTCGGTGTTGTTGATGTGCATGTACTCTGCGCCGATAGAGCCGCAATAGGTCTGCTGCAGCGCATCGAAGAGGTCGGCCAGCTTCATGGTCTCTTTGCCGATGGCGAAAGAGCCTACGTTAAAGCTTTCCTGAAAATCGGCGTCGGTCAGATCGTGAAAAGCGGGATCGAGGTCAGCGACGCGATCCTGCTTCCACAGGCCAAGCGGGTCGAGATTCGCATGCTGATGGCCGCGAAAACGGAAGGCGTTAATCAGCTGCAGGACTTTAACCTGCTTTGAATTGGCGGCCGGATCGGAGACGGTGGAGGTGTAACGAGATGCATCTTTCGCCAGGCGACGAAAGTATTCGCGCGTGGTGGAGTGAAACTGTTCAGGTTTCACGCCGGTGCCCGGCAGCTGTTGGAACATCGTGCGCCACACTGCATCGACAGAGTCCGGATCGGTCAGGAAATCCTCATAGAGTTGCTCTATGTAAGACTGGTTCGCGCCGGCCAGCCAGGAGGAGTCCAGCCAGGGCTTCATCGCGCTGTTCTGCATTGTGATCCCTTAAGCATTACTATGCTTTTTTGAGGTTTCATTTGTTGCCGCTTTCGCGGTTTGCCGTAGTGAGTTCAGCGATACGAGCCTGTGCGCTCACACGCGCCCTGCCCGTAAGGGAACCTTGCTAAGCGTGGCGTCGCCGCGCTTAGCAAGGCTTCCGTAAAACGCCGGGAACCTGAGGTTCCCGGACGGATACTGTTTTACGCCCCCCGCTGCAGCAGCATCGACTTGATATGGCCGATGGCGCGCGTCGGGTTCAGCCCTTTCGGACACACGCTCACACAGTTCATAATGCTGTGACAGCGGAAAACGCTGAAAGCGTCACTCAGATTGTCCAGACGCGCTTCACTTTCGGTGTCGCGGCTGTCGATGATGAAGCGATACGCGGCCAGCAGACCCGCAGGACCGACGAACTTGTCCGGATTCCACCAGAACGACGGACAGGAAGTCGAGCAGCAGGCGCAGAGAATACACTCGTACAAACCATCCAGATGCTCGCGCTCGCCAGGCGACTGCAGATGTTCGCGCGCTGGCGGTTTCTCTCCGTTATTCAACAGGTAAGGCTTAATCTTCTCATACTGCGCGTAGAATTGCCCCATATCCACGACCAGGTCGCGAACCACCGGCAGGCCCGGCAGCGGACGAATGACGATCTTCTTCGTGCCGTTGCCCAGCGCCGACACCGGCGTGATGCACGCCAGGCCGTTTTTGCCGTTCATATTGAGGCCGTCGGAGCCGCACACGCCTTCACGGCACGAGCGACGAAACGCCAGCGTCGGATCTTTCTCTTTCAGCCGGATAAGCGCGTCCAGCAGCATCATGTCGCGGCCGTCTTCCGATTCCAGCGTGTAATCCTGCATGCGCGGCGCGGCGTCGACTTCAGGATTGTAGCGATAAATTGAAAACTCGAGTTTCATGATCGTCTCCGCTATTAGTAGGTACGCACTTTCGGCGGGAAAGCCGCGCGCAGTTTCGGCTGCATGTTCACCTCGCGGCGCGTCATGCTCTCGGTTTCGGGGACGTAGAGACTGTGGCACAACCAGTTTTCATCATCGCGATCCGGGAAGTCGAATCGACTGTGCGCGCCGCGGCTTTCGGTGCGGAAGTTCGCCGCAACCGCCGTGGCGTAAGCCGTTTCCATCAGGTTATCCAGCTCCAGGCACTCAATACGCTGGGTATTGAAGTCCGGTGAACGGTCATCCAGACGGGCTGATTTCAGACGCTCGCGAATCTGTTTCAGCTCTTCCAGACCCTGCTTCATCGCATCGCCTTCGCGGAATACTGAGAAGTTGTTCTGCATGCAGCGCTGCAGCGCTTTACGGATTTCTACCGGATCTTCGCCGGTGGTGTTGCTTTCCCAGCGGTTGAAGCGCGCCATGGCGGCGTCGATTTCATCCAGCGTGGCGTCGCGCAGCGGACCCTGCTGTTCGATGCACTCCATCAGATGCACGCCGGCCGCGCGGCCGAATACCACCAGGTCCAGCAGCGAGTTGCCGCCGAGACGGTTGGCGCCGTGCACCGAGACGCAGGCGATTTCACCGACGGCGAACAGGCCGGGAATCACTTCATCTTCGCCCTGCGCGTTGACGCGCAGCGCCTGGCCGGTCACTTTGGTCGGAATGCCGCCCATCATATAGTGGCAGGTCGGGATCACCGGAATCGGCTCTTTGATCGGATCGGCGTGCGCAAAGGTGCGCGACAGCTCGAGGATGCCCGGCAGACGCGACTCCAGCACTTCGGCGCCCAGGTGATCGAGCTTCAGTTTGATGTGCGGGCCCCACGGGCCGTCGCAGCCGCGGCCTTCGCGGATTTCGATCATCATTGAGCGCGCGACCACGTCACGGCCCGCCAGATCTTTGGCGTTCGGCGCGTAACGCTCCATAAAGCGCTCGCCATGTTTGTTCAGCAGGTAGCCGCCTTCGCCACGGCAGCCTTCGGTTACCAGCACGCCCGCGCCGGCGATGCCGGTCGGGTGGAACTGCCACATCTCCATATCCTGCACCGGCACGCCTGCGCGCAGCGCCATACCGACGCCGTCGCCGGTATTGATGTGGGCGTTGGTGGTGGACTGATAGATACGGCCGGCACCGCCGGTGGCCAGAATGGTCGCTTTGGCTTTGAAGTAGACGGTTTCGCCGGTTTCAATGCAGATCGCCGTACAGCCGACGATGGCGCCGTCCTGATTTTTCACCAGGTCGAGCGCATACCATTCGGAGAAGATGGTGGTTTTGTTCTTCAGGTTCTGCTGATAGAGCGTATGCAGCAGCGCGTGGCCGGTACGGTCAGCCGCCGCCGCGGTGCGTGCCGCCTGCTCGCCGCCGAAATTTTTCGACTGGCCGCCGAACGGGCGCTGATAAACGCGGCCATCCTCCAGACGGGAGAACGGCAGACCCATATGTTCCAACTCCAGAATCGCTTCCGGGCCGGTTTTACACATATATTCGATCGCGTCCTGGTCGCCGATATAGTCGGAACCTTTGACGGTGTCGTACATATGCCATTCCCAGTTATCTTCATGGGTGTTGCCGAGCGCGACGGTAATGCCGCCCTGCGCAGACACGGTGTGGGAACGGGTCGGGAAGACTTTCGACAGCAGGGCGCAGGTCTGGCCCGACTGGGAGATTTGCAGTGCGGCGCGCATTCCCGCGCCGCCTGCGCCGATCACCACGGCATCAAATTCTCTGACTGGCAAATTCATTTACACACCCCACACCACAACAGTTCCATAAATTGCATACGACAACAGCGCGATCACAATCGCAAACTGCAGAATCAGACGCACGGCCAGACCTTTTACGTAGTCGGTCAGCACTTGCCACATTCCAATCCAGCCGTGGATCAGAATCGAGAACAGCGTCAGCAGAGTGAACACTTTGGTGAAAGACGAGGCGAAGAAGCCGCGCCAGACATCATAGGTCAGCGTGTCGGTCAGGGCGATAAAGCCCACGATGTAGAGGATGTAGAGCGTAATGAGGATTGCCGAAGCGCGCAGCAGCAGCCAGTCCTGAATGCCGTTGCGGCCCAACGAGGATGCATTGCTTACCATACGAGAACTCCTGCCAGGATTGAAAGCACGACAGTAATGCCGAAGGTGACCCAGGCGGATTGGCGGCCGATAGCCAGCGTCTCAGCAAGGTAACCAAAGTCCATCAACATATGACGAATCCCGCCCACCGTGTGGAATGCCAGCGCGGTAAGGATGCCCCAGAGAATAAACTTCACGAAGAAGCTATCCATAATGGCGGCAGCGTGCTGGAAACCTTCCGGGGAAGAGAGAGAAGTGCCCAGCAACCAGAGCAGGATACCGAGAGCCACAAAGGTTATGACGCCGGAAACGCGGTGGAGAATGGACGATATTGCAGTAACGGGAAACCGGATCGTCGAGAGATCCAAGTTGACAGGTCTTTGTTTTTTCACGGTTTTGCCCACACAGCTCTTTTTTATTTTGCTTCCTCCGGTCCCTGAGGCGGAGTCGAATCACAGGTGTGTTCAGACTTTAACCGTCACCAAATCAGCAACATCCAGTGTTAATTGACGCGGTAGAAACGCTGGGTGGCTCCTGGTGTCAGGGGGTTTCCGGAGACCTGGCGGCAGTATAGGACGATCACATTCTTATTACAATTACCCTACAATCTCTTTGGGTACATTTGCGTGAAACAGTGATCCGACTCACGAATTTCACATTTAATACAAATTTAATTATCTGATTTGACAAAAGTTCAACAATTCAGTTACAAACTAGGGCATCAAACCCCAGTGATGCACAAAAGTTATGGGGATACACTTTCCCCTAAGCACAAGTTATGTAACATTCTGATTATGAGCACCCTAAAACAACAGGTTGTTGATTACCAGAAAGTTATGTCCAGACCGGATCTTTAACAACCGCGATATGCAGAATTTCATGACTGCCACGTTCCCTGCCGGGAAACGCCTCTCACTCTGTACCCTGCACCCGCGTTGTTACCGCAGAGTGTTATTGTGAAGTTAATGGCGACCGCAACATGACCGCTTTTCAGGTGTCTAAGATCCATACTTACATAAGGCGCTATGGAGACGAAAATGACAGATAAAAAAGTGACGCTAACCCTACAAGATGACACGGCTCTTGAGCTGGACGTGCTGCAAGGCACACTTGGGCAGGATGTGGTTGATGTCCGCGCCCTGGGCTCCAGCGGCCTTTTCACCTTTGACCCGGGTTTCACCTCTACAGCGTCCTGCGAATCCAAAATCACCTTTATCGACGGCGATGAAGGCATTCTGCTGCATCGCGGCTTCCCTATCGATCAGTTGGCGACCCACTCTAACTATCTGGAAGTGTGCTATATCCTGCTGAACGGCGAAGCGCCGACGCAGAAGCAGTTTGAAGAGTTCCGCGAGACCGTGACCCGTCATACCATGATCCATGAGCAGATTACCCGTCTGTTCCACGGCTTCCGTCGCGACTCCCACCCAATGGCGGTGATGTGCGGCGTGACCGGCGCGCTGGCTGCCTTCTATCACGATTCGCTGGATGTGAATAACGAGCGTCACCGTGAAATCGCCGCGTTCCGTCTGCTGTCGAAGATGCCGACCATGGCGGCGATGTGTTACAAATATTCTATCGGTCAGCCTTTCGTTTATCCGCGCAACGATCTCTCCTACGCCGGCAATTTCCTGCATATGATGTTCGCCACCCCTTGCGAAGAGTACAAGGTGAACCCGGTGCTGGAACGCGCGATGGACCGTATTCTGATCCTGCACGCCGACCATGAGCAGAACGCCTCGACTTCTACCGTGCGCACCGCAGGCTCGTCCGGCGCCAACCCGTTCGCCTGTATCGCCGCGGGCATCGCCTCGCTGTGGGGACCGGCGCACGGCGGCGCAAACGAAGCGACCCTGCGTATGCTGGAAGAGATCAGCACCGTTGAGCATATTCCGGAGTTTGTGCGTCGCGCGAAAGATAAAAACGACTCTTTCCGCCTGATGGGCTTTGGTCACCGCGTTTACAAAAACTACGACCCGCGCGCCACCGTGATGCGCGAGACCTGTCACGAAGTGCTGAACGAACTGGGCATGAAGGATGACCTGCTGGAAGTGGCGATGGAGCTGGAACATATCGCGCTGAACGACCCCTACTTTATCGAGCGTAAACTCTATCCGAACGTCGATTTCTACTCCGGCATTATTCTGAAAGCGATGGGTATACCGTCTTCGATGTTTACCGTGATTTTCGCCATGGCGCGTACCGTCGGCTGGATCGCCCACTGGAAAGAGATGCATGACGAAGGCATGAAAATTGCGCGTCCGCGTCAGCTCTATACCGGCTATACCGAGCGTGAGTTTACGTCTGCGCTGAAGAAATAACCGCAGCGGACTCTGCTTCAGGCCGCACAGAAGCCTGAAGAGCGGGTAACATGGCCCGAAGAGCAAAGCGTCCCACGCCAGGGATGGCGTGGGCCGAGCGAGCAGGAATGCGTAAAGCGACTTTGCGATCGGGCTATGTTACCCGCGTCGGCTCGATATATCAGACTATGAGCGGAGAGAAATCTCCGCTTTTTTTATGGTGGTGAGATTCCATTGTCTGGAGGAAAGGTGCCGGTCGCGGGTAACCGGACCCGATCGCAAAGACGCAAAAAACGGCATCCTTGCCAGCTCGGCGCGCACGATAACGCACCTCATCCCTGAGGTGCGCCCGTAAACGGGCCAACGCGTTGCGTTGTTCAAAAACGCTCCCGGCGTTTTTGTCCCTGGTGCGCGACGCTTTGCTCCTCGGGTCCGGCTACCCGCTCCTCAAGCTTTTAAGTCGTCTGTAGCAATAGGCCGTGCCCTTTTAGTGCTGGCAGCCCGGACACCAGTAAAACGGCCGCGACGACAGCGTCCCCTTCTGAATAATCTCGCCGCAGCGGCGGCACTTCTTGCCCTGCCGATGAAACACCTCAAAGCGAAACGCCGCGCCGTGATGGTACTTCTTCATCGTGCCGCGCATCCGGTAGGAGTGACGCGGTATCGCCAGCAGCGCCTCGCTGAGCACGTCAAGCTGCTCATCCGTTAAATCCTGCGCGCGATGCTGCGCCAGCAGGCCCGCCTGCCAGAGGATCTCCACGCGCAGATAGTTGCCCAGCCCCGCCAGAAACGCCTGATCGAGCAGCAGCCCGCTGAACTGACGACGGCGAAAGCGCGGCGACAGTAGCCGCTCGCGCACCGTCGCCACGTCAAGCTGCGCATCGAGCACGTCGGGGCCAACGCGATTTAAAAACGGATGCGCCGCCAGCGACTCGGCGTTCAGCAGTTCGATATCGGAGGCGCTGTAGAGCAGAATGGCGCGATCGGCGACCGCCAGCCGCACGCGCAACTGACGTTTGGTTTCCGGCACCGTGCCGCTCTCCACCACGCGCCAGACGCCGTACAGCTGGTTATGGCTGTAGAGCGTCAGGCCGTTGGAAAAGTGCGTCAGCAGCGCTTTGCCGCGCGTCTCGATGGCGTTGACCTGCTCGCCCAGCAGCGCGGGTTCGTAGGTCTTGAGTTCAGGAAAGGCAAACCAGACATCCGTCAACGGTTTGCCGACAATGGCTTCCTCAAGCTGATCCGCCGCGCGGCGGATCTCCGGTCCTTCAGGCATAGTCGTCCTCTTAGTGCGTGGCGCCGCCGCCGACTTTCAGGTCCGTTTCCGTCTCCAGCGAGACGCGGATCGCGATCTCCAGCGCCTGCATCACGTGATCGCGCGCCATACTCGGCGCGCCGGGATGCTGCGCCGCCTGCTCCGGCAGATAGGGAATATGCACGAAGCCGCCACGCACGCGGTTGCCCTGAGAATGCAGCCGGTGCAGCAGACCGTACATCACGCGATTGCAGGTAAAGGTGCCGGCGGTTTGCGACACCGACGCGGGGATCCCGGCCGCACGCACCGCGGCGACAATCGCCTTAATCGGCAGCGTGGAAAAATAGCCCGCCGGGCCGTCCGCCACGATCGGCTCGTCCACCGGCTGCTGTCCTGCGTTATCGGCGATACGCGCGTCGTCAACGTTAATGCCGATGCGCTCGACGGTGATATCGCTGCGCCCGCCCGCCTGGCCGACCGAGAGAATCAAATCGGGCTCGACTTCATCCATGGCGGCATAGAGCACGCCGAGCACGTCGCTAAAGACCACCGGCAGCTGACGCGCCACGATGCGCGCGCCGCCGATCGCTTTGCCTTCGAGCGCACGCACCGCTTCCCACGAGGGATTGATCGTTTCGCCGCCGAAGGGTTCGAACGCCGTCACTAATACCGTCTTCATACTGACCTCACCGGAACATCAGGAAATAGAGCAGAAATACGTTAACGATTAACAGTAGCACACCGGTCGGCACCTGAGCCTTGATCACCGCGTTGCGATCCGGCAGCTCCAGCAGCGCGGCAGGCACGATATTGAAGTTGGCCGCCATCGGCGTCATCAGCGTGCCGCAGTAGCCCGAGAACATGCCAATCGCCGCCATCACGGCGGGATCGCCATGATGCTGCAGCACCAGAATAGGAATGCCGACGCCGGCGGTAATAATCGGGAACGCGGCGAAGGCGTTGCCCATCACCATGGTCAGCAGCGCCATGCCGACGGCATAGACCGTGACGGCGACAAAGCGGTTATCGACCGCCAGATAGTTCTCCGTGAGATGGGAAATGGCGCTGCCGACGCCGGCGCTGGTGAACAGCAGGCCAAGGGTGGCGAGAATTTGCGGCAGGATAAAGGCCCAGCCGATGGCATCCAGCAGGCGTCGCGTCTCCTGCATCGACTGCACCGGCTTCTCGTGCGTCATCTTCAGCGCAATCAGCCAGCCAAGCAGACAGCCGATCATCATGGAGAAGAGCGTCACCAGCGTTGAATGGTTGCCTGCGCCGAATACCGCTTCCTGCAGGCCGGGAATATGGTTAAAGGCGAGCACGCCGATGACCGTCACCACCGGAATCGCCAGCGCGGGCAGGAAAAGCCGGTTGCCGAGGCGGCGGGCGCTGAGCTGCTTCTCCTCGTCGCTGCGCTGATGGTAGCGTCCGAGGCGCACGCCGCCGCAGCCGGCGATCAGCGCCATCGCCACCACCAGCACGCCGACGCCGATGTGCAGATAGCGCGTGCCCAGCTCTGTGGTGCCGAATAGCGTGCTCATCAGCTGCGTGGTCCACTCGCCGACCAGAAAAATCAGGCCGTACAGCGCCCAGAACAGGCCGGTGGTGAAGCGGCGCGGATTATGCGCATCGCGCCAGGAGAGAACGGCGACCACCAGCAGAATCAGGCCAGCCAGCCACATCAGATACTGTTGTTGAAACATTAGCGACCTCCTTTCGCTTTCAGCGCGTCGTTGTTCAGCGCCTGCAGCTCGCGCGCCAGCCGACGATCGAGACGCACCAGGCGCGTCGAATGGATAAGAAAGGCCGCCACGGCAGTAGGAATGCCCCAGACGGCGATATGCAGCGGCTCGGTCTGAATATTGGCCGACTCCAGCATAAAATTGTGCATAAAGATAATCGCGCCGAAGGCGACGAAAATATCTTCGCCGAAAAAGAGCCCGACGTTATCCGTCGCCGCCGACATGGCGCGCAGACGATGCCGCACCTCCGGCGATACCTCGCCATAGCGATTTTCGGTCGCGCCTTCCGCCATCGGGGCCAGCAGCGGACGCACCATCTGCGGATGACCGCCGAGGCTGGTCAGGCCGAGCGCCGCCGTCACCTCGCGCACGAAGAGATAGACGATCAGCAGGCGTCCGGCGGTGGCGGTTTTGATCTGCGCGATCCAGGCCTGCGCGCGCTCTTTCAGGCCGTGCCGCTCCAGCAGGCCGATGACTGCCAGCGGCAGCAGCAGGATCAGCGGCAGATTGCGCGTATTGAGAAAGCCCGCGCCCAGTTTTTCCAGAATATCGCCCAGCGGCATCAGCGCGGCAAAGCCGGTGACGAAGCCGGCGACAATCACCACCAGCACCGGATTGAAGCGCAGCAAAAAGCCGACGACGATTGCCGCAATGCCCAGAAGCGGCCAGAGGTTTATCACGTTATCCATGTTTACCCTTATGTTGAAAAAGCCCGGCTGCGAGGCCGGGCAAAAAATGAAAATTCAGGCGCTGGTGACGGCGATCTGCTCGGCGGCGAAGAGGTCGCGCAGGCGCTCTGCAAACAGCAGCGCGTGCGCGCCGTCACCGTGCAGACAAACGGTCTGCGCGTTAACCGCGACCCACTCGCCGCTGACGCTCTCTACCCTTCCCTCTTTCACCATGGTCAGCGTCTGCTGGATAGCGCGCGCCTCTTCTTCAATCATCGCGCCCGGCTGACTGCGCGGCACCAGCGCGCCGCTGCTGAGGTAGCCGCGATCGGCGAAGACCTCTTCGCGCGTGCGCAGCCCATGGCGCGCGGCGGCGCGGATCGATTCGCTGCCCGCCAGCCCGACCAGGATCAGATCCGCGTCGATCGCCTTGACCGCGCGCGCGATGGCATCCGCCAGCGTCGCGTCGACGGCGGCTTGGTTATAGAGCATGCCGTGTGGCTTAACGTGCGCCAGCCGCTCGCCTTCGCTTTCCGCCAGGCTTTTCAGCGCGCCGATCTGATAGATCATCTGCGCGTAGACCGTTTCCGGCGGCAGCTGCATGGCGGTGCGGCCGAAGTTCTCGCGATCCGGGAAGCTGGGATGCGCGCCGATGGCTACGCCGAATTCTTTCGCCCAGCGCACCGACTGCAGCATGGTCTGCGCGTCGCCAGCGTGAAAGCCGCAGGCGATATTGGCCGAGCTGACCAGCTGCAGCAGCGCGCGATCGCTGTCGCCGCCTTCGCCGAGATCGGCGTTCAAATCAATTTTCATTAGCAAGTCCCCATGCCATATGCTCCAGCGCGCGCCGCTGATGCATGCGAGCCTGCATCGCGACCGGCAGCGAACACTGGAGAAAGTGAATCGGCTCGCCCAGACGTATCTGCGCCAGCTGATAGAGATCGGCGTCGATCACGCAGGCGATTCGCGGATAGCCGCCGGTGGTCTGCGCATCGGCCATCAGCACGATCGGCTGACCGTTCGGCGGTACCTGCACCACGCCGGGCACCAGCCCGTGCGACAGCAGCTCGCGCGCGGTTTCGCGCTTTAGCTCCGGTCCCTGCAAACGGTAGCCCATGCGGTTGCTCTGCGGACTAAGCAGCCAGGGCGTGCGCCAGAAGGCCTGCTGCGCCTCGCGGCTGAACTCGTGATATTCCGGCCCCGGCAGCGCGCGGATGCGGTTGCCCCACAGCAGCTGGCGGACGCCCGCTTTGCGCGTAAAGGCCCGCGTCGGCTTGCCGAGCGGCAAGCGATCGCCATCTTCCAGCTTGCGTCCTTCCCAGCCGCCGAAGCCCGCTTTCAGATCGGTACTGAGAGAGCCGAGCATCGGCGCGACGTCGAAGCCGCCGTGGATCGCCAGATAGCTGCGCATGCCGTGCAGCGGCATGGAGAGCGTCAGCACCTGCCCTTTCTTCACCGGCAGCCGCCAGCCGGTCCAGACCGGTTTATCGTCCAGTTCGGCATTGCAGGCGGCGCCGGTCAGAGCGAACCAGCCGTCGCGCATAAACTCGGCCTTGAACTGGCCCAGTACGATTTCCAGCACCGCGCTGTCCGGCGCATTGCCGACCAGCAGGTTGGCGGTGCGCATCGCAGGCAGGTCGAGCACCCCGCCGACGCTGATGCCGGACTGCCGCCAGCCGGTGCGGCCGCTGTCCTGAAGCGTGGTCGCCAGTCCGGCGCGCAGGATCCTCAACATATGCCCTCCTTTTGCGGCACAAAGCGCACGCTGTCGCCGGGACGCAGCAGCGTCGGGGGCTGCTGCTGCGGATTAAACAGCGCGACGGGGGTTCTCCCCAGCAGCTGCCAGCCGCCCGGCGTGGCGAGCGGATAGATGCCGGTCTGGCTGCCGCCGATGCCCACCGAGCCGGCCGGCACGCTCAGGCGCGGTTCGGCGCGACGAGGCGTGTGGAGACGGTCGTCAAGGCCGCCCAGATAGGGGAATCCCGGCTGAAAGCCGATAAAATAGACCACGTAGTCAGTGCTGCTGTGCAGCTCCACCACCTGCTGCGGCGTCAGGCCGGCGTGGTCAGCCACCACCTGCAGATCCGGTCCGGCCTCGTTGCCGTAGATCACCGGGATCTCCACCAGCCGCGACGTCGCCTCCAGCGCCTCGCTCTCTTCCCACCAGCGCTGCAAATGTTCGATGGCGTCCAGCGCGTTCTGCTGCGGGTCGCGCAGCAGCAGCGTGATGTTGTTCATGCCTGGGATCACTTCCGCCACCTGCTCATGCTGCTGCAGATGCTGCGTTAATCCCCAAATGCGCTGCTGGCTTTGCAGCGATACCGGTGGTTCAAGCTCCAGCACCACCGCCTGTTCGCCAAGCAGATAACATCGTGCTCGTTGCAAATCCCACCTCCACTTTTCCGCTGCGCGACGCGCGCGGCGGCTGACGATTATCAGAAGAAAGCGAATAGTTATGCGAAAGTGTCAGAACGGTGTCAACAGATTTGCGCCCGAAAGCGGGCGCAGTGGAGGAGAAAAATCAGGCGGGATTGGGAATATCGATAAAAGTTACGTCCAGACCATGCTCGCTGGCCAGCCACTCACCCAGCGCTTTGATGCCGCCGCGTTCGGTAGCGTGATGGCCGGCGGCGAAGAAGTGAAGTCCCTGCTCGCGGGCGCTGTGAATCGTCTGCTCGGAGACTTCGCCGGTGATATAAGCATCGACGCCAAATGCGGCCGCGCTGTCGATAAACCCCTGGCCGCCGCCGCTGCACCAGGCGACGCGACGGATCTGCGCCGGGGCATTATCGCCGCAGTGCAGCGGCGTGCGACCCAGTTTTTCCTCGATACGCTGCGCCAGTGCCTCGCCGCTCAGCGGCGTAGCCAGTTCGCCCCAGAAGACCAGCGGCTGCACCTCGCCTTTCACCTCGATATCCAGCAGCTTCGCCAGCTGGGCGTTATTACCCAAGGTCGGATGGGCGTCGAGCGGCAGATGCCAGCCGTAAAGATTGATATCGTTCGCCAGCAGCGCGCGCAGGCGTTTGCGCTTCATGCCTGTGATGACCGCCGGCTCGCTTTTCCAGAAATAGCCGTGATGCACCAGAATCGCATCGGCGTTGCGCGCCACGGCTTCATCCACCAGCGCCTGGCACGCGGTCACGCCGGTGATCAGAGTTTTAACCTCGGTTCGTCCCTCAACCTGCAGACCGTTGGGCGCGTAGTCGCTGAAGGCGCCGCTGTTGAGCTGCTGGTTGACGATCTTTTCCAGTTCGTAATGATTCATAACGGCTCCATGCCGCCTCAGGCTGCGTTTTTCGCGCGCACAAAGGCGTCTAATGTCTTTTTACGGGCCTGCTTATGTTCCACGATTGGCGACGGATAATCGAGTCTCTTATGGTTTTTCTCTGCCCAGCGCTGCGGCTGATGGATATCGCTGTCCGGCACCTCTTTTAGCTCCGGCAGCCACTGGCGGATAAATTCGCCCTGACTGTCGAAGCGTTCGCCCTGCGTGGTTGGGTTAAAGATGCGGAAGTATGGCACCGGATCGGTTCCCGTCGACGCCGCCCACTGCCAGCCGCCGTTGTTGGCCGCCAGATCGCCGTCGATCAGGTTTTGCATGAAGTAACGCTCCCCTTCGCGCCAGTCGATCAGCAGATCCTTCACCAGAAAGCTGGCGGTGATCATGCGCAGCCGGTTATGCATCCAGCCCAGCGCTTTCATCTGCCGCATCGCCGCATCCACGATGGGAAAGCCGGTTTTGCCCGCCTGCCACGCGGCGAAGTGCGCGTCGTTGTGCTGCCAGTCAACGTGGCGCGTCCATTCGACAAAAGGCTGATGCCTGCAAAGCGCCGGAAACGCGACCATCAAATGACGATAAAACTCGCGCCAGATTAATTCGTTGAGCCAGGTGAAAAGGTTGCTCTCCTCCAGCGCGCGCGGATGCTCTTTCAGCACGCGATGCAGACACTGACGCGGCGACAGCACGCCGGTGGCGAGATAGACCGAGAGGCGGCTGGTGCCGTCTACCGCAGGCGTATCGCGCGCCGTACTGTAGTCGACGATCGGCTGGCGCGCGAAATGACGCAGCCGCTCCAGCGCCGCGCGTTCGCCCGGCGGGAAGCGTTCGCGGTCATACTCTTCGGTGGGATAGTCAAAACGCGCTGGCGCGGCGCCAACCTTAATAGCGCCGTCGCCGCGCGTTTTCGGCGCAGCGACGCACTCCGGCAGCGCCTGCTGCAGCCGCCGTACAAAGGCTTTGCTGAACGGGGTATAGACTTTGTACATCTTGCCGTCGCCGGTCTGTACGCTGCCCGGCGGCAGCAGCAGGCTGTCGTCGAAGCCCTGGCAGATCACACCCGCCTTATCGAGGCGCTTTTCCGCCTCGGCGTCGCGCCTGCGCTCGTTCAGCTCATACTGGTAGTTGTAAAACAGCGCATCGACGCGGTGCTTTTCGCAGAAAGCGCTCAGCAGATCGATCGACGCGGCGAAATCATCGCACGCCTGCGTAAACAGCGTAATGCCGCGATCGGCCAGCGCCTGCTGCAGCTCAAGCAGGCTGTCGTAGACAAAAGCCGCCTGTTTCGGCGCCATATCGTGCTGACGCCACTGCTGCGGCGTGGCGATAAACAGCGCGATCACCTTTGCGTCGGGATCGCGGCAGGCGGCGCTCAGCGCCAGATTATCGTTCACGCGTAAATCGTTACGCAGCCAGACTAAATGGGTGCGCATCTTACTGGCCGTAGCGCAGGCGCAGCGCCTCCGGGTAGGGATCGAAGTAGCGCTGCTGCGTCAGCCAGGGATGCGGATACTGCGACATGTAGTGCTTAAGCATGGTAATCGGCGCCAGCAGCGGCTGCACGCCGCAGCGGTAGCGATCGATTAGCTCTGCCAGCTCCTTACGCTGCGGCGAGCTAAGCTGACGGCGGAAATAGCCCTGCGCATGCATCAGCACGTTGGTGTGGTTGCGACGCGACGCGGGCTGCGACAGCAGTTCCATCATGCGATTACGGTATTCAAAGGCGAAGGCTTCCAGCGAATCCCACTGGCTCATCGAGGCGACGAACGGGCCAAGCTCGCGATATTTCTCCTGCGAATGCGCCAGCATCAGCAGCTTGTAGCGGCTGTGGAAGGCGATAAGCTGCGCGCGCGTAAGCCCGCGTCGCCACATCTGGTTAAATTCGTGCAGCGCGCAGATACGTCCAACGAAGTTTTCGCGCAGCGCCGGGTCGTGCAGCCGGCCATCCTCTTCGACCGGCAGCCAGGGCAGCTCCGCCTTAAGCTTCTCGGCGAACAGTCCCATTCCCGCTTTACGGTTATTGTTGGTGTCGGGTTCATAGACGCGCACGCGCTCCATACCGCAGCTGGGCGATTTGGCGCACAGAATATAGCCGCACAGGTGATGCAGCGATTTAACCCGTTCCGCAGACCAGTCGTTCATCTGCTGGGTCAGCTCTTCGCCGCCCTCTTTGCTGAAGCAGAGATGGATCTCTTCATCGCCCTGCTTTACCAGCCGCAGCGCCGGACGCGGCGTCGGCAGGCCTATCGCCATTTCGGGGCAGATCGGTTCAAAGCGTACAAAGGGCGCAAGCTCGTTGACGGCAAACGCCAGACGTTTATGACCGCCGTCGAAACGGACTTGCTCTCCCAGCAGGCAGGCACTGATACCCAGCGGAATTTTTACGCTCATACTTGTACAACCTCCGAAATCTTGTAGAGGTTTAAGTGTAGCTGAAAATTGAACGAATAACAGCCTCAAGTCAGGGCTGGAGAGGCTTTTCTCTGTGACGGGGCTTCAGAAACAACAAAGCCCGATGGGGGAATCGGGCTCTTTTTTGCGATGCAACGGGATTACCAGAAGACGCCGCCGGCGGCTTCACTCTGCGCCAGCCAGACCGGCTTAGCGCTGGTTTTGCACCACATGCGATGAAGATAGCTGTAGAAACGTGCCCGATCCTGGCGAAACAGCATAACCGGCAGCGCCGCGACGCCCAGCAGGACAACCAGCGCGCGCCGCAACAGGACTTTATACACAGGATACTTTTGATACATCGTTGGCCTCCTTGAGAGCTGTGACTGAAATGTGATTTTGCTCAGATATTACGCTTCCCTGTGTAATTTTACTACTCATCCGACCACTATTTTTCGCTTTTAAGACTCACCTTCAGATAATAGTGTAAGTAAGTTACAGAATGGTTAAAGGCTTGATCGCCTTATGATCAATTCGCAGCCGGATATTTTACTGCTACAGTAGCGCCAGGTTTTCAGGCATGGAGCACCGCTGCGTGGCCACCGTACTAATCGTTGAAGATGAAAAAGAGATCCGGCGCTTTGTGCGCCTTGCGCTGGAAGGCGAAGCGCTGAAGGTATTTGATGCCGACACGCTGCAGCGCGGGCTGATTGAGGCGGCGACGCGCAAGCCCGATCTGGTGATCCTCGATTTGGGCCTGCCGGACGGCGACGGACGCGACTTTATTCGCGAACTGCGCCAGTGGAGCGCCGTGCCGGTGATTGTGCTGTCGGCGCGCGTAGACGAGCAGGATAAGATCGACGCGCTCGACGTCGGCGCAGACGACTATCTGACCAAGCCTTTCGGTATTGGCGAGCTGCTGGCGCGCGTGCGCGTGGCGCTGCGTCGTCATCCCGGCCAGCAGCCGGAGCCGGTGATCCGTTTCGCCGACGTTAGCGTCGATCTCGCCGCGCGCCGCGTGGTGCGCGCCGATCGCGAGGTGCATCTGACGCCGATTGAGTTTCGTCTGCTGGGCGTGCTGCTGAGCAATATCGGGAAGGTGCTGACGCAGCGCCAGCTGTTGAGTCAGGTCTGGGGGCCGAATGCGGTGGAGCACAGCCACTATCTGCGCATCTATATGGCGCATCTGCGGCAGAAGCTGGAGGCGGATCCGGCGCAGCCGAAGCATCTGCTGACTGAAACCGGCATCGGCTACCGCTTTATGCCATAAAAAAAGCGCCCAGGGGGCGCTTGATGCTTGTGTCACTGTGCAGACGCGGATGGCATGGACCGATCGCAAAGTCCATGGCTCCATGCTCGCTCGGCCCGCGCGATTACGCATCTCATCCCTGATGTGCGCCCGTAAACGGGCTAACGCGCTGCGTTGTTCAAAAACGCTCCCGGCGTTTTTGTCCCTGTCGCGGGACGCTTTGCTCTTCGGTCCATACCATCCGCGTTTTGACTATTGAGCCGCCTGAAAAACCCTCTGGTTTACCAGCCAGCTCAATATTATCAGGCGTTTTTCAGCACTTCGCTGACGATCTCTACCGCTTCTTTCTCGATCTGCGCGCGATGCTCCGCGCCCAGGAAGCTTTCGCAGTAGATCTTATAGGCGTCTTCGGTGCCTGACGGACGCGCGGCGAACCAGCCGTTTTCCGTCATCACTTTCAGACCGCCGATAGAGGCGCCGTTGCCCGGCGCCGCCGTCAGGCGCGCGGTGATCGGATCGCCCGCCAGGGTGTCGGCGCTGACCATCTCCGGCGACAGCTTCGACAGCGCCGCTTTCTGCGCAGAGGTCGCAGGTGCCTGCAGACGGTTGTAGCTCGGCGCGCCGAAGCGTGCAGCCAGCTCGTCGTAGTGCTGCTGCGGGTTTTTGCCGGTAACCGCGGTGATTTCCGCCGCCAGCAGGCAGAGAATGATGCCGTCTTTATCGGTCGACCAGGCGGAGCCGTCGAAACGCAGGAAAGAGGCACCCGCGCTCTCTTCGCCGCCGAAGCCGAAGCTGCCGTCGAACAGACCGTCGACGAACCACTTAAAGCCCACCGGCACTTCCACCAGCTTACGGCCGATATCGTTAACTACGCGGTCGATCATCGCGCTGGAGACCAGCGTTTTACCGACGGCGACCTCTTTGCCCCACTGCGGACGATGCTGGAACAGATAGTTGATCGCCACGGCCAGATAGTGGTTCGGGTTCATCAGGCCCGCCGGCGTAACGATGCCGTGACGGTCATAGTCCGGGTCGTTGCCGAACGCCAGATCGAACTTGTCTTTATAGGCCAGCAGGCCCGCCATGGCGCATTCGGAAGAGCAGTCCATGCGCACCACGCCATCTTTATCCAGATGCATAAAGCGGAAGGTCTGGTCGATGGCGTCGTTCACGATGGTCAGATCGAGCTGATAGTGCTCGGCGATGCGCTTCCAGTACTCCATGCCGGAGCCGCCCAGCGGATCGACGCCCAGCTTCAGGCCCGCTTTCTGGATAGCGGCGAAGTCGATCACCTGTGCCAGCCCTTCTACGTAAGGCTGGATCAGATCTTTCTCGACGATGCGGCCGCTTGCCCATGCCTGATCCAGCGGCAGACGTTTGACCTCTTGCAGGCCCGCTTTAATCAGCTGGTTGGCGCGATCTTCCACCACTTTGGTCACGTTGGTGTCGGCCGGGCCGCCGTTCGGCGGGTTGTACTTGATGCCGCCATCTTCCGGCGGGTTGTGCGACGGCGTAATCACGATGCCGTCCGCCTGCGCGCCGCCCTGCTTGTTGTGCTCAAGAATAGCGTTGGAGATAGCCGGCGTCGGCGTGTAGCCGTTGTCCTGCTGCACGATGACGTCTACGCCGTTGGCGGCCAGCACTTCCAGCACCGACAGAATCGCCGGCTCAGAGAGCGCGTGCGTATCTTTACCGACATAGCAGGGTCCGGTAATGCCGTTTTTCTTGCGCTCTTCCGCGATGGCCTGCGCGATCGCCAGAATATGGTGCTCGTTAAAGCTCTGGCGTCCTGCGCTGCCGCGATGCCCGGAGGTGCCGAATTTCACCGCATGGTCCGGATTCGCCACGTCGGGCTGCAGGACATAATACTGTGATGTTAACTGTGCAACGTTAATCAAATCGCTCTGCTGGGCGGGTTGCCCGGCACGGGGGTGACTGGCCATTGGCGCTTCTCCCTGACGCTTCAGTTTAAATGGTGCCGCAAACTTTCTCTGCCAGCTCCTGCGGGAACTGCATTGAGACCATGATGTGTTCCACCATGCTGCATTTACGGCCGGTATTGGTATTGGTTATCACCCAGTACGGCGTGCCGGGGACATGCTTCGGCTTAGTATGGGTGCCATTTTGCAACAGCGTTTGCTCGTCGCCCGCAAAATAGACGCGAGTACGGCCCTGCAGCGACGCAGTGGCTTCAGCAAACGCCGAAGGATCAAGACGATAGAGCGTTGAAAGAACCATCATAAAGCGATTAACCGCTTTCTTCTGTTCGGCATATTCGTCGGAAAGCAGCAGCTCACGCACGGCGCGCACGCGATCCTGCGGGCGGTTTTCCGCGCGCACGGGCTGGATCGTTTTTTGCGCCGCGTCGCCAGCGGCTAACGGCGCCGCTGCCGCAGGCGCGCTTTGACCGGCATTAAATTTTAGCATCCGCCGTAAAATGTCAGAGGCGCTCTCGCCGATATGTTGCGTGTGGCTGGCGATATAGCGGTAGAGGTCTTCGTCAACTTCGATCGTTTTCATCTTTTTCCGTACGGTTTCGACTCGTGACAGAACCACGCCAGCCTGAAAAACGCCGTTGCAACGCTCGGTTGCTGGCGAGACAGGCGGGTTCTAACATAAGGATTATAAAGTTAAATCCAGGCGGGCTGATAGCCTTCGCACGCTCAGACGGCAAAAGTCGGAATATGCCCTAAAGCCTGCCGTGTCGTCGCGCCTGGAAAGGTGAAAGCATGATAACCTAACCCAAGGTCCCCATCTTAAGAACTTTGCCATGATTTTAAATGCTCGTCTGCAAACTGACCAATCAATCGCTGCTTCCTTGCCCATCCTGTTTATTCACGGCCTGTTCGGCAGTCTGGATAACCTTGGCGTGCTGGCGCGCGGCCTGAAAGACGCGGGCCCGCTGATACAGGTAGATGTGCGCAACCACGGCCTGTCGCCGCGCGCCGACGAGATGAGCTATCGCGCCATGGCGCAGGATATGCTCGACACCCTGGATGCGCACCAGATCGATCGCGTCGCCGTTATCGGCCACTCAATGGGCGGAAAAATCGCCATGGCGATGAGCGCGCTGGCGCCGCAGCGCCTGGAGAGGCTGGTGATGATCGACATCGCGCCGGTAGATTATCAGACGCGACGCCACGACGAGATTTTCGCCGCCATCCGCGCCGTTAGCGACGCGGGCGTGCGCCAGCGCAGCGAGGCCGCGCAGGTGATGCGTGCTCATATAAAGGAAGAAGGCGTCATCCAGTTTATTCTTAAATCGTTTCAGGATGGCGAGTGGCGCTTCAACGTTCCGGCGCTATGGGAAAATTACGCTACAATATCTGGCTGGGAAGCGGTGCCGCCCTGGCCGCATCCCGCGCTCTTTATACGCGGCGGCGACTCGCCCTATCTCGACAACCAGCATCGCGACGCGCTGCTGCGTCAGTTTCCCGCCGCGCATGCGCACGTCATCAGCGGCGCCGGCCACTGGGTGCACGCCGAGAAACCTGATGCCGTATTGCGCAGCGTCCGCCGCTTTTTTGCGCTTTAAAAGCAAAAGCTTGCCGTTCGCGGTTTAGCATTGGCGTCATCACTTCGGCTGGAGTATGATGGCGCGCTAAATTTTGCCGCTGCTCATTTTTTTGCCGCGGCAATGGCCCATTTCGTTATAAACGCGCCTGCTCGCGCCGCTAGTTTTACTAACTCATGGCAAAAGAACACACTGACCGCACTACGCTGGATCTGTTTGCAAACGAGCGTCGGCCCGGTCGACCGAAAACCAGTCCGCTCTCGCGTGATGAACAGCTGCGCATCAATAAGCGCAATCAACTGAAACGTGACAAAGTGCGCGGGCTGCGTCGTGTCGAACTCAAAATGACCAGCGAAGCCGTGGATGCGTTAAACACCCTGGCTGAGCAGCGCAACATCAGCCGCAGCGAACTGATTGAACAAATGCTGCTGGCGCAACTCAAACTGGGCTGAACAGCGCAAAGCGCACGCAGAAGCAAATGGAGCGGCTTTTCGAGTTCCGCCCTTTTGCCCGCTCTGCTATCATTCGCTTAATTGTGCGCTCTGCGCATGCACTCATTATCAGGATTTAAGAGGTTATTTACCCCATGGCAATCGTAGGCATCTTCTTTGGCAGCGATACCGGCAACACCGAAAACATTGCAAAAATGATCCAGAAACAACTGGGCAAAGAGGTTGCGGAAGTGCATGACATTGCCAAGAGCACGAAAGAAGATCTCGAGGCGTTCGATATCCTGCTGCTGGGCATTCCGACCTGGTACTACGGCGAAGCGCAGTGCGACTGGGACGACTTCTTCCCGACGCTGGAAGAGATCGATTTCAACGGCAAGCTGGTCGCGCTTTTCGGCTGCGGCGATCAGGAAGACTATGCGGAATATTTCTGCGACGCGATGGGCACCATTCGCGACATTATCGAGCCGAACGGCGCGGTGATCGTCGGCCACTGGCCGACCGAAGGCTACCATTTCGAAGCCTCTAAAGGTCTGGCGGACGACAAGCACTTCCTCGGCCTGGCGATTGACGAAGATCGTCAGCCGGAACTGACCAATCAGCGCGTCGAGGCCTGGGTTAAGCAGATTTCCGATGAGCTGCAGCTGCAGGCGATCATCGAAGCCTGATTACCCACATACTCAATGTGGGCGCTGGCTCACATTGAGTTAATGGTTTTTCCTATAGAAATAATAGCTACAGATTTTTAACTTTTATCTCTGATTCTGTACAATACCCACATCGGTTATCTGCTTATTTCTTCCGCGAGGTCAGGAAGTTAGCGAGATGATAACGAACCTCCTGCATTTCTCCGCCCGGCGCCGTTACGCATCTTCTTACAGCCCGTGTTGATTTCAGGCGTTTCCCTCGGTTTTCATTTCAAAACTTCACCTCTATAATGAGACGCAAATGAGAATAGACACCGAACGACATTCAAGGCAAGGCGCCTCAAGTAACCAGCAAAGTAACAGGACAATATCCGCATGACTGACAACAACACCGCATTAAAGAAGGCTGGCCTGAAAGTCACGCTGCCCAGACTTAAAATTCTGGAAGTGCTTCAGGAACCTCAGTGCCATCACGTCAGCGCGGAAGATCTGTATAAACGCCTGATTGATATGGGCGAAGAGATTGGTCTGGCTACCGTTTATCGCGTACTGAACCAGTTTGACGATGCGGGCATCGTTACGCGTCATAACTTCGAAGGCGGAAAATCGGTTTTCGAACTGACCCAGCAGCATCATCACGATCACCTGATCTGCCTCGACTGCGGTAAAGTTATCGAATTTAGCGACGAATCAATCGAATCGCGCCAGCGAGATATTGCTACCCGCCACGGCATCAAGCTGACGAACCACAGCCTCTATCTCTATGGACACTGCTCGCTGGGCGATTGCCGCGAAGACGAAACGCTCCACGATCAGTAAAGATGTGTGCTATGCAGTAATTCTACAAGCCGGTCTGTGTACCGGCTTTTTTTATGCCGTCAGCCGACCAGCGTTTCGTGCAGATAGCGCCAGCGGGGAATCGACGTGGTGCAGTCGAGGATCGCCAGCGAGATGCGCGCCTGATCGCTGCCGTTCATCATCTGCAGCTCGCGATACTGAATTGTGACCTCATCTTTGCCCTGAGAGATCACCGCGTGTTCGCTGGTGGCGATGCGCATGCCTTCGCGACGCCCCTGCAGCTGACGAAACAACTCTTCCGTTTGATTCAAATCGAGCAGCCGACCCTGCGGCGTGACCATGCGGAAATCGGGATGGAAGTGCGAAAGCAGCAGATCGAAGGTATCGTCTTCGCCTGAAGGCTGATTGAATATACGTTCGATTAACTGATGTAAAACTACCACGCTGTGTTTTGCTTCCTGACCAAGAGCCGTCATCATTTTTCCTTTTTATGCCCGCATAGCCTCTTCAAAGAGCGAATAGCCTACCTGAAAAAACGAAATTCACATCTGGAAATTGATTAATTTTCGTTAACTCAGACAACTCCCAGACTGGTCAGACAAGCGGTAATCATTTGTTACAGAACAAAAAATTGCCTTGCAGCTAATTGCAGATATAAAAAAGGGCGATTGCTCGCCCTGTAGTAATTTTATCATGCTGTTAATGCAAAAATTTAATCGCCGATTTTCGCCCAGGTATCGCGCAGACCCACGGTGCGGTTAAACACCAACTGGTTCGGACGCGAATAGTGGCTGTCGGCACAGAAGTAGCCTTCACGCTCAAACTGGTAAGGCGCTTCCGGGCTGGCGTTCTGCAAACCTGGCTCGACGAATCCCTGACGAATTTCCAGCGAATTCGGGTTGATGGTGGTCAGGAAATCCTCTTCCGCGCCTGGATTCGGCACGCTGAACAGGCGATCGTAAAGGCGGAATTCCGCCGGCAGCGCATGGTCGGCGGAGACCCAGTGGATCACGCCTTTCACCTTGCGGCCGTCAGCCGGATCTTTGCTCAGGGTATCGACGTCGCAGGTGCAGTAGATGCAGGTGATATTCCCCTCTTCATCTTTTGCCACGCGCTCGGCGCGGATCACGTAAGCGTTGCGCAGGCGTACCTCTTTGCCCAGCACCAGTCGCTTGTACTGCTTATTGGCTTCTTCGCGGAAGTCAGCGCGATCGATCCAGACTTCACGGCCAAACGGCACTTCGCGGGTGCCCATCTCCGGCTTGTTCGGATGATTCGGCATGGTGATGATTTCGTTATGGCCGGCCGGCAGGTTCTCAATCACCACTTTCAGCGGATCGAGCACCGCCATGGCGCGCGGCGCGTTTTCGTTCAGATCGTCGCGAATGCAGGATTCCAGCGACGCCATCTCGACCACGTTATCCTGTTTGGTAACGCCGATACGGCGGCAGAACTCGCGGATCGAGGCGGCGGTGTAGCCGCGACGGCGCAGGCCCGATACGGTCAGCATGCGCGGATCGTCCCAGCCTTCCACTACGTTTTCGCTGACCAGCTGCGTCAGCTTGCGCTTTGACATCACCGCATATTCGAGGTTAAGACGCGAAAACTCATACTGGCGCGGATGCACCGGTATAGAGATGTTATCCAGCACCCAGTCATAGAGGCGACGGTTATCCTGGAACTCCAGCGTACAGAGCGAATGGGTGATATTTTCCAGCGCATCGGAGATGCAGTGGGTAAAGTCGTACATCGGATAGATGCACCACTTTTTGCCGGTCTGGTGATGCTCGGCGAACTTAATGCGGTAGAGCACCGGATCGCGCATCACGATAAAGCTGGACGCCATATCGATTTTGGCGCGCAGGCAGGCTTTACCCTCGGCGAATTCGCCGTTGCGCATTTTTTCGAACAGCGCCAGGTTCTCTTCGACGCTGCGATCGCGATAGGGGCTGTTTTTGCCCGGCGCGGTCAGGGTGCCGCGATATTCGCGGATCTCTTCCGGCGTCAGCTCGTCGACATAGGCCAGACCTTTATTGATCAGTTCAACCGCGTAGTGATAAAGCTGATCGAAGTAATCTGAGGAATAACGAACGTCACCACTCCACTCAAAGCCCAGCCATTGCACGTCGCGCTTGATGGACTCGACGAACTCCATATCCTCTTTAACCGGGTTGGTATCGTCGAAACGCAGGTTGCACTGCCCCTGATAGTCCTGAGCGATGCCGAAGTTCAGGCAGATCGATTTAGCATGGCCGATATGCAGGTAGCCATTGGGCTCAGGCGGAAAACGGGTATGCACGCTACTGTGCTTGCCGCTCGCCAAATCTTCGTCGATGATCTGACGAATAAAGTTAGTTGGGCGGGCTTCAGCCTCACTCATCTCTCAATCCTCAATACGTATAGCGGGTGGTTTGTACCACGAAGTAACGGAGTATGATCCACAAAGCGTCGAAGGGAAACAACCGGTTTGTTAAGGCGATAAAACGAAAAAAGGCAGGAATCGCTTCCTGCCTGCTTTTTTTTATGGCGATGCGGTTAGGGGCTTAGCCTTTTACCTCGTAAAGCGGGGTTTCGCCAGCTACTACCGTGCCGGTCGCCAGCAGCGTCAGCCCGGCGAAATCTTCGCTGTTGCTGACTACCACCGGACTGATCATCGAACGTGCGTTGCCGTTAAGGAAATCAAGATCCATCTCCAGCACCGGCTGACCCGCCGCGACCGTTGCGCCCTCTTCCACCAGGCGGGTAAAGCCTTTGCCGCCCAGCGCCACGGTGTCGAGGCCCATATGCACCACAATTTCGACGCCGCTGCTGGTTTCCAGGCAGAAGGCATGATTGGTGTCGAAGATCTTCACCACGGTGCCGGCAACCGGCGCCACCACGGTTTTACCGCTCGGCTTGATCGCCAGCCCTTCGCCTACCGCCTTGCTGGCGAAGGCTTCGTCAGGCACCGCCTCCAGCGCGACCACTTCGCCGCTCACCGGCGCCATCAGCGTCACGATGGTTTTGGTCTCGCGATTCAGCACGGCCTGCGGTTTTGCCGCAGGCGCGGCAGGCGCTGCTGAAGCGCCGCCCGCCGAGGCGACCGGCCCTTTTGTCAGCACTTTTTTCATCGCGGTGGCGATGCTTTCCGCCTGGGTGCCGACAATCACCTGCACGCTCTGTTTATTCAGGCGGATAACGCCGGACGCGCCCAGATGTTTAGCGACGGACTCATTGACCTGCGCCGAGTCTTTTACGTTGAGACGCAGACGCGTGATACAGGCGTCGATGCCGGTCAGGTTATCGGAGCCGCCGACGGCGCCGATATAGCGACGCGCCAGCGATTCGGTCGCGCTCTCGCCGTTGTCGGTTGTGTCGACGTTAACGTCGTAGCCGTCCGTTTCGTCGCCCGCCACCGCCAGCTCGCGGCCCGGCGTCATCAGGTTGAATTTTTTAATCGTGAAGCGGAATACCACATAGTAGAGCGCAAAAAAGACGATGCCCTGCGGGATCAGCATCCACCAGTGGGTCGCCAGCGGGTTGCGGCTCGACAGCACCATATCCACCAGACCGGCGCTAAAGCCGAAGCCGGCGATCCAGTGCATGCTGGCGGCGATAAATACCGAGATGCCGGTCAGCACCGCGTGGATGACGTAAAGCACCGGCGCGACGAACATAAAGGAGAACTCCAGCGGCTCGGTAATGCCGGTGAAGAAGGCCGCGAAGGCCGCGGCCAGCATGATGCTGCCGACTTTAACGCGGTTTTCCGGTCGCGCGCAGTGATAGATCGCCAGCGCCGCGCCAGGCAGGCCGAACATCATGATCGGGAAGAAGCCCGCCTGATAGCGTCCCGTGATGCCGACAATGCCGGTGCCGTTAGCGATTGACTGCGCGCCGCCGAGGAATTTAGGAATATCGTTGATGCCCGCGACGTCGAACCAGAACACCGAGTTAAGCGCATGATGCAGGCCGACCGGGATCAGCAAACGGTTAAAGAAGGCGTAGACGCCCGCGCCGACCGAGCCCAGCTTCTGAATATGTTCGCCAAAGCTCACCAGTCCGTTAAAGATCAGCGGCCAGATATACATCAGAATGAAGGCAACCGCGATCATCAGGAATGAGACGAGGATAGGCACCAGGCGGCGTCCGCTGAAGAAAGAGAGCGCCTTCGGCAGTTCGACATGGCTAAAGCGGTTATAGACCTCCGCGGAGATAATGCCCACCATGATGCCGACAAACTGGTTTTCGATTTTGCCGAAGGCGGCGGGCACCTGATCCAGCGGTATTTTTTGGATCATCGATACGGCAGCCGGCGAGCAGAGCGTCGTCACCACCAGAAAACCGACGAAGCCGGTCAGTGCCGCTGCGCCGTCTTTATCTTTTGACAGCCCATAAGCCACGCCGATAGCAAAGAGTACGGACATATGCTCAATAATGGCCGCGCCCGATTTTATCAGCAGCGCGGCGAGCGCGTTGCTTGCGCCCCAGGCGTCCGGATCGAGCCAGTAGCCGACCCCCATTAATATCGCCGCTGCCGGCAGGGTCGCTACCGGCACCATCAGCGCGCGGCCAACCTTCTGTAAGTAACCTAACATTTGTCCTTTCCCCCTATGAGACTGGCTTGTCGCCCTGCGCCGCTTGCTTTTTATTGTCAGCCGCAGGGGTTGATTGACACTACACTTCACGTTGCGCAGTGTAATGACAAATTAATTCGCCTCGCAAATTATACGCGTCTCTTCTGTGATAATTATCACCAAAAAGCACCATTAACTGCCGAGACGTCTGGCGAACGACCCTAACTTATTTTATGATGAAAAATATCAAGACGCAGCGATCGCGAGCTGAAACGGTCTCACGGCTTTAATGTGATAATGACCGCCGCGATGGCGCGTCGTCCCCTTTTCTTTTCTCAGAATGAGGTGAAACATGCGACTTATTCCTTTGGCTACCCCTACGCAGGTCGGTAAATGGGCAGCCCGTCATATCGTCAACCGTATCAATGCTTTTAACCCTACCGCGGATCGTCCCTTCGTGCTGGGTCTGCCGACGGGCGGCACGCCGCTGGAAGCTTACAAGCATCTTATCGAGATGCACAAAGCGGGCCAGGTCAGCTTTAAGCATGTAGTGACGTTCAATATGGACGAATATGTCGGCCTGCCGAAAGAGCACCCGGAAAGCTATCACAGCTTCATGTACCGCAACTTTTTCGATCACGTTGATATTCAACCAGAAAATATCAATCTTCTGAATGGCAATGCGCCAGATATTGACGCAGAATGTCGCCAGTATGAAGAGAAGATTCGCGCGCTGGGCAAAATTCACCTGTTTATGGGCGGCGTCGGCAACGACGGCCATATCGCCTTTAACGAACCGGCCTCTTCCCTCGCCTCGCGCACCCGCATCAAAACGCTGACGCACGATACCCGCGTGGCGAACTCGCGCTTCTTCAACGGCGATGTGGATCAGGTGCCGAAATATGCGCTGACCGTTGGCGTCGGCACGCTGCTGGATGCGGAAGAGGTGATGATTCTGGTGACCGGCCATGTCAAAGCGCAGGCGCTGCAGGCCGCCGTAGAAGGCAACGTCAACCATATGTGGACCATCAGCTGCCTGCAGCTGCATGCGAAATCGGTGGTGGTATGCGACGAACCCGCCACCATGGAACTGAAAGTGAAAACCGTTAAATATTTCCGCGAAATGGAAGCGGAAAATATGAAAGGCGTGTAAGACGATGTTGTAAATGCCCGCCGCGAGGCTCTGGCGGGCTCTGCCGGGAGAACCACGATGTACGCATTAGTTAACGGCCGAATTTATACCGGTCATGAAATTCTGGATAACCACGCGGTGGTTATCGCCGATGGGCTGATCGAACGCGTCTGTCCGCGCGACGCGCTGCCAGCCGATATCGCGCTGCGCGACGTTTCAGGCGCGCTGATCGCTCCCGGCTTTATCGATTTACAGCTGAACGGCTGCGGCGGCGTGCAGTTCAACGACGACATCGACGCCTTGAGCGTCGAGACGCTGGAAATCATGCAGCGCGCCAATGAAAAGTCAGGCTGCACCAGCTTTCTGCCCACGCTGATCACCAGCAGCGACGCGCTGATGAAGCGCGCCATCGACACTATGCGCGCCTATAAACGCAAGCATCAACATCAGGCGCTCGGCCTGCATCTGGAAGGCCCCTGGCTGAATAAAGCCAAAAAAGGCACCCATAATCCCGATCTCATCCGCCTGCCCGATCCGGCGCTGGTGCGCTATCTGTGCGATAACGCCGACGTCATTACCAAGGTGACGCTGGCGCCGGAAAACGCCGGCGACGCGGTGATCCGTCAGCTAACACAGGCGGGCATCATCGTCTCCGCCGGCCACTCCAACGCCACCTATGACGAAGCCAAAGCGGGCTTCCGCGCGGGCGTGACCTTCGCTACCCATCTCTATAACGCCATGCCCGCTTTCGCCGGACGCGAGCCGGGCCTGATCGGCGCGCTGTTCGATGCGCCGGATGTTTATTGCGGCATTATTGCAGATGGATTGCACGTCCATTACGCTAACGTACGCAACGCGAAACGTATTAAAGGCAATAAGCTGGTGCTGGTTACCGACGCCACCGCGCCCGCAGGCGCCGAAATTGATAAATTCATTTTCGCTGGCAAAACAATATACTATCGCAATGGCCTGTGCGTGGACGAGAACGGCACCCTGAGCGGCTCTGCGATTACGATGATTGAATCGGTGCGCAACGCCGTCGAACATGTCGGTATCGCGCTGGATGAAGCACTGCGCATGGCGACGCTCTATCCGGCGCAGGCAATGGGCGTGGAAAAACAGCTGGGCACGGTCGAAGCGGGAAAAGTCGCCAACCTCACTGTTTTTACGCGTGATTTCAAGATCACTAAGACGTTTGTCAACGGAGACGACGTCCTGAGCGAGTAAGCACTGAATGACCACTGGCGGCCAGACACAAATAGGAAATGTCGATCTTGTCAAGCAACTCAACAGCGCGGCCGTTTACCGGCTGATTGACCAGCAGGGCCCTATTTCGCGCATTCAGATTGCCGAACTCAGTCAGCTTGCGCCCGCCAGCGTCACTAAAATTACCCGCCAGCTCATTGAGCGCGGGCTGATCAAAGAGGTGGATCAACAGGCATCCACTGGCGGTCGCCGCGCTATCTCCATCGTCACCGAAACGCGCAACTTCCACGCCATCGGCGTGCGGCTCGGCCGTCATGACGCCACCCTGACGCTGTTCGATCTCAGCGGCAAATCGCTGGCGCAGGAGGATTATGCCCTGCCGGAGCGCACGCAGGAGACGCTGGAGCATGCGCTGTTCGCCGCTATCGACAGCTTTATCAACACCCACCAGCGTAAAATCCGCGAGCTCATCGCCATCTCGGTGATTCTGCCCGGCCTGGTCGATCCGATAAACGGCGTTATCCGCTATATGCCCCATATCGCCGTCAGCCACTGGCCGCTGGTGGCCGGACTGCAAAATCGCTTTAAAGTTACCAGCTTCGTCGGTCACGATATCCGCAGCCTGGCGCTGGCTGAGCACTACTTTGGTGCAAGCCGCGACTGCGCCGACTCGATTCTGGTGCGGCTCCATCGCGGCACCGGCGCCGGTATTATCGCCAACGGCCATATTTTTCTCGGCAGCAACGGCAACGTAGGCGAAATCGGCCATATTCAGGTCGATCCGCTTGGCGAACGCTGCCACTGCGGCAATTTTGGCTGTCTGGAAACCATCGCCGCTAACGGCGCGATTGAAAACCGCGTGCGCCATCTGCTCAGCCAGGGCTACCCCAGCGTGCTGACGCAGGACGCCTGCCAGATGGCGCAGATTTGCAAAGCGGCCAACCAGGGCGACGCGCTGGCCTGTGAAGTGATTGAATATGTCGGACGTTATCTGGGCAAAGCGATCGCCATTGCGATTAACCTGTTCAACCCGCAGAAAGTGGTGCTGGCGGGCGAAATCACCGACGCCGAGAAAGTGCTGTTCCCCGCTATTGAAGGCTGTATCAACACGCAAGCGCTCAACGCCTTCCGCAAAAATCTGCCGGTGGTGCGTTCCGAGCTCGATCATCGATCGGCGATAGGCGCCTTTGCGCTGGCAAAACGCGCTATGCTCAACGGCATTCTGCTGCAACATTTACTGGAAGAGTAAACGCCACCCGGACTGAACCTATGACGATAAAAAGCGTAATTTGCGATATTGACGGCGTGTTAATGCACGACAACACCGCCGTGCCCGGCGCGCAGGAGTTTCTGCAGCGCATCCTGCAAAAAGAGATGCCGCTGGTGGTGCTGACCAACTATCCTTCGCAGACCGCGCAGGATTTGGCGAACCGCTTCGCCAACGCCGGCGTCGAGGTGCCCGACTCGGTGTTTTATACCTCCGCGATGGCGACCGCCGATTTCCTGCGTCGTCAGGAAGGTAAAAAAGCCTACGTGATTGGCGAAGGCGCGCTGATCCATGAACTCTATAAAGCGGGCTTTACCATTACCGACGTCAATCCCGATTTCGTGATCGTCGGCGAGACGCGCTCTTTCAACTGGGAGATGATGCATAAGGCCGCCTTTTTCGTTGCCAGCGGCGCGCGCTTTATTGCCACCAATCCCGATACCCACGCGCGCGGCTTTGTGCCCGCCTGCGGCGCCCTCTGCGCCGGCATCGAAAAGATCTCCGGCCGTCGCCCGTTTTACGTCGGCAAGCCTAGCCCCTACATCATGCGCGCCGCGCTGAATAAAATGCAGGCTCACTCCGAGGAGACGGTGATCGTCGGCGACAACCTGCGCACCGACATCTTGGCCGGCTTTCAGGCTGGTCTGGAAACCATTCTGGTGCTCTCCGGCGTCTCGACGCTGAGCGATATCGACGCCATGCCCTTCCGTCCCGACTGGATCTACCCTTCTGTCGCCGATATCGATCTCTTTTAATCGCTCTCTTCGCGCCGCCTGACGTCAGGCGGCCGCTTTTTCCCCTGAAGCCCTCTCTAACTTGACTATTTTTTAGTCATATTTGGCTATCCATTGCCGATCCGTTAATGAAACGCGCTTTAAATTGAACATTATTCAAATTAAAAGCCTCAGCAACAATCTTTTTATCAGTAAAAGGTGAATATGCTTGCATTGACTGCATGAAATAGCGCAT
The DNA here is from genome assembly GCF_000738765.1 of Pantoea sp. NGS-ED-1003. NCBI lineage: Bacteria > Pseudomonadati > Pseudomonadota > Gammaproteobacteria > Enterobacterales > Erwiniaceae > Pantoea > Pantoea sp. NGS-ED-1003. Next base: position 414,698 of record NZ_JPQA01000005.1, read on the forward strand.
TTTCTTATACATCACGCAGCCGCTGGCTGCCGGACAAGGCAACGATAACATCGCCGACAGGCGAGCTCAGGAGTCAGAATATGTGTTCTATTTTTGGTGTGTTGGATCTGAAAAGCGATCCGATTGATCTGCGTAAAAAAGCGCTGGAGAGTTCTCGCCTGATGCGTCATCGCGGACCGGACTGGTCCGGCGTGTATGCCGACGATAAAGCGATTCTCGCGCATGAACGTCTGTCTATCGTCGACGTCAACAACGGCGCCCAGCCGCTGTACAACGCCGATCACACCCATGTTCTGGCGGTTAACGGCGAGATTTACAACCATCAGGCGTTGCGCGCCGAGCTGAGCGATCGCTACCAGTTTCAGACCGGCTCCGACTGCGAAGTCATTCTGGCGCTCTATCAGGAAAAAGGGGTCGACTTCCTCGACGATCTCGAAGGCATGTTCGCTTTTATCCTGTGGGACAGCGCGAAGCAGCAGTACCTGATCGGCCGCGACCATATCGGCATCATCCCGCTCTATATGGGCAACGACGAACACGGCAACCTGTTTGTCGCGTCGGAAATGAAAGCGCTGGTACCGGTGTGCCGCTCGATTAAAGAGTTCCCGCCGGGAAGCTATCTCTCCAGCACCGACGGCGAAATTCGTCGCTACTGGCAGCGCGACTGGATGGAGTACGCCGCGGTAGAACATAACGTCACCGATGCGGCGGGCCTGAAGCATGCGCTGGAAGAGTCGGTGAAAAGCCATCTGATGTCAGATGTGCCGTATGGCGTGCTGCTCTCCGGCGGTCTCGACTCCTCTATCATCTCGGCGGTAACCAAACGCTTTGCGGCGAAACGTGTCGAAGATCAGGACAAGAGCGACGCCTGGTGGCCGCAGCTGCACTCGTTCGCGGTCGGCCTGGAAGGCTCGCCGGATCTGAAAGCAGCGAAAGCGGTGGCTGAACATCTGGGCACGGTGCATCACGAGATTCACTTTACCGTGCAGGAAGGGCTGGATGCGATTCGCGATGTGATCTATCACATCGAAACCTACGACGTCACCACCATTCGCGCCTCGACGCCGATGTACCTGATGTCGCGTAAAATTAAGGCGATGGGCATTAAGATGGTGCTCTCCGGCGAGGGCGCGGACGAAGTGTTCGGCGGCTACCTCTACTTCCATAAAGCGCCAAACGCCAAAGAGTTTCATGAAGAGAACGTGCGCAAGCTGATGGCGCTGCATATGTACGACTGCGCGCGCGCCAACAAAGCGATGTCCGCCTGGGGCGTGGAAGCGCGCGTGCCTTTCCTCGACAAGAAATTCCTCGACGTGGCGATGCGCATCAACCCGCAGGACAAAATGTGCGGCAGCAACGGCAAAATGGAAAAACATATCCTGCGCGAATGCTTCTCCTCATATCTGCCGGAAAGCGTCGCCTGGCGCCAGAAAGAGCAGTTCTCTGATGGCGTCGGCTACAGCTGGATCGATACGCTGAAAGAGGTTGCGGCGAAGCAGGTCAGCGATCAGCAGCTGGCGACCGCGCACTTCCGCTTCCCGTACAACACGCCGGCGTCGAAAGAGGGCTACCTCTATCGCGAAATTTTTGAAGAGCTGTTCCCGCTGCCGAGCGCGGCGGAGTGCGTGCCGGGCGGTCCGTCGGTCGCCTGCTCCTCCGCCAAAGCGATTGAGTGGGACGAAGCGTTCAAATCGATGGACGATCCTTCAGGTCGCGCGGTGGGCGTGCATCAGTCTGCTTATAAATAAGCAAAATAAGCCATAACAAAATGGGCCTTGCGGGGCCCCTTTTTTTTAGCTTTGATGTGGTTACGATCAAAACCTGCCGAATAATTCGCCACCCTGGTTACAAGCCAGACAAACAGGCGCGCAGAGGCGAAAATCGGCAAAAAATGTGTTGACGCTCCAGAGCTCAATACGCATAATGCGCCCCGCAACGCCGATGAAGGTAACGCGAAAAAAGATGGCTACGTAGCTCAGCTGGTTAGAGCACATCACTCATAATGATGGGGTCACAGGTTCAAATCCCGTCGTAGCCACCATCTTTTTTGCGGGAGTGGCGAAATTGGTAGACGCACCAGATTTAGGTTCTGGCGCCGCAAGGTGTGCGAGTTCAAGTCTCGCCTCCCGCACCATTTCAGTCTTCGGCAGCCGGATGGGGTATCGCCAAGCGGTAAGGCACCGGTTTTTGATACCGGCATTCCCTGGTTCGAATCCAGGTACCCCAGCCAATCCGATGCGCTCTCGTGGATACGAGTCGACGAATGGGATATCGCCAAGCGGTAAGGCACCGGTTTTTGATACCGGCATTCCCTGGTTCGAATCCAGGTATCCCAGCCACATCGGGTGCAGTAAGCAGTACATTTGGCTACGTAGCTCAGCTGGTTAGAGCACATCACTCATAATGATGGGGTCACAGGTTCAAATCCCGTCGTAGCCACCAAATTATTGGGGTATCGCCAAGCGGTAAGGCACCGGATTCTGATTCCGGCATTCCGAGGTTCGAATCCTCGTACCCCAGCCATACAAGACAATTTGAAAAGACACTATTGGGGTGTCGCCAAGCGGTAAGGCACCGGATTCTGATTCCGGCATTCCGGGGTTCGAATCCCTGCACCCCAGCCAAATTGACAACAGGCCCGCTTTTGCGGGCTTTGTTGTTTTTGTCGTCTGGTCACTTTTGCTTTAAAACAGCAACACTGCTGTTAAGTCCGGTCACAGAGGCGCTTCCCGAAGAGCAAAGCGTCCCGCGCAAGGGACTGCGCGGGCCGAGCGGTCATGGATGACGAACAGCGACTTTGCGATCGGGGAGCCCCTCTGTGGCCGCGCACGGATACCACAGCCACACCTGTTCTCAGGCCCCATATTATAGCCATGCCCGCTCTTCGGCCCGAAAGACGCAGCCGCGTCTACAAACCCAGCGCGTAGCGCAGCACCTTGCGCTTCAGCGCGCCCGAACGCTCCGCGGCCATCAGCCCCAGGTTGCGGGCGAACTTCAGCGGCGGCAGCCGATTGCTAAAGGCGAAATAGAACAGATCCATCCCTCCCTGCATCAATAGATTATCGCGACGACGCTGTGACTGATAACGACGCAGCACATTCTCGGACGCCCACTCCTGCGCGTTAGCGCGCGCCTCCACCAGCACATCCACCAGCGCGTCTACATCGCGATAGCCCAGATTAACGCCCTGCCCCGCCAGCGGATTAATGGTATGCGCCGCATCGCCGATCAACGCCAGGCCAGGCAGCACATAGCGCTGCGCATGACGGCGCACCAGCGGAAAACCGCCCGCCGCATGCGCTTTAAAACGCCCCAGCCGCGCCGGGAAAGTCGCGGCGATCTCTTTTTCCAGCTGCGGCAGCGGCATCGCCTGCAGCTGACGAATGCGCGCCGGCGCGTCATACCACACCAGCGAGGCGCGATTATCATACAGCGGCAGAAAAGCGCGCGGCCCCTGCGGCGTAAACTGCTGCCAGGTCGCGTCGCCCGCCGGGTGCTCGCAGGTCACGCTAATCAGCAAACAGGATTGCGCATAGCTCCAGCCGTCGATGCCGATGCCCGCCATCTGCCGTACCTGCGAGTTGGCGCCGTCGGCGCCGACCACCAGCCGGGCATGCAGCGCTTCGCCATCGTTGAGATCGAGCCGCCAGCCGCCATTCTCCTGCTGTAAACCTGCGAGCGTCGCGGGACAGCGCAGCGTAATACCGAGCTGCTCCATTCTTTCCCACAGCGCGCGCTGCAACACACTATTTTCGACCATAAAACCCAGCTCCGGCAGGCCGAGCGACGCGGCGTCGAAACTGACGTGAGCCGTCTGCCACTCCCAGGTTTCCAGCTTGCGATAGGGCGCGCAGCGCATCGCCTGCACGCGCGGCCAGACGTCGAGCTGCTTCAGCAGACCCGCCGAGGCGCTGCCGATGGCGGAGATACGCACGTCGGGATCGCTGTCGGCGTCAAAAGGCGCAGGCGCCGCGCGCTCCACCACCGCGACGCGAAACTGCTGAAGCGCCAGACCGCACGCCAGCGCGGCGCCGACCATGCCGCCGCCCACCACCACTACATCAAAGCGGTTATCCTGCATTGCTCATCTCCTTCTGAATCCTTACCCGCCGCAAAAAGCGGGATAACTGGCGCAAAGTGTACCGGAAAAACGCCCGGGCGGCAGAAATGGCCTGCCCGACCAGAGACGGATCGTCGCTCGCGCCGCAGATATGCGAAGTATGGCGGCTATGCGCTGGTCACAACAGCGTCAAAGCATTACAATACGCGCCCTGCACCTCACTGCACTGAATCAATGGCTAGTTCGACAATGAAAAAACTGCATATCAAAACCTGGGGCTGTCAGATGAATGAGTACGATTCATCCAAGATGGCTGACCTGCTGAACAGCACCCACGGCTACACGCTGACCGAGGAAGCTGAAGAGGCAGACATTCTGCTGCTCAACACCTGCTCAATTCGCGAAAAGGCGCAGGAAAAAGTTTTCCACCAGCTTGGACGCTGGAAAAACTTAAAAGAGCGCAACCCTGATTTGATTATCGGTGTCGGCGGCTGCGTGGCGTCGCAGGAAGGGGATCATATTCGCCAGCGCGCCAGCTATGTGGATATCGTATTCGGCCCGCAAACCCTGCATCGTCTGCCGGAAATGATCAACAGCGTGCGCGGCAGCAAAAGCCCGGTCGTGGATATCAGCTTCCCGGAAATCGAAAAATTCGACCGTCTGCCGGAACCGCGCGCGGAAGGCCCCACCGCCTTCGTCTCCATCATGGAAGGCTGTAACAAATACTGCACCTTCTGCGTCGTGCCCTATACGCGCGGCGAAGAGGTTAGCCGTCCCTGCGACGACATCCTGCTGGAGATCGCACAGCTGGCGGCGCAGGGCGTGCGTGAAGTCAACCTGCTCGGCCAGAACGTCAACGCCTATCGCGGCGCGACCTTCGACGGCGAAATCTGCACCTTTGCCGAACTGCTGCGCCTGGTGGCCGCCATTGACGGCATCGACCGCATTCGCTTCACCACCAGCCATCCGATCGAATTCACCGACGACATCATCGAGGTCTACCGCGACACGCCTGAACTGGTGAGCTTCCTGCACCTGCCGGTACAGAGCGGCGCGGACCGCATTCTGACGCTGATGAAGCGCGCCCATACCGCACTGGAGTACAAAGCGATTATCCGCAAGCTGCGCGCCGCGCGCCCGGATATCCAGATCAGCTCCGACTTTATCATCGGCTTCCCGGGTGAGACCCAGCAGGACTTCGAACAGACCATGAAGCTGATCGCCGACGTCAACTTCGACATGAGCTTCAGCTTTATCTACTCCGCGCGTCCCGGCACGCCGGCGGCGGATCTGCCGGACGACGTCTCGGAAGAAGAGAAAAAGCAGCGCCTCTATATCCTGCAAGACCGTATCAATCAGCAGGCGATGGCCTGGAGCCGCCGTATGCTCGGCACGGTGCAGCGCATTCTGGTGGAAGGCACCTCGCGTAAAAACGTGATGGAGCTGTCGGGCCGTACCGAAACCAACCGCGTGGTGAACTTCGAAGGTTCGCCGGAGATGATTGGCAAGTTCGTCGATGTGGAGATCGTCGACGTCTACACCAACTCGCTGCGCGGCAAAGTAGTGCGCACCGAAGATGAGATGGGCCTGCGCATCGTAGAAAGCCCGGCATCAGTTATCGCGCGCACGCGCAAAGAGAACGAGATCGGCGTCGGCACCTTCCAGCCTTGATACACGCTTCACTCAGCGGCGGCGCCTGCGGCGGCGTCGCTCTTTTCTTCTGCACGCCCTTGCTTTCTGGACGCGCTGCCCAAATATCACTAGCTACGCTTGCGCCCCGGCGACATGCCATAAATAATTTCTCAAAGTGCCGTCGTTAATCAACCCGGCATCAGCACACATTCTAACTGGCCCTGAGTGACCCAAAGGATTCGTTTGAATATCGAAACTCGTGAAATCGCCCTTGAACCGGCAGATAACCGCCGACTGATGAGCCTGTGCGGTCCGTTCGACGACAACGTCAAACAGCTTGAGCGTCGTCTGGGCATTGAAATCAACCGTCGCGACAACAGCTTTAAGCTGGTTGGCCGCGCGCTCTGCGTCAACGCCGCTGAAGATATTTTGCGTACCCTTTACGTCGATACCGCGCCGGTGCGCGGCGTCATCCCGGATATCGATCCAGAGCAGATCCATCTGGCGATTAAAGAGAGCCGCGTGCTGGAGCAGACCGCCGACAGCGTGCCGGAGTTCGGCAAAGCCGTGCATATCCAGACCAAACGCGGCGTGATCAAGCCGCGCACGCCAAATCAGGCGCAGTACATCGCCAATATTCTCGATCACGACATCACCTTCGGCGTCGGCCCGGCCGGTACGGGTAAAACCTACCTTGCGGTCGCGGCGGCGGTGGATGCGCTGGAGCGCCAGGAGATTCGCCGTATTCTGCTGACGCGTCCGGCGGTGGAAGCGGGCGAAAAGCTTGGCTTCCTGCCAGGCGACCTGAGCCAGAAGGTCGATCCCTACCTGCGTCCGCTCTATGATGCCCTGTTCGAGATGCTCGGCTTCGAGCGCGTTGAAAAGCTCATGGAGCGCAACGTCATTGAGGTCGCGCCGCTGGCCTATATGCGCGGCCGCACGCTGAACGACGCCTTTATCATTCTTGATGAGAGCCAGAACACCACCATCGAACAGATGAAGATGTTCCTGACGCGCATCGGCTTCAACTCCAAAGCGGTGATCACCGGCGACGTCACGCAGATCGACCTGCCGCGCAGCACCAAGTCGGGCCTGCGCCACGCCATTGAAGTGCTCTCCGATGTCGAGGAGCTGAGCTTCAACTTCTTCCACAGCGAAGACGTGGTGCGTCACCCGGTTGTGGCCCGAATCGTTACCGCCTATGAAGCCTGGGAAGAGGCGGATCAGAAACGCCGCGACAAGCTGGCGGAAGAGCGCAAACGCGACGCGCTGGCGGCGCAGATCGAGGCGCAGGAGAGTAAATGAGCCAGGTGATTCTTGATCTGCAGCTGGCCTGCGAACAGACCGGCGGCCTGCCTGACGAGGCCGCTTTCCAGCGCTGGCTGGAGGCGGCGGTGACCCCTTTTCAGCCGGAAAGCGAAGTCACCATTCGCCTGGTGGACGAGGCGGAGAGCCATGAGCTTAATCTGACTTACCGCGGCAAAGACAAGCCGACCAACGTGCTCTCTTTTCCCTTCGAGGCGCCGCCGGGTATTGAGCTGCCGCTGCTGGGCGACCTGATCATTTGTCGTCAGGTAGTGGAGCAAGAGGCGGAAGAGCAAGGCAAAAGCGTTGAAGCGCACTGGGCCCATATGGTGGTGCACGGCACGCTGCATCTGCTCGGCTACGACCATATCGAAGATGACGAAGCTGAAGAGATGGAAGGGATCGAGACTGAGATAATGCTTGCTCTTGGCTATCCCGATCCGTACATTTCGGAAAAAGAAGACGCCTGAGCCGCTGGCTCAGTTTATCCTGCTGTCGGCGAGGACGCCGGCAGCGACCATCCCCATCAGAGAGATCTCTAAAAAAACGCCATGAGCGACGACCATTCTCAAAACAGCGATGCACCCAGTAGTAAAAAGGGATTTTTTTCCCTGCTTATCAACCAACTGTTTCACGGCGAACCGCAAAACCGTGATGAACTACTGGAGCTGATCCGCGACTCCGAGCAAAAAGAGCTGATTGACGAAGATACCCGCGACATGCTCGAAGGAGTGCTGGATATTGCAGAGCAGCGCGTGCGCGACATCATGATCCCGCGTTCGCAAATGATTACCCTGAAGCGCAACCAGACGCTGGACGAGTGCCTGGACGTGATTATCGAATCCGCGCATTCACGTTTCCCGGTAATCAGCGAAGACAAAGACCATGTCGAAGGCATTTTGATGGCGAAAGATCTGCTGCCGTTTATGAGCAGCGAATCGGAGCCGTTCAGCATGGAAAAAGTGCTGCGCCCGGCGGTTGTGGTGCCGGAAAGCAAGCGCGTCGACCGCATGCTGAAAGAGTTTCGTTCTCAGCGCTATCATATGGCGATCGTTATTGATGAATTCGGCGGCGTCTCCGGCCTGGTCACCATCGAGGATATCCTTGAGCTGATCGTCGGCGAAATCGAAGATGAGTATGACGACGAAGAAGATCGCGATATCCGTCAGCTGAACCGTCAGACCTATACGGTGCGCGCCCTGACCCCGATTGAAGATTTTAACGAGGTGTTCGGCACGCAGTTCAGCGACGAAGAAGTCGACACCATTGGCGGACTGGTCATGCAGGGATTCGGCCATCTTCCCGGACGGGGAGAGAGCATTGACATCGACGGGTATCATTTCAAGGTCGCGATGTCCGACAGCCGCCGCATCATCCAGGTACACGTAAAGATTCCGGAAAACGCGCCGCTACCTCAACTGGATGACGAATAACCCTATGTCTTTGGCCCTACTATACCCGCGCCAGCGGGTACGTTTGTTGCTGGCATTGTTAACGGGGGCCATCGGCACCCTCGCCTTCTCCCCCTATGATTTCTGGCCCGCCGCGCTGCTGTCGCTAGGCGGCCTGCAGCTGCTGACGCTGGATCGGCGCAGCGGCCAGGCTACCGCGATCGGCTTCGCCTGGGGCTTCGGCCTGTTCGGCAGCGGCATAAACTGGGTTTACGTCAGTATCGCCACCTTTGGCGGCATGCCCGGACCGGTCAACGTCTTCCTGGTGATTTTGCTGGCCGCCTATCTGTCGCTCTACCCGGCGCTGTTTGCCGGCGTGCTTAACCGCATCTGGCCACGCGCGACGCTGTGGCGCCTGACGCTGGCGGCGCCGGCGCTGTGGCAGCTTAGCGAATTTCTGCGCGGCTGGGTGCTGACCGGCTTTCCCTGGCTGCAGTTCGGCTACAGCCAGATCGACGGCCCGCTAAAAGGCCTGGCCCCGCTGGCGGGCGTGGAAACCCTCACCTTTATTCTGATGGTTGTCGCAGGCCTGCTGGCTTACGCCCTTCACCAGCGCAGCATAAAAAGCGCGATCGCCGCGCTGCTGCTGCTGGCGCTGCCCTGGCCGCTGCGTTATATCCACTGGACCCAGCCGCAGCCGGCGCGCAGCGTCGAGGTGGCGCTGGTTCAGGGCAATATTCCGCAGTCGATGAAGTGGGATCCGCAGCAGCTGCTCAACACGCTGCGTGCCTATAACGGCCTGAGTCAGCCGCTGATGGGCAACGCGCCGCTGATTATCTGGCCGGAGTCGGCGATTACCGATCTGGAAAGCAATCAGCAGCCCTTTTTGCGCGCGCTGGACGGCGAGCTGCGCCAGCGCGGCAGCGCGCTGATCACCGGCATCGTCGATTCCCGTCTGGAGCAGAACCGCTATCACGACTACAACTCGGTGATCGTGCTGGGCGGCGAGAAGCCCTACAGCTATCAGAGCATGAACCGCTACCAGAAAAACCATCTGGTGCCGTTCGGCGAGTTCGTGCCGCTGGAGAACCTGCTGCGTCCGCTGGCGCCTTTCTTCGATCTGCCGATGTCCTCCTTCAGCCGCGGCGACTATCTGCAGCCGCAACTGCAGGCGGCGGGCTACCACCTTACCAGCGCCATCTGCTATGAGATCGTGCTGGGCGAGCAGGTGCGCGCCAATTTCCATCCCGACACCGATTTTCTGCTTACCGTCTCCAACGACGCCTGGTTCGGCCACTCTATTGGCCCCTGGCAGCACTTCCAGATGGCGCGTATGCGTGCGCTGGAGCTGGGGCGTCCGCTGCTGCGCGGCACCAATAACGGCGTGACCGCGGTGGTGAATGCGCAGGGCGAAGTCGAGAAGATCCTGCCGCAGTTTACCCGCGGCGTGCTGCTGGATAAGGTGACGCCGACCACTGGCGAAACGCCTTACGCCCATGCCGGCCTGTGGCCGGTCTGGCTGCTGACGCTGGGCGCCGCGCTGCTGGCGCTGTGGCGCCGCAAAGCCTGACCTGCCGTACGGCGGCGAGCGCCCTGCTCGCCGCCTTCTCGCCATATTCCGCTCGCTTTCTCGCCGTCTTCCCCGATTTTCTGCTGTGTCGCTGACCTGGCACGATGCTTGCTATCAGTAACCCTGTTTCCTGTAAACCTGGCGGACTAACGGGTTAACGCGAGCTGCGCTGCACCGTTAAAAGGCAGAGCGACGCACCCTGAGCGCGCAACCTGAGAAATACGCCTCAATTTGGTGCGGAACACTTCGCAAAATAAGAAACTTTTTCGTTTCATAACGTTAACAATCCGCTATGTTAGTGAATATTCTTAGCGCGCCGACGCGATGAGATAACAAAAAAAGCAGCAGGAAATACACACAACATCACACATCTGCGCAGTTTATATTCTGCGCGACATCTCTTGAAGGAGTTGGACCATGCAGATTCGCAAAGTGGCACTATCGCTTTTGCTGGCAGGCGTTGCAGCAGCGGGCGCAGCCCAGGCGGAAGACCTCAGCGGCACCCTGAAGAAAATCAGCGATAATGGCGTTATCGTCGTGGGGCATCGCGAGTCCTCTGTTCCTTTTTCTTATTACGACAACCAGCAAAAAGTCGTGGGCTATTCGCAGGCTTACTCCAACGCCATCGTCGAGGCGATTAAAGCGAAGCTGAACAAACCGGATCTGCAGGTCAAGATGATCCCTGTCACCTCGCAGAACCGTATTCCGCTGCTGCAGAACGGCACCTACGACTTCGAGTGCGGATCCACCACCAATAACCTCGAGCGCCAGAAACAGGCGGCGTTCTCCGACACCATTTTCGTTATCGGCACGCGTCTGCTGGTGAAAAAAGGCGGCGACATCAAAGATTTCGCCGATCTGAAAGGCAAAACCGTGGTCGTCACCTCCGGTACCACCTCGGAAGTGCTGCTGCATAAGCTGAACGACGAGAAGAAAATGGATATGCGCATCATCAGCGCGAAAGACCATGGCGACTCGTTCCGCACGCTGGAAACCGGCCGCGCCGTCGCCTTTATGATGGATGACGCCCTGCTAGCCGGCGAACGCGCTAAGGCGAAGAAGCCGGATAACTGGGAGATCGTCGGCACGCCGCAGTCGAAAGAGGCCTATGGCTGTATGCTGCGTAAAGATGACGCGTCGTTCAAAACGCTGGTGGACGATACCATCGCCAAAGCGCAGACCTCGGGCGAAGCCGCGAAGTGGTTCGATACCTGGTTCAAGCAGCCGATTCCGCCGAAGAATCTGAACCTGAACTTCGATCTCTCAACGGATATGCAGGCGCTGTTCAAAACGCCGAACGACAAAGCACTGAACTAACAACGACAACAAGGGCGGCCTCGCTGCCCTCTCGATTGCTGAAAACCCGGCGCGGACAGACAAGCTGCTCAGGTCGTTCCCCTGAAGCAGGCAGTACAGACGCCGTTCATCAATCTTCAGGGTAGCTTAGCTACCCTTTTTTACCGGAGCTCGTTATGGGTATCGACTGGAACTGGGGCATCTTTCTCGAACAGGCCCCGTTCGGCAACACGACCTACCTTGGCTGGCTGTGGTCCGGATTTCAGGTGACCATTGCGGTCTCCTGCTGCGCCTGGATTATCGCCTTTCTTGTAGGATCCTTTTTCGGCATTCTGCGCACCGTGCCTAACCGCCTGCTTTCGGCGATCGGCACCTGCTACGTAGAGCTGTTCCGCAACATTCCGCTGATCGTGCAGTTTTTCTTCTGGTATCTGGTGGCGCCGGAACTGGTAGGCGAGAAGCTCGGCATGTGGTTTAAATCGGAGCTGGACCCCAATGTCCAGTTTTTCACCGCGTCGGTGATCTGTCTCGGCCTGTTTACCGCCGCTCGCGTCTGTGAGCAGGTGCGTGCCGCCATTCAGTCGCTGCCGCGCGGGCAAAAGAACGCCGGTCTGGCGATGGGTTTGACCCTGCCGCAGACCTACCGTTATGTGCTGCTGCCTAACGCCTACCGCGTGATCGTGCCGCCGATGACCTCGGAAATGCTCAACCTGGTGAAAAACTCCGCTATCGCTTCGACCATCGGGCTGGTGGATATGGCGGCGCAGGCGGGCAAACTGCTCGACTACTCGGCCCACGCCTACGAGTCCTTTACCGCGATTACGCTGGCCTATATCGCCATTAACCTGGTGATCATGCTGATTATGAGTCTGGTGGAGCGCAAGGTGCGCCTGCCGGGTAACCTGGGAGGAAAATAATGTACGAGTTTGACTGGAGTTCCATTCCTCCCAGCCTGCCCTACCTGCTTAACGGTATGGTGATTACGCTGAAGATCACCGTGACCGCGGTGGTGTTCGGCATTATCTGGGGCACGCTGCTGGCGGTGATGCGGCTGTCGAGCTTTAAGCCCATCAGCTGGTTCGCCAAAATTTATGTCAACCTGTTCCGCTCGGTACCGCTGGTAATGGTGCTGCTGTGGTTCTATCTGGTGGTGCCGAGTTTCCTGCAGCAGGTGCTGGGCCTGTCGCCTAAAACCGATATCCGACTGATTTCAGCCATGGTCGCTTTTTCGCTGTTCGAAGCGGCGTACTACTCAGAAATTATTCGTGCCGGCATCATCAGTATCTCACGTGGACAGGGTAACGCCGCGCTGGCGCTCGGCATGACGCACTGGCAGTCGATGCAGCTGATTATTCTGCCGCAGGCGTTTCGCGCCATGGTGCCGCTGCTGCTGACGCAGGGCATCGTGCTGTTCCAGGATACCTCGCTGGTCTATGTCTTAAGTCTGGCGGACTTTTTCCGCACCGCGTCCACCATCGGCGAGCGCGACGGCACCCAGGTGGAAATGGTTCTCTTCGCCGGTCTGGTCTACTTCGTTATCAGCCTGAGCGCTTCGCTGTTGGTCAGCTATCTAAAAAGAAAAAGGACGGTTTAAATGATTAGCCTGAAAAATGTTTCTAAGTGGTATGGTCACTTTCAGGTGCTGACCGACTGCACGACCGAAGTCCAGAAAGGGGAAGTCGTGGTGGTGTGCGGGCCGTCGGGCTCGGGCAAATCGACCCTGATCAAAACCGTTAACGGTCTGGAGCCGATTCAGCAGGGCCATATTCTGGTAAACGGCACCGAAGTGAATAACAAGAAAACCAATCTGGCGCAGCTGCGCAGCAAGGTCGGTATGGTGTTCCAGCACTTCGAGCTGTTTCCCCACCTCAGCATCATCGATAACCTGGTACTGGCGCAGGTGAAAGTGCTGAAGCGCGACAAAGCCGCCGCGCGGGATAAAGGTCTGAAGCTGCTGGATCGCGTCGGGCTGACCGCTCATGCGCAAAAGTTTCCCGGCCAGCTGTCGGGCGGCCAGCAGCAGCGCGTGGCGATTGCGCGCGCGCTCTGTATGGATCCTATCGCCATGCTGTTCGACGAACCGACCTCGGCGCTCGATCCGGAAATGATCAACGAAGTGCTCGACGTGATGGTGGAGCTGGCGCAGGAAGGCATGACGATGATGGTGGTGACGCACGAAATGGGCTTTGCTCGCAAAGTGGCGAACCGCGTCATTTTTATGGATGAAGGCAAGATTATCGAAGATACGCGTAAAGACGACTTCTTTAATAATCCGCAGTCGGATCGCGCGAAGGATTTCCTGGCGAAGATTCTGCACTAAGGGATAGCCTGGTCCCGGCGCTTATGCGCCAGAACCGCCTGGCTGCCATCCGGCCTGCGACAGCCTTGGCGCGGGCCGCTTTACTCTTCGGACAGTCTCATCCGCGTAAGCACAGTCGCCGTTCTTACGGCTCAAACGGCTGGCGCTGGAACTGATCGTGTCCGCACTCCGGGCAGCGCGTTAACGTCTCAGGGGTATAAATCGCGCGCGTAAAGTGACACTTCTCGCACACCAGATTGCCCAGTCCCACCACCTCGCCGCTCTGATACACGCCGTGATGATGGAGATCCTGAAACACCTCGCGCCACTCCAGCTGGCTCTTGTCGGTAATATCCGCCAGCTCTTTCCACAGGCTCTCGCGCATAATGCGCATAAACAGCGAATCGTTCGCCTTCTCTGGCTGATGGACCTCCTGATAGCTGCGTGCAAACTCCTCTAAATCGCGTCGAACCGCCGCCAGCGCCTGGTCGATCTCGCCCGGCGTCGCGGACTCGCTGGCCATGAGCTGCTGACGTCGCGACGTCACCAGCGCGTCGATATCCCGATCGCCCTGGCGCAGTCGCTCCGTCAGCGCGGCCAGAGATTCACGGTAAATTTGCGCCACTTTGTTCATTTTATTCTCCTTTCTGCGCGGGTAAGCCAGCTTTAAGTTTAGCCGTTTTGCGCCGTTTGCCGCGTTGTTTAGCAAAGCGAATCGGAATATGAGAGCAGGATGCGGCCTTCCGCGAGAAATCGCCGCAACAGGCCGGTGAAGTGTTGTTGACCGGCAGCCATATGGGTATGCTATGCGGATCTTAAAGTAAGCTAAGCGTTATTCATTAAGGACCACAGGCTGCCATGCAAGAGCAATACCGCCCGGAAGAGATAGAATCCCGCGTCCAGCAACACTGGGACGAAAACCAAACGTTCAAAGTGACCGAAGATGAGAGCAAAGAGAAATATTACTGCCTCTCCATGCTGCCCTATCCTTCCGGCCGCCTACATATGGGCCACGTGCGTAACTACACCATTGGCGACGTAATCGCCCGTTACCAGCGTATGCTCGGCAAAAACGTGCTGCAGCCGATCGGCTGGGACGCGTTCGGCCTGCCGGCGGAAGGCGCGGCGGTAAAAAACAACACCGCGCCCGCGCCATGGACCTATGACAACATCGAATATATGAAGAACCAGCTGAAACTGCTGGGCTTCGGCTATGACTGGAGCCGCGAGCTGGCCACCTGCAAGCCGGAATACTATCGCTGGGAACAGTGGTTCTTCACCAAACTGTATGAAAAAGGCCTGGTTTATAAAAAAACCTCGGCGGTGAACTGGTGCCCGAACGATCAGACGGTGCTGGCGAACGAGCAGGTTATCGACGGCTGCTGCTGGCGCTGCGACACCAAAGTCGAGCGCAAAGAGATCCCGCAGTGGTTCGTTAAAATCACCGACTATGCCGATGAGCTGCTTAACGACCTCGACACGCTGGAAGACTGGCCGGAGCAGGTCAAAACCATGCAGCGCAACTGGATTGGTCGTTCCGAAGGGGTCGAGATCACCTTCGATGTCGCCGACAGCGAAGAGAAAGTGACCGTTTACACCACGCGTCCGGACACGTTCCTTGGCGCCACCTACGTCGCGGTCGCCGCTGGCCATCCGCTGGCGCTGCAGGCGTCGATGGGCAACCCGGTGCTGGCTGACTTTATCGCCGAATGCCGCAACACCAAAGTCGCCGAGGCAGAGATGGCGACGATGGAGAAAAAAGGCATGGCGACCGGCCTGTTCGCCATCCATCCGCTGACCGGCGACAAAGTGCCGGTCTGGGTCGCCAACTTCGTGCTGATGGAGTACGGCACCGGCGCCGTTATGGCGGTTCCGGCGCACGACCAGCGCGACTGGGAGTTCGCCACCAAATACGATTTGCCGATTACGCCGGTCGTGCTGAACCAGGACGGCAGCGAGCCGGACGTCAGCGCCGCCGCCATGACGGAAAAAGGCACCCTGTTCAACTCCGGCGAATTCAGCGGTCTGAGCCATGAAGCGGGCTTCAACGCTATCGCCGACGCGCTGGCCGCGAAAGGCGTCGGCGTACGCAAGGTCAACTACCGTCTGCGCGACTGGGGCGTTTCCCGTCAGCGCTACTGGGGCGCGCCGATTCCGATGGTGACGCTGGAAGACGGCACCGTGATGCCGACGCCGGAAGATCAGCTGCCGGTGATCCTGCCGGAAGATGTGGTGATGGACGGCATTACCAGCCCGATCAAGGCGGACCCGGAGTGGGCGAAAACCACCGTCAACGGCCAGCCGGCGCTGCGTGAAACCGACACCTTCGACACCTTTATGGAGTCATCCTGGTACTACGCGCGTTACACCTGCACCAACTACGATGAAGGCATGCTGGATCCGGCTGCGGCCAACTACTGGCTGCCGGTCGATCAGTATGTCGGCGGGATTGAACACGCCATCATGCACCTGCTCTACTTCCGCTTCTATCACAAGCTGCTGCGCGACGCGGGCCTGGTAACCTCTAACGAGCCGGCGAAGCGTCTGCTGTGCCAGGGCATGGTGCTGGCGGACGCCTTCTACTACCACGGCGCCAACGGCGAGCGCAACTGGGTCTCTCCGGTGGACGTCACCGTCGAACGCGACGAGAAAGGCCGCATCGTGAAAGCAACCGACAGCCAGGGCCGCGAGGTGATTTACGCCGGCATGAGCAAAATGTCGAAGTCGAAAAACAACGGCATCGACCCGCAGCTGATGGTCGAGCGCTACGGCGCCGACACGGTTCGCCTGTTTATGATGTTCGCTTCGCCGGCGGAAATGACGCTGGAGTGGCAGGAGTCAGGCGTCGAAGGCGCGAACCGCTTCCTGAAGCGCGTGTGGAAACTGGCCTACGAGCATACGGCGAAAGGCGCGACGGTAGCGCTGGATCTCGGCAGCCTTAACGACGATCAGAAAGCGCTGCGTCGCGATCTGCACAAAACCATCGCCAAAGTTTCCGACGACATCGGCCGCCGTCAGACCTTCAACACCGCCATCGCGGCGATTATGGAGCTGATGAACAAGCTGGCGCGCGCGCCGCAGGAGAGCGAGCAGGACCGCGCGCTGATGCAGGAAGCGCTGCTGGCCGTCGTCCGCATGCTCTACCCGTTCACCCCGCACGCCAGCTATGTGCTGTGGCAGGAGCTGGGCGGCGAAGGCAGCGTGGACAACGCCGACTGGCCGGTAGCGGATGAGGCGGCGATGGTGGAAGAGTCACTGCTGGTGGTTGTGCAGGTAAATGGTAAAGTGCGTGGTAAAATTACCGTGGCCGCCGACGCGACGCAGGAGCAGGTTCAGGCTCGCGCCGCCCAGGAACATCTGGTAGCGAAGTACCTTGACGGCGTCACCATCCGCAAAGTGATTTATGTACCCGGCAAACTGCTTAACCTGGTCGTAGGTTAAGTTCAGGAGGAACTGTGCGACATCTGATTATCAGGCTGTTTGTCCTGCTGGCGGTGATGATTACCGCCGGCTGTGGTTTTCATCCGCGCGGCACCACGCAGGTGCCGAGCGAGCTGAAAACGCTGATCTTGAACAGCGGCGATCCGTACGGTCCGCTGGCGCGCACGGTGCGTCAGCAGCTGCGCATCAACAACGTCACCATCGTTGAAGATACGAAGCAGAACCGTACCGACATCCCGACGCTGCGCCTGGGCGCTGAAACGCAGGGCCGCGATACCGCCTCGGTGTTTATCAGCGGTACCACGGCGGAATACTCGCTGATGATGAACGTGACGGCGCAGGTTCTGCTGCCGGGCAAAGGCATTTATCCGATCAGCACCACGGTGTATCGTTCGTTCTTCGATAACCCGAACGCGGCGCTGGCGAAAGATGCCGAGCAGGACATGATCGTGCAGGAGATGCGTCAGCGCGCCGCAGAGCAGCTGGTGCGTAAGCTGCTGACCGTGCATGCCGCGCAGATGAACCAGAAAGAGACGCTGCCAGCGTCGGCCAGCGAACCTGCGGTGCCCGCGCCAGCCTCCTCCTCTTCCGCTACCAGTACGCAATGATCAGGATCTATCCTGAGCAACTTGGCGCGCAGCTCCGCGAGGGGCTGCGCGCT
The DNA here is from genome assembly GCF_000738765.1 of Pantoea sp. NGS-ED-1003. NCBI lineage: Bacteria > Pseudomonadati > Pseudomonadota > Gammaproteobacteria > Enterobacterales > Erwiniaceae > Pantoea > Pantoea sp. NGS-ED-1003. The sequence continues at coordinate 432,353 of NZ_JPQA01000005.1, forward strand.
TGCTATTTGTTAGCCGGAAACGAGCCGCTGCTGCTGCAGGAGAGCGCCGACGCGATTCGCGCCGCTGCCGTTGCGCAGGGGTTCGAGGAGCATTTAAGCTTTACGCTCGACGCCCAGACCGACTGGGAAAGCCTCTTTGCCAGCTGTCAGGCGCTCAGCCTGTTCGCTCAGCGTCAGACGATGACGCTGCTCTTCCCGGAAAACGGCCCCAACGCCGCGATGGCCGAACAGCTGAATAAGCTGGCGGGCCTGCTGCATGCCGATATTTTGCTGATTTGCCGCCTGGCGAAGCTGACCAAAGCCCAGGAGAACAGCGCCTGGTTTAAAGCGCTCTCCGCTCATGGCGTGCTGGTACCCTGCCAGACGCCGGAGCAGGCGCAGCTGCCGCGCTGGGTGGCGACGCGCGCCAAAAGCATGAAACTCTCGGTAGACGACGCGGCGATCCAGCTGCTCTGCTACTGCTATGAAGGCAATCTTCTGGCGCTGGCGCAGGCGCTTGAGCGCCTGTCGCTGCTCTGGCCCGACGGCAAGCTGACGCTGCCGCGCGTGGAAGAGGCGGTCAGCGATGCGGCGCACTTTACCCCGTTTCACTGGGTGGACGCGCTGCTGGCGGGCAAAAGCAAACGCGCGCTGCATATTCTGCATCAGCTGGAAAAAGAAGAGAGCGAGCCGGTTATTCTGCTGCGCACCCTGCAGCGCGATTTGATGACGCTGCTGCACCTGCAGCGTCATCAGGCGCAGCAGCCGCTGCGCGCATTGATGGATCAGCAGCGCATCTGGCAGAATCGCCGCGCGCTGTTTACCGAGGCGCTGCAGCGCGTGGACGGCGCGCGCCTGCAGCGCGCGATTCGCCTGCTGACGCAGATTGAACTCACCCTGAAGCAAGATTACGGGCAGCGTATCTGGCCGCAGCTGGAGACGCTCTCGCTGCTGCTCTGTCACCGACATTTTCCTGCGAGCTTCGCCAGTGTCTGAACTTCACGCCCTGTTCGGCGGCACCTTCGATCCCATCCACTTCGGCCATTTGCGGCCGGTAGAAGCGCTGGCGCAGCAAACCGGGCTGGCGCGCGTGCTGCTGCTGCCCAATAACGTGCCGCCGCATCGCCCGCAGCCGGAAGCCAGCGCGGCGCAGCGCGTCGAGATGCTGCGCTGTGCCATTCAGGATCGGCCGCTGTTCGATATCGATACTCGCGAGCTGATGCGCGAAACACCGTCGTGGACGGTGGCGACGCTGGAGGCGCTGCGCGCCGAACGCGGGCCGGATCAGCCGCTGGGATTTATCATTGGTCAGGACTCGCTGCTCAGCCTGTCGGGCTGGCATCGCTGGCACGATTTGCTGTCGCTTTGTCATCTGCTGGTATGCAAGCGTCCCGGCTACCCGACCGAGATGGCGTCGCCGGAGATGCAGCGCTGGCTGGAGAACCATCTGGCTGTTGATACGGCGCAGCTGCACCAGCAGCCCGCCGGCTTTATCTGGCTGGCCGATACGCCACTGGTGAATATCTCCGCCACGGAAATCCGGCAGCGCCGTCACGCCGGCCTGTCGTGCGAGCAGCTCTTGCCGCCGGCCGTTATCGACTATATCGACCGCGCAGGGCTCTATCTGAAATAAGCGCTCACCGGGCATATATCGCACGGGCAAAGGCGTGCTATACTGCGCGGCTTAATTTTTTGGCTGCCTCATCGGGGCCAGCAGCCGGCCCGCTACTATCCGTATTAAAGGGGAACCTTTTGCAAGGTAAAGCACTCCAAGATTTCGTTATTGATAAGATTGATGATCTTAAAGGTCAGGATATCGTCGCGCTCGACGTTCAGGGTAAATCCAGCATCACCGACTGCATGATCATCTGCACCGGCACCTCGACGCGCCACGTCTCGTCTATCGCCGATCACGTGGTGCAGGAGTCGCGCGCTGCCGGTTTGATCCCGCTCGGCGTCGACGGCAAAAATGCCGCTGACTGGGTGGTGGTCGATCTGGGCGACGTCATCGTGCACGTCATGCAGGAAGAGAGCCGCCAGCTGTATGAGCTGGAAAAACTCTGGAGCTGACGCGTGAAACTGCAGCTTGTGGCCGTGGGCACGAAGATGCCCGACTGGGTGCAAACCGGTTTTACTGAGTATCTGCGTCGTTTTCCCAAAGATATGCCGCTGGAACTGGTGGAAGTCTCTGCCGGAAAACGCGGCAAAAACGCTGATATCAAGCGTATCCTGGAAAAAGAAGGCGAGGCGATGCTGGCCGCAACCGGCAAGGGCAACCGTATCGTTACGCTCGATATTCCCGGCCAGCCGTGGGAAACGCCCCAGCTTGCTCAGCAGCTGGAGCGCTGGAAACAGGACGGCCGCGACGTCAGCCTGTTGATTGGCGGTCCGGAAGGATTATCGCCTGCCTGCAAAGCCGCCGCCGAGCAGAGCTGGTCGCTTTCCGCGTTGACGCTGCCTCATCCGCTGGTGCGCGTGCTGGTCGCTGAAAGCCTCTATCGCGCCTGGAGCATCACCGCCAATCATCCTTATCATCGTGAATAACCGGTAAGGCTAACCCCGACATTTTAAGTAGCGGATGAAATTACAAAGCAACGCCTTTCGCGATTACAGTGCCGAGCAGAAACTCTTTGTCCGTCGGGCGTTAATTGCGTTCTTCGGAATTCTGGTGCTCTCCAGCGTGCTGGTGGTCAATCTTTACCACCTGCAAATCCTGCGCTTTGAAGATTACAGTACCCGCTCTAACGAAAACCGCATCAAGCTGGTGCCGGTCGCGCCGAGCCGCGGCATTATCTACGACCGCAACGGCACCGCGCTGGCGCTTAATCGCACCATCTATCAGGCGGAGCTGGTGCCGGAAAAAGTCGACAACCTCAAGCAAACGCTGGAAGATCTGCGCCCGGTGCTGGATATCACCGACGAGGATCTCGACGCCTTCGATAAAGAGCGCAAGCGCTCGCGTCGCTTTACCTCGATTCCCGTCAAGGTCGGCCTTAACGACGTGCAGGTGGCGCGTTTCGCCGTCAACCAGTACCGCTTTCCCGGCGTCGAGGTGAAAGGCTATCAGCGTCGCTACTATCCCTACGGCCCGACGCTGACGCACGTCGTCGGCTACGTCTCCAAAATCAACGACCGCGACGTGGCGCGCCTCGATAAAGAGGGCAAGTGGCCGAACTACGCCGCGACGCACGATATCGGCAAGCTGGGCATCGAAAGCTACTACGAAGATGTGCTGCACGGTATTACCGGCTATGAAGAGGTCGAGGTGAATAACCGCGGCCGCGTGATCCGCCAGCTGCACGAGCAGTCGCCGCAGGCCGGACGCGACATCTGGCTGACCATCGATCTCAAGCTTCAGCAATATATCGAAACGCTGCTGGCCGGCAGTCGCGCGGCGGTGGTAGTCAGCGATCCGCGCACCGGCGAGATTCTGGCGATGGTCTCCACGCCCAGTTACGATCCGAATCTCTTCGTCGACGGCATTTCGGGTAAAGATTACCGCGGCCTGCTCAACGACGAAAACCGCCCGCTCTATAACCGCGCCATTCAGGCTTCCTATCCGCCCGCCTCGACGGTGAAGCCCTATGTGGCGGTCTCGGCGCTGAGCGCCGGCGTCATCAACCGCAATACCAGCCTGTTCGATCCCGGCTGGTGGCAGCTGCCCGGCTCGGAAAAGCGCTATCGCGACTGGAAAAAATGGGGTCACGGGCGCCTCAACGTGACCAAATCGCTGGAGGAGTCGGCGGATACCTTCTTCTATCAGGTGGCGTATGATATGGGCATCGATCGCCTGTCGGAATGGATGAACAAATTCGGCTACGGCCACCGCACCGGCATCGATCTGCCGCAGGAGAGCGCCGGCAACATGCCGACGCGCGACTGGAAGATGAAGCGCTTCAAAAAACCGTGGTATCAGGGCGACACCATTCCGGTCGGCATCGGTCAGGGTTACTGGACCGCGACGCCGCTGCAGATGAACAAGGCGCTGATGATCCTGATTAACGACGGCGTGGTCAAAGTGCCGCACCTGCTGCGCGCCACCCGCGAGGGACGCACTATGGTGCCCTGGCGTCAGCCGCCGGGCGAGCCGATCGGCGACGTTCACTCCGGCTACTGGGAGATTGCCAAAGACGGCATGTACGGCGTGGCGAACCGCGCCAACGGCACGGCGCATAAAAGCTTCGCCGACGCGCCCTATAAAATCGCCGCCAAATCGGGTACCGCGCAGGTCTTCGGCCTGAAAGAGAACGAGACCTATAACGCGCACAAAATCGCCGAGCGTCTGCGCGACCATAAACTGATGACCGCGTTTGCCCCTTATGACAAACCGCGCGTCGCCGTCACCATGATTCTGGAAAACGGCGGCGCAGGCCCGGCGGTCGGCACGGTGATGAGACAGATTCTCGACCACATTATGCTGGGCGACAACAATACGGCTCTGCCGGACGCGGCCCCTACCCCGCCCGGCTATGAAGGTGAATAACGATGTCGATGAACGATAGTCCGCAGAAAAGATCGATCTGGACGCGTATCCACATCGATCCGCTGTTTATGCTGGTGATTCTGGCGCTGCTCGCCTATAGCGCCATCGTGATCTGGAGCGCCAGCGGCCAGGATCCGGGCATGATGGAGCGCAAAATCGGCCAGATTGCGATGGGCCTGGTGATGATGCTGGTGCTGGCGCAGGTGCCGCCGCGCGTCTATGAGGGCTGGGCGCCCTATCTCTATATTATCTGCGTGATATTGCTGATCGCGGTGGACGCCTTCGGCCATATCAGTAAAGGCGCGCAGCGCTGGCTCGACCTCGGCGTGGTGCGCTTCCAGCCCTCGGAGATCGCCAAAATCGCCGTGCCGCTGATGGTGGCGCGCTTTATCAACCGCGACGTCTGCCCGCCGACCTTAAAGAATACCGGCATCGCGCTGATCCTGATCTTTATGCCGACGCTGCTGGTCGCGGCGCAGCCCGACCTTGGCACCTCTATCCTGATTGCCGCCTCCGGGCTGTTCGTGCTGTTTCTTTCCGGCATGAGCTGGAAGCTGATCGGCGTGGCGGTGCTGCTGGTCGCGGCCTTTATTCCGGTGCTCTGGTTCTTCCTGATGCACGACTACCAGCGCGACCGCGTGATGATGCTGCTCGATCCGGAAAGCGATCCGCTCGGCGCCGGCTACCATATTATTCAGTCTAAAATCGCTATCGGCTCCGGCGGATTGCGCGGCAAGGGCTGGCTGCACGGCACCCAGTCGCAGCTGGAGTTTTTGCCGGAGCGCCACACCGACTTTATCTTCGCCGTGCTTGCGGAAGAGCTCGGTCTGGTGGGCGTGCTGATCCTGCTGGTGCTCTATCTGCTGCTGATCCTGCGCGGGCTGGTGATCGCCGCGCGTGCCCAGACCACCTTCGGCCGCGTGATGGCGGGCGGATTAATGCTGATTTTGTTCGTTTATGTTTTCGTTAATATTGGCATGGTAAGTGGTATCTTACCGGTGGTTGGCGTTCCTCTGCCGCTGGTCAGCTATGGCGGCTCGGCGCTTATTGTCCTTATGGCGGGATTCGGCATCGTCATGTCGATCCATACTCACAGAAAAATGTTATCTAAAAGCGTTTAAGAGGCTGCACATGCGTAAGGAATGGCCTGCTGTTGCTCTGGCACTACTGGTTTTGACCGCCTGTACCACCACTCAGGAACCGCAAAACACCGCGCCGCCGCAACCGGCCTATAACGGCCCGGTGGTGGAAATCCCGGGCGTCGAGCCAAAATATGAGCCCATTAATCCCGGCACCAGCCAGGATTACAGCGCGAACGGCAAGTCTTACCGTATCGTCAAGGATCCCTCTAACTTCAGCGAAGTGGGATTAGCCGCCTGGTACGGCGAAGAAGCGCAGGGCAAGCGCACCGCTACCGGCGAAAGCTACGATCCCGACGCGCTGAGCGCGGCGCACCCTACGCTGCCGCTGCCCAGCTACGTGCGCGTCACCAACCTTGCCAACGGTCGCCAGATCGTGGTGCGCGTCAACGATCGCGGTCCTTATACGCCGGGACGCATTATCGACCTGTCGCGTGCGGCGGGCGATCGCCTCAATATCTCTAACAATAGCCGCGTGCGCGTCGATTACATCAAGGTCGCGCCGGACGGCACGCTCTCCGGCCCCGGTACCATCGGCACCGTGGTGGCGAAGCAGAGCTACGCCCTGCCCGCGCGCCCCGATCTCGGCGGCAACGGCGTGATGAACGGCAGCAGCGAACCTGCCGCCGCGCCGGTGCCGGCGCAGGATATTCGCGCCGTCGACAACCGTACTCTGCAGAGCAACGGCGAGATGGGCGCGCCTGTCAGCAGCAGCGGCTTCCTCGGCGCCCCTCAGCCGCTGGCAAACGGCGTGCTGGAGGGCAGCGAGCCTGCGCCGCAGCCGGTCGCCGCGCCTGTAGCCGCACCAGCGGCAGCGGCGCCTGTCGCCAGCAGCGCAACCGCGCAGCCGTCCGGCGGTTTCGTGGTGCAGGTGGGCGCCATCAACGACGCTGCGCGCGCGCAGCAGATGGCGCAGAGCCTCGGAGAGAAATATGGCGTGCCCGGCTCGGTCGAGAATGCCGGCAACAACGTCTATCGCATTCAGCTCGGCGGTTTTAAAAACCGCGCCGATGCCGCTGCGCTGCAGCAGCGCCTGAACGCCAACGGCCAGGCTTCATTTATCACCAGCGCGCGTCGTTGAATTCCCGGCTCGCCGCGCTGGACATCTCTGCTAACAACAGAATGCCAAAGCAAGATGCCTGTAAAACAGGCATTTGCTATGATGAGCCACTTTTTTTTTAACCTTAACTCACGGATGTTGTAGTCCATAACATGAACACGCAGAAACCCTCTCGTTTTCTGAAACGCCTGACAGTGGGATCACTGGTCGCCTTTTCGCTCAGCCATGTAGCATTTGCTGATGACGTCAACCTTAAAACGATGATCCCGGGCGTGCCGGATATCGATGCCGAAGCCTATGTGCTGATCGACTACAACTCGGGCAAAGTGCTGGCCGAGAAGAACGCCGATGCCCGTCGCGATCCCGCCAGCCTGACCAAAATGATGACCAGCTATGTGATTGGTCAGGCGGTCAAAGCAGGCAAGATTCACCAGGAAGATATCGTAACCGTCGGCAAAGACGCCTGGGCGACCGGCAATCCGGTGTTCAAAGGCTCGTCGCTGATGTTCCTGAAGCCGGGTGATCGCGTGCCGGTTTCCCAGCTGACGCGTGGCATCGTGCTGCAGTCGGGCAACGACGCCTGCGTGGCGATGGCGGACTATGTCGCCGGCAGCCAGGACGCCTTCGTCGGCCTGATGAACAACTACGTGAAGGCGCTGGGCCTGCAGAATACCCACTTCCAGACGGTGCATGGCCTGGATGCGGACGGCCAGTACAGCTCGGCGCGCGATATGGCGCTGATCGGCCAGGCGCTGATCCGCGACGTGCCGGACGAGTATTCGGTTTATAAAGAGAAAGAGTTCACCTTTAACAATATTCGCCAGACCAACCGCAACGGTCTGCTGTGGGATACCAGCCTCAACGTCGATGGCATTAAAACCGGCCACACCGAAGCGGCAGGCTACAACATCGTCTCTTCCGCCACCGAAGGCCAGATGCGTCTGATCTCGGCGGTGCTGGGCGGCCGCACCTTCAAAGGACGCGAAGTCGAGAGCAAAAAGCTGCTCACCTGGGGCTTCCGCTTCTTTGAAACCGTGGCGCCGCTGAAGGCGGGCAAAGAGTTCGCCTCTGAGCCGGTCTGGTTCGGCAACAGCGATCGCGTACAGCTCGGCGTAGAGAAAGACGCCTACCTGACCATTCCGCGCGGCCGTATGAAAGATTTGAAAGCCAGCTATGTGCTGAACAACAGCGAACTGCACGCCCCGCTGCAGAAAAATCAGGTCGTGGGCAGCATCAACTTCCAGCTTGACGGCAAGACCGTGGAACAGCGTCCGCTGGTGGTGCTGAACGAAGTGCAGGAAGGCGGATTCTTCAGCCGCATCATCGATTACATCAAGCTGATGTTCCATCACTGGTTCGGCTAAGCGGCCTGGCGGTTGAAAAGTCGCCACGTCGTCGCCATAACTACGCTATGATAATGCTCCCGCTTCGGCGGGAGCCTGTTTTTTATGCACCGGAGTCAATATGAAAACCAAACTGAATGAACTGCTCGAATTCCCTACCCCTTTTACCTATAAAGTGATGGGTCTGGCGCAGCCGGAGCTGGTTGATCAAGTGGTTGAAGTGGTGCAACGCCATGCGCCAGGCGACTACTCGCCCGACGTCAAGCCAAGCAGCAAAGGCAACTACCACTCGGTATCGATCACCATTAACGCCACGCATATCGAACAGGTGGAAACCCTGTATGAAGAGCTGGGCAATATCGATATCGTGCGCATGGTGCTGTAAGTGCCGGCGTCGGCGAAGGGTCTTGGTCTTGCCCTTTGCCGACGTTATACTCAGCCTTTCCTCCTTAACCGGACCGCCGTTTTGTCAGCAGATACGCTTCTTATTCGTCAGCTCGGCCAGCGCGACTGGCAACCCGTCTCCGATGCCATGCATCAGTTCACCGATCGCCGTAACGGCGACAGCCGCGACGAAGTCTGGCTGGTGGAGCATCACGCCGTTTTCACCCAGGGCCAGGCCGGCAAGGCCGAACATCTGCTGATGCCGGGCGATATTCCGGTGGTGCAGAGCGATCGCGGCGGTCAGGTCACCTATCACGGTCCGGGCCAGCAGGTGATGTACGTGCTGATTGACGTTAAGCGCCGCAAGATCGGCGTGCGTCAGCTGGTGACCGCGCTGGAAGAGACGGTGATCGGCACGCTGGCGCACTTCGGCGTAGAGGCATGCGCGCGTCCCGACGCGCCGGGCGTCTATGTCGGCGAGGAGAAGATCTGCTCGCTCGGTCTGCGCATCCGTAAGGGCTGCTCGTTTCACGGTCTGGCGCTTAACGTCGCGATGGATTTAACCCCATTTCTGCGCATCAATCCCTGCGGCTACGCCGGAATGCGCATGACGCAGCTCAGCGCCTTTCAGCCCGGCGTCAGCCTGGCGGACGTGCAGCCGCTGCTGGTGGCGGCCTTCGCGCGCCAGCTGGGCTTTGCCCAGGTTGAGTGGCTGGCGGCTGAATCGGCGCCGCTGCCTTAACCGTGCATGCGAATTTACAAAATTGTAACTTTTCCCGCCGCCGGACGGCTGCTTCTGCCAGGCGGAACTGGTATAATTTTTGAAATTTTATCAAATAAAGTTGAAAGCTTTACCGCTGGCCTGAAGGCGAAAGCTCTCATCACGCAATCCGACCGGAACCTGCAGACTTATGAGTAAACCAATTCAGATGGAACGCGGCGTCAAATATCGCGACGCAGATAAAATGGCGCTGATCCCGGTGAAAACCGTGGTGACAGAACGTCAGGAGCTGTTACGCAAGCCCGAATGGATGAAAATCAAGCTGCCTGCGGATTCCAGTCGAATCCAGGGCATCAAGGCGGCGATGCGCAAAAACGGCCTGCACTCGGTGTGCGAAGAGGCCTCCTGCCCTAACCTGGCTGAATGCTTTAACCATGGCACCGCGACCTTTATGATCCTCGGCGCCATCTGTACCCGCCGCTGCCCGTTCTGCGACGTGGCGCACGGCCGCCCTAACGCCCCGGACGCCGGCGAACCGCTGAAGCTGGCGCAGACTATCGCCGATATGGCGCTGCGCTATGTGGTCATTACCTCGGTAGACCGCGACGACCTGCGAGACGGCGGCGCGCAGCACTTCGCCGACTGCATCAGCGCGATCCGCGAAAAGAGCCCGACCATTAAAATCGAAACCCTGGTACCCGATTTTCGCGGCCGTATGGATCGCGCGCTGGAGATCCTCACCGCCACGCCGCCGGACGTCTTCAACCACAATCTCGAGAACGTGCCGCGCGTCTACCGCCAGGTGCGTCCGGGGGCAAACTACGACTGGTCGCTGAAGCTGCTGGAACGCTTTAAAGAAGCGCATCCGTCTATCCCGACTAAATCGGGTCTGATGGTGGGCCTGGGCGAAACCAATGCGGAAATTATCGAAGTGATGCGCGACCTGCGCCGTCACGGCGTCACCATGCTGACGCTGGGCCAGTACCTGCAGCCGAGCCGTCACCATCTGCCGGTTCAGCGCTACGTCAGCCCAGCCGAGTTTGACGAGATGAAAGAGGAAGCGCTGGCGATGGGCTTTACCCATGCCGCATGCGGGCCTTTTGTGCGCTCTTCTTATCATGCGGATATGCAGGCGAAAGGTCTGGAAGTGAAATAAACTCAGCCCTGTCGCAGGCAATAAAAAACCAGACGCTATTAGGTCTGGTTTTTTTATGTCCGTGAGAAATAAATGGTTACATCTATTCTCTGGCGGTCATGCATCACTCTTTATGGGTGACGCGCTCTGCCGGAACATCTTCAGCCGTTGTCTTGGTTGCGGTGGGTTCTTCATCTTTCATGGCTTTTTTGAAGCCTTTGATTGCGGAGCCCAGATCGCCACCCAGTGAACGTAACTTGTTGGTGCCAAAAAGCAGTACGATGAGCGCACCGATGATCAGCAGTTTGGCAATACTGATACCTTCCATACTTTACCTTTCAACCTAAGCGAAAATGAACAGTGCTATTTACGCGCAGATCGCCGCCAACCTCAACTAGATTCTGTAACAGAGTAAGATTGTTGATGCAGCGTTAAATAAAACGGCTTAAAAATGCCTGGGTGCGCGGATGCTGCGGCTGCGCAATCACCTGCTCGGGCGGCCCCTGCTCCACCACCACGCCGCCATCCATAAACACCACCCGATCGGCCGCTTCGCGCGCGAAACCAATCTCGTGGGTCACTACGATCATGGTCAGTCCCTGATCCGCCAGCGTGCGCATGGTGGCCAGCACTTCGCCGACCAGCTCAGGGTCAAGCGCCGAGGTCGGCTCGTCGAACAGCATCAGCGTCGGCTTAATCGCCAGCGCGCGAGCAATCGCCACACGCTGCTGCTGACCGCCGGACAGATGCCGCGGCCAGGCGTCCGCCTTATCGCTCAATCCTACCGTCGCCAGCAGCGAACGCGCATAGGCGATCGCCTCGTGACGCGGAAATTTATGCACGCCGATCGGCGCCTCGATGATGTTCTGCAGCACCGTCAGATGGGGATAGAGGTTAAACTGCTGGAAGACCATGCCGATTTTCTGGCGCTGAAGGGCGATTTTACGCGGCGAGAGGCGATGCAGAATGCCTTTTTTCAGCTCGTAGCCAATTTGCTCCTCTCCTACCATGATCGAGCCGCCGTTCATATCTTCCAGATGGTTGATGCAGCGCAGGAAGGTCGATTTGCCCGAACCGGACGGTCCGAGGATCACCACTACCTCGCCTGGAAAGACGTCGAGATCGATCCCTTTCAATACCTGGTTATGGCCGTAACTTTTATGGACGTTACGCGCGCTGACCAGCGGCGCTACAGCACTCATAAATCCTCCTTCTGCAGCAGGCGCGCGCCGGAGAGCGGCGTGGATGCGCGCGATGTCGCCGCTTCTACCGTGCGGCGCGTGCCGCGCGCGTAGTAGCGCTCTATCGCCGACTGGCCGACGTTCAGGATTGAGGTAATCAGCAGATACCAGATCACCGCCACCATCAGCATCGGAATAATTTCAAAGGTGCGGTTATAGATCGCCTGCACCGAATAGAGCAGATCGCCCATAGCAATGACGCTCACCAGCGAAGTCGCCTTAATCATGCTGATCAGCTGGTTGCCGCTGGGCGGAATAATGGCGCGCATCGCCTGCGGAATAATAATGCGTCGTAGCGCGCGGCTGCGGCTCATGCCGAAGGCCTGGGTGGTTTCGACCTGGCCGCTATCCACCGACAGCAGTCCGGCGCGGATAATCTCCGCCATATAGGCCGCCTCGTTCAGCGCCAGCCCGGCGATGGCCGCCGTCAGCGGCGTAATCAGATCGTTGGTGTTCCAGCTGGCCCAGGTCAGGGATGTCCAGGGCAGCGTCAGCGAAAGCGTGGGAAACAGCGTCGACAGGTTGTACCAGAATATCAGCTGCACCAGCAGCGGCGTGCCGCGAAAGAACCAGATATAGAGGCTGGCGATGCCGCTCAGCAGCCGGTTCTCCGACAGACGCCACACCGCCAGCAGCAGTCCCAGCCCGGTGCCGAGGATCATCGAAACGACGGTCAGGCCGAGCGTGATTTCCAGCCCCTTCAGCACCGATTCCTCGGTAAACCACTGCAGCACCACCTTCCATTCGAAGTTAGGGTTGGTCGCTACCAGCCAGAGAAAGTTGGAGGCGAGGATCAGCGCCACAATCCAGGAGACCCAGCGTCCCCAGGCGGGCGCGCTGCGGGCAAAAGCCACGTCGCGCTGCTGCACGTCGGCCCTGTCCGTGGCTCGTGTATTGTGGATGTTCCGACTCATTTTGCCGCCCCTTTCGCCAGGTTGAGACCCGGCGCGCTAATCATATTGCCGTCCAGCTTCCACTTTTTCATGATGGCGGCGTAGGTGCCGTTTTGGTAAAGCGCCTTATAGCCATCCAGCACCACCTGGCCCAGCGGCGATCCTTTTGGCACTACCGTGCCCTGGAAAATATCGCCGAAGCCGTTTTTCTGCCCCTTGCCCGCCAGCTCAAGCTGGCCGCTCGCCTGCTCGATAAAGTATGTCAGCGGCGCCTGCGAAGAGAAGAAGGCGTCAGACCGCTTCGAGCGTACCGCAAGAATCGACGAAGGCTGATCGGTGAAGGATTGCACCACCACGGCCGGTTTGCCTGCCGCTACGCACGCTTCCGACTGTTTGCGGATCACCTGCTCTGCCGATCCCGCCGCCATCACCGCGATGCGCTTGCCGCAGGTATCCTCCAGCCCGTTAATCTTTTGCGGATTGCCTTTTTGTACCCCGAACACCACGAACTCCTGCACGAAGTCGATAAAGTCCACTTTCTGCTGACGATCCGGGTAGTCGCCTATCGGGCCGATCGCCAGCTGGTAGCGCCCGGAGTTAATGCCGGAGAGCACCCCTGACAGACCGCTGACCGTGGCGTGCTCGATTTTCACGCCCAGCAGCTGGCTCAGTGCGCTGCTGAGGTCGGCGGAAGCGCCGTCCATAGCGTGTGGGCCGTTGACGATTTCATAGGGCGGAAAGGATCCGTTGTTTACCGAGATCATCTTGCCCGCCTGCTTAATGGCGTCGGGCAGGCGGTCATGCAGCCCCTGGTCGACCTGCTGCGTCGGTATGGCGTCGGCGGCGTGGGCCAGCGAGGCACTCAGGCCAAGCGCCAGCAAAATGGCGGTTGCACTCTTTTTCACGGTGATTTCTCCCAGGCGTACTTATTCTGTTTTGAGTTCCGGACGGGCGAAGCGACGATTTCCCAGCACCGGCAGCACGCTGCGCGCATAGGCGATACGCTGCGGATCGAGCTCCGCAAACACCAGCGCGGTCGACTCCGGCGCTTTCGCGATGGCGACGCCCAACGGATCAACGACCAGGCTGTTGCCGATATTGCGCGGGCCGCACTCGCCCACCGCCACCATATAGCAGGTGTTCTCCAGCGCCCGCGCCGTCGTGAGCAGCTCCCAGTGCATCTCTTTCAGCGGGCCTTTTACCCAGGCGGCGGGCAGCACCAGCACCTCGGCGCCGTCCAGCGCCAGACGCCGCGCCAGTTCGGGAAAACGCACGTCGTAGCAAGTCATCAGCCCCACCTTCATACCGGCGACCTCAACCAGCGGCGGGATAACGGCGCCGGGATTGACGCGCTGCGACTCCTGCATAGCGAAGGCGTCGTAGAGGTGCAGCTTTTCATAGGCGGCGATAATTTCGCCGTTGCGCAGCGCAACCAGCACGTTCAGCGCTTTGTCGCCCTCGGTCGGCACATGAATGCTCATCATGGTGGTCAGCGCGCTGTCACGGCTTTTTGCCAGCAGCTGCGTCAGAAAAGGGCCATCCAGCGGCTGGGCCGCCTTCAGCACCAGATCGGGATCGGCGATATCGCGCGCCAGCACCCCTTCCGGCAGCACCAGCAGATCGGCGCCGCCCGCTTCGGCGCGCGCCATGAGATCGAGGCAGATAGCCGCGTTTTCCTGCCATTCGCGGCTGACCGCGAACTGTCCCATCGCTACTTTCATCATATGTCCCCCTTGCTGGCCGCCGGGAAGATCGCTTCCGGCGTCAGGCGCGTTTTCGTCAAACCCTGCAGATAAAGCTCATCGGCAAAGTCGGCAATCATCTTCTTGTTAACCTCAAACCCGTTCTGATTCCAGCTGGCGGGCAATTCCTGGGCGGTACGTCGCAAATCGTCCAGCAGCCAGGGCGTGGTGTCGGCGTACTTCTCCCGCTTTTGCATCCATAACCGCCATGAGCGGTCGATAATCTCGCTGAGCGCCTGCGGCAGCCAGGGATGCGCCTCCGCCAGCGCCGGCTTGAGCGCCAGAATATGGATGCCCGGCACGTAGCCGACGCGATGGAAATAGTCGCGCTCCGCCTGCTGAAAATCGACCTGTAGCTGACGCAATCCGGAGTCCGGCTGGAAAAAGCCTTCCGGCATAAAAGGCGTAAACAGCGCGTCCAGCTCCCCTGCCCGCAGCAGATCGAGCAGCGGACGCTCGCCCGGCGCGGCTTCGATGCGGCCCGGACGGCCAAACCCCGCCAGGCGATCGACAACGGGATGCGACTCCGTCAGGCGACCGGCGAACCAGTAAGCATCGTCGATCTCTATGCCCGCTTCGCGCAGTACGGCGCGCGTCCAGGTGTTACCGGAGTCCTGCCAGCCGGTGACGCCGATGCGCTTGCCCTTCAGCTGCGCCGGCGTTGTGAGCGGACTGTCGGCAGTGGTGATAATGCAGCGCTGCCGAAAGCCGCGCATCAGAAAGTGCGGCAGTCCCAGCAGGCCGGTTTCGCCGCGCGCGCGTCCCTGGGCATAGCGGCTGAAAGAGACTTCGCCGCCCTCATAGTCGGGGCTATCGGCCAGGCGATCGACCAGCGTGCCGACGCGGTCGATCACCAGCTCAAAGCCCTCCGGTCGCAGGTCGCCCAGCGCCAGCGGCGTAAAGTAATCCCAGTCGCGCACGGCCAGTCTGACGGTTAATCTGCTCATGTTTGCCCCGTTAGCAGGTAGCGCCCTGTGGCGCCGATGATTTATTCATCAAATAGTGCTTGAATTTGATACTAGTTCGGGAATACTTATCTGAACAATCATTAATTCGTTACTGAACAAAGTATTTTCTTATGACGCAAACGGTGGATATCGACTGGCTGAGCGAGCAGATAAGCGACGCCTCAGTAAAAGGCATTGCGCTGGCAGCCTCCACGCTGATCCGCGAAGGCAAGATTGCGGTAGGTATGCAGATGCCTGCCGTACGCGAGCTGGCGGAGAAGCTGGGCGTCAGTCCGGCGACGGTGTCGGCGGCCTGGGGGCAGCTTAAAAAGCATAAGGTCCTGGCGGGCAAAGGACGCAGCGGCGTCTGGGTGTCGGGCAATACCGTAATGCCGCGCCCTATTCGCTTTGAAAAGATCGGCAACTACGGCGACAACATCCGCGCCGATCTGTCGATGGCCTCGCCCGATGCCGCGCTGCTGCCCGATCTGCAACCTGCCCTGCTGGCGGCGCTGCAGTCGCCGCACCTTAACAGCTATGTTCGCGAGGCGATTTCGCCGGTGCTGTTGTCCGCCATCAAGCCGCGCTGGCCCTATGCGGCCGAAGCCTTTCTGGCGACGGACGGCGGCTTCGACGCGATGAATCTGGTGGTGCAGACGCTGGTCTCGCCGGGCGATCGCGTGGTGATTGAGGATCCCACCGCGACGCGGCTGCTGGATATGCTTGATAACGTCGGCGCGGAGATCCTGCCGTTGGCCTGCGACGATGAGGGACCGCTGCCAGAGATGCTCGCCGCGCTGCTGCAGAAGTCGCCGGTGATGGTGATTTACCAGCCGCGTACCCATTCCGCGACCGGCAGCAGCGTCAGCCGAGCGCGTCAGGCCGCGCTGGCGCAGACGCTGGCGCAGAGCGCGACGCTGATTGTCGAAGATGATGGGCTGGGCGATCTCTCCGCGACGCCCGCCTGGAGCCTCGGCACTATTTTTCCTGACCGCACGCTGCACGTCCGCTCGTTTTCCAAAGCTTACGGCCCCGATCTGCGGCTGGCGGTTCTCTCCGCTACGGCGGAGATGGTGAGGCGCATTCAGGCGTGGCGCAATTTCGGCGTCAGCTGGACCAGTCGAATTTTGCAGGACAGCGTCGCCTGGCTGCTGCAGGACGCCGCGACGCAGGAGACGATCGCCGCCGCGCGCGCAATCTATCGCCAGCGTCGCGAGCAAATGCTGGCGGCGCTGGCGGCGCATGGGCTGAGGCTGCCGATGCGCGACGGGCTAAGCATTTGCATACCGGTGGCGTCGGAGCAATATGCGATGATTACCCTGGCGGCGCGCGGCATCGCCGTGCTGCCCGGGGAGCGCTGTCGGCTGGGGCCGACGCAGTTTATCCGCGTCAGCATCGCCTGTTTGCAGGAGAGGCAGCTGGAGATGCTGGCCAGCGCGCTGGCGATCGCCGCCGGGCGCGAGGCGCGGCTTAGTTCAGACCTTTGATATGGTAGCGCGGCGACTCTTCATAGCCTTCACGCAGGTAAAACTGGTTCGCCTTGAGCCGCGATGCGTGGCAGTGCACTTCCATGCGGTCGCAGCCACGCTGCATCGCCATCGCTTCGGCGTGCTGCAATAGCTGCTGGCCGACGCCCTTGCTGCGTTCCCCTTCTGCGATGCAAAAGTAGCTGATGCGCGCAAAGTCCCCCGCCAGCGCCAGCTGAGGAATAAAATGCATCGACAGGAATCCCAGCACCTGGGTGCCATACTCCGCCACCAGCAGCATCTCGTCGGGATCGCTGCTCAGCTGGGCAAGGCGTTTATCGATAAAGCTCTCGGTGCCGCCGTAGCCTAATTCGGCCAGCAGCGCGCTGAGTGCAAAGCTGTCTTTCGCCTGTGCCTGACGTATATTCATCCTGCCTCCTGAAGAAGATAATGCTGCCGCTCTGTTATATAGCGTCAGCAAACAAAAAGCTGCAACTACGGGTTGTTATAATAATGTTACGAGGCTTTTATGTGACTGACGCCGCAGTTCGTGCGGCGTTACGCATTCATCCTAAGCGATTGAGGCGGAGTAAATCTTTGTCGGCAAGGTCAGGCAGCGTAACGAGCGGGTTTTGCGCCTTTTTTAAGGCATAAAAAAACCCGCCATAAGGCGGGTTTTTGAAATTCTGACTGTTAACTTACAGGCTGATAACGTTAGCAGCAGATGGGCCTTTGGCGCCTTCGGTGATTTCAAACTCTACGCGCTGACCTTCAGCCAGAGTTTTGAAGCCGTTGCTCTGGATAGCAGAGAAGTGTACGAACACGTCTTTGCTGCCATCTTCTGGAGTAATGAAACCGAATCCTTTAGATTCATTAAACCACTTAACGTTACCTTTAATCTTGGACATCTATATTACCTTTACATGAAAAATGGACACTAAACTGTGTCGCCGTCTAGTACAGCAATTGCCGTGACATTTGTCCAGTGAGAATTGATGAAAAAGTGATAAATATCGCCTTTTTTTCACTTCGTCCCCGCCTGACAGACGCCCCAAAAAGTTAAAACTGAAACCGCAGCCAGGCGAAGTAGACGTTGCCGTTATTGTAAGTGCCCGGAATATAGGTCATCTGAAAATTTAGTGGACCATAACCCACCGACGCCAGCGGCAGCAGCGCGGGAACCGGAATATAGCGCCAGTTATCGCGCGCCGTGACGCCAGCGGTGTAGCCGGCGCCGAGATGAAAACGGCTCCCGTCGATCGGATGCCACGTCGCCTCCCAGCCGTAGCCGGTGAACGGCTCCCACTTGTTATAGGAGTTCTTAAAAGCCATCAGATAGAGGCCGTGCCAGTTTCCCTTGTCGTCATAGCGTGAGATACCGCCGCCCGCACCCCAGGGGCGCTCGTTGTAGCGCTCGATATGCTCGTCGTCGTAGGTCCAGCGGTTATGCCAGGTGATAGCGGGCAGATAAAAATCTTTGTTCTGGGGCTCTTCCCAGGTCTGCTGCACGTTGCTGGTGAAGGTGTTCCAGCCGCTCTGGATGCTTTGCGTCAGGGTCGCAGCCTGAAGGGAACATGAAAAAATAAGCGCGGAGCAGGCGCCCACTACGGCGCTCGAAGAAGACCGGTTCACAACTCTTTTCCTGTACAAATCGACGGCGCGCCGACCAGCTTGCTCCTTTCCGGCCGCACGCATCCCGGTTGAATACAATCCTGCGTCAGGGGCGCGATTATGCCCAACCGAAATCAAACCGGAACCAAACAGAGAAAAATAACTGCGTTTAGCTGCCTCGACAGGCGTGCCCGAGGCCATTTCAGCGCCTCATCAGATAGCTTCTGATATGCCCCTGCGCGTCGATGTTACCAAATGAAACAATAACTTCATGTAATTATTAAATAATTAATCAGCAACTCCAAAAGATAACGCGCATTAATTGTTTAGGATTTTTGATAAATAAAGTGGAGGGATTTGTTAGAATAGCGCCTGTTCGATTCAGGCATGGAGAGCATTAGTATGGTAATGAAGATTCGCTGCACCGCCTGCGGCAGTGCGAAGTTTACTTTTACCCACGATCCTTCAGCAGATCCAGCGTTTCATGGCGCACGCTGCGCCAGCTGCAATAAGCGTCTGACGGCGCGGGATCTGTTGCCGAATACGCTCGTCGACCCTATCGCGCGCTGTCTGGTCGCGCAGGCATCTAAGAAGGACAGAAGCAAGGGCACCTGAGCGGTGCCCGCGTTGATTCAGAAAATTAACTTAAATACGCCGGTCAGCGTCAGTAACCCAACAATGAAAATGATGGCGATAATCCACAAAATTATTTTCATATCCATGTTCCTTTGCCAGTAAAAAACCTTTCCGGATAAGAGTATAGCCTATCGCTGCGTTTTTGCTGGGCCACTTTCCGCGCTGGCCGACGTGCACGCTTTCCAGATAAGCCCGAACTATTTTTGCGACGCCGGCCGCAGCAGCTGTTTTTTTAACCACTTCACGCTTCGTTTCCGCCTTTTCCACCCGCTAAACTTTTAGCGGCAAAGGCAGGCCTCTGCGACGATCACCGTAAGATGAGCAACAAGGAGACACTATGAGCATGATAAATACCAGTATGGGTCGCTACAGCCTCAAGGCGAAAAATGCTGGCGATCACATTAAAGGGTCTTTCGCTATCAATGATGAAGGCGGCACGCAGCTCAGCATGCAAGAGTTTGATGAGCACTATATTGATGATGTTATCAATAACGTGATCTACCCCGTTACCGGCGGTAATCGCGAAATTTCGCGCGCGCTGCGCGAGCAAATGGTCAAAGCCGGCTTTGAACAGCCGCATTAACCCCCTCTTTGGGCCACGCGTTGTGGCCCATCTCCTCCCCTGAAACCATCACTTGCCGTCGCTTTTTTTTAGCCGCAGGATGCGATGTACCCATAAAAAGGAGAAGAGCAAAGTGAGTGAACTCTATCGAATCAATGCCGCGCGGCTGCATCAGTTTGTGCAGGCGATATGGCTGCACGCCGGCAGCGAAGCCGACGAGGCGCGTCTGGTGGCGGATCATCTGGTGGCGGCGAATCTGGCCGGACACGACTCCCACGGCGTCGGCATGATCCCCAGCTATATGCGCTCGTTCAGCCAGGGCCATCTGCAGCTTAATCAGCATCCGGTGCTGGAAAAAGACGCCGGCGCGGTGCTGACCTTTCACGCCCGTTCCGGCTTCGGCCAGGTGGCCGCTTATGAGGCGATGCAACAGGGCATCGCGCGCGCGCAACAGCTGGGGATCGCCGCGGTCGGCCTGCACCACTCGCACCATATCGGCCGCATCGGCCACTGGGCTGAACAGTGCGCCGCGGCGGGTCTGGTCTCTTTTCATTTCGTCAACGTGATGGGCGACCCGATGGTGGCGCCGTTCGGCGGCAGCGATCGCCGCTTCGGCACCAACCCCTTCTGCGCCATTTTTCCGCGCCGTGACGCCAGCCCTCTTCTGCTCGATTTCGCCACCAGCGGCATCGCCTTCGGCAAAACGCGCGTCGCCTGGAATAAAGGGGTCGACGTGCCGCCCGGCTATTTGATCGACCATCAGGGCAAGCCGACCGAACACCCTGCCGTTATGCATGAAGCGCCCTACGGCTCGCTGCTGCCCTTTGGCCTGCACAAGGGCTATGCGCTGGCAACCCTGTGCGAAATCCTCGGCGGCGCGCTCTCCGGCGGACGCACCACCCATGAGGAAACGGTGCTCGCCAGCCATGATGCGATCTACAACTGCATGACCGCCATCATCCTTAACCCGGAAGCGTTCAACGCGCCGGCGATGCAGGAGGAAGCGGAAGCCTTTCTTGACTGGGTGAAGCGATCGCCGCAGAGCGGCAGCGAGCCGATTCAGGTGCCGGGGGAATGGGAAGAGGCGAATCGCGCGCAGCGCGAGCGTGAGGGGATCCCGCTGGACGCCAACAGCTGGGGGCAAATTTGTCTCGCGGCGACCCAGGCGGGAATGCCTGACGAGGAGCTGGCCGCGTTTCGCGCGCTGGCCAGCTAAGGCTATCCGCCGGGCAACGCCCGGCGGTAAAGCTTAAATCACCATCGACAGCAGCATACAACCCACCAGACCGCACACCGAAATAATGGTTTCCAGCGCCGACCAGGAACGAATAGTCTCGCCAATCGTCAGGTTGAAATACTCTTTAAACAGCCAGAAGCCGGGATCGTTGACGTGGGAGAAGATGACGCTGCCGGAACCGACCGCAATCACCATCAGCTCCGGACTGGCGCCGCTGCTGGCGATCAGCGGTGCGACGATGCCGCCCGCGGTAATCGCCGCCACGGTGGCGGAGCCGAGCGCAATACGCAGCACTGCGGCAATCGACCAGGCCATAAAGATGGGTGAAACGTTGCTCTCCTGCATCATCGCGGCAATATATTTATCGACGCCGCTGTCCACCAGCACCTGTTTGAACGCTCCGCCGCCGCCGATAATCAGCAGCATCATGGCGATAATTTTAATCGAATCGGTAATGGTGCCCATCACCTCATCCATGCTGCGTCCGCGATTAAGGCCGAAAGTGAAGATGGCGATCAGCACCGCAATCAGCGTCGCCATCACCGGATCGCCGAAAAACTCCGCATAGGGCAGCAGCACATGCCCTTTCGGCAGCACCATTTCCGCCAGCGCACGCAGCGCCATCAGCACCACCGGCACCAGCGCGGTCCAGACGCTGACGCCGAAGCCTGGCATCTCTTCTTCGCTAAAGGTTTTCGGGTTATAGAGCCCTTCGGGGATCGGTTTATCGATGCTTTTCAGGAAGCGGGCGTAAACCGGGCCGGCGAGGATCACCGTCGGGATGCCGAGCAGCGTGCCCCACAGCAGGGTTTTGCCCATATCGGCGTTAAACAGCGTTGCGATCGCCGTCGGACCGGGATGCGGCGGCAGGAAGCCGTGCGTCACCGACAGCGCGGCCGCCATCGGCACGCCGACGTAGAGCAGCGGCACGCGCGCCGAAGCGGCGATGCTGAACACCAGAGGCAGCATCAGCACGAAGCCAACTTCATAAAAGAGTGCGAAGCCAACGGTAAAGCCGGTCAGCACCAGCGCCCACTGAATATGCTGCTTGCCGAACTTCTCAATCAGCGTCGTGGCGATGCGCTGCGCGCCGCCGCAGTCGGCCAGCAGTTTGCCGAGCATGGCGCCGAAGCCCATAATCAGCGCCAGGCTGCCGAGCGTGCCGCCGACGCCGTTTTTAATTGAAAGGATCACTTTATTGACCGGCATGCCCTGCATCATGCCGACCACCAGCGCCACCAGAATGAGCGCGATGAATCCATTAAGTTTGAAGCGAATCATCAGCAGCAGCAGTAACGCCACGCCGATCGCCACAATAAGTAAGGGCATAGGTTTTCTCCACCTTACTGACCGGCCAGCGCCAGCAGCATATTGTTATCATGGGTCCGAAACGGACATTGGGTACGGCATCGAAAAAACGGACTAACAGTCAGACACAACCTGTTACCAGTAACATGTTAAGGGTAACATCCTGATGAAAGCACCTCCCTACAGAGGCTGAATTTCTGTTTTGCGAAGGTGATCAACTTTTCATCGCAGCGTTATCAGAAAGTTTGCCGCTGCCGCCGTTCGGCTTTTGGTTACACTCTCTCTTTTCCTGATGACATAAGGATGTTGCGGTGAGTGAGAACCTGATCGAGCTGTACAGCAATCAACGAACCCTCTCTGGACGCGGCAGTATCAGTAAGCTGGTGCCGCTGCTGAGCGCCGATCCTCAGCCTACGCTGCTGTTCTGCGGGCGCTCTTTTCTTAACGGCCCCGTCTATGCGCGTCTGAAAAGCGAACTGAACGATCTCATTATTGGTTATGAAATCGTGGCGCATGAAGCGTCACCGGCTGAGATTGACGCCAGGGTCACACGCTGGCGCGGTCACGTAGACCGCGTGGTGGCGATTGGCGGCGGCAGCGTGCTCGACGGTGCCAAAGCTTTCAGCGCCATGATGCAGCATCCGCTTCCCACCGCGCGCTATCTGGAAAAGGTCGGCGACACGCCGGTGCAGGCGGTGACGCTGCCGCTGATCGCCGTGCCGACCACGGCCGGCACCGGTAGCGAGGCGACGCAGAACGCGGTGGTGACCGATCAGCATGAGATCAAGGTTAAGGCGTCGCTGCGCCATCCGGTATTTGTTCCGCAGGTGGCGATTCTGGATGCGGATCTGCTGAAAGGCGCGCCCGATAAGGTGCTGGCGACCTGCGGCATCGACGCCTTTACCCATCTGTTCGAGGCTTATCTCTCCAGCAAGGGCAATCTGTTTACCCGCCAGCTGGCGCTGACCGGGCTGCGCCAGTTCGTTCAGGCCTGGCCCGCGCTAAACCGCGACGATGCGCAGGGCGACGCGGCGCGCGAAGCGATGATGATGGCCTCCTGGCTCGGCGGCGTCTGCCTCAGCAGCGCCGGCCTAGGGGTGATCCACGGCATCGCCGGCGAACTGGGCGCCATCAAGCCTTATCATCACGGCGAAGTCTGCGGCCGGCTGCTCTTTCCGTTCCTCGATCTGCTGGCAGAAAGCGACGATATGCAGCAGCAGCAGCTGATGCAGGATCTGCAGCAGCAGCTTTTCGCCGCGCCGGAGGCGCAGCCAGCGTGCTTTTTGAAAAACTGGCTACAGCAGCAGGCGATCGCGCCTTTCTGGCAGGAGACCCAGACGCTAAGCAGCGAAGAAGCGGAGTGGATTCTGGCGCGCGCCAACAGCAAAAACTCGCTGGTGAACTACAGCCAGCAGGCGATGCGCGCGATGCTGACGCAGGCGTGGCGCGTGGTGCCCGCGCAGGCATAACGGGCAGCGACGCCGCCGCCCGCCCGCGCAGCTTTCAGGCGAACGGCGGCGCGCCCGCCAGCATCGTCTCAATAACCTGCAGCACGCCCGCCTCGTTGTTGCCGGGCGCAGCGTAGCGCGCCGCCTCTTTCACCCGCTGCGGCGCGTTGGCCATGGCGAAGCTAAACCCGGACTGCCTGAGCATTTCCAGATCGTTGCCGCCGTCGCCAAACGCCAGCACCTGCTGATGATCGATGCCCCAGCGCTGCGCCAGAATATTCAGGCCGTTGGCCTTGTGGTGGCCCGGCACGATAAGATCCACCGAGCCGTGGCCGCTCGAGGTCGCCGCCGCCGCGCCCGCGTGCAGCCGCTGAATATCCGCCATCAGCGGTTCGACATAGTCGTCGGAGAGGTTAAGCGCGAACTTGAACAGCCGATCGTCGCCCGTCTCTTCCAGCGAATTAATTGCCTTCAGCCGATGGCAGTAGTGGCGCATTTTCGCCAGCCACTGCTCTTCCACCACGCCGCTGAAGTAGTAGGCGCTTTCACGTCCGCACAGGATATAACGCAGCCCGGGATAGTTGCCGTTTTGCAGCGTATCGAGCACCGCATGCACGTCCGGGCGAGAAAATGCGCCGCAGAACAGCTCTTCTTCGCCATCCAGAATCCAGGCGCCGTTCTCCGCCACAAAGGCGATCTCGCTGGCGATAGCGGGAAAGAAAGATTTCAGCTGGTAGTACTGATTGCCGCTGGCGACGACAAATTTAATGCCGCGCGCTTTCATCTCTTCATAACAGCGCATAAAGCGCGGGCGATCGTACTGCTTCTGGTTATCAAGAAAGGTGCCGTCCATATCGACCGCCACCATTTTTACCGCTGTCATCTCGACTCCTTATCAGGCGAAAGGGAACAGTGTGGAAGCAAAGCATAGCCTGGCGAGCGTGAAAAAAAGAGGAACAGGCGCGCGTGCAGGCAGCCGGTTTTCAGAAGATTGAGGCGGAAATCAGTGAGAACGGGCGGCCGGGGCCGCCCGAATGGCAGGCTTAGTTAAAGGCGTTGCCGAGGATCAGCGAAGTGATAATGCCCGTCGCGGCGGCAATCAGCACATAGTTACCGTCGATATAGGACCAGTACTCGCCGCGCGGCGGCTCCGGCAGACGGCGCTCGCGCCAGTCGTCTACCCGATAGTGCGGGCCGCGATATTCGTGCGGCATCGGGTGGCCGCGGCGAAAATCGTGTCCGTTCCACGCGAAATGATCGCGGTCACGATCGCGATAGTCATGTCGGTCGCCATGCGGGTTGCCGGCGAAACGGTCGCGATCCGGACCGCGATCCGGGCCATGGCCCTGCGGACCACGGCCGCGATCGTCGTGGCGGTCGCCATCGTGACGATTGCCGTCATGCTGCTGCCAGGGCTGGCCATGATGGTCGCCGGGGCCGTCAGCCCAGGAAAGGGTAGAAATCAGTGAGCTGCATGCAATAAAAGTCGCGATAACGCGTAATGTTGTTTTTTTCATCGTAAACCTCCTGTGGCAACAGCGAACGTCGCGCCGTTGAGCTCTACTATCGGCGATTTGCATGGCGCCTGCACCTCCAAAACTCTTAAAAATCGGTAAGTTACAGACTATTACGCCGTTTAGCGCTTCCTTAACACTCGGCAGAAATTGTGGAGACCGCTGGACCTGCGGGCGGTGCGACGAACAGAGCGGGCGGTAGCGCGTAAAATGGCGGTTTAACAAAGCGGAAAATAGAATCAAACAGAAATGAAAACCCGATCGAAATCGATCGGGGGAATCGAAATTCCTTTATACCGAAGACCGGCTAATCCTTGCCAAATCAAGGAAAAAAACTAGAGGAGACAACACCACATCACCAGTGTTGAACAAAGAGATTAACACTGCGGCTATTATTTTGGCAGCACTAATTTCCCTAATTAGGATATTTCCTGATTTATAGCACTCTGCGCCGACTTATTTTTTAGCGTGAATTAGACGTTCCGTTAAATATCCGCCTCGGGCATCTCTATTCAGGCAAAACAGGTATGGGGTCTGACCAGAGGGAGAAATTAATTATTCGACCTATTAATTTGGCTGCTAAATATTGCCTTACGAAAACTTTAGCGCGCGGCCTGGCTGCTCGCCCGCATGCCGCGTCAGATCTGACCGTGACGAAGCACAGCCCCAACTAAAAAAGCAATATTGTTTTCATTTTATTTACGTTTTATCCGCTCGGCTTAGCCAGCTTCATTAATCACACTTTTTTAGCGAAGGCGATAAATCTTGCGATATGCGCTGCGCATAATAAAAACAGACTCAGCAGAAAAGCTGCGGTAAATCTTCTATTTCCAGCGCGCTAAAATAGTATCCCTGCAGACCGTAAAGCGGAATATGTTCCAGCGCCGCCAGATCCTCTTTATTCTCGACGCCCTCTACGATTATCTGCGGACAATAGCGCTGAATATTGGCCATTAATACCGGAAAGATCGATTTATCCTTTTGCTCCCAGAAAAAGCGCTTGTCGATTTTCACCGCCTCAAACAGGCCGGTATAGAGCGCTTCCAGATTGGCGAAGCCGGTGCCAAGATCGTCAAGGAAGAAACGGATGCCGCGCGCCTTCAGCCGATGCAGCGTTTCGCGCGCCTCGTAATCCTGATGAAAGTCGATAGCTTCAGAGACCTCCAGCCGTATGACGCTGGCGGTGCTGAGCAGCCAGCCCAGCCGCGCATCCTCCTCCAGCATGGTCACCATATCGCGATCAACATTGATGCTGACAAACAGGTGATACGCCTCAAGCTGCGCCACGACCGGCGACAAATCGCTCAGCTGCTCATAGAGCAAATCGCGCTTTTCGCTGCACGGCATATTTTCAATCACCATAAAGGGATTGCGCGATTTTCCCGCCAGCGAGGTATAGCGCGTCAGCAGCTCAAAACCGACAAAGCGGCCGCTCTGCGACATAACCGGCTCAAGGATAAATTTTTTACTCAGCGTAGAGGCCAGGGAGTGTGAATTCATAAATACCTCGGGCAGAGCCCAAACGGCAGCGATCGACCGCATAACGCCCGTTAAGACTGGCTGCGGTTTATTTAAGAGTAGCGAAAGATAGAGCGACGGGAAGGTAAATTAACCGCGCGTTTTGTCAACGCGCGGTCGGCGGTTCAGGGCGCGCTTAGGGTCACCGGCGCATCTGGCAGACGGGTAAAGTGGGTCACGATGTAGTGGAAATCGGCCGTGGGATCGAGCTGTGCAAACGTCTGCGGATAGAGATCTTTCGCCAGAATCTCCATGCCGATGATGTTGTAAGGATGGTTATAGAAGTGGTGATAAACCCCATAAACGCGGCCATTCTCGACCGGCGCGATCTGCTTCAGGCCGCTGCGATTCAGCAGGCCGCTAAAGGTCGCTGAAACCTCTTCCGGCGTCGTGTTATAGCCAAACGGCAGCACCCCAGGATTAGGACGCTTCGAGCCGGTCATAATATAAACGTCCGGCTTCATGGCGATAATCTTCTCCAGCGAGACAAAGCCGGCGTTGCCCGGCAGCAGCGCAGAGCCGATATTCTTACCGCCCACCGCCTCCACCAGCCCGCCCCAGCCGTTATGGCCGTGAGTGAAACAGCAGTTGTCGCTGTTGCCAGCAATCGGCTCGATAAACACCGTCGGCTTCTGCGGCACTTTTGCGATGGCCGCGTCGAGCTGCTGTAAGCGCTGCTGATAAAAGGCGGTATAGTCGGCCGCCTCTTTCTCGCGGTTAAGCACCTTGCCGAGCAGCGTCACGCTGCGCGCGGTGTTCTCTTTCGGGTGCAGCTCATAGTCGATAAACAGCACCGGAATATTGAGCCCTTTCAGCGTATCCAGCACGCCTGACTGCTGCAGCGCCGATTTCGCGCGCAGCTGGGCGATCATCAGGTCCGGCTTCTGCGCCAGCACGCTTTCGAGATTGACCTGCCCCTGATCGTTGAAGCCCATATCAACAATGTTGCTCGCCTG
The DNA here is from genome assembly GCF_000738765.1 of Pantoea sp. NGS-ED-1003. Taxonomy (NCBI): domain Bacteria; kingdom Pseudomonadati; phylum Pseudomonadota; class Gammaproteobacteria; order Enterobacterales; family Erwiniaceae; genus Pantoea; species Pantoea sp. NGS-ED-1003. Next base: position 459,676 of record NZ_JPQA01000005.1, read on the forward strand.
CGGCCAGCGCTGCTTCAGCAGATCCCAGGTCTGGGTATCCTGCTTTTTCGGCAGGTTATTCCAGGCTACCACGCGCCTGAAGGGATTGTCGCGGTCGAGCAGCGCCAGCGCCAGCACGTCGCGGCCATCCTGCAGGATCACATGCTGCGGCTCATGATCGAGCCGAATGGCGTTGCCGTCGAGATCGGTGATCTGCAGCGGATAAGTGGTGGCGCCGCACGCTGCCGACGTCAGCAGTCCGGCCAGCAGAAGTCCCTTTTTCATCGCTTACTACCTCAGTAACTAATAATTATTCTCAACAAAGCTAGCATGTTGCGGGACGGGAAAGCTAAACCGCCGCTAAACGGCCCGCGCGTAGCGGGCGCCTTCTCGTTAGCTGAGCAGGGAGTAGAAGATGGCGGAGATCGCCACCAGTCCAATCAGCACCACGAACAGATTGCTGAGATGCCCGCTGTATTTGCGCATTGCGGGAACGTGGCGGATGGCGTACATCGGCATCAGGAACAGGATTATCGCGATCACCGGCCCGCCGAGGGTTTCGATCATATCGAGAATGCTCGGATTCCAGCTCGCCACCAGCCAGGTGCTGAGCAGCATAAACAGCGCCGTCGCCTGGTTCAGCTTCGCAGGCGCCAGGCTTTTGCCGCGGCTGTGCAGCATTTTATTGACCAGACCGTTGAAGCCTTCGCGCGCGCCGAGATAGTGGCCGAGAAAGGATTTGGTAATGGCGACGATGGCGATCAGCGGGCCGAGCCAGGCGATCACCGGGACGTTAAAGTGATTAGCGAGATAGGAGAGAATCGAGATGTTCTGCGCCTTCGCCGCGGCGAGATCCTGCGGCGACAGGCTGAGCACGCAGCTAAAGACGAAAAACATCACCGTCGCCACCATCAGCAGATGGGAACAGGCGAGAATGCGCGAGCACCTGGGCTCCGCGCCTTCGCCATACTCCGCGCGCTTCGCCACGGCGAACGAGGAGATGATTGGCGAATGGTTAAAAGAGAAGACCATCACCGGGATCGCCAGCCACAGCGTCATCGCGATGCCTTTGCCGCCGCCGCTGTGGTGCAGCGACAGGGTCTGCAGCGCCGCGCCGTGCCAGTGTGGGATCAGATAAATCGCCAACAGCATCAGTACCGCGACAAAGGGAAAGACCAGAATGCTCATCGCCCTGACGATCATCTGTTCGCCGAAGCGCACTACCGTCATCAGGCCGATAATCAGTATCAGCGACAGCAGCACGCGCGGCGGCGACACCAGCCCTAACTGATGTTCGATAAAGCTCTCTACCGTATTGGTGATCGCCACGCTGTACATCAGCAGAATGGGAAAGATGGCGAAGAAGTAGAGCAGCGTAATGATTTTGCCCGCGCCGGCGCCGAAGTGCTCTTCCACCACGTCCGTAATATCTTCTCCCGCGTTTTTACCAGAGAGCACAAAGCGGGTCAGCGCGCGGTGGGAGTAGAAAGTCAGAGGAAAGGCGAGGATCGCCATAATGATCAGCGGCAGCAGCCCGCCGACGCCCGCGTTGATCGGCAAAAAGAGTACCCCTGCGCCGATTGCGGTGCCGTAAAGCCCCAGCATCCAGGTGGTATCGGTTTTGCGCCAGCCGCGTTCGGCGGGCGCCTCTGCGGCTGCGGTCAGCGCGCCGGTTTGCGTGGTTTTCATCTGCCTGTCCTGTCTTCATAACCTCAACGCCGTCGACGGTGAGTGGGCATCGACGGCCACATTACCGCGCCGCCCTGCTCTGCCGCTTTGCGGCAGCACGGCGATTTGCGGCAAAAAAACGTCTCTCCACGGCGGGAGTAAACGATTGCGCAGGATTTTTACACACCTTAACGACAGGCTTCAACCGCGATGCGCTAATCGTGCATATTTAGGTCGAATATCCGTTAACGCGGCGATGCGCCCGCGTTGTCGCGCGCGCTCCGCCGCGCTGAATTTAAATTTTTAAACGAAACCACAGATTGGCATTACAAAGCGCGCCGGGCGTTCTATAGTTCACCCGCAACACTTAACCCTGAGGTTTATGCATGCGTGTTAAAGGACTAAATATCGGTTTCTTCATCGTGATTCTGGCGATAGTGACCGTTGCGTTTTTCGATGTACTGGCGCCCTACTTTTCACCCATTCTCTGGGCGGCCATTCTGGCGGTGATCTTCGCCCCGCTGAAGACCTGGCTGCGGCACAAAATGGGCGATCGCAACGGTCTGGCGTCGCTGGTAACGCTGCTGATTATCTGCCTGATCGTGTTTACGCCGCTGGCGATTATCGCCTCTTCGCTGGTGGTGGAGGTTAACGCCGTCTATCTCAAGCTGCAGAGCAATTCGGCGCAGTTTCCGACGGTATTCGCCGATCTGCTGCATCACCTGCCCGGCTGGCTACGCAACTTCCTCTCTGAGCATCAGATGAATAACGCGGCGCAGATCCAGCAGAAGCTGTCGACCTTCGCGCTGAAGGGCGGCCAGTATATGGCGGGCAGCGTTTTCCTGATCGGCAAAGGCACCTTCACCTTTACCGTCGGCTTCGGCGTGATGCTCTATCTGCTCTTCTTCCTGCTGAAAGACGGCTCCTATCTGGTGCATCTGATTCTGGAGGCGCTGCCGCTTTCGACCTACGTGAAGCATCACCTGTTTATGAAGTTTGCCGCCGTTTCACGCGCCACGGTCAAAGGCACGGTGGTGGTCGGCATCGTGCAGGGGATTCTGGGCGGGCTGGCGTTCTGGTTTGTGGATATCGACGGCAGCCTGCTGTGGGGCGCGCTGATGGCGTTCCTGTCGCTGATCCCCGCCGTGGGCTCGGCGATTATCTGGGTGCCTGCGGCGATCTTCTTCTTCGCAACCGGCGCGCTGTGGAAGGGGCTGTTCCTGGTCGGTTTCTTTGTGGTGATCGTCGGACTGGTGGACAATATTTTGCGTCCGCTGCTGGTGGGCAAAGATACCAAAATGCCTGATTACCTGATCCTGATCGCCACCTTAGGCGGCATGGAGATTTACGGCATTAACGGCTTTGTGATTGGTCCGCTGATCGCCGCGCTGTTTATCGCCTGCTGGAACCTGCTGTCGGGCAAGGATAATCGCGACAACGTCGAAGAGATTGACGAAGAGTTTATCGAGGAAGGGAAAAAGCTGTCGGACGAGGCCGCTCTCGGGAATGACGCGGGTAGTGGTGCGTAAACGGCATCCCTGCCGACGCGGCCTGCGCAAACAGGCACCTCATCTCTGAGGTGCGGCAGTTGCCGGGCCAACGCACCTTTTACAGGCTCTGGGAGCCGTCTGTGTGGGACGCACTCAGGCGGCTCTGGCGCTTAGTGAATCGCGTCGGTTTTGCCATGCCAGTAGTTATAGAGACGCAGCGCCGCAGGCTGTATCGCGTCAGTGCTCTGCAGGTAGGCGATCTCATCCATACCGTCGAGTTTCTCGACCTCATCGATATCGCCATGCAGCGCAATCGCCTGCAGAGACGGCTGTAGCTCGGCGGGCAGCTCCGGCCATTCCGCCAGCGCCACGCCGGTCATATAGCCAAAGCACCACTCTTCCACCACCAGCAGTTCGCGTCCGTCCATTTCACGATAGCCGAACAGCGGCTCAAACTGCTCCGGATAGAGGCTGAGGCGCTCGGCGATATCGTTCATCATTCGCGCCGCCAGAGTATTGAAATGCTGCTCATCCGCAGGATCAGCCCAGTCAGGCGCGCTTTCGCCCCAGATAACCGGCTTCATCGCATCGAGCGCCAGCGGCGACGGACTGGAGAGCGCCGCGGTGAAAAGACCGTCCAGCTCGCTGATATCGATCAAGCCGTCTTCGCTGTCGTGCTCCATCAACACATCTTCCATCCACTCGATTTCGTCTGCGTTCAGTGGGCCTGTAGCCATGGTAATTCCTCTTGTGGTGTGTCGAAGGGGTGGGCGGCGCGCGCTGGCAGGCAGCCCTGTGGAAAGTCGGGTGAGAGAACCTTGTCTCAGCAGGGAATCTATTTCGCTGCGGATAGTGTGCCTGAGAGCAGGCGCGAAGCCAACCAAAGAGACCGGCGGCGAGCGGATGTCGTACCGCGCCGGTATGAAGCCGGTCACGAAATTGATAAGGCAAAAAGGAGTCGTCAGAGACGGCGAGCGACCGCTCAGGCGCGCTATCGCCAGTCGCTGCCGGAGGTCGCTCTCAGCAGGCCGAAAACTCATGCGCCGCACGCATTAATCGATACGCAAAATGCACTTATTAACGCCGCCTTCCTGTTCCAGTCTTGAGTCACAACAAAGTAATGAATCATTAACATTACGTAAACGCTGGAGCATTTAATGGAAACATCCTATGCATCAATCAACACGGTTCGCGCCCGGGCAGGCGCGATCTTTCGCGTCACCTCGGGAAACTTTCTCGAGCAGTTCGACTTTTTCCTGTTCGGCTTTTACGCCACCTATATCGCCCATACCTTCTTTCCGGCGAGCAGCGAATTCGCCTCGCTGATGATGACCTTCGCCGTTTTCGGCGCCGGCTTCCTGATGCGCCCCATCGGCGCGGTGGTGCTGGGCGCCTATATCGATAAAGTGGGCAGACGCAAAGGGCTTATCGTCACGCTCTCGATTATGGCGACGGGCACCTTTCTGATCGTGTTGATTCCTTCCTATGCGGCGATCGGCTACTGGGCGCCGCTGATTGTGCTGATGGGACGGCTGCTACAGGGCTTTTCCGCCGGCGCCGAGCTGGGCGGCGTCTCGGTTTATCTCTCTGAAATCGCCACACCGGGCAAAAAAGGCTTCTATACCAGCTGGCAATCCGGCAGCCAGCAGGTCGCTATTATGGTGGCGGCGGCGATGGGATTCGCCCTCAACGCTCTGATGGAGGAGAGCGCGATTCGCGACTGGGGATGGCGCATTCCTTTCCTGTTCGGCTGCCTGATCGTGCCGTTTATTTTCTTCCTGCGCCGCAACCTCGAGGAGACGGCGGAATTCAGCGCCCGCCGTCAGCATCCTGAAATGCGCCAGGTCTTTAGCACGCTGCTCGGCAACTGGAAAACCGTAATGGCGGGCATGCTGATGGTGGCGATGACCACCACCGCCTTCTATCTGATCACCGTTTATGCCCCCACCTTCGGCAAAAAAGTGTTGATGCTCAGCGCATCGGACAGCCTGCTGGTGACTCTGCTGGTGGCGGTATCAAACTTCATCTGGCTGCCGATTGGCGGGGCGATCTCAGATCGCTACGGGCGTAAACCGGTGCTGATCGCCATGGCGCTGATCGCCATCGCGACCTCCTATCCTGCCCTTAAATATCTGGCGGCCGATCCGAACTTCTACTCGATGCTGGGCGTGCTGCTGTGGCTCTCGTTTATTTACGGGCTCTATAACGGCGCCATGATCCCGGCGTTAACGGAGATCATGCCGGTCTCGGTCCGGGTCGCGGGCTTCTCGCTGGCCTATAGCCTGGCCACCGCGCTGTTCGGCGGCTTTACGCCCGCCATCTCCACCGCGCTAATTGAAGTGACCGGCGACAAAGCCGCGCCTGGTTTATGGATGAGCTTCGCCGCCGCGTGCGCGCTGCTGGCGACCCTGTTTCTCTATAAGCAAGAGGCGGTTCATCATCACGCCGCTAAAAAAACGTTCGGTTAAGGAAAAAAAGATGAAACGATGGTTACCCCGCCTGCTGCTTATCGCGCCGCTGTTTATCCTGAGCTGGGATGCGTCGGCAAAAGAGATTACGGTAATGATCTCCGGCGGCTTCAAGGCCGCCTGGGAAAAGCTCAGTCCCGCTTTCGCCGCTGAAAAAGGCTATACCGTCAAGACGGTGCCGGGGCCGTCGATGGGGCAGTCGCCGGAGGCGATTCCCAACCGGTTAGCCGCGGGCGAAAAAGCGGACGTCATTATTATGGTCGGCTATGCGCTGGATAAGCTCGATAAAGAGGGACGCCTGCTGCCCGGCACGCGCACCGAGCTCGCCGACTCAAAAATCGGCGCAGTGGTGAAAAAAGGCGCCGCCGTGCCCGATATCACGACGGCGAACGCGCTCAGGGCTACCTTGCTGAAGGCGCACTCGGTCGCCTATTCCGACAGCGCCAGCGGGAAATATGTCGAGACGACGCTGTTTAACAAACTGGGCATCGCTGAGCAGCTAAAGCCTAAGGCGACGATGGTTGAGAAAACCCCTGTGGCGCAAAGCGTCGCCAGCGGCCGCTACGAGATCGGTTTCCAGCAGGTCAGCGAACTGCTGCCGGTGGCCGGGGTGACCTTTATCGGCAAGCTGCCGGAGGATATGCAGTATGTCACCCGCTTCGCCGGCGCGGTCTCCAGCCACTCAGCCCAGTCGGAAGAGGCGAAAGCCCTGCTGGCGTATCTCTCCTCTCCCGGGGTGCAGCAGCAGATTCAGGCAACCGGTCTCGATTCCGTTAGCGGTCGTTCGCCTGCCCCTCAGACGCGTTTATCGCAATAATCATCGCCTCCAGCTCACCGGCAAGATGCGGCAGCTCTTGACCGGTGCGCTTCACGATGCCGACCGTGCGGCGTACCGTCGGCTCATTCAGCGGAATGGTGGCTAAAAACGGGTGGCCCGCCTTCGGCATCGCCATCCCCGGCACCGCGGCGATCCCCAGCCCGGCCTCCACCATGCCCAGCAGCGTCGTAACGTGACGCGTTTCGCAAACGCTCGGCTTTTCCGGCACGATGCCCGTCAGTGCCTGATCGAGCAGGTTGCGGTTGCCTGAGGTTTTATCCAGCCAGACATAGGGCCAGCTATAAAATTCCCGCCAGCCCAGGCTCTTCCTGCCGGCGAGCGGATGGTCGCGCGGGCAGACGGCGACATAGGCCTCATCCACCAGCGGCAGAAATCTGACATCCGGCTGCGGCGCGCCGGTAAAGCTCAGGCCGAAATCGGCCTGTCCTGAGATGACCGCGTCGTAGACGTCGCCGGCGCTGGAATCGATCAGCTTAATACGTACGCGCGGGTAGTGAAGCTGAAACTGCGCGATGACTTTGGGCATAAAATAGTAGGCGGCCGACGGCACGCAGGCGACCGTCACCAGGCCCGTTCGGTGCGGATTGACATCCCCGACGTCGGCGATGGCGCTCTCTAGATCTTTCAGGATCTGCTGCGCGCGCGGCGCGAAACTGCGGCCCGCCATGGTCAGGCTAACGCGCCGCGTGGTTCTTTCGAACAGCCTGACGCCAAGCGACGTCTCTAACTTATCGATGCGTCGGCTCAGCGCCGGTTGAGAAAGATGAATCGCCTCTGCGGCGGCTTTAAAGCTTCTGAATGTCACCAGAGCCTGAAAAGCGTAGAGATCGTTAAGGTCGACGTTTAACGTCATCGGCTTCATATCGCAGTGGGTTCCAGGTTGACGGCGGTAAGCGCCTTATTCTACAGAGATACGCCGCCGTTGCGGGCATCTTTGCTACAGCGCCGGAGCTATCCCGCTACTTTAATTCCCTCAGCAGGCTGCCAGGCGTTCCACATCCGCCAAAAAACGTCGGCGACCACCTCTTTAAGGTTTTCCGGCTGAAACTGGACGCTGCTGCAGGCGGGGCCGAGCACGGCCTCGATGCGCGCCTCGCACTCGCCGGTGCCGAGATTCAGCACGAAGCCATCGCAGTGCTGGCTTAGCCAGATTATTCTGCCGCAGGTGCAGGATGAAGGATTATGCAGGGTGACTGCCGTTGAGGTTTCTGTGGTGTTCATCATTGAGCCTATTAAGCGAATAGAGGCCGCGTTGCAGGCCGGTTATCTGCCGGCCTGGCGGCAATGGCTGCCTTGCCGGCAGCCGGTAACAGCGCGTGGCGCGATCGTTCAGCGGCTAAGCGGCGTCCGCCAGCTTAATTTCCTTCAGCAGGCTGAACGCCATTTTCATGTGATCTTCACTGACGACAAACGCCCTGAAGACGCCGCGCTCGTCATAGCCTTTGGCGACGAGGCCGGTCGCTGAAAACGACATTTGCCACTGATAAGCGGGATTCGCCGGATCGCCTGCCAGGTGGAGCGGCATATCGGGCGTTTTCACCTTGATCAGCATGGCGGGCAGCGTCAGCTTCGCGCCGCCGCCGGTGAGATTGCGGCCCAGCGTCATCGCCGCCAGCATGGCTGGCTGGAGATAGGGCATCAGCCTGCCCTGAATTTCCGCACAGTCGCCCAGCGCGTAGATATCGGGCGCGGAGGTGGCGAGCGCGTCGTCGACCACAATGCCGCGCCGCACCTCGATGCCCGCCTTCTGCGCCAGATCGAGATCGGGACGCAGGCCGATGGCGCACACCACGGCGTCGAAGCGCCCTCGCTCGCCGTTGCTGAAGCGCGCTTCCAGCGCGTCGCCGTCGCGCGCCAGCTCGACAAGTTCGGTCTGGAACCGGAACTGAACGCCGCTGCGCACCAGATGATGCTGCAAGCGGCCGCCGATCTCAGGCGGCAGCAGCGCGGAAAGCAGGGATGCACTGCGGTCGATAAGCGTCACCTGCTTGCCGGCGCGGGTAAAATCCATCGTTAGCTCAGTGCCGATCAGGCCGCCGCCGATCATCAGCACCCGCTCCGCGTTAATCAGATCCGCTTCGCACTGCCGGAACTCTTGCTGGCTGTTCAGGGTATAGATGAGTTCCCTGCCCTTCACGGCGGGCACCATGGCGCCGGCGCCGGTGGCGAGAACCAGCCTGCCGTAGGGAAAATCTCCGGCGCTGGTCTGCACCAGGCGCGCCGCGCGATCGATGCCGCTGACGCGGGTAAAGGGATGCAGCATGATGTTCTGACTTTCCGCCCACTGCGCGGCCGTCTGGCGGGTTAACGCCTCGGCGCGATAGCCCATGCTGAAGACATGGCTGAGCTCGGGCTTGTTGTATTCATCGCAGCTGTCGGCGGCGATAATGCGAACCGGCACGCTTTTATCCTGCTGCCGGATAAATTTCACCAGCTGCCGCGCGGCGAAGCCGGAGCCGATAATAACGATATCTGCTGACACAGGTTTAGCCCTCATAAGGATCGAACACGGATTTGCCCAGCGCGCAGCCGGGGCATAAGAAATCGTCCGGCACCTCCTCCCACGGCGTGCCAGGCGCGACCTCCTGACCGGGTTCGCCCTCTGCCGGGTCGTAAACCCACTGGCATACGGTACAAATCATTTTCTGACCGCTCGCGCTGTCCGCTTCCGCCGTGCCGCAGCCGCTGCTTTCGGGCGCGGCGGCGGCGATCGCGGCGGCGGCGCTGTCGACGGCAGCCGCGGCCGTGGGGATCGGCGAGAGCGCCCAGGCGCGCGCGATGCTGCGGCCGTGTTCGCGACACGCTTCCAGCGCGGAGAGGTCGGGACGCCATTTGGTTTTCAGGGCGATGGTCATATCGAAACCGGCATCCTGCAGCCGGGTCGCCACGCGGTCGACGGCGCCGCCCGTCCAGCCATAGGAGCCGAACGCGGAGGCGCGTTTATTGCGGAACTTCAGCCCGGTGATCTCTTCCAGCATGCCCGCCACCTTCGGCATCATCACGTTGTTCATGGTGGAGGAGCCGACCAGAATGCCTTTGGAGCGGAAGCAGGAGGTGATGATCTCATTTTTGTCATGGGTCGAGACGTTGTAGACCTTCACGGCGACGCGCGGATCGGTCTCGCGAATGCCCTGCGCGATGGCGTCCGCCATCATGCGGGTATTGTTCGACATGGCGTCATAAAAGATGGTGATGCGATCTTCCTGGTAATCGGCGGCCCACTTCAGGTAGAGCTCGACAATCTGCGCCGGGTTATCGCGCCACACTACGCCGTGAGAGGTGGCGATCATGCTGAGCGGCAGATTGAAGCCGAGGATCTCGGTGATCTTCGCCGTCACGAGGCGCGCAAAAGGGGTCAGGATATTGGAGAAGTAGCGCTGGCACTGGTCGAACAGCTCGTGCTGATCAACTTCATCGTTAAACAGATGCTCATCGCAGTAGTGCTGCCCGAAGGCGTCGTTGCTGAACAGCACCGCGTCTTCCGTCATATAGGTCATCATGCTGTCTGGCCAGTGCAGCATCGGCGTTTCCACGAAGATCAGCTTTTTGCCGTTACCGATATCGAGCGAGTCGCCTGTTTTCACCACGTTGAAGTTCCATTCGGGATGGTGGTGATGACCGTTAATCGACTCCACGCCGTTGGCGGTACAGTAGATCGGCGTGCCGGGGATCAGCGCCAGCAGCTCAGCCAGGGCGCCGGCGTGATCTTCCTCCGCATGGTTGATCACGATGGCGTCGATCTGTTTCAGATCGATCTCTTCGCTGAGGTTTTTGACGAAATCGCTGCGGAACTTGAGATCCACGGTATCGATTAAAACGTTCTTTCCTTCACGGATTAGGTAGCTGTTGTAGCTGGTGCCGCGCTGCATTTTGTACTCTTTGCCGTGAAAATGCTCTACTTCCCAGTCCCGTTTGCCGACCCAAAAAATATTGTTTTTGACGTGAATGTTCATCAGATGCCCTGTTAGCTTAAGGTGGATTCCCTTACTGCTTTGCATCTGACATGCCAGTTTTTATCTTATTGATTTATATGCATATTAATTTAATACGCTGTTTAAAAGACAATAAGAAAGCGTGTTTTATTCACATGCCATTGTCTTAAACACAATGTGGCAGAGACAAAAAAGCCCGCCGAAGCGGGCCAGGGTCATAACGCTGGCTAGCGCGCAGGAATATGCACCTCGCGCGCAAACCCTTCGCCCTCAAGAGCGATATCGGGGTCGGCGAAAAAATCGATATTAAAGCAGGTGTCCTCGGTCAACAGTTCGATGCGATGCCAGTACTGCGGCGGACTAATGCCAAACTGACCGGCGTTGATGGTTAGCGTCATCTCGGGTTCCGCCTCGTTTTCGCCGGCGAAGCCGAAATAGTTCACCGCGCCACGCATCACCGAGAGCCGGCCATAGACCCCTTTTTTGGTGTTGTGATGGGTTAACAGCGCGTTGGGCACGCTCTCTCTTTTCCAGAAAGGCGTGGAGCGGGTATGAACAAAATGTTCAGGAATGGTGTGAGCCATGGTGGGCCTCCTCTAGCTGATGATGCCGCCGCGCGTCAGCCATTCCCGGCGCTGCTCGGCGAGCTCGTGTTTCTCGGTGCTGTGCTTAAAAACCGCAACGCGCAGGCGCTGCTGCTGGGCAAAGCGCTCTTCGCGCGTCAGCCGGCTATCCTCACTGAGTTCGCACAGCAGTTCGTTCATCTCGCGAATCACGTTGTTGGCGATGGCGGCGTCGACCGCGGTAATCACTTCGTCCAGATGCGTCATGGTTTCACCCGACATAAGTATTAAGCTGCTGTAGCAGGAGCGAACCGGCGATCAGCAGCGACAACGGCGTATAGGGAATATCTAAGTCTACCCAGGCTTTGCGTCCGTCATATTCGGTTTCGAAATGAAGCCGGTCCGGCGAGGCCTGATAGTAAGTAAAATCGGGTCCGCGGCGGCCGCCGAACGCCGCCCAGCGCAGGGCGTTGGCAGCGGCTTTGATCTGTTTTGCGCTGAGCGCTTTTAACGTTGCGTGGCTGGACATCGGTTTGCTCCTTAGCGTTATTCACTACGCTAATAAGGCATATTCCGTGCCATTTCTTAAGCTATTGATTCTGGTCAAAAGAGAAAACAAGCATTGTATTTATAACAAGCCTTTCTATTGTTATTAAGACACTCCCTGTACAGGTGACTACATGGCTCTCTCAGTCGACACCCTGGCGGCGCTCGCCGTAGATATTCAAAACGGCGTGCGCGAGCGCGACCGTTTTATGCAGATGGTGAAAGGCATCCACCAGGCGTTGAACTGCGACGCGACCGCCCTGCTGCGCTATGAAAACCAGCAGTTCAGGCCGCTGGCCACCGCCGGGCTGGCGCCTGACGTGATGGGCCGCCGCTTTAGTCTTGATGCGCATCCACGACTGGAGGCGATCGCGCGCGCGGGCGACGTGGTGCGCTTTCCCGCAGATAACGATCTGCCCGATCCCTACGACGGCTTGATCCCCGAACAGGGCGAACTGCATGTGCACGCCTGCGTCGGCATGCCGCTGTTTGCGGGCCAGACCCTGATCGGCGCCCTTACTCTGGACGGCATGGACGCGCACCAGTTCGATGATTATAGCGACGAGGAGCTGCGCGTGCTGGCCAGCCTGACCGCCGGCGCGCTGAACAACGCCCTGCTGGTGGAGCAGCTCGAGCAGCCCGCCTCCTCGTTTATCCCGCCGCACAGGCGGCCGGAAGAGCGCGAGGAGATGCAGATCGTCGGCCAATCCGCGCCGCTCACCCATCTGAAAAAAGAGATCGCCGTGGTCGCCCCTTCTGACCTGAGCGTTCTGATTATGGGCGAGACCGGCACCGGCAAGGAGCTGGTCGCTCAGGCGGTGCATCGCCTCTCCCATCGCGCCACCCAGCCCCTGATCTACCTCAACTGCGCCGCGCTGCCGGAAACCGTGGCGGAAAGCGAGCTGTTCGGCCACGTCAAAGGCGCATTTACCGGCGCGATTCACGACAGGCCAGGCAAGTTCGAGCTGGCAGATAAAGGCACGCTGTTTCTCGATGAGATTGGCGAACTGCCGCTCTCGCTGCAGGCCAAACTGCTACGCGTGCTGCAGTATGGCGATCTGCAGCGCGTGGGCGAAGATAAAGCCCTGACTGTCGATGTACGCATTATCGCGGCGACCAATATGGATATGCGCAAAGCGGTCACGGAGGGAAAATTCCGCGCGGATCTTTATCACCGACTCAGCGTCTTCCCGCTGTTCGTGCCGTCGCTGCAGGAGCGGCGCGACGATATCGTGCTGCTTGCCGGCTATTTCTGTGAAAAGTGCCGAATAAAGTTCGGCCTGAGCACTATCGCCCTCAGCCCGGCCGCCCGCGCCCTGCTCGAAACGGCGAGCTGGCCGGGAAACGTGCGCGAGCTGGAGCATGCCATCTATCGCGCGGTGATTATCGCGCAGGCGGAGTCACGCAGCGGCGAAATCGTGTTGCTGCCTCAGCACTTCAGCCTGGAAGGCGAAACCCCGGCGGACGCAGCGGCAGGCAGCGTGCCGACCGCGCCGCTGACCTCGCTGCCGATAAGAAGCCTGGCGGAGGCGACGCGGCAGTTTCAGTATGAGTACATTCGCTATGTCTACGAAAACAGCGGCAAAGTCTGGGCCAAAACCGCGCGCCAGCTGGAGATCGATCCCGGCAACCTGCACCGTCTGGCCCGCAAGCTCGGCCTGAAATAACAGGCCGCAACGGCGCCGTTCGCCGTTACAGCGCGGGATGCGCGCCTTTCATCGGGCTGACGGCCTCCAGCAGCGAGGCGATATGCAGAATTGCGGCCTCGTCGTGCCATTTGCCGACAATCTGTACGCTAATCGGCAGCCCTTCGCGACTGGGGCCAAAAGGCAGCGCGACGCCGGGCAGCCCCGTCACGTTAAGCGGCACGGTCGCGCCCTGAAGCCAGGTCGCATCCACGCTCTGACCCTCAATGATAAAGCGATCGACGCCGTGCTTATGGGCCGGGATCGGCAGCACCTGGGTGATCAGTGCGTCGTAGCGCGAAAAGTAGTCGGCGAAGCCATCTTTTAGCCGTTCTGCCGCCTGCTCGGCCTCAATAAACTCGGCCATCGAGGAATCAGGCAGCGAAAGCATGGTTTTTGCCATTTTATAGATCTCATCTGGTCGACGCCCTGCGGTAGCGGCTGCAAAGGCCGGCTTCATCTCCATAACGTGGATGCGGTTGAAAATATCCAGCGCAACGTCCCGCTCCAGCGCCGGAATGCCCACCTGCTCAACGGCTATCCCCATACTGCTCAACGCCTGCGCCGCCGCCCTGACCACGGCCGCCACCTCGCCATCGATCGGGCCAAAACCGGGGCCGGTCATCCAGCCGATGCGCAGCGGTCGGCTGACGTTAAACCGCAGTCCATCAGAAAGGCGCGGCGCGCTGCTGGAAAAGGCGTCCTGCCCGTCCGGGCCTGAGAGCTGTGAAAAGGCGAGCGCCAGATCGCGCACCGAGCGGGCCATTGGGCCGACGTGCCAGAAGCGGCGCGGCGCGCGCGGCCAGATGCCGGTCATCGGCACGCTGCCGTGGGTGGCCTTCATGGAGGCAATGCCGGTCTGCGCAGCCGGGCCGCGAACCGAAATAGCCAGATCGGTGCCCAGTCCCAGCGGCGACATCCCCGCCGCGATGGCGGCCGACTCGCCGCCGCTGGAGCCGCCCGGCGTACGGCTTAAATCCCAGGGGTTGTTTGTCCGGCCCGAAAGCAGGTTGTCGCTTTCAATCCAGTATGAGAACTCAGGCAGATTGGTTTTCGCCAGCAGAATGCCGCCGGCAGCCTTGATACGCGCCACGCTGGTGGCATCTTCGGTCGGCAGCCGATTTTTAAAAATGGGCGATCCGCGCTGGGTCATCACGCCAGCGGTGTCGATCGAGTCCTTGACGGTAAAAGGCACGCCGTGCAGCGGGCCGAGCGGTTCGCCCGCCATCACGGCGGCTTCTGCCGCGCGGGCGGCCTCCAGCGCGCCAGCGGCGACAGTGACGATCGCGTTGACCTGCGGGTTAGTCTCTTCAATACGATCAAGATGGGCCTGCATCACCTCAACAGGCGAGATGTCGCGGCGGCGGATCAGTTCGGCAAGGCGGGTAGCGTCGGAAAAAAAGATCTCTTTGCTCATGATTAATTACCTATCTAACGTTTGGTAGGTTTTAAGTTAGCGGTTTAATCCTCTTCTTGTCAACACCTACCTAACACATGTTAGAATATTCATTAACTGACAGGAGAACGAGTATGAGCAAAACCTCTAAAGACGCCCTTCTTCACGCGGCGCGCCTGAGCGCGCAGGCGCATGGCTATAGTGGCCTGAATATCCGCAGCCTGGCGAGCGAGGTCGGCATTAAGGCGGCAAGCATTTATCACCACTTTCCCAGCAAGGCGGAGTTGGGCGCGGCCGTTGCCAGACGCTACTGGGAAGAGACGGCGGCCGATCTGGACGCGCTGCGCGAAAGCGAGCCGGATGCGATCAGTCGTCTGCGGCGCTACCCCGAGATCTTTCGCCGCTCGCTAGAGCGCGACAACCGCATCTGCATGGCGAGCTTTATGGCGGCGGAGTATGACGATCTGCCGGAGCAGGTAAAAGAGGAGGTGAAGATCTTCGCCGAGGTCAATATCGCCTGGCTCGCCGCTCAGCTTGAGGAAGCGGGCATCGCCAGCGACGAAGAGCGCAACAGTCGGGCGCAGGCGATTTATGCGGCTATCGCGGGCGCCCAGCTGATGGCGCGCGGCCGGTCGGATATCGCGCTGTTCGACAGCCTGGTGAAGAGCTACGCTCAGGCCGGGCTGTTGCCGGCGTAGCCTCGACAGCCGGTGCGTCGCCGGGCGTGCTGCTGTATAAAAGAGTAAGGCGCATTCCTGCATACTGAGGCGGTGACGTAATGACGGATGAAAAGAGAAACATTACCTGCGAAGAGGAACTGGAACGAATCTATGGCGCGGTCGCCAGACCCTCGCTGACCAAGGAGATCGACCATATCCATCCCGCCTACCGCCCTTTTATCGAGGCGGCGCCCTTTGCGGCCCTCGCGACCTCGGGACCGGGCGGGCTTGACGTCTCGCCGCGAGGCGATCCGGCAGGCTTCATCGTTATCGAAGATGCGAAGACGCTGTTGCTGCCTGACCGACGCGGCAATAACCGCATCGATAGCCTGCGCAATATTCTACACGATAATCGCGTGGCGCTGCTTTTTTTGCTACCCGGCATCGGCGAAACGCTGCGGGTGAACGGAACCGCGGAGATCTGCAACGATCCCGATCTCCTTACCCGCTTTGCCGTCAACAATCAGCTGCCGAAAACGGTGCTGCGCATTAGGGTGGAGAGCGTCTTTTTTCAGTGCAGCCGGGCGATTATCCGCTCAAAACTCTGGGATCCCGCCGCGCAGATCGCGCGTGACAGGCTGCCCAGTCCGGGAGCAATTCTGCATCAGCTTTCGCAGGCGGAAATAGACGGCGATGCCTATGACCAGGCGCTGCCGGAGCGCTTAAAGAACACCCTTTACTGAACAGCCTGCTCTCAAGCCCTGATGCGATCGGGGCTCTCTCCCTCCTTGCCGCACATCGCCCTGCCTGCCTGGTGTTAACAGAAAAGGCGCGCCGTTTAATCATTCATATTTTTTGATTAAGTAAAGCAATTATGTCAGCTTTTAAATTATCACCGTCAGGCGAACTATCACTCCATCGAGGCAAACCGCCTCACAAACTGAAAAACTCATTAAGGAACTGACCATGAAAACCATCAAAAATTTCGTCGCTGTTATCGCACTTTCGCTGATCTCTTTCGGCAGCTTCGCGCAGACCATTACCGCTTCAGCTTCTACCCTGGACGCGGCGGAAGCGCAGATCGCCGCCCAGGCGCATCAGGCGGGCGCCTCCTATAAAATTACCGGCGCGCGCTTTAATAACGGCGCCGGTGATGCTGCCAACTTACTGATTTAGTGTATGATGGTGTTTTTGAGGTGCTCCAGTGGCTTCTGTTTCTATCAGCTGTCCCTCCTGTTCAGCTACTGACGGGGTGGTGCGTAACGGCAAAAGCACTGCCGGACATCAGCGCTATCTCTGCTCTCACTGCCGTAAAACATGGCAACTGCAGTTCACTTACACCGCTTCTCAACCCGGTACGCACCAGAAAATCATTGATATGGCCATGAATGGCGTTGGATGCCGGGCAACTGCCCGCATTATGGGCGTTGGCCTCAACACGATTTTACGTCACTTAAAAAACTCAGGCCGCA
>NZ_JPQA01000006.1:0-307314 GCF_000738765.1 Pantoea sp. NGS-ED-1003
CGAGTGCCCACACAGATTGTCTGATAAATTGTTAAAGAGCGGTGCAGTCAGCGGCCGAGCCTGCTGCTGCGAGGTGGCGTATATTACGCTACTCTCCTTCGGAGTCAACCCCTTTTTTCAGGGATTTTATCCGGCGACTCAGCGAACCGAATCTCCTGAACACCGCATTCCGTAAGCCGTTGTGCCGTGTCAGTGGAGGCGCATTATAGGGAGTTCTTCCGGGCTGACAAGTGCTAATTTAAACTTTTTTACCAACCGCCTGTTTTCCAGGCAATGCGCTGAAAATTGCGTCAAAATAGCGCTTTTTAGCATAAAAAAACGGGCCCGCAGGCCCGTTTCGCTGATGTCAGTTACTGATGAGCGACGATTTCGCCCTCTTTGACGTCCATTTCGATGGTTTTGCCCGGCACCAGCTGACCGGAA
Organism: Pantoea sp. NGS-ED-1003; assembly: GCF_000738765.1. Classification (NCBI taxonomy): domain Bacteria; kingdom Pseudomonadati; phylum Pseudomonadota; class Gammaproteobacteria; order Enterobacterales; family Erwiniaceae; genus Pantoea; species Pantoea sp. NGS-ED-1003. Next base: position 424 of record NZ_JPQA01000006.1, read on the forward strand.
AGGATCTGCTGCGCCAGCGGGTTTTCGATCTGCTGCTGAATCGCACGTTTCAAAGGACGCGCGCCATAGACCGGATCGTAGCCGTTCTCCCCCAGCAGTTTCAGCGCTTCGTCGGAGATATGCAGCTGGTAGCCGCGTTCATCCAGACGTTTATACAGACGCTGCAGCTGAATCTGCGCGATAGAAGCAATATGCTGCTCGCCCAGCGGATGGAACACTACCACTTCGTCGATACGGTTGACGAACTCCGGACGGAAGTGATGGCCGACCACATTCATCACCACATCTTTCATTTCCGCGTAGTTCAGTTCGCCGAAGCGTTCCTGAATCAGATCGGAGCCCAGGTTCGACGTCATGATCACTACGGTATTGCGGAAGTCGACGGTGCGGCCCTGTCCATCCGTCAGACGTCCGTCGTCCAGCACCTGCAGCAGAATGTTGAACACATCCGGATGCGCTTTCTCTACCTCATCCAGCAGAATGACCGAGTAAGGACGACGACGCACCGCTTCTGTCAGATAGCCGCCCTCTTCATAACCGACATATCCCGGAGGCGCGCCCACCAGCCGCGACACGGAATGTTTTTCCATGAATTCCGACATGTCGATGCGCACCATGGCGTCGTCGCTGTCGAAGAGGAAATTCGCCAGCGCTTTACAGAGCTCGGTTTTACCCACACCGGTCGGACCGAGGAACAGGAACGAACCGATAGGTCGATTTGGATCCGACAAGCCTGCGCGGCTACGACGAATCGCGTTCGATACCGCTTCCACCGCCTCGTTCTGGCCGATAACGCGCGCGTGCAGATCCTGCTCCATACGCAGCAGCTTATCACGCTCGCCTTCCATCATGCGCGCCACGGGAATGCCGGTCCAGCGCGCCAGCACGTCAGCGATCTCGACATCGGTAACGCGGTTGCGCAGCAGCTTCATGGTCTTACCTTCAGACTGCGTGGCGGCCGCCAGCTGTTTTTCCAGCTCCGGGATCTTGCCATACTGCAGCTCGGACATTTGCGCCAGGTCGCCCACGCGACGCGCCTGTTCCAGCGACAAGCGTGCCTGCTCCAGTTCCGCCTTGATATTCTGCGTGCCGGTAAGAGAGGCCTTCTCTGCTTTCCACTCCTCTTCCAGCTCCGCGTATTCGCGCTCTTTCTGGTCGAGTTCGCTTTCCAGCATTTCTAGACGCTTAATGCTGGCGTCATCCGACTCTTTCTTCAGCGCCTGCTGCTCCAGCTTCAGCTGAATGATGCGGCGCTCCAGGCGATCGAGCGGTTCCGGTTTCGAGTCGATCTGCAAACGGATGCTGGACGCGGCCTCGTCGATCAGGTCAATGGCTTTATCCGGCAGCTGACGGTCGGCGATGTAGCGATGCGACAGCGTCGCCGCCGCGACAATCGCTGGGTCGGTAATTTGCACATGGTGATGCAGCTCATAGCGCTCTTTCAAACCGCGCAGGATAGCGATGGTATCTTCCACGCTCGGTTCAGCGACGTAGACTTTCTGGAAACGGCGCTCCAGCGCGGCATCTTTTTCGATGTACTGCCGATATTCGTCCAGCGTGGTCGCGCCGACGCAGTGCAGCTCGCCGCGCGCCAGTGCCGGCTTCAGCATATTGCCGGCATCCATCGCGCCGTCAGCTTTACCGGCGCCGACCATAGTATGCAGCTCATCGATAAACAGGATAACGTTGCCTTCCTGCTTCGACAGATCGTTAAGTACGCCTTTCAAACGCTCTTCAAACTCGCCGCGGTATTTTGCGCCCGCCACCAGCGCCCCCATATCCAGCGCCAGTACGCGACGGCCTTTCAGCCCTTCCGGCACCTCGCCGTTAATGATGCGCTGCGCCAGGCCTTCCACGATGGCGGTTTTACCCACGCCGGGTTCACCAATCAGCACCGGATTGTTTTTGGTGCGGCGCTGCAACACCTGAATAGTGCGGCGAATCTCTTCGTCACGGCCGATGACCGGGTCGAGCTTGCCCTGTTCGGCGCGCTCGGTCAGGTCGATGGTGTATTTCTTTAATGCCTGGCGCTGATCTTCAGCCCCTTGATCGTTCACGTTGTCGCCTCCACGCAGCTGCTCAATCGCTTTGGTTAGCTTGTCAGTGGTCGCACCGGCCGATTTCAGCAGATCGGCTAAAGAGCCGCGCGAGTCGAGGGCAGCCAGAACAAAGAGTTCAGATGAGATAAAATTGTCGCCACGCTTCTGCGCCAGCTTGTCGCACAGGTTAAGCACGCGAACCAGGTCAGCGGACGGTTGAACATCCCCTTCGCTGCCCTCTACCTGGGGCAAACGGTTGATAGCCTGCTCGACGCCGTTGCGCAGAGCGGCAACGTCAACGCCTGCAGAGGCTAATAACGGACGAACGGATCCACCTTCCTGATTGAGCAGCGCGCTCATCAGATGCAGAGGTTCAATAAATTGGTTGTCGTGTCCCAGAGCAAGGGACTGCGCGTCGGCAAGGGCCAGTTGGAATTTGTTGGTAAGACGATCCAGACGCATGATTCCTCCCATTACAGGTCAAAATGCTACTGGAGATTAAAATGAGGTCATCCCTCAAATTTTCAAGGTTAATGACCTGCATCATGAGCAAAAAATACGCTACTGGATCGTCTTGTGGCGTAAGGTTATCTCAGCCAAATTAAAGAAGCCATACGCCCGGTGGTTCCGTCGCGTCGGAAGGAGAAAAAATCGCCACTCTCATGAAAGGTGCAGCGACGCGTCATGCTCACGGAGGTGACGCCCGCCGCCTGCAGCCGCTGCTGCGCAAGCAGCCAGATATCAGCGAAATACTTAGCGCCCGCCGGACGAAAGGCCTGCTGAGCACGGTTGTCATGCGCCATAAACGCATCGCGCACTTCGCTGCCGACTTCAAAGGCGTCGGGACCGATTGCCGGCCCAAGCCAGGCGTGTATCTGGCTGGCTGGCGCAGCGAACCGCGCCAGCGTATTTTCCAGCACCCCCGCGCACAGGCCGCGCCAGCCCGCATGCGCTGCGGCAATTTCGCTGCCGTCATAAGAGCAGAACAGCACCGGCAGACAATCCGCCGTCATCACCGCGCACACCACGCCCGCTTCGCGCGTGATGCAGGCATCCGCCCGTAAGGGCTCTGTCTGCTCAACAGGCAGGCGAACCACATCGGTGCCGTGAACCTGCTCAAGCCAGTGCGGCATCGCCGGCAACGCAGCGCGCGTTACCAGGCTCTGTCGGTTGGTAGCCACGTGTGCCGGATCGTCACCAACATGGCCGCCCAGGTTGAACGCATCCCAGGGTGCCAGGCTGGCGCCATCGCCGCGTAGCGTTGAGCAGGCACCTACGCTGGCGGGCGCGGGCCAGTCCGGCAGGACCCAACTCATAGCCAGTCCATCTGGTCGCGGAACTCTTCGGTATCCGCTTTCAGTACCTCAATCAGCTCCACCATGTCCTGCGGCAGCGGCGCATGCCACTCCATCTCGATTCCGGTAATCGGATGGTAAAGACGCAGCATGGTCGCGTGCAGCGCCTGGCGATCGAACGCGCGCAGCGTAGCGATGAACTGGTCCGAAGCGCCTTTCGGCGGACGCGGACGACCGCCGTACAGCGGGTCGCCCACCAGCGGATGGTTGATGTGCGACATATGCACGCGAATCTGATGCGTACGGCCGGTTTCGAGACGCAGACGCAGACGCGTATGGGCGCGGAAGTGCTCCATAATACGGTAGTGCGTTACCGCCGGTTTCCCCATCGGATGCACGGCCATATGGGTGCGTTTGGTCGAGTGACGGCTGATGGGCTCGTTTACCGTGCCGCCCGCCGTCATCGTTCCAATTGCCACCGCTTCGTACTCGCGGGTGATTTCGCGCAGCTGCAGCGTTTCCACCAGGTGGGTCTGCGCCGGGACGGTTTTCGCCACTACCATTAGCCCGGTGGTGTCTTTATCCAGTCGATGCACGATACCGGCGCGCGGCACGTCGGCAATGGCGGGATAGTGATAAAGCAGCGCATTCAGTACGGTGCCGTCGGGGTTGCCGGCGCCGGGATGCACCACCAGATCGCGCGGCTTGTTGATCACCAGAATATCGTCATCTTCATACACGATGTTCAGCGGGATGTTTTGCGCTTCCCAGCGCTGCTCTTCTTCGATTTCTGCATCGATAGCGACCTGTTCGCCGCCCAATACTTTCTCTTTCGGTTTATCGACAATCGCGCCGTTAACGCTGACGCGTCGGTCAAGGATCCACTCTTTTATGCGCGAGCGTGAATAATCGGGGAACAATTCCGCCAAAGTTTGATCTAAGCGTTGTCCCAGCTGCGCTTCGGAGACCGTTGCGGTGAGTTGAACTTGTTGTGCCATATACAGCTTCTTCGTTAACGTTGGGTTTTCACGGCGATGCCGTTTAATATAATGTGCTATCGTACCTGGTCATTACCGGGAGCTATACGGACAGCTTCCGCCATAACAAATTTGAGGATAACCATTTCGTCATGACGCGTATGAAATATCTGGTGGCTGCTGCCACACTGAGCCTGGCCCTTGTGGGTTGTTCCAGCTCAAAGGACACAGTACCGGACAGCCCGCCTTCCGAAATCTACGCTACCGCTCAGGAAAAGCTGCAGGACGGTAACTTTAAAGCGGCGATTAAGCAACTGGAAGCGCTGGACAACCGTTATCCTTTTGGTCCTTATTCTCAGCAGGTACAGCTTGATTTGATCTATGCCTACTACAAAAACGCCGATTTGCCGTTGGCGCAGGCTGCCATAGATCGCTTTATGCGTCTTAACCCGACCCATCCGAACATCGACTACGTTATCTATATGCGCGGCCTGACGGATATGGCGCTGGACGACTCTGCGCTGCAGGGCTTCTTCGGCATCGACCGTTCCGATCGCGATCCGACCCATGCTCGCGACGCGTTCCGCGACTTCTCGCAGCTGCTGCGTAACTATCCAAACAGCCAGTATGCAGCCGATGCGCAAAAACGCCTGGTCTATCTGAAAGACCGCCTGGCGAAATATGAGCTGTCGGTGGCGCAATTCTATACTAAGCGCGAAGCGTATGTCGCGGTTGTTAACCGCGTTGAAGGCATGATGCGCGATTATCCTGATACGCAGGCCACGCGCGATGCGCTGCCGCTGATGGAAAAAGCCTATCGCAATCTGCAGCTGAATGCCGAAGCGGACAAAGTGGCGAAAATTATTGCCGCAAATAGCTCCAGCTAAAACTGAGTCCGAAAAAATGAAAAAGCAGCCGTAATGGCTGCTTTTTTATGGGCGAAAAATCGACGATTTTGTGAATTCCTCGCTAATGTAACCCGTCAATCATGCGCCTCTCCGCGCACCGATTCAAGGCATTTCGGCTGCATTCCCAGCCTTTCTCACAAATCATTGCCATTGACAAAAAGTGACATTTTTTCGTGATCAAAATCACACATTTCATTGTTCAGCGCGTTATGCTGGATCTACCCAGACGGAAATGACAGAGAGGTAGACCTATGATTCTGAACATTACCAGCAAACAAATGGAAATCACCGCGGCTATCCGCGACCATGTCGAAGACCGTCTCGCCAAGCTGGAAAAATGGCAAGCTCATCTGATAAATCCGCACATCGTTCTCTCTAAAGCGCCGAAAGAATTCGTGGCCGACGCCACGATCAATACGCCCAACGGCACGCTGGTGGCCAGCGCTAAGCACGAGGATATGTATACGGCGATTAACGATCTCATCGGTAAGCTTGAGCGTCAGTTGAATAAGGTTCAGCATAAGCCTGAAGCCCGTCGGGCAGCGACCAGCGTGAAAAATTTCACGCCGGCCACCTGATACATACAGTTTTAGCAAACGCGCCTGCGGGCGCGTTTTTTATTGACAGCCTTAAATCAGTACGGGTACTCTCAAATCACCTTTTGAATGGAAATCACCATGAAACGTCTGCCGTTTTTCTTCGCTTTCTTTTTTACCTTCCCCTGACTGGGAGGCGATTCGTCGTGTGAAAACGAAAGCGAAGACGAACAACAAAGCCTCCCAACCGGGAGGCTTTTTTATTGGACAGCTTACAGGTGAGCCCTATGAATCCCGATAATCCCTTGCTGGCGCTGCGTGACCAGATCAGCGCCGTAGATGAGAAACTGCTGACGCTGCTGGCTGAGCGTCGCGCGCTGGCCGTGAAGGTTGCCGAAGCGAAACTGGCCACACACCGGCCGATTCGCGATATCGAACGCGAGCGTGCGCTGCTGGAGCACCTGATCGTGCTTGGCAAGAAACATCAGCTGGATGCGCACTACATCACGCGCCTGTTTCAGCAAATCATTGAAGATTCCGTTCTGACGCAGCAGGCGCTGCTGCAGAAAAACCTGAACCATGCTCATGCGCTGGCGGCGCGCATCGCTTTCCTTGGCCCGAAAGGTTCCTATTCCCATCTCGCCGCACGCCAGTATGCCGCGCGCCACTTCGACAATATGGTAGAGATCGGCTGCCTCAAGTTTCAGGATATTATTCGTCAGGTTGAAAACGGCCAGGCTGATTACGCGGTGCTGCCGATTGAAAACACCAGTTCCGGCTCGATCAATGACGTTTACGATCTGCTGCAGCAGACCAGCCTCTCGATTGTGGGCGAACTGACCCAGCCTATCGAGCACTGCGTGCTGGTAACAGGCGACACCGATCTGCAGCAGATTGAAACCGTTTATAGTCACCCGCAGCCGTTCCAGCAGTGCAGCCAGTTTATTAGTCGTTTCCCGCACTGGAAGATCGAATATACCGAGAGCACCGCTGCCGCTATGGAAAAAGTCGCGGCGCTGAACTCACCGAAAGCGGCGGCGCTGGGCAGCGAGGCAGGCGGCGAGCTCTATCATCTGCAGGTTCTGGAGCGCAATCTGGCGAATCAGCAGCAAAACCATACTCGCTTTATCGTGCTGGCGCGTAAGGCCATCGCCGTCTCCGATCAGGTTCCGGCGAAAACCACGCTGCTGATGGCGACCGGCCAGCAGGCGGGCGCGCTGGTGGAAGCGCTGCTGGTGCTGCGTCAGCATAACCTGATTATGAGCAAGCTGGAGTCGCGTCCGATTAACGGCAACCCGTGGGAAGAGATGTTTTATATCGACGTGCAGGGCAATCTTGAGTCAGACAGCATGCAGCAGGCGCTGCAGGAGCTAAAAGGGCTGACCCGCATGCTGAAAGTGCTGGGATGCTATCCTGGCGAGAATGTTGTCGCGGTGGAGCCGCGCAGCGCATAACAGAACGGCATCCGTAAGGATGCCGTTTTTAATTGCGGTTCAGGGGCTGGCATGCGTGAGCCGTTTTTTACGGTCTACTGTCGTTAGCGGAGCGCAGCAGGCTGCGGCTTTCAACCATAAAGCGTTTAGCGTGATCGCCAAACCAGTGTTCGACGCGGTTGAAGCTGGCGATAAATGCCTGCTTATCGCCCTGTTCCAGCAGCTTAATAGCTTCGCCAAAGCGCTGGTAATAACGTTTAATCAGCGCCAGATTGCTTTCGGAGGACATAATGATGTCCGCATAGAGCTGAGGATCCTGCGCGAACAGCCGTCCCACCATCGCCAGCTCGAGACGATAAATCGGCGATGAGAGCGCCAGCAGCTGATCGAGGTTGACGTTCTCTTCCGCGAGATGCAGACCGTAGGCGAAAGTCGCGAAGTGGCGCAGCGCCTGTATAAACGCCATATTCTGGTCGTGCTCAACCGCGCTGATGCGATGCAGCCGCGCGCCCCACACCTGAATCTGCTCCAGGAACCACTGATAGGCTTCAGGCTGGCGTCCGTCGCACCAGACCACCACCTGTTTCGCCAGACTGCCGCTGTCCGGCCCGAACATGGGATGCAGACCCAGCACCGGGCCCGCATGCGCCGCCAGCATTGCTTGCAAAGGACGGTTCTTGACCGAGGCCAGATCCACCAGAATACAGTCTTCCGGCAACGGCGGCAGTTGTGCGATCACCTGCTCCGTAAGATGGATCGGCACGCTGATAATCACCATGCCGGCATCGCTCAGCAGCGACGGCGCGCGATCCCAGTCCTCTTTATCCAGCGTCTTCACGTTGTAGCCCGACAGCGTCAGCATGCGCGCAAACAAGCTGCCCATCTGCCCTTTTCCGCCAACGATCACTACTGGACGCAGCGCTGGGTTAAGGGTTTTAAAGCCTTTATCGTTCTCGCTGGTATAGGACTCGCGCATCACACGGCGCAGGATATCTTCAATCAGATCGGGCGGAACGCCGAGCGCTTCCGCCTCTTTACGGCGCGAAGCCAGCATTGACGCTTCGCGCTCCGGTACGTAGATAGGCAAGCCGTAGCGGCTCTTTACTTCGCCAACTTCAGCCACCAGCTCCAGGCGTTTCGCCAGCAGATCCAGCAGCGCCTTATCGACAGTATCAATTTGATCGCGCAGCGCGGTCAGTTCAGCCACCATTGCTCATTACACCTCGTGTGACAGACGCGCCGACAGCACCTCTTGCAGATCCTGATGCATCTCGCGCAGCAGCGTTTCGGTGGTTTCCCAGTTGATGCAGGCATCTGTCACGGAAACACCGTATTTCATTTCGCTGCGCGGCTGCTCGGAAGACTGGCTGCCTTCATTAATATGGCTCTCCAGCATCAGGCCAATAATCGAGCGGTTGCCATCTTTGATCTGGGCTATCGCCGATTCGGCGACGCCAGGCTGGCGGCGGTAGTCTTTGTTAGAATTGCCATGGCTGCAATCTATCATCAAGGCCGGGCGCAGTCCCGCTTTGACCATCTCTTTTTCACACTGCGCCACGTCTTCCGGACCGTAGTTCGGCGCTTTGCCGCCGCGCAGAATAACGTGACCATCTGGGTTGCCCTGCGTCTGCAGCAAGCAAACCTGCCCCGCCTGATTAATGCCAACGAAACGGTGCGGCATCGCGGCGGCGCGCATGGCGTTGATCGCGGTGCCGAGGCTGCCGTCGGTGCCGTTCTTGAAGCCGACCGGCATTGAGAGGCCTGACGCCATTTCGCGATGCGTTTGCGACTCAGTAGTGCGCGCGCCAATCGCCGACCAGCTGAAGAGATCGCCGAGGTATTGCGGGCTATTTGGATCGAGCGCTTCGGTGGCGAGCGGCAGCCCCATCTCTACCAGGTTCACCAGCAGCTGGCGCGCAATGTGCAGACCCGCTTCCATATCAAAGGAGTTGTCCATGTAAGGATCGTTGATCAACCCTTTCCAACCGACGGTGGTGCGGGGTTTTTCAAAATAGACGCGCATAACGATATAGAGCTGATCCTTCAGCTGGTCAGAGAGATCTTTCAGGCGACGAGCGTAATCCAGAGCGGCTTCGGTGTCATGGATCGAACAGGGACCGCAAACCACCAGCAGGCGCGGATCGCGGCCGGCGATGATGTCGGAAATGGTCTGGCGCGAAGCGGCGATCTGCGCTTCCTGCTGGGCGGTCAGCGGAAATTTCGCTTTCAGCTCTTCCGGCGTAATTAAAATCTGTTCATTCGCAATGTGGACATTGTTCAGCGCGTCTTTTTGCATGGCTACGATCCTTTTTTCCTCGTTATGCGGTGAATGATCCTCTGACAGGATAGAGGACACTCTATCACAGAACGTAAAACAAGCAATCCATTTATGTACACTTTTATTACCACACAAGAATATTGTATGCGCGCCTATTTAAAAAAATCATAATTTTCATTTAATTAAATACAAACCTAACAAAACGAACCCCAAACAAGTGTAAATAATAAATTACACCACAAGTTTAGCATTCTCTCTTATCGCCTGATACGCTTTGCTAAAACCCCTTTTCCATCAGGTACTTTATGACTTCTCTGGCCTCTTCGATTCGACTGCGTCCTTTTACCCGCGACGACATCCCTTCCTTTACCGCTGCCGTCAACGCCTCGCTGAATACGCTGCAGCCCTGGATGGTATGGGCGCATCCAGACTATCAACCCGAAGAGGCAGCGAGCTGGATCGCTTTTACGCAGCAGCAGCGAATAAAGGGCGAAGCGGAAGAGTTCGCCATTGTTGACGATCGGGATCGTTTGCTGGGCGGCGCCGGGATCCGTTTTGCCCGCGAACCGGGTCAGTTTGCCGCGCTAGGATACTGGGTACGTAGCGATATGCAGCGACAGGGCGTCGCCAGCCGCGCCGTTGCACTGCTGCTTGAGATGGGATTTGCACGACCGGAGGTGAAGGTCATCGAAATTCTTGCGGCGGAAGAGAACCGCGCCAGCCGCGCGGTAGCGGAGCGCTGCGGCGCGCGCTTTATCGATATGCGCTACGGTTTAATCGTGCTGGAGAGCGGGCCGGTGAATACAGCGATATACCATGTGCATCGTCCCGAGGCGCAGGCATAAAAAAAGGGGCTGGCATCACGCCAACCCCTTGTTTGCTATTAACTTTTAGATGTCGCGTTAGCGATACCTTAGTTAAGACGCTCTTTGATACGAGCTGACTTACCAGTACGCTCACGCAGGTAGTACAGTTTGGCTTTACGCACAGCACCACGGCGTTTGACAGAGATGCTGTCGATGACCGGAGAGTGAGTCTGGAAGACACGCTCAACGCCTTCGCCGTTAGAAATCTTACGAACAGTGAATGCAGAGTGCAGACCGCGGTTACGGATAGCGATAACCACGCCCTCGAATGCCTGCAGACGTTTTTTAGAACCTTCAACGACCCATACTTTCACTTCCACGGAATCACCCGGGCGGAAGGAAGGTACGTCCTGTTTCATCTGCTCTTGTTCAATTTGCTTGATAATGTTGCTCATAATTAAATCTCTTATCCTGGGTAAACTGATAGTCGCGGGAGATTACTCTGCCGCCTCATCGTTTTGTTGCTGATGTTCCAGCTGGAACGCTTTCAGCAACCTTGCTTGCTCTTCAGTCAGAGCCAGGTTTTCCAGAAGTTCAGGTCTTCTTAGCCAGGTACGGCCCAGCGACTGTTTCAGGCGCCAACGGCGAATCTCTGCATGGTTGCCAGACAGTAAAACTGCCGGTACCTCCATGCCTTCCAGCACTTCAGGTCGGGTATAGTGCGGACAGTCCAGCAAGCCGTCAGAGAACGAATCCTCCTCGGCTGACGCCTGCTTGCCCAGCACGCCAGGAATTAACCGGGCCACTGAGTCAATCATCGTCATGGCTGGCAGTTCGCCGCCGCTGAGCACGTAGTCGCCGATTGACCACTCTTCGTCAATTTCGGTTTTAATTACGCGCTCATCAATACCTTCATAGCGGCCGCAGACCAGAATTAACTTCTGCTGCGTCGCCAGTTCGCAAACGCCCTGTTGGTCAAGTTTGCGTCCCTGAGGTGACAGGTAGATTACCCTGGCCCCTTCTCCCGCCGCCGCTTTCGCTGCGTGGATTGCATCCCGTAAGGGCTGCACCATCATCAGCATTCCCGGTCCGCCGCCGTAAGGACGATCGTCCACCGTGCGGTGCCGGTCGTGAGCGAAATCGCGAGGACTCCAGCTCTCGATGCTGAGCAGGCCATTTTTTACTGCCCGGCCAGTTACCCCGTAATCGGTAATTGCGCGAAACATCTCTGGAAAGAGGCTAATAACACCAATCCACATCGTTTTCGCCGTTACGTTACCTTGCGATTCGGAGATCAAAAACCAGGATCCCAGTCTACTTCAATGACGCCAGTAGCGAGATCGACTTTCTTGATAACCTGTTCATCAAGAAACGGAATTAACCGCTCCTTCACACCGAACGCATCTTTCAGGTTCGCCTTAACGACGAGTACGTCGTTCGAGCCGGTCTCCATCATATCGATGACTTTGCCCATCTCGTAGCCGTCAACGTTGACCACCTGGAGACCCATCAGGTCTTTCCAGTAGTAATCGCCGTCATCCAGCTGCGGCAGCTGCGCCGAGTCGACCGTAATTTCGCAATTGGTCAGCTGCGTCGCCGCGTCCCGATCGTCAATGCCTTTGACTTTGATGATCAGGTCCTGATTGTGATGCCGCCAACTTTCCAGCTCAACCTGCTGCCATTTACCGGCGCGCTGAATGAACCAGGGTTGGTAGTCGAAGATACTTTCGGCCGCTTCGGTGGAGGAAAACACTTTGAGCCAGCCACGTATGCCGTAGGCAGCGCCCATTTTGCCCAGTACGAGGGGCTTAACGGGAGGCTGTGCGGCAACTTCTTTGCTCATGCTCACCACCGTGACAGATTAAGCTGCTTTTTTTGCTTCTTTGATCAGCGCGTTAACGCGATCGGAAAGCGTTGCGCCCTGGCCAACCCAGTGCTCGATACGGTCCAGATCCAGACGCAGACCTTCAGCCTGACCAGATGCGATCGGGTTGAAGAAACCAACGCGCTCGATGAAGCGACCGTTACGTGCATTGCGGCTGTCAGTAACGACGACCTGATAGAACGGACGCTTTTTAGCGCCGTGACGTGCCAAACGAATTGTTACCATAACATCCTCTTAAGTTAATAAAACAACCGGGCCCCATTGAGGGAACGGGGCCCGGGTGCAATATAAAAAGCCCGAAAATTTTACTCATTTCGGCGCAAAAAGCAACCTGTGAGGGCAACCTTTCGGGCTTTTATTGCCGAACGCTTAGCGTCCGGGGAATCCTGGGGGCATCATGCCTTTCATACCGCGCATCATTTTCGCCATGCCGCCCTTCTTCATTTTCTTCATCATGCGCTGCATATCGTCGAACTGCTTCAGCAAGCGGTTGACGTCCTGCACCTGCATGCCGGCGCCAGTAGCGATGCGGCGTTTGCGCGAGCCTTTGATAATCTCCGGCTTCTCGCGCTCTTTGCGCGTCATGGAGTTGATAATCGCCTCCATACGCACCAGCACCTTATCGTCCATCTGCGACTTCACGTTGTCCGGCAGTTGCCCCATGCCCGGCAGTTTGCCCATCAGGCTCGCCATGCCGCCCATGTTGCGCATCTGCTTAAGCTGCTCGAGAAAGTCGTTGAGGTCGAAACCGTCGCCGGTTTTGAGCTTTTTCGCCAGCTTTTCCGCCTGATCGCGGTCAACCTTGCTCTCGATATCCTCGATCAGCGACAGCACGTCGCCCATGCCGAGAATACGCGAGGCGATACGATCGGGATAGAAAGGCTCCAGCGCCTCGGTTTTCTCACCGACGCCCATAAACTTGATCGGTTTGCCGGTGATATGACGAATCGACAGAGCCGCACCGCCGCGCGCGTCGCCGTCGACCTTCGTCAGGATGACGCCGGTCAGGGGCAGCGCTTCGTTAAAGGCTTTCGCCGTGTTCGCCGCATCCTGGCCGGTCATGGCGTCGACCACGAACAGCGTTTCGACCGGATTGATCGCGGCGTGCACCTGCTTGATCTCATCCATCATCGCTTCGTCGACGTGCAGACGACCGGCGGTATCCACCAGCAGCACGTCGTAGAACTGCAGCTTCGCTTCTTTCAGCGCGTTCTTAACGATGTCGACCGGCTTCTGGCTCAGATCGGACGGGCAAAAATCGACGCCGACCTGCTGCGCCAGGGTTTCAAGCTGTTTGATCGCCGCCGGGCGATAAACGTCCGCAGAGACGACCAGCACTTTCTTCTTGTGCTTTTCGCGCAGGAATTTACCCAGTTTGCCGACGCTGGTGGTTTTACCCGCGCCCTGCAGACCTGCCATCAGCACCACGGCCGGCGGCTGCGCGGCCAGGTTAAGCGCGTTATTCTCCGCGCCCATCGCCGCAACCAGCTCGTTGCGCACGATTTTGATAAACTCCTGGCCTGGCGTCAGGCTTTTGTTGACGTCGTGCCCCACCGCGCTCTCTTTGACGCGGTTGATAAAGTCGCGCACCACCGGCAGCGCAACGTCCGCTTCCAGCAGCGCCATGCGCACTTCGCGCAGCGTGTCTTTGATGTTGTCTTCTGTCAGCCTTCCGCGGCCGCTGATATTGCGCAGGGTTTGCGACAAACGATCGGTTAAATTGTCAAACATTGTCTCTCACTCAAAAAAAATCGCGAGGCGCCTGATCGGCATAATGCGGCGGATTATAACACGAAGCTGCAACGATCTCTGCTATTGCGCCTCAGATCGGTTGGAGGCGGCTTCGGCTGGCGCTATACTGCCTTTTTCCTTTCATCTCGCTGATACCTGTAAGGATCTATGTCCGTTTTCTCGCTCCTGGCGCTGTTCGCCTACTCCCTGAGTATTGCACTGATTATTCCCAGCCTGTTGAAGCGCAATAGCGGCTGGCGGCGAATGGCGGTGCTTTCCGCCTGTTTCGCGCTGGTGGCGCACGCTGTGGCGCTGCAGCAGCGCATCTTCGCCGTCGACAGCGGGCAGAACCTCAGCCTGCTGAATATCGGCTCGCTGGTGAGCCTGCTTATCTGCGCCATTATGACCATCGTCGCCTCGCGCAACCGCGGCTGGCTGCTGCTGCCGATCGTCTACAGCTTCGCCCTGATCAATCTGGCGTTCGCCACCTTTGTGCCCAACGCCTTTATCACCCATCTTGAAACCACCCCGGGCATGATGATCCATATCGGCCTGTCGCTGTTCGCCTACGCGACGCTGATTATCGCCGCGCTCTACGCGCTGCAGCTGGCATGGATCGACTATCAGCTGAAAAACAAAAAGCTGGCCTTTACCCAGGATATGCCGCCGCTGCTGAGCATCGAGCGTAAAATGTTTCATATCACCCAGGTTGGCGTCGTGCTGCTGACGCTGGTGCTCTGCACCGGCCTGTTTTATATGCATAACCTGTTCAGCGCCGAGAACGTCGATAAAGCGGTGCTGTCGATTCTTGCCTGGTTCGTCTATATCGTTTTGCTCTGGGGCCACTATCATGAAGGCTGGCGCGGACGTCGCGTTGTGTGGTTCAACTGCGGCGGCGCGCTGCTGTTGACTATGGCCTACTTCGGCAGTCGTATCTTACAGCACCTGCTGACTCACTCGTCTTAACCAAAAGGAAGTTCTGCGTTGGAACAGGTTTCAACCACCACCCTTATTATTATTCTGGTCGTTATGGTGCTGGTTTCCGCCTGGTTCGCCGGGTCGGAAACCGGCATGATGACGCTTAACCGCTATAAGCTGCGCCATCAGGCGAAAAACGGCAGCCGCGCCGCCCGCCGGGTGGAAAAGCTGCTGCGCCGCCCCGACCGCCTGCTCAGCCTGGTGCTGATCGGCAACAACCTGGTGAATATTCTGGCTTCCGCGCTCGCTACCATCGTGGGCATGCGCCTGCATGGCGATGAAGGCGTCGCCATTGCGACCGGCATCCTGACTTTTGTCGTGCTGGTGTTTGCGGAAGTGCTGCCGAAAACCGTGGCGGCGCTCTATCCCGAGCGGGTCGCTTTTCCCAGCAGCATGCTGCTGGGCCCGCTGCAGATCGTTATGTCGCCGCTGGTCTGGCTGCTGAACACCATCACGCGCCTGCTGATGCGTATGGCCGGCATGAAAACCGAGGGCGCCGCCAGCTCGGCGCTAAGCAAGGAAGAGCTGCGCACCATTGTCTACGAGTCGCGCAGCCTGATGTCGCGCCGCAATCAGGATATGCTGCTGTCAGTGCTCGATCTGGAAAAAGTCAGCGTTGACGACATCATGGTGCCGCGCAACGAAATCGTCGGCATCAATATCAACGACGACTGGAAGTCGGTGATGCGCCAGCTCAGCCACTCGCCGCACGGCCGCATCGTGCTGTTCCGCGACTCGCTGGACGACTGCGTCGGCATGCTGCGCGTACGCGAAGCCTGGCGCACCATGACCGAGAAGAAAGAGTTCAACAAAGAGACCCTGCTGCGCGCCGCCGATGAGATCTACTACGTACCAGAAGGCACGCCGCTCAATATTCAGCTGGTAAAATTCCAGCGCAACAAAAAGAAAGTCGGTCTGGTGGTGGATGAGTATGGCGATATCAAAGGCCTGGTAACCATCGAGGATATTCTGGAAGAGATCGTCGGCGACTTTACCACCTCAATGTCCCCTACCCTTGCGGAAGAGGTGATGCCGCAGAACGACGGCTCTGTGCTGGTGGAAGGCAGCGCCAACGTGCGGGAAATTAACAAGGCGTTTAACTGGCATCTGCCGGAGCAGGAAGCGCGCACCATCAACGGCATGCTGCTGGAAGCGCTGGAGGAGATCCCCGAGATCAACACGCGCGTTGAACTGGCGAACTACGCCGTCGATATTCTTGACGTGCAGGACAATATGGTAAAGCAGGTGCGCATTACGCCGCAGACGCCGCTGAAGTCCTCTGTCGGCTCCTGACGACGCCCGCCCATAAAAAACGCCGCATCGATGCGGCGTTTTTTTTACTGCGCGTGACCCACCACGACTAGATATGCAGCTCTTGCAGCTTTTCAGCCGGCAGCTTCAGATCTTCGTTGCGGTTCACGCCGATATCGTGCGCCAGCACGTTGCGCGCGATCTGCTGCGCTTCGTCGAGCGAATGCAGCTTGTAGCTGCCGCACTGGTATTCATTCAGCTCAGGGATTTGATTCTGATCCTTCACCTTCAGAACGTCTTCCATTGCTCCTTTCCATGCGCTGGCGACGCGCTGCTCGTCCGGCGTGCCGATCAGGCTCATGTAGAAACCGGTGCGGCATCCCATTGGAGAGATATCCACGATTTCTACGCCGTCGCCGTTAAGGTGATTACGCATAAAGCCCGCGAAGAGATGCTCGAGCGTATGGATACCGCGCTCGGTCAGGATCTCTTTGTTGGGACGGCAGAAACGCAGGTCAAAAACGGTGATGGTATCGCCATGGGGAGTTTTCATGGTCTTCGCAACACGCACTGCGGGCGCGGCCATAATGGTATGGTCAACGGTAAAACTGTCCAGTAGTGGCATACGTCACCTCCTGTTTTGAAATTTTTTTATAAACGATGAAACTTTTCTGTTCGCCCAACGTCTGAATATATGAAAGACGCGCATTTGTTATCATCATCCCTGACAACAGAGATGTTAATTTGGCCACATTGATGTGGCCTTTTTCTTTTCTAGCCTTCGCGACTGGCAAGGTAAGCTTCAAAATCGAGCGTATCGCCCTCTTCCAGCTTCTTCTGTGCCGCAACCGACTCCAGCGCCTGACGCGTAAAATCTTCTTCGCTAATCACTTCCAGCGGCTCTTCGCACAGCATATGACGATACTGTTCCGCCAGAGCGATGCCGGTATCGGTGACGCCGCTGGCTTTGATCGCCTGCAGAATGCGCGCCGAATAGGTTAGCTCAGGATCGTCAAAGGACGCTACCAGTTGATCGCACACCTGTTGATATTGCGTGCTGCCCTGATTGCTGTCGAGCACTTCCGCCACGCGATGCAGATCGGCGAACAGCGCTTTGCCCACTTCTACCAGCGAATGTTCAGTTTCGCTGCAGCCGACCGAAATTTTCTGGTTCGGCTTGCGCCCTTCCAGCACCACGCGATTCCAGTTTTTACGCGTGCACAGCAGCTCATCGGCGCTCATTTCAGGCGCGTCGGCCAGCGTGCACCAGATCAGGAAGAGATCGAGGAAACGCACCTGGTTGGCGTCGACGCCGATGGCAGAGAACGGGTTGATGTCGAGCGAGCGCACTTCGATATACTCAATGCCGCCGCGCAGCAGCGCATCGGAAGGCGCTTCGCCGGAGCGGGTTACGCGCTTCGGACGGATCGGCGCGTAAAGCTCGTTCTCAATCTGCAGTACGTTTGTATTAAGCTGCAGCCAGTTGCCGTCCGCATCTTTCGTGCCCATCGCGGCATACTCTTCAGACGGCGTTTTGATGGCGGCTTTTAACGCCTTAACGTATCCCTCAAGGGAGTTGAAGGTAATACCGAGACCGCTCTGCGACTTGTTGGTGTAGCCGAGGTCGCTCAGGCGCAGCGAGGTCGCATAGGGCAGCCACAGCGAATCTTTGCCATCGGTTTCAAACGGCAGTTTGCTCTCGCGTCCCTGCAGGAAGCTGGAGCTAATCGCCGGCGAGGCGCCGAAGAGATAAGGGATCACCCAGCCGTAACGGTAGTAGTTGCGGATAAGGCGCAGATAGCCGGCAGAGATGGTCTCTTTGCCGCTTTCGGCATCTTTAACGTCCGCCCACTCCTGCCAGAAGCTCAGCGGCAGCGAGAAGTTATAGTGGATGCCGGAGATGGTCTGCATCAGCGCGCCGTAGCGATTTTTCAGCCCCTGACGATAGAGCGTCTTCATGCGTCCAATGTTAGAACTGCCGTACTGCGCCAGCTCGATGCGATCGGCGTCGTCGATCAAACAAGGCATGCTGAAAGGCCACATGCGCTCTTCAGCCAGCTCGCGCGCCACATGGCGATGGATATCGCGCAGAAACGCCAGCATATGGTCGATGTTTTGATCCACCGGCGTGATGAATTCCAGCAGCGTTTCCGCGAAGTCGGTGGTAATCCAGTCATGCTTCAGCGCCGATCCCAGCGAGTCGGGATGGCCGCTCTCCGCCAGATGACCATCAGGCTTTACGCGCAGCGTTTCGCGTTCAATGCCGCGGCCAATACCTTTCAAGGCATTGGGATGCGCTTCCAGCCAGGAGAGCGCTTTAGATACGTCCGGGATCACATTAACCTCCCGCTGGGACAGTAATTTATTTTTGTTCAGCATAATGTTAACCCTAGCCTCGAATCTGTGCGAATCAATGCCACCATTGCAAACCCTGTAAGGTGGCGGTCGCGATAACGATATAACGCAGTGTTTTCCCGACGGCGAGAAACAGCAGGACCGGAAGCCAGGCAAAGCGCATCCAGCCTGCGAGCACGCAGAGCAGGTCGCCGATTACCGGCAGCCAGCTCAGCAACAGCGCTGCAGGTCCCAGTCGGTGCAACCACGTTATTGCTGTGTCATGCCATCGCCCCTGCCGTTTCAACGGCAGCAAGCGACCAAGAAAAATATTGGTTATGCCGCCCAGCGTATTTCCCACTGATGCAGCGACAATCAATCCAAAAACGGAAGCCTTTTTGGCAACCAGTAACGCAATCAGCAGCGCCTCAGAACTTCCCGGTAACAGGGTGGCGCTGAGAAAGCTGCTGCCAAACAGAGAAGCAAGCGCCAGAACGTCACTCACAGCAGGCGCACGTCAACCACATCCATACCGGCCGCTTTCGCCGCCTGTACGCCAAAATCGGCGTCTTCGAACACTACGCACCGTGCGGGCTCGACGCCCATCAGCGCTGCGCAGCGTAAAAACGTATCGGGTTCGGGTTTGTGACGCTCGACGTCGTCGGCGCCCACCACCGCAGTGAAGAGCTCGCGAACGCCCAGCTGGTTGAGCAGCGCATCCGCCATGCTGTGTTCGCTTCCTGTGCCGACCGCCATCGGACGGCGGCCGTGATAGGCTTTCACCACCTCCATCAGCGGAAGCGGACGCACGTTTTCCAGCAGCATGGCCTTAACCGCCGCGGTTTTTTCGGCGGCCAGCTGATACGGATCCTGAGAGGAGCGGTTTTGTTCGATAATAAATTGCGCAAGTCGCCAGGTGGGCGCGCCGTTGAAACCAACCATTTGCGATTCGTCTAACGACAATCCATATCGTCCCAGTACCTGATGCCACGCTTTTCGATGTGTCGGCTCGGTATCGAGAATCGTGCCGTCCATATCGAAAATCAGTGCGTCATATTGATCGTACATCGTCACTCCGGACATCCAACAAATGAGCCATTACTTTAGCCTAATGCGCCCAGGTTGTCGCCAGGGGACATGAACAGCAAATGCTTTGAAAGCATTAGCAATTTTTCTTTTCAGAAAAAGATGATCGCGCGATGCCGGAGATAATTGCCGGAAATTTCAGTGAGTTTGAGTTTTGTTACAGCTGTGAATGGTAAGCAGGAAAGGAGAATAAAGCGTATTGAAAAAGGGGCTTAGACAGGAGATGAGGTACTGTTCATATCGTGGAGTATGGTGCATCCGGGAGGATTACTCGGCTTTCGCCTCGCCCTCGGGCCGTTGCTCACGCAACGTTTTCCTCCCTCGTACTGTCTGGCATTCAGTCAGGCCATATCAGTTCGGGGCGCACTGTTCATATCGTAAATTATGGTGCATCCGGGAGGATTCGAACCTCCGACCGCTCGGTTCGTAGCCGAGTACTCTATCCAGCTGAGCTACGGATGCATCGGGAAAGCATTTTGCAGGGGGTAAATCAGATAACCAGGAAGTGCCGGCAATTACGCGTCTCGCGTTGAGACATCTTGCCCATACTGTCGATATCGCAAAGTATGGTGCATCCGGGAGGATTCGAACCTCCGACCGCTCGGTTCGTAGCCGAGTACTCTATCCAGCTGAGCTACGGATGCATCGGGAAATCGTTTTACAGGGATTAAATCAGACAACCAGGAAGTGCCAGAATTAACGCGTCTCGCCTGAGACATCTTGCCCATATCCAGAGATATGGTGCATCCGGGAGGATTCGAACCTCCGACCGCTCGGTTCGTAGCCGAGTACTCTATCCAGCTGAGCTACGGATGCATAGATAATTCTTGTACAACGCAGGGTGCTAACAACTCACCGAGAAAGGAACGACTCTTTCACTTACTTTTTTATTCCGCATCTTTAAAAGATGGTGCATCCGGGAGGATTCGAACCTCCGACCGCTCGGTTCGTAGCCGAGTACTCTATCCAGCTGAGCTACGGATGCATCGGAAAATGGCGGTGAGGCGGGGATTCGAACCCCGGATGCAGCTTTTGACCGCATACTCCCTTAGCAGGGGAGCGCCTTCAGCCTCTCGGCCACCTCACCTTACGCGTTCTTCCGAACCGTGCGTCTGAACGTTGTATCTGCTCATCGGCACTGCGTGGCGCACATATTACTTTCCCGCACTTATAAGTCAAACAATTTTTCCCACCGCTCGATCGTTTGCACAAATGACGCTCAATTGGCGTAATTTGCCGACAAAAAGAGTGAATTATCAACAGTAAAAGCGAGCAGTCAGGAAAATAATCAGAAAGACGGAGCGGGAGTAAACCAAGGCGAAGCGGGAAGAAAAGAGGCGTAAAGCGGAAAAGCGGTAGCGCCTCGCAAAATCCGGCGAGGCGCTGAATCCGTTAGTAACTCGTTTGCTGAGTTTTTTCGGCCTGAATGCGCTGATAAATCTCTTCGCGATGCACTGAGACCTCTTTTGGCGCGTTCACACCAATACGAACCTGGTTACCTTTCACACCCAGCACCGTTACAGTCACCTCATCGCCAATCATGAGGGTTTCACCAACTCGACGAGTTAGAATAAGCATTCTTTGCTCCTTGAAAGATTAAAAGAGTCGGGCTCTGTTTGGGCTCCCGGCATTATCCATCATTTAACGCTGAACATTGACTATGACAAATACACCAATGTACGTCGCTACGCCAATACATTCTGCTGATAGTTAGTTTAGCCGAAATACACTACATCAACCTGACTTTGTCATTACCTGATGCACATCGTATTAAAAAGCGCCGGAACCTCAGGCCCTGGCGCTTTTCACGATGCATTGTTCTATTTCGTTACAGGCGGCTGCTGACCCAGCTTTCAACGCCCGCCAGCGCGCCTTTCAGCGCCTGCGCATCGGTGCCGCCGGCCTGGGCCATATCGGGTCGCCCGCCGCCTTTGCCGCCAACCTGCTGCGCCAGTTCGCCCACCAGCTCGCCCGCTTTTACGCGGTCAGTGAGATCTTTGGTTACGCCTGCAATTAACGACACTTTTCCTTCCGCTACGGTCGCCAGCACAATGACCGCCGAACCCAGCTGATTTTTCAGATCGTCTACCATGGTGCGCAACATTTTCGGCTCTACGTTGCTCAGTTCGCTAACCAGCAGCTTCACGCCTTGAATGTCGATCGCTTTATTGCTCAATGAAGCGCTCTCAAGCGCAGCCTGCTGATCGCGCAGCTGCTGCAGCTCTTTCTCCAGCGAGCGCACATGATCGACCAGTCCGCGCACCTTGTCGTTCAGATTGCTGCTGTTGGCTTTCACCAACTGCGCAATCTCGTTCAGCTGACTGCTCTGCGCATAAACCTGCGCCAGCGCGCCCTCGCCAGTTACGGCTTCGATACGGCGTACGCCTGCGGCCGTGCCGGACTCGCTCAAAATGCGGAACAGGCCAATATCGCCGGTGCGCGCAGCGTGGGTACCGCCGCACAGTTCGATGGAGAAATCGCCCATGGTCAGCACGCGCACGCGCTGATCGTACTTCTCGCCGAACAGCGCCATCGCGCCCTTGCCTTTCGCCGCGTCGATATCCATCACTTCGGTTTCGACCGGCAGGTTGCGGCGGATCTGCGCGTTGACGATCTCTTCGACCTGATGAAGCTCCTGCGGTTTCATCGCTTCAAAATGCGAGAAGTCGAAACGCAGATACTTATCATTGACCAGCGACCCCTTCTGCGCCACATGTTCGCCGAGAACTTCACGCAGCGCCGCGTGCAGCAGATGCGTTGCAGAGTGGTTCAGACGAATGCGCGCGCGGCGCGCTTCGTCAACCTGCGCCTCAACGCGATCGTTGATACGCAGATGACCAGCCGTCAGCTTACCGATATGGCCGATAGCCTGACCATATTTTTGTGTATCCTGGACGCTAAATTCAGCATTCTTCCCTTTCAGCAAGCCTGTATCGCCTACCTGGCCGCCCGATTCACCATAAAACGGCGTTTCGTCCAGCACCACGACCGCTTCCTGACCTGCGGCTACTTCCTCTACCGCGACGCCGTCAACGTAAATAGCCTTCACGCTAGCCGCTAGATCGAGCTGGTCGTAGCCTTTGAAGGCGGAGGCCGCATCGATGCTGATGACGTTGCTGTAATCGGCGCCGAAACCGCTGGCCTCGCGCGCGCGCTGGCGCTGCTGCTCCATTGCTTTTTCAAAGCCGGCTTCGTCGATTTTCAGGTTGCGCTCGCGGCAGACGTCGGCCGTAAGATCGGCCGGGAAGCCGAAGGTATCGTACAGACGGAAGACGGTTTCACCGTCCAGCGTATCGCCCTGCAGCCTGGCCAGCTCCTCGTCCAGCAGCGCCAGACCGCGCTCCAGCGTTTTCGCGAACTGCTCTTCTTCAGTCTTGAGTACCGTTTCCACCTGGCTCTGCTGACGCTTAAGATCGTCGCCCGCAGCGCCCATTACCTCGACCAGCGGGGCGACCAGCTTGTAGAAGAACGCCTCTTTCGCGCCCAGCATATTGCCGTGGCGTACCGCACGACGAATGATGCGGCGCAGTACGTAGCCGCGGTTTTCGTTCGACGGGATAACGCCGTCGGCGATGAGAAACGCGCAGGAGCGGATATGGTCGGCGATAACGCGCAGCGACTTATTGCTGAGGTCAGTCGCGCCGGTGACGCTGGCTACCGCTTTGATCAGTTTGTCGAACAGATCGATTTCATAGTTGGAATTAACGTGCTGCAGCACGGCGGAGATACGCTCCAGGCCCATGCCGGTATCGACCGAGGGCTTCGGCAGCGGCAGCATGGTGCCGTCCGGCTGACGGTTGAACTGCATAAAGACGATATTCCAGATCTCGATATAGCGATCGCCATCTTCTTCCGGGCTTCCCGGCGGTCCGCCCCAGATGTGGTCGCCATGATCGTAGAAAATTTCGCTGCATGGTCCGCAAGGACCGGTATCGCCCATCTGCCAGAAGTTGTCAGAGGCGTACGCGCTGCCTTTGTTGTCGCCGATACGAATAATGCGCTCGCGCGGCACGCCGATATCGTTGGCCCAGATGTCGTAGGCTTCGTCATCGGTCTCATAAACGGTGACCCACAGACGCTCTTTCGGCAGAGCGAACCAGGTTTCTCCCGTCAGCAGTTCCCAGGCATAAGCAATCGCCTCTTTCTTGAAGTAGTCGCCGAAGCTGAAGTTGCCCAGCATTTCAAAGAAAGTGTGGTGACGTGCGGTATAACCGACGTTTTCCAGATCGTTGTGCTTGCCGCCTGCACGCACGCAGCGCTGCGACGTGGTCGCGCGCGAATAGTTGCGCTTGTCCTGTCCAAGGAAAACATCCTTGAACTGAACCATGCCGGCGTTGGTGAACAGCAGCGTCGGGTCGTTATTCGGTACGAGGGAGCTGCTGGCTACAACCTGATGTCCCTTGCTATGGAAAAAGTCGAGAAACGCTTGACGGATCTCAGCAGTGCTCTTGCTCATATATATCCTGGAATCACGCTAACGAAAGTTCCGTCCGGTCAGACAAGCCGCATCCGCGCAGTTGTCCGTTCAGTGGAACAAAAAAGTGGGAATAAGATAAATTTTCTTCACAGGGAAGTAAAACCCCGCGCGGCTTTCAGTCATCAAAATTTCTGAAAACGGACTGAATATCCTCCATGAAAAAGCCTTTTGCCTGCAAAAAGCGCTGAACTTTGGCTTTTGCCTTCCATTCCGTGGGCAAAGGAAGACCGAATTTGCGCTCCGCCAGCTGCGCGGCGCAGGCGCCCCAGTCAATCTCACAGGCTTCCATCGCAATATCAATTTCTGGCCGCGCGATGCCTTTTTGTCCCAGCTCTAGCCGGATACGCTGCGGGCCGTACCCTTTACGGCTGCGGCTCTGGATAAAGCGCTCAGTAAAGCGCGCCTCATTAAGCCAGCCGTTTTCCTGGCACCAGCCGATGACTTTATCCAGCTGCGCGTCGGTAATGATTTCAGGGTCGTTCTGCTGGATAAAGGCCGCTCGCTGCACTGACTGCTGCAGCTTTCTGCGCAGTTCGGCCTCGCTGTGATCGCGCTGCGCCAGAATGCGCATAGCGCGGTCGAGCAGTCGCGGAAAAGCGATTTCCTTAGGTTGCGGTTGTTCACTCATAGCGGTCACCTTGCTCAATCAGAAGGGGATTATGGCGGCAGAACGAGGGGGAAGAAAAGAGAGGGTCGTTAAAACTAAAAACGGGAGTGGATTGCCCACTCCCGTTACAGGGTTAGAAATCTTCGTTCGTCTCGCTGGCTGCGTCTTCCAGCGCGCCTGCTGGCGCATTAGCGGCGCCCGCTTCGGCATTCGCGCTGTTCAGCAGCATCTCACGCAGTTTAACGTCCAGCTCGTTGGCGATCGCCGGGTTTTCCTTAAGGAAGTTGGTGGCGTTCGCTTTACCCTGGCCAATCTTGTCGCCGTTGTAGCTATACCAGGCGCCTGCTTTTTCCACCAGCTTATACTTCACGCCCAGGTCGACCAGCTCGCCGAAGGTGTTGATGCCTTCGCCGTACATGATCTGGAACTCGGCCTGCTTAAACGGCGCGGCGATTTTATTTTTCACCACTTTAACGCGGGTTTCGCTGCCGACCACTTCGTCGCCCTCTTTGATCGCGCCGATACGACGGATATCAAGACGAACAGAAGCGTAGAACTTCAGCGCGTTACCACCGGTAGTGGTTTCCGGGTTACCGAACATAACGCCGATTTTCATACGGATCTGGTTGATGAAGATCAGCAGCGTGTTGGACTGCTTCAGGTTACCCGCCAGCTTACGCATCGCCTGACTCATCATACGCGCCGCAAGGCCCATGTGAGAGTCGCCGATTTCGCCTTCGATTTCCGCTTTCGGCGTCAGCGCCGCGACGGAGTCGACGATGATAACGTCCACGGCGCCTGAACGCGCCAGCGCGTCACAGATTTCTAGCGCCTGCTCGCCGGTGTCCGGCTGAGAACAGAGCAGATTGTCGATGTCTACGCCGAGCTTCTTGGCATACACCGGATCCAGCGCGTGTTCAGCATCGATAAAGGCGCAGGTTTTGCCTTTGCGCTGTGCTGAAGCGATAACCTGCAGCGTCAGCGTAGTTTTACCAGAAGATTCCGGACCATAGATTTCGACCATACGGCCCATCGGCAAACCGCCGGCGCCCAGCGCGATATCCAGTGAAAGCGAACCGGTAGAAATGGTTTCCACGTCCATTGAGCGGTCTTCACCCAGACGCATGATGGAGCCTTTACCGAATTGCTTCTCAATCTGGCCCAGCGCAGCAGCTAAAGCCTTCTGTTTGTTTTCGTCAATTGCCATTTCTACTCCTGACTCATACGGGGGTAAGCACGCTACAAATGCCTGCTCGCTTTCTGTTGCTGCTAATTATACTGTATAGTCATACAGTATCAAGCTTAATTTGCCAAAAAATCGTCCTGTAATGTCTGTAGCGCAAAGGCTACGGACTGCCGACGTACCGCCTCGCGATCCCCTTGAAATTGCTGGCGTTTCGCTACTACTTTTCCGCCTGGCGCCGCGAAGCCGAACCATACGGTGCCGACCGGTTTTTCCGCGCTGCCGCCGTCCGGTCCGGCGATGCCGCTGACCGATAGCGCATAGTCCGCCTGCGCGGCGCGCTGTGCGCCCTGCGCCATCTCGCGCACCACGGCTTCGCTCACCGCGCCGTGCTGCGCAAGCGAAGCCGCAGCAACCCCCACCAGCTCCTGCTTGGCCTCATTGCTGTAGGTTACGAAACCGCGTTCGAACCAGGCGGAGCTGCCGCTGATGTCGGTAAATACTTTGGCGATCCAGCCGCCCGTGCAGGACTCGGCGCAGGTTACCGTCGCGCTTGCCGCCTGAAGGCGTTTGCCTATTGCCGCGCTTAAGCGCTGCAGTTCCAGATCGTTCATCGCCACTCATCCTTTTAGCCTGGTTAAGAGAACATGGTGCAGAAGCGGGATATTTTCAACCCGTCCCGCACATTGCCTGCCCGCTTTGCGCAACGCCTCTCAGCGCGAAGTCCCCTTTTTCACCGCTACGATAAAAAGACGCGGGAAGGCGAGCAAAATGCGGCCGTCGGCGCGCGGCGGATAGGCCAGCCGCAGCGCCTGATGATACTGCTCCAGAAAACGCGGCTGCTCGTCAGGTTCCAGCGCGTTGAGAAACGGCCGCAGTCCGGTCGCTTGCAGCCACAGGACAATCGCCTGCGCGTCGGGCATTACGTGGTAATAGGTGGTGCGCCAGAGATCCACTTCGCAGCCCGCCTGCGCCAGCAAATCGTAATAGCGCTCGCTGGTGAGCGGCTTTTTCCGCTCTACGTCGCCGATACGCTGACGCCAGGGATCGCAGGCGGCGATTTCGCGCATCAGACGATGCGAAGGCTCCTGCAGATTATCCGGCATCTGTATCGCCAGCGCGCCGCCGCTCGCCAGCTGACTCGCCAGCTGCGGCAACAGGCTGTCGTGCGCGTCCAGCCACTGCAGCGAAGCATTAGCATAAATTACCTGCTGCGGCTCAGCGGCGCGCCAGCGCCGAATATCCTCCTTGAGGAAAGTGCAGTGCGGCAGCCGTTCGCGCGCCTGCGCCAGCATCGCTTCAGAACTGTCCAGCCCGATAATCCGCGCGTCGGGCCAGGCGTGAGCCAGCAGCTCGGTGCTGTTGCCTGGTCCGCAGCCTAAATCCGTGGCGAAACGCACGTCGGTAACGGGAATACGTGCCAGCAGCTCTTGCGCAGGCCGCGTCCTTTCCGATTCGAACTGTCGATAAAGTTGGGGATCCCAGTCCTGCATCTTGAGCCTCTGTGTGAGTAAGCCTGAATACGCTGCGAAGCGGAAAAATGCGATGCGCTGCCCAATTTTACGCGCTGCGCTGGCAGAGCGTCACGCTGCGCATTAGTTTAAAACTGTGTTTCATTTTTCACGTTCAGGAGCGTTTATGATCTCGCAACCCGCATTTTCCGGCGTGTGGTGCCCCTCCGTTACGCCTTTTACGTCGCAAGGAGAGCCAGATATCGACGCGCTGGGTCGCCACTTCGCCCGACTAAACGCGTCAGGCATTAATACCTTACTGCTGATGGGCAGCATTGGCGAATTTGCTTCGCTGACGCAGCAGGAGCGATTGCTGTTGATTCGCGAGGCGCGACAGCTCTCGCCGCTCAGCATGGTCGCCAATATCTCCAGCACCTGCGTGTCGGATATGCTGGCGCTGGCCGAGGCCGCCTGGCAAAACGACTTCGACGCGGTGATGGTGCTGCCGCCCTACTACTACGGCCAGACGCCGCGTCAGCTGCTCAGCTACTTCCGCGCGCTGGATAAGCAGATCGGCGGCAGATGGTTCGCCTATAATTTTCCGGCGCGTACCGGCTGCGATTTGACGCCGACGCTGGTCAGCGAGCTGACGGCCGAACTGCCTAATTTTATCGGCATAAAAGATACGGTCGACTGCCTGTCGCATAATCGCGCGCTGATCGAAGAAACTAAAAAGGTGCGCGACGATTTCGCCGTGCTCTCCGGCTATGACGAATATCTGGTGCCGAATCTGCTGGCAGGCGGCGCGGGCGTGATTTCAGGTCTGAATAACATCGTGCCGGAGCTTTTCGCCGCGGCGATGCAGGCGTGGCGCGAGCAGGATCTGGCGGCGCTGACGCGCATTCAGCAGCGCATCGGCAAGATGATGGCGATTTACGCCATCGGAGAGGATTTTGTCACCACCATTAAAACCGCGGTGGCACGTCGGTTCGATTCGATGACCAGCCAGTCGCGCAACTATGGCGGCGCGCTGAGCGCTGAGCAATGCGAGGCGCTCGACCGGCTGTTTGACTAAGGCGCTGATGCGGGCGCGACGCGCCCGCCTGCGTTATCCGCGCTTTACGAACTCCGATTTCAGCTTCATCGGGCCGAAACCGTCGATCTTGCAGTCGATATTATGATCGCCCTCAACCAGACGGATCCCTTTCACGCGGGTGCCGATCTTCAGCGTGGAGGAGCTGCCCTTCACTTTGAGATCTTTAATCACGGTCACCGTATCGCCATCTTCCAGCAGATTGCCGTTGGCGTCGCGCACCACAAGACGATCCGCAGTGCTTTCGCCTTCGCCCGGCGACCAGATATGACCACAGGCGGGACAGTTGAGGTTGTCGCCATCCTGCCAGCTGTAATCAGCCTGACAAAGGGGACATGCGGGAAGTGATTGCATAACAGCTCCTGAAACAACAGATATGATGACGCCAGAGGGGCGCCATCATATACCCGCACTATTGATAAGGGCAACTATCAGAACATCGCGCCGCTGCGCGCTTTGCTAACCGCCTCGCCCAGCTGCCATACCGCCATCGCGTAGTGCGTGCTGTGGTTGTAGCGGGTAATAACGTAGAAGTTAGGCAGTCCGTACCAGTACTGATAGCTGGTGCCCATATCCAGACGCAGCAGGCTGACCTGGTTATTGCCGTCGAGCGAACCCTGCGGAGAGAGGCCGGACGCCGCCAGCATCTGCGGCGTGTAGCTGGTTTTGAAGCCGTTCTCCAGCAGCGGTGCCTGACCGCTGGCGGGAACGGCGACGCCCTCTCCGCTGCGCCAGCCGTGCTCTTTGAAGTAGTGCGCGACGCTGCCGATGGCGTCTACCGGATCCCACAGATTGACGTGGCCGTCGCCGTTGAAATCCACCGCATACTGCTGATAGGAAGAAGGCATAAACTGACCGTAGCCCATCGCGCCGGCGAACGATCCCTTCAGATCCAGCGGATCGTCCTCTTCGTTGCGCGCCATCAGCAGGAAGGTTTCCAGCTCGCTGCTGAAGTAGCTGGCGCGGCGCGGATAGTTAAACGACAGCGTGGCGAGCGCGTCGAGAATGCGCGTTTTCCCCATGACGCGGCCCCAGCGCGTCTCTACGCCGATAATGCCGACAATAATCTCCGGCGGCACGCCGTAGACCTGCTGCGCGCGCGTTAAGGCGTCCTGGTACTGGTTCCAGAAGGCGACGCCGTTCTGCACGTTGTCCGGCGTAATGAACTGCTTGCGATAGCGGATCCAGGCGCCGTTGGGCCCGGCGGGCGGCGTATAGGCGGGTGCCTGACGATCCATCAGGCGCAGTACGTAGTCCAGCCGTTTCGCCTGGCCGATAACCGCGTGCAGCTGCTGGCGATCGAAGCCATGCTTCTCCACCATCTGGTCGATGAATTTTTCGGCGGCCGGATTACCGGCAAAGTCGCCAAGCACAGGCTGGACGGCGTGAGACTGTTCCAGCAGAAAGCCCCCTTTCGGCGCTGCCAGGGTAGCGGCCTGCGGCGCGGATTCAGGTTTACTGCTGCAGGCGGCAAGTAAGGCAACAAGCGGAAGCAAGGTGATCTTAAAACGCATTTGATATCCATAAGCATGCAGTGAAGGTAACGAATTATGGTAAACATTCACTCACGGAATAGACAGGGCGAAACGCAAAAATAGCGCCAGTGCATAGCTGTGAACTGGCGCAGGAAGCGCGGCAAACGGCCGCGCTGTTTCAGCGTCATCCTGCGGCACGGGACGCAAGGCTCACGGAAAACAGCAGGTTATGCTGTACGCCGACAGCAATAAAGATAGAGTGCGTTCAGACCCTGGCGGTTAAGCCGGTTGCTCAAAACCGGCGCATCAAGGAAGAGGAACCGAAACCGATGAGCTATGACCTCTTATGCTGGTTGCTGCTGGCCGCCGCCGCGCTCTGCGTCGGCAGCTTTCTCAACGTGGTGATCTATCGCCTGCCGCTGATGGTGCTGCAACCGCAGCCGGGATTCTCGCTGCTGCTGCCTCGCTCCCACTGCCCGTGCTGCAAAACGCCGGTGCGCGCAGGCGACTGCGTTCCGCTGCTCGGCTGGCTGCGCCTGCGCGGCCGCTGCCGCAGCTGCTGCCGTCCCATTTCATGGCGTTACCCGGCGATCGAACTCGCCGCGCTGGCGATAAGCCTGCTGCTTGCCTGGCGGCTGCCGTGGAACGGCGCGCTGCTGGCGGCGCTGGTGATGAGCGGCTTTTTGCTGACGTTATCGCTGATCGACCTGCGCGTCCAGCTGCTGCCCGATGCGCTGACTCTGCCGCTGCTCTGGCTCGGGCTGCTGTTTCAGGCCTTGGGTGTTCTGCCGCGCAGCAGTCCGGCGGAGGCGATCCTTGGTGCCGCCAGCGGCTATTTGCTGTTCCGGCTGCTGGCCTGGGCCTGGCGTTTGTTCCGTCATCGGGAGGCGCTGGGCGGCGGCGACGCCGTGCTGCTGGCGGCGCTCGGTGCCTGGCTAGGGTGGCAGCCGCTTCCCCTGCTGCTGCTGATCGCCTCCTGCGCCGGTTTAAGCGCCGCGCTGCTGGCGCGCCTGTGTATGCGGCGTCCGCTGCATCTGCCCTTGCCTTTCGGCCCCTGCCTGGCGCTGGCGGGTGAAATGCTGCTGCTGGAGCAGCTGGCATCAGCGCCTTTTGCGTAGCGCCTCGCACAGGCTCGCTATCAAACGGAGATCCGTTGGGCTTTTAGGCCGCGGCCTGATAACGTCGTGCGCATTAACCCAGGTTTTGCGGCACTCGCCTTATTCGTTCAGGACGAAGCGCGTTTGCCCTGGCGGTGAAAAAGCGGCAGCCTTGATGTTCAGCAGGCAACTTTTCATAATGGCTTTCAGACGCAGCTTATCTCACAGCCAGGGCCGCATTTTTCCGTGCATCCTCTCTGTTTCTGAATGGGTTGATCCCGTTACATACGCCAGATCGCGCAGTCCGATGCAAGGCTTGCCCAATAACCGAATGATTTAAGAGCTAATTATTTATGAACAAATCAGTCGATAAGGACATCACCGCTCATACGCCTATGATGCAGCAGTATCTGCGCCTCAAGGCGGAACACCCTGACATTCTGCTGTTTTACCGCATGGGCGACTTCTACGAGCTCTTCTATGACGACGCGAAACGCGCCTCGCAGCTGCTGGAGATCTCACTGACCAAACGCGGCGCTTCGGCAGGCGAACCGATCCCGATGGCGGGCGTGCCCTACCATGCGGTGGAGAGCTATCTGGCGAAACTGGTGCAGCTGGGCGAATCCGTGGCGATTTGCGAGCAGATCGGCGATCCGGCGCTGAGCAAAGGGCCGGTTGAACGCAAGGTGGTGCGCATCGTCACTCCGGGCACCATCAGCGACGAAGCGCTGCTGCAGGAGCGTCACGACAACCTGCTGGCCGCCATCGTGCAGAGCCCGCAGGGGTTCGGCTACGCCACGCTCGATATCAGCTCCGGCCGTTTTCGCCTGAGCGAACCGGCGGACGCCGAAACCATGGCCGCCGAACTGCAGCGCACCAATCCTGCCGAACTGCTCTATCCGGAAGATCTGCAGGCGATGTCGCTGATTGATCAGCGTCGCGGCCTGCGCCGTCGTCCGCTGTGGGAGTTCGAGATCGCGACCGCGCGTCAGCAGCTGAATATGCAGTTCGGCACCCGCGATCTTAATGGATTCGGCGTCGAGCAGGCGCATCAGGCGCTGCGCGCGGCGGGCTGCCTGCTACAGTACGTTAAGGATACGCAGCGCACCAGCCTGCCGCATATCCGCTCGCTCAGCATGGAGCGGCAGCAGGACAGCATCATCATGGACGCCGCCACGCGCCGCAATCTGGAAATTACGCAGAACCTCGCCGGCGGCACGGAGAACACGCTGGCGGCGGTGCTGGATCGAACCGTGACGCCTATGGGCAGCCGCATGCTCAAGCGCTGGCTGCATATGCCGCTGCGCGACGCGCAGACGATCGGTCAGCGCCAGGACGCCATCGCCGAGCTTCAGCCGCTGAGCGACACCCTGCAGCCGGTGCTACGCCAGGTGGGCGATCTGGAGCGTATTCTGGCGCGTCTGGCGCTGCGTACCGCGCGTCCGCGCGATTTAGCCCGCATGCGCCACGCTTTTCAGCAGCTGCCGGAGCTGAACGCCCTGCTGGCCAACGTCGAATCGACGGCGCTGATCCGTCTGCGCGCACATATGGGCGAGTTCACCGAGCTGCGCGAGCTGCTTGAAGCGGCGATTATCGAGGCGCCGCCGGTGCTGATCCGCGACGGCGGCGTTATCGCGCCAGGGTACAACGCGGAGCTGGATGAGTGGCGCGCGCTGGCGGACGGCGCCACCGACTATCTGGACAGGCTGGAGATCCGCGAGCGCGAAAAGCTTGGCCTCGACACGCTCAAGGTTGGCTACAACGCCATCCACGGCTACTACATTCAGGTCAGCCGCGGCCAGAGCGACCATGTGCCGATCCACTACGTGCGCCGCCAGACGCTGAAAAACGCCGAGCGCTATATCATCCCGGAACTGAAAGAGTACGAGGATAAGGTGCTGACCTCGAAGGGCAAGGCGCTGGCGCTGGAGAAAAGCCTCTACGAGTCGCTGTTTGACCAGCTGCTGCCCCATCTGGAAGCGCTGCAGCTCAGCGCCGCCGCGCTCGCCGAGCTGGACGTGCTGAGCAACCTGGCGGAACGCGCCTGGACGCTGAACTACTGCCGCCCGACGCTGCAGGAGAAACCCGGCATTAAAATCACCGGCGGTCGCCATCCGGTGGTTGAGCAGGTGCTGAAAGAGCCGTTTATCGCCAACCCGCTGTCGCTAACGCCACAGCGCCGCATGCTGATCATCACCGGCCCCAATATGGGCGGTAAGAGCACCTACATGCGTCAGGCGGCGCTGATCGCGCTGATGACCTGGATTGGCAGCTTTGTGCCGGCGGAAGAGGCGGTGACCGGTCCGCTGGATCGTATCTTTACCCGTATCGGCGCGGCGGACGATCTCGCCTCGGGCCGTTCGACCTTTATGGTGGAGATGACGGAAACCGCCAATATTCTGCATAACGCCACCGAAAACAGCCTGGTGCTGATGGATGAAATCGGGCGCGGCACCTCGACCTATGACGGCCTGTCGCTGGCCTGGGCCTGCGCGGAGAGCCTGGCGAACCGCATCAAGGCGATGACGCTGTTCGCCACCCACTATTTCGAGTTGACCACGCTGCCGGAGAAAATGGAAGGCGTGTTCAACGTCCATCTGGACGCGGTCGAACATGGCGACACCATCGCCTTTATGCACAGCGTGCAGGAAGGGGCAGCCAGCAAAAGCTACGGTCTGGCGGTCGCGGCGCTGGCGGGCGTGCCGAAAGAGGTTATCAAGCGCGCGCGCAATAAGCTGAAGGAGCTGGAGACGCTGTCGAACCATTCCGCCTCTTCGACCCTCGACGGCTCGCAGCTGCCGCTGCTGGTTGAAGAGAGCTCGCCAGCCGTGGAGGCGCTTGAAGCGCTGGATCCCGACACCCTGACGCCGCGTCAGGCGCTGGAGTGGATTTACCGACTGAAGTCACTGGTGTAGCGCTCCCTGGCGGCAGGTCTTCCCGGCCCTGCCGCCGCTGTCGCAGCAAAAAAAAAGCGGAGGCCCACGGCCACCGCTTTTTTGTACTTACAACTTGTCACTTACTCACGAAACAGCGCTTCAATGTTCAGACCCTGCGCCTGCAGGATTTCACGCAGACGACGCAGGCCTTCAACCTGAATCTGGCGTACGCGCTCGCGGGTCAGACCGATTTCGCGGCCCACGTCCTCAAGCGTTGCCGCTTCATAGCCTAACAGGCCGAAACGACGCGCCAGCACTTCGCAGCTGCTTGGCGTTCAGTTCGAACAGCCACTTAACGATACTCTGCTTCATATCGTCATCCTGCGTGGTGTCTTCCGGACCGTTGTCTTTCTCATCGGCCAGAATGTCCAGCAGCGCTTTTTCGGAGTCCCCGCCTAACGGCGTATCAACCGAGGTGATGCGCTCGTTAAGACGCAGCATACGGCTGACGTCGTCAACGGGCTTATCCAGCTGCTCCGCGATCTCTTCCGCACTCGGCTCATGATCGAGCTTGTGGGAGAGTTCACGCGCGGTGCGCAGATAAACATTCAGCTCTTTAACAATGTGAATCGGCAGGCGGATGGTACGGGTTTGATTCATGATCGCCCGTTCAATCGTCTGACGAATCCACCAGGTGGCATAGGTTGAGAAACGGAACCCACGCTCTGGGTCGAACTTCTCAACGGCACGGATTAAACCGAGATTGCCCTCTTCAATCAGGTCAAGCAGCGCGAGACCACGATTGCTGTAGCGGCGGGCAATCTTCACCACCAGTCGTAAGTTACTTTCAATCATGCGGCGACGAGAAGGAATATCGCCTCGTAATGCGCGGCGAGCGAAGAACACTTCTTCCTCTGCCGTTAACAGCGGGGAATAGCCAATCTCCCCGAGATAGAGCTGCGTCGCATCCAAAACGCGCTGCGTCGCACCCTGTGACAACAACTCTTCTTCCGCTACGTCGTTATCACTGGGTTCGTTTTCAACAAGAGCCTTCTCATCAAAAACCTCAGCTCCGTTCTCCTCGAATTCCGCATCTTCATGTAACTCGTTTACTTTCAGCGTATTCTGGCTCATAAGCGGCTCCTACCCGTGATCCCAGGGCAGAACAGCAGGGTTCTGCCGGTTTATCGCTGCGGCAAATAACGCAACGGGTTTACGGATTTCCCCTTGTAACGAATTTCAAAATGTAATCTAACTGAACTGGTTCCGGTGCTACCCATGGTAGCGATCTTTTGCCCCGCCTTAACTTCCTGTTGTTCCCGGACCAGCATTGTATCGTTATGGGCGTAGGCACTCAGGTAATCATCATTGTGCTTAATGATGATCAGGTTGCCGTAACCCCGAAGCGCGTTGCCTGCGTACACTACTCTTCCTGATGCGGTAGCGACGACAGGTTGTCCACGCGAACCAGCGATATCGATTCCTTTGTTCCCCCCTTCAGAGGCGGAGAAGTTATCGATAATCTTCCCATCGGTCGGCCAACGCCAGCTTCCAACCGGCGTCGAACTGTTCGTTGTACTGCTAACCGTGGGCGGTGCGGCAACCACGGGGGGAGCTGTTGTCGTTGCAACATTTGTTCCCTTCGACGGCAACATTTTGCTACCAGACGAGTTACCCGAATCATCAGAATACGTAATAACTGGTTGCTGTGCAACAGGCGCTGGTTTAATTTGCGGCGCGGTCGGGACGCCGCCCTGCGTTGCGTCGGCTGCGGTAATCGCATTGCCGCCCGTAATCGGCTGGCCTGAGCCGTTGCCAACCTGCAGCGTCTGGCCGACATTCAGGCCGTACGGGGCCTGCACGTTGTTGCGCTGCGCCAGATCGCGGAAATCGTTGCCGGTAATCCAGGCGATATAGAACAGCGTGTCGCCGCGTTTAACGGTATAAGTATCGCCGGCGTAACTACCTTTCGGAATATTCTGATAACTGCGGTTGTATACGATGCGGCCGTTTTGCGTCTGAACATTATCATTGCCGCTAACCATTGCACCGCTGCTGGGCGCGGAAGGTACAGTGTTGCTAATCATACCTCCCTGACGTGGCATCGATGGAACGCCGCCTGACGCGCTAAGCATGCCGCCGCTGCTGCCATTATCTCCAACCTGGCTAATGGGTGCTTGTGTGTTGTCGCCTGAACTACAGCCTGCCAGCCAAAATCCAACCAGAGAAAGCGCCGCAAGGCGGCGTAACTGAAATATTGGGCTTCCCGTGCTCATTGTTCCCCCGTGATGGCAAACCTGAATAACGCTTCTTGCTAACGCACCAGCACAAAGCTCTGTGAGGCGTATTAAAGCCTGCGTATAACGCATGAAAATGGATAGTAACAAGATCAAAAGGATGGTGCTATGAAACAGTTGTGAAGAAATACGTAGGGTAAACCTCAGGCCAAATCGCCCTGAACCAGCGGAACGAACCGCACCGGCTCGATAGTTTCTTCCACAATGTCGCCACCCTGGCGGCGCAGACGCTTCAGCACCTGCTGATCCTCCCCCACCGGCAGCACCATAATGCCGCCCTCGTCGAGCTGCGCAATCAGCGCAGTCGGAATTTCCGGCGGCGCGGCGGTGACGATGATGGCGTCGAAAGGACCGCGTGCGGGCCAGCCCTGCCAGCCGTCGCCGTGGCGCGTCGAAACGTTATGCAGGTCGAGCTGTTTGAGGCGGCGTTTTGCCTGCCACTGCAGCCCTTTAATGCGTTCGACGGAGTAAACGTGATCCACCAGATGGGCCAGAATGGCGGTCTGATAGCCGGAACCGGTGCCGATCTCCAGCACGCGCGAATGGGGTTGCAACTCCAGCAGCGCGGTCATGCGCGCCACCATATAGGGCTGCGAAATCGTCTGCCCGGAACCGATGGGCAGCGCCACATTGTCCCAGGCTTTATGCTCGAAGGCTTCGTCGATAAAACGTTCGCGCGGCACGTCCGCAATGGCCTTTAACAGGATCTCATCGTGGATGCCCTGCTGGCGTAGCTGCTCCAGCAACGCTTCGATACGCCGGTTCACCATACGAGACTGACCTCCGCCTTCTCCAGCCAGTCAATCAGCACATCCTGCGCGCCGTGCGCGGTGAGGTCGACATGCAGAGCGGTCACGGAGACATAGCCCTGATCCACGGCGGCGAAATCGGTATCCGGGCCGGCATCGAACTTTTCGCCCGGCGGTCCAATCCAGTAGAGCGTGTTGCCGCGCGGATCCTGCTGCGCGATAACCTGATCGGCGGGATGACGGCTGCCGCAGCGCGTCACGCGAATGCCTTTGATCTCTTCCAGCGGCAGATCCGGCACGTTGATATTGAGAATACGTCCGGTGCGCAGCGGTTCGCGCGTCAGCGCCTGCAGCAGCGCGCAGGTGACCGCCGCCGCCGTATCGTAATGCTGATGCCCGTTGAGCGATACCGCCAGCGCGGGCAGCCCGAGATGACGCCCTTCCATCGCCGCCGCCACGGTGCCAGAGTAGATAACGTCGTCGCCCAGATTGGGGCCGGCGTTAATGCCGGAAACCACGATATCCGGTCGCGGCTGCATCAACGCGTTGACGCCGAGGTAGACGCAGTCGGTCGGCGTGCCCATCTGCACGGCGATGTCGCCGTTTTCATGGGTAAAGGTGCGCAGCGGCGTCTCCAGCGTCAGGGAGTTGGAGGCGCCGCTGCGGTTGCGGTCAGGCGCGACCACCTGCACCTCGGCGATATGGCGCAGCGCCTTTGCCAGCGTCTGAATGCCCGGCGCATGAATTCCGTCGTCATTACTCAGCAATATCCGCATCGTCACCTTCCTGTTGCAGAAGTTCCCGAATCACGCTGGTGGCGAAACTGCCTGCCGGCAGCCAGAACTGCATTTCCAGCGTGACGTCGTCCCACCAGCTCCAGCGCAGATCGCGCGGCACCACCAGCATCGCGCGCCGCGCCGCATCCACTCGCTCTCGCTCAAGCAGTGTAACCAATTCTGCTCCGCCCGCCAGAGATTGCTGCTCAAAGGCGAGCGCCTCCGCTTGAGGGCCCGGCTCGCCGCGTCCCGGCAGCGGCGCAGTAATGCGCAGTTCATGCTGATCGACGCGGGTTTGCAGCTCGCTCAGCTCGTCCGCCTGCGCGACAAACCAGCTGCCGCGGCCGGTAAGCTGCAGCGCATCGCCCTCTATCACCTGCGTCAGCGATCCCTGCTGCTGCAGGCGCGCGCTGGTAACCTGATTAAACAGCGCGCTACGCGCCGCCGAGAGGATCAGGCTGCGCTTGTTGCGATCGCGCAGGCTGATTTCGCTACGCGCCCACTGCTGCGCCATGGTCAGGTTATTGCCGCCGCGGCCAAAGCGCTGCGTGCCGAAGTAGTTGGGAGCGCCGGCGTCGCGGATCAGCGCCAGGCGCGATTCCACCGCGTCGCGATCGCTGATGTGGCGCACCACGAGACGAAAGGCGTTGCCCGCCAGCGCCCCGACGCGCAGCTTACGCTTGTGGCGTGTCGCCTCGAGAATGTCGACCCCTTCCAGCGAAAAGCCGCTCAGATCGGGCATCGCATTGCCCGGAATACGGAAACAGAGCGTCTGCTCGGTCACCGCATGGCGGTCTTTCATTCCTGCATAGCTCATATCGCGCTGATGCACGCCGAGGAACTTCGCCAGCGCTTCCGCCACAAAACGGGTATTAGCGCCGGTTTTACGAATGCGCACCAGCAGATGCTCCCCTTCGCCGTCGGCGCCGTAACCAAGATCCTCCACCACCACGAAATCTTCGGGGTTCGCTTTGATCATGCCGCGCGCGGTCGGCTTGCCGTGCAGAAAAGCCTGGTTCTCCAGCGTCATGCCGCATCCGCCTTCAGCAGCAGCGCGACCGCTTCGCAGGCGATGCCTTCGCCGCGCCCGGTAAAGCCCAGCTTCTCGGTAGTGGTCGCTTTGACGTTGACCTGATCCATATGGCAGCCCAGATCTTCAGCGATATTGACGCGCATCTGCGGCACATGGGGCAGCATTTTCGGCGCCTGAGCGATGATAGTGACGTCGACGTTGCCGATGCGGTAGCCCTTTGCCGCGATGCGTCGCCAGGCTTCGCGCAGCAGGCCGCGGCTGTCCGCGCCCTTATAGGCGGGATCGGTATCGGGAAACAGCTTGCCGATATCGCCCATCGCCACCGCGCCAAGCAGCGCGTCGGTCAGCGCATGCAGCGCCACGTCGCCGTCGGAATGGGCGAGGAAACCCTGTTCAAACGGGATCCGCACGCCGCCAATCACCAGCGGACCTTCGCCGCCGAAAGCGTGAACGTCAAAACCGTGACCGATACGCATCATGCGCTCTCCTTTAACTGAATCTGGGTTAAGTAAAATGCCGCCAGCGCCAAAT
Source organism: Pantoea sp. NGS-ED-1003 (assembly GCF_000738765.1). NCBI lineage: Bacteria > Pseudomonadati > Pseudomonadota > Gammaproteobacteria > Enterobacterales > Erwiniaceae > Pantoea > Pantoea sp. NGS-ED-1003. Next base: position 39,606 of record NZ_JPQA01000006.1, read on the forward strand.
CTTCCGGCCGGGTGACTTTGATGTTATCACTGCGTCCGCTGACCAGCAGCGGATGATAGCCGCAATATTCGAGCGCAGAGGCTTCGTCGGTAATAGTCGCGCCTTCCGCCAGCGCGCGCGTCAGGCAGGCGGTCAGCAGCTGGTGAGGAAAAAACTGCGGCGTCAGCGCGTGCCAGAGATCTTCGCGCTCGACGGTATGCGCTACGGCGGCGACGCCCGGCTCGCCGCGCTTCATGGTGTCGCGCACCGGCGCTGCCAGAATGCCGCCGACGCGGCTGGTTTCCCGCACCTGCAGCAGACGCGCAAGATCGTCAGGGTGCAGGCAAGGACGCGCCGCGTCGTGCACCAGCACCCAGCCTGCGCCCTGCGCGGCGCGTAGCCCCGCCAGCACCGACTCCGCGCGCGTTTCGCCGCCCGTCACGCTGAGCACGCGCGGATCCCGCGCCAGCGGCAGCGACGCGAACTGCGCGTCGTCCGGGCTAAGCGCGACGATGACCTGTTTGATAGCGGGATGGGAAAACAGACGTGCGATGCTGTGTTCCAGAAGCGTCTGCTGACCGATGGTCAGATACTGCTTAGGACAAGTCGCCTGCATCCGGCTGCCGATACCGGCAGCGGGCACCACGGCGATCACCTCCGCAGGGAGAGAGTGCATGTTCATGAGTTATCGTTGTTGGTTTTGCGCAGCCTGCGCGTTGCGTTTGTTCTGATCCGGCACCAGACGATAGAAGGTCTCACCGGGCTTAATCATGCCCAGCTCATTGCGTGCGCGTTCCTCGATCGCTTCCGAGCCGCCATTGAGATCGTCAATTTCGGCAAACAGCTGATCGTTACGCGCTTTAAGTTTGGCGTTGTTCGCCTGTTGCACCGCGACGTCGTCATTGACGCGCGTATAGTCGTGAATACCGTTTTTGCCCAGCCACAGCGAATATTGCAGCCAGCCGAGCAGCACCAGTAGCAGTAACGTCAGTTTTCCCATCCCCGCCCCCTGAAAAACGGCTCAATCATCCCATAACTTGGTGCAGGACTCCACTCCAGCGGTGAAAATGGCCCGCTTTACCGGCTGTCTGCGCAAATTCTGATTAGGATGGCAAGAAAGGAGACAGGTAAAGTTTTGTAACCTGCCGACGCGTTTCCACATCGGCAGGCGTCACCAGCCGGATAAAAAAGAGAAGAGCAGCCAGAAAAGGCAGACCACCACTATCGCCGTAGCGGGCGTCGTCCAGAGCAGCCTGCCGCGCAGCGCCATGCTGAAAATGATGCCGATCAGCACCGATACCGGCAGCAGCGCCAGGAAAAAGGGCCAGGTATAGAGGAAGAAGAAAAGCGTATTGGAACCGTACAACAGGAAGGGGATCGCCAGCGCGCACCAGTATGAGAGAAAGCCGATGATGCCGCCCGGCAGCGACGAGCGCGGCTCGTCCGGGATGCTTTCATCTTTGCGGGCCAGCATAGGAGTAACGTTCTGCATAGAGATCCTGTTGACGCGAAGGCGGCAAATCAACCTCGATTTGCCGCTTGTCTGTTCAGGATTCGATGATATCGCGGTGGCGCAGCAGGTCTAACAATTGGCCGGTCAGTTTTGTAACCAATTGTTCGCCCGCTAAGCGTATTTCCGGCTGCTCCGGCGCCTCGTAGACGCTGTCGATGCCGGTAAAATTACGCAGCTCGCCCGCGCGCGCTTTTTTATATAACCCTTTGGGATCGCGCGCTTCGCACACCGCCAGCGGGGTATCGACGAAGATCTCGATAAAGCGCCCTTCCGGCAGCATATCGCGCACCATCTGACGCTCGGCGCGATGCGGCGAGATAAAGGCGGTGAGCACCACCAGTCCCGCATCCACCATCAGCTTCGCCACTTCGCCGACGCGGCGGATGTTCTCTTTGCGATCCGCGTCGCTGAAGCCCAGATCGCGACAGAGGCCGTGACGCACGTTATCGCCGTCGAGCAGATAGGTGCTGACGCCGAGCGGATGCAGCGCCTGCTCCAGCGCGCCGGCCACCGTCGATTTGCCGGAGCCGGAGAGGCCGGTAAACCACAGCACCGCCCCCTGATGGCCGTGCTGCCGCTCGCGCGCCTCGCGCGTCACCGGATGATCGTGCCACACCACGTTTTCATCGTGCTGCGCCATTACTCACCGCCCAGCAGATCGCGCGCGTTCCAGTGCGGGAAGTGGCGGCGGATCAGCGCATTCAGCTCCAGCTCGAACTCGCTGAACTGGCCTGCCTGGCGCGCCGCGCCGCTCAGCGGCTGATGGATCATGCCAGCCCCCACGGTGACGTTGCTCAGGCGATCGATAAAGATCATGCCGCCCGTCACCGGGTTCTGCTGGTATTTATCCAGCACCATAGGTTCGTCGAAGGTCACTTCCACCAGGCCGATGCCGTTCAGCGGCAGCGTTTCGGCGGCGCGCTTCTCCAGCGTGTTGATCTCAACCTGATGAATCACCTTCTCCACGCGGCCGCGCGCCTTCTTGCCGGCGATTTTAATATCGTAGCTCTGGCCCGGCTGCAGCGGCTGCTCCGCCATCCATACCACGTCGACGGTGGCGGACTGCACCGCCTCCAGCTCGGCGTCGCTGTCGACCAGCAGATCGCCGCGGCTGATATCGATCTCGTCGTTCAGCACCAGAGTAATGGCTTCGCCCGCGCCCGCTTCCTGCAGGTCGCCGTCAAAGGTAACGATGCGCGCCACGGTGGACTCCACGCCCGACGGCAGCACCTTCACGCGCTGGCCGACCCGCACCGCGCCAGAGGCGAGCGTACCCGCATAGCCGCGGAAATCCAGGTTCGGACGGTTAACATACTGCACCGGGAAGCGCATCGGCTGCTGATCCACCACGCGCTTCACCTCGACGGTCTCCAGCACGTCGAGCAGCGTCGGACCGCTGTACCACGGCATGGTCTGGCTCGGCGTGGCGACGTTGTCGCCCTCCAGCGCTGACATCGGCACGAAGCGAATATCCAGGTCTTCCGGCAGCTGCGCCGCAAAGTCGAGGTAATCCTGTTTAATTTGCTCGTAGGTCTCCTGGCGATACTCCACCAGGTCCATTTTGTTGATCGCCACCACCAGATGCTTAATGCCCAGCAGCGTCGAGATAAAGCTGTGGCGTCGAGTCTGATCCAGCACGCCTTTGCGCGCGTCGATCAGCAGAATCGCCAGATCGCAGGTCGAAGCGCCGGTCGCCATGTTGCGGGTGTACTGCTCGTGTCCCGGCGTGTCGGCGATAATAAATTTACGCTTCTCGGTGGAGAAATAGCGGTAAGCCACGTCGATGGTGATGCCCTGCTCGCGCTCCGCCTGCAGCCCGTCCACCAGCAGCGCCAGGTCGAGCTTCTCGCCCTGAGTGCCGTGACGCTTGCTGTCGTTGTGCAGCGAGGAGAGCTGATCTTCATAGATCTGACGCGTATCGTGCAGCAGGCGGCCGATCAGCGTGCTTTTGCCGTCGTCGACGCTGCCGCAGGTGAGAAAACGCAGCAGACTTTTATGCTGTTGCGCGGTCAGCCAGGCTTCCACGCCGCCCTGATCGGCAATCTGTTGTGCAATAACGGTATTCATCTGCGTCTCCTTAGAAATAACCCTGACGTTTTTTCAGTTCCATCGAACCGGACTGATCGCGGTCAATCACGCGGCCCTGACGTTCGCTGGTGGTAGAGACCAGCATCTCTTCGATAATTTCCGGCAGCGTCTGCGCCTCGGATTCCACCGCGCCGGTAAGCGGCCAGCAGCCCAGGGTGCGGAAGCGCACCATACGCTGCTTGATCACTTCGCCAGGCTGCAAATCGATACGGTCGTCATCCACCATCATCAGCATGCCGTCGCGCTCCAGCACCGGGCGCGGCGCGGCGAGATAGAGCGGCACGATTTCGATGTTTTCCAGGAAGATATACTGCCAGATATCGAGTTCGGTCCAGTTCGACAGCGGGAAGACGCGAATGCTTTCGCCCTTGTTGATCTGGCCGTTGTAGTTATGCCACAGCTCCGGGCGCTGGTTTTTTGGATCCCAGCGGTGGAAACGATCGCGGAAAGAGTAGATACGCTCTTTGGCGCGCGACTTCTCTTCGTCGCGGCGCGCGCCGCCGAACGCGGCGTCAAAGCCATATTTGTTCAGCGCCTGCTTCAGCCCTTCGGTTTTCATGATATCGGTGTGCTTGGCGCTGCCGTGCACGAAGGGATTGATGCCCATCGCCACGCCTTCCGGATTGCGGTGAACCAGCAGCTCGGCGCCCATCTCTTTCACGGTGCGATCGCGAAAGGCGTACATCTCGCGAAATTTCCAGCCGGTATCGACGTGCAGCAGCGGAAACGGCAGCGTGCCTGGATAGAAGGCTTTACGCGCCAGATGCAGCATCACCGACGAATCTTTGCCGATGGAGTACATCATGACCGGATTGCCGAACTCCGCTGCGACCTCGCGGATGATATGAATGCTTTCCGCCTCTAACTGACGCAGATGAGTGAGTCTTTTTTGATCCATGATTTTTCCTCAAGCCAGTGTGACAACGGCGGACTCGCGGGTCGCCTGCTGTGCAGAATGTTGAAACCACGCCAGCTGCTCGTGCAGCTTCACCACTTCCCCGATCACCAGCAGCGCTGGCGTCGGCGCGGCGGCAGCCAGCGTCTCAAGGTGTTCCAGCGTGCCGGTCAGTACCTGCTGATCCTGCCGCGTGCCGCGGCCAATCACCGCAACCGGCGTCGCGGGATCGCGGCCGTGACGTATCAGCCCTTCGCTAATCGCCGCTGCCTTTACCGTGCCCATATAGATCGCCAGCGTCTGACGTGCGCGCGCCAGCGACGGCCAGTCGATGTCGTCGCCGTCGGCGCGACAGTGACCGGTAATAAACAGCACGCTCTGCGCGTGATCGCGGTGCGTCAGCGGAATACCGGCGTAGGCGGTAGCGCCTGCTGCCGCCGTCACGCCGGGCACCACCTGAAACGGGATCCCCGCCTCCTGCGCCGCCTGTAGCTCTTCGCCGCCGCGGCCGAAGATAAAGGGATCGCCCCCTTTCAGGCGTACCACGCGTTTGCCTTTGCGCGCCAGCTCCACCAACAGGCGATTGGTCTCTTCCTGCGGCACCGAGTGCGCGCCGGCGCGTTTGCCGACGCAGATGCGGTCGGCGTCGCGGCGCACCAGATCCAGCACTTCGTCGCTGACCAGATGGTCGTAAAGCACGACGTCCGCCAGCTGCATCACCTGCAGGCCGCGCAGCGTCAGCAGGCCGCTGTCGCCGGGTCCGGCGCCGACCAGAATGATCTCGCCTGCGCGGTTCGGTTCTTCATTGAGCTCGCGCGTCAGCGTGCGCGTCGCCTCGTCCACGTTGCCCGCCGACATCTGGCTGGCGAACAGGCCGTTAAAGGCGCGCTCCCAGAAGCGACGGCGATCGGACATGCGGCTAAAACGCTGTTTTACGCGGTCGCGAAACCCGCCCGCGACCTCCGCCATCTGCCCCAGGCTGGCGGGCAGCAGCGCCTCCAGCTTTTCGCGCAGCATACGCGCCAGCACCGGCGCGGTGCCGCTGGAGGAGATAGCGACCACCAGCGGAGAGCGGTCCACGATAGAGGGGAAGATAAAGCTGCACTTCGGCTGGTCGTCTACCACGTTGACCAGTCGGTGACGGGCGTTGGCCTCGTCGTAAACCTGGCGGTTGAGCAGGTTATCGTCGGTCGCGGCGATAGCGAGAAAAACCGCGTCGAGCTGCGCCGGCTCGAATGCCGTCGCCAGCCATTCGATCTGCTGTTCCTGATGCAGCGCCTGAAGTTCAGGGCAGAGCTCGCGCGACACCACGCGCACCTGCGCGGAAGCGCGACGCAGCAGTTCGATTTTGCGCGCCGCGACGTCGCCGCCGCCGACGACCAGCACCGGACGACCTTTGAGATCGGCGAAAAGAGGCAAATAGTCCACGATAACCCTGGCGTTGTAACCGTAATTTAACGCGACTATACGTTGCGCCCTTCTGGCAGATGAAATTACGAATTGGAATGAGTAGTTACCGAATGGAATAACGCGCCAGGCAAGCTCATAACAAAATGTGCTTAACGAATGATCTGGCAAGGCTTTCAGAGCGAATCAAATTGTTTAATGGCGATCACAGTTTCATACTGGAGAGCGAAAAAATTTTGGCTTTTCGTCACAGGATGACCCACAAGGAACACCGCATGTTTGCCCTTCTCCGCCTGACCGCGCTGGCTGCGCTGTTGAATTGCGGTTTCGCTCTGCACGCCCAGGCCGCCAGCGTTGCGCCGGGGGCATTTGCCGAGCAGCAGCTTCGTCACATCGCCACTTACTTCCCTGGCCGCATGAGCGGCAGCCCGGCCGAAATGATGACCGCCGACTACCTGCAGCAGCAGTTTACCGCGCTCGGTTTTCAGAGTAATACCCGCCAGTTCAATACCGGCTACCGCTGGCGCGAAACCAATGGCGATCTGCGCTGGCATAAAGTGACGGCGACCTCGGTGATCGCCGCTCGCGCCGGCAGCGCGCCGCAGGAGATCCTGATTGTGGCGCATCTCGACACCTGGACGCCGCTCAGCAGCAGCGATGCCGAGCATAACCTTGGCGGCCTGCGTCTGCAGGGCGTCGACGACAACGCGTCAGGGCTGGGCGTGATGCTGGAGCTGGCGCAGCAGCTGAGCCGCCGGCCGCTACATTACGGCGTGCGCTTCGTGGCGCTGAGCGCAGGCGAAACCGCGCTGGGCGGCATGCAGGATTACGTGGCGCGCATGAGCGAGAAAGAGAAAAAGAACACGCTGCTGGTAGTGGATCTCAACAGCCTGATCGCCGGCGACCATCTCTATTTCAACAGCGGCAGCAATACGCCGCGCGCGGTGCGCAAGCAGACCAGCGAGCGCGCGCTGCGCCTCGCGCAGCAGCTCGGCATTCCCGCCGCTAGCCATCAGATGACCGCGCGCGACTATAACGCTGCCAACGCGTTCGATCAGGCGGGTTTTCCGCTGCTGGACGTGACGGCGAGCAACTGGGCGCTGGGCGGCAAAGACGGCGCGCAGCAGCGCAGCCGCTCGAAGCATTTCCCGGACGGCACTACGCGCCATCAGACCGATCGCGATAACCTCAGCTATCTCGATCGCTGGCTGCCGGGCCGTATTTCCCTGCGCACGCGCGACAGCGTGAAGGTGCTGCTGCCGCTGCTGGGCGAGTTGACCAATCCGAAAGTGTAACTGAGTAGTGATATCAGAGGGGATGATGCGGGGGCGCGCTGCCCGGGGTAAGTCAGGCAGCGCGCGCTAAGACTCAGCCTTCGTGCAGGCCGCACTCGCGCTTCAGGCCGAAGAAGCGCGTCTCCTCTTCCGCCATGCCGGGCTCCCATTTGCGCGTGGTGTGGGTATCGCCCACCGACAAATAGCCCTCATCCCACAGCGGATGGTATTTAAGGTTGTGCTGCTGCAGATAGTGATGAATCTGACGGTTGTCCCAGTCGATAATCGGCAGCACCTTGAACACGCCGCGCTGCACGCCGAGCACCGGCAGATTCGCACGACTGCCGGACTGATCGCGCCGCAGCCCGGCGAACCAGGTCTGCGCGCCCAGCGTCTGCAGCGCGCGGTTCATCGGCTCAACCTTGTTGATCTGGTTGTACTGCTCAATGCCTTCCACGCCCTGCTCCCACAGCTTGCCGTAGCGCGCTTCCTGCCAGGCTGCCGAGGTTTCGGCGCGAAACACCTGCAGATTCAGGCCCAGCTGATCCGTCAGCTGATCGATAAAACGGTAGGTTTCCGGGAAGAGATAGCCGGTATCGGTAAGGATCACCGGAATATCGGGCATCTGCCGCGTGACCAGATGCAGCGACACCGCCGCCTGAATGCCGAAACTTGACGAGAGCACAAAAGCGCCCGGCAGGTTTTCCAGCGTCCAGCTGACGCGCGCCTCCGCCGAGCTTTTCTCCAGCTGCGCGTTCACGGACGCCAGCGCCAGCGTGCGCTCGACTTTGTTCATTTCACCCAGTGCTGCGAGGTCGAACTGACTCATACTGTCTCCGAATCCCAGAAATCTCGTGCCGGATCGACGACCGGCTTGACGATACCTGCGCGGATCGCGAAGTCGCCGAAGCCCTCAGCGCCGTGACGCTCGCGCGCCCAGCGGCCCACCAGCTCGTCGATGCTGGCGAGGATCTCGCTTTCGGTGATGTTCTCGCGGTACATGCGCGGAATGCGCGTGCCGATGCGGTTGCCGCCGATATGCAGGTTGTAACGGCCCGGTGCTTTGCCCACCAGCCCGATTTCCGCCAGCATGGCACGGCCGCATCCGTTGGGACAACCGGTGACGCGTAGCACTATGTGCTCTTCGCCCACGCCGTGGCTATGCATGATCTCTTCGACTTTAGTGACAAAGGCGGGCAGAAAACGCTCCGCTTCCGCCATCGCCAGCGGGCAGGTCGGGAACGAGACGCACGCCATCGAATTTTCGCGCTGCGCGGTCACGCTCTCCATCAGGCCGTGTTCACGCGCAATCGCCTCGATTTTCGCCTTTTCGCTCTCCGGCACGCCGGCCACGATCAGGTTCTGGTTCGCCGTCAGGCGGAAGTCGCCCTGATGCACGCGCGCAATCGCCGCGATGCCGCTTTTCAGCGGACGGTCCGGGTAGTCGAGCAGGCGGCCGTTTTCGATAAACAGCGTCAGGTGCCACTTCTTGTCGATGCCCTTGATCCAGCCAATGCGATCGCCGCGGGTGGTGAACTCGTAAGGGCGAATCGGCTCGAAGGTCAGCCCGGCGCGCTTTTCGACTTCCGCTTTGAAGGTCTCGACGCCGACGCGCTCCAGGGTATATTTGGTTTTGGCGTTTTTACGATCGGTGCGGTTGCCCCAGTCGCGCTGGGTGGTCACCACCGCAGCCGCGACCTCCAGCGTTTTTTCCAGCGGCAGATAGCCGAACTCGCTGGCGGTGCGCGCATAGGTCGCTTTGTTGCCGTGCTCGATCGACAAGCCGCCGCCGACCAGCAAGTTAAAGCCGATTAGCCTGCCCTTCTCCGCCACCGCGATAAAGTTCAGGTCGTTGGCGTGCAGATCGACGTCGTTGTGCGGCGGGATCACCACCGTGGTTTTAAACTTACGCGGCAGATAGGTCTCGCCGAGGATCGGCTCCTCATCCGTGGTCGCAACCTTCTCTTTATCCCACCAGATTTCTGCGTAGGCGCGGGTGCGCGGCAGCAGATGCTCGGAGATTTTCTTCGCCCACTCGTAGGCTTCCTGATGCAGCTCCGACTCGACCGGGTTTGAGGTGCAGAGCACGTTGCGGTTGACGTCGTTAGCGGTCGCCAGCGCGTCGAGCCCGACTTCGTGCAGCATCTGGTGCGAAGGCTTGACGTTCTTCTTCAGAATGCCGTGGAACTGAAAGGTCTGGCGGTTAGTCAGGCGAATGCTGCCGTACAGCGTTTTTTCGGTGGCGAATTTATCGATCGCCAGCCACTGCGTCGGCGTGATGATACCGCCAGGCAGACGGCAGCGCAGCATCATAGCGTGACGCGGCTCCAGCTTCTGCTCGGCGCGCTCGGCGCGAATGTCGCGATCGTCCTGCTGGTACATGCCGTGGAAACGGATCAGCAGGAAATTATCGCCGTTAAAGCCGCCGGTCAGGCCATCATCCAGATCCTCCAGAATGGTGCCGCGTAAATAGTTGCTCTCTTTTTTAAGACGCTCGGCGTCGACCAGCTTGCCTTCAACGACCAGCGGTCCGGGGTGTTTTTCGCTCATTAGTAAACGTCTCGCTGATAGCGGCGCTCAATGCGCAGCTCGCTTAAAAATTCGTCGGCCGTTTCACGATCCATTGCCCCGTGTTCGACCACCACATCCAGCAGTGCCTGCTCGACATCCTTCGCCATACGGTTGGCGTCGCCGCAGACATAAATATGCGCGCCCTCTTCGATCCAGCGCCACACTTCCGCCCCTTTGGCGCGGATTTTGTCCTGCACGTAGACTTTCTGCTCCTGGTCGCGTGACCAGGCGAGATCGATATGGGTCAGCAGGCCATCTTTTACATACTGCTGCCACTCAACCTGATAGAGAAAATCCTCGGTGAAGTGCGGATTGCCGAAGAAGAGCCAGTTTTTGCCGCCAGCGCCGTCGTTGTCGCGCTGCTGCATAAAGGCGCGGAACGGCGCGATGCCGGTACCCGGACCAATCATAATGACCGGCGCGTCGGGACTGGCGGGCAGACGGAAGTTATCGTTATGCTCGATAAAGACGCGAATTTCCGCATCCTCTTCCAGGCGGTCAGCCAGATAGCTGGAGGCGCCGCCCGCGCGCGCGCGGCCGTCGATATCGAAGCGCACCGCGCCGACGGTGATATGGACTTCGGTTTCATTCTCCGCCTGCGACGAGGCGATAGAGTAGAGGCGCGGCGTCAGCGGACGCAGCAGCGTCGTCAGCTGTTCGGCGTTGAGTTCGGTCGGTGCGTTACGCACCATATCGACGATCGGGAAGGTCTGCGCGTAGTGCTGCAGCTTCGCCTTATCGCCCACCAGCGCCAGCAGCGCGTCGTTGCGCGACAGCGCGGCGTACTGCTCAACGATCTGCGCGGTGTTTACCGTCAGCTCAAAGCGTTTTTGCAGCGCGTCGCTAAGCGGCAGGGTTTCGTTGTCGATCTGTACGGGCTCGTCGCCTTTCAGCCACAGCAGGCTCAGCAGCTCGGCGACCAGATCCGGGTCATTTTCATACCAGATGCCCAGCGCGTCGCCCGGCTGGTAACGTAAACCGGAGTCGCCCAGATCGATTTCGATATGACGCACGTCCTTGTCAGAATGACGGCCGGTAATTTTTTGGTTTACGGCAAAGCTGGCGGTCAGCGGCGCCTCTTTGGTGTAGGGGCTGCTGTGCACTTCATTGACGCTGCCGGTCGCGGTCGCCACTGCCTGCGCCGGCGTTTCGCTCGGCACGCGCTGTTTCAGCACCTCGACCAGCGCACGGCGCCAGCTGGCAGCCGCCTCGGCGAAATCGACGTCGGCGTCGACGCGATCCAGCAGGCGCTCTGCGCCCAGCTCCGCCAGGCGGCTGTCGAAGTCCTTGCCCGCTTTGCTAAAGAATTCGTAAGAGGTGTCGCCGAGGCCGAGCACCGCGAAAGCGGCGCCATCCAGCTTCGGCGCTTTCTTCGACATCAGGAATTTATGCAGCGCCACCGCCTCTTCCGGCGGATCGCCTTCACCCTGCGTGGAGGTCACCACCACCAGCAGCTTCTCCTGGCCAATCTGCTTGAACTTGTAATCGCCGGCGTTAACCAGCTTAACGTTCAGCTTCGCCGCCTGCAGATCGTCGCGCAGCTGCTCGGCGACGCGGCGCGCGTTGCCGGTTTGCGAAGCGGAAATCAGCGTAATCGCCGGGATCTCCGCCGCCGCTGGCGCGCTGGCCGCGACGCTGCCGGGCGTCTGATTGATCATTCCCCAGAAGTAGCCAGAGATCCACGCCAGCTGGGTGGGAGAAAAATCAGTCGTTGCCGCCTGTAAGCGCGCAAGTTGCTCCGGGTTGAGCGGGAGCAGAGAACCTGGGGGTGCCTGAGTCGTCATCGCGTTAAGAATTCCAGTATCCAGAGTCCGGACGGTAAAGTAGCAGGAAGAGTGGTAGGTTACCGGCCCGTATATTAACGATTAAATACAGCTTCGACATAATTAATAACCAAAATGACTAAGTGGTTTTTCAGGTAGGCATAATCAGTAAAACTGGTATATAAAGTGAATATTTATCAGTCAGTTAAAAGGGAGCGTTATTGCGCTGGCCGCGCAGATCCCTCTTTACAACGGTACGGATGCGAAAATTCCGTATTTCAGGTAGAATTCCTCGGTTTTTCAGCCTGAGAGCCATTATGTCTACCACATTGTTTAAAGAGTTCCAGTTCGAAGCCGCTCACCATTTGCCTAACGTCCCGGAAGGACACAAATGCGGTCGCCTGCATGGCCATTCGTTTCTGGTGCGACTGGAAATTACCGGCGAAGTGGACGCGCATACCGGCTGGGTGATGGACTTCGCCGAACTGAAAGCGGCGTTCAAGCCGCTGTATGAGCGCCTCGATCACCACTATCTGAATGAGATCGCCGGCCTTGAAAATCCTACCAGCGAAGTGCTGGCAAAGTGGATTTGGGATCAGATGAAGCCGCAGCTGCCTGAGCTGAGCGCGGTGATGATCAAAGAGACCTGCACGGCGGGCTGCGTCTATAAAGGATAAGTCCCGTCAGGGCTGTGGTCCGCACAGCCCGCCCTTTCCACCCTACGCTTCTTTACGCTTGGGTCATCTTTCTGTCATCTGACGTCTCTACGTTGTTCTCTCCTCTATTAAAGATCAAGAGAATCAACAATGAACCTGAAACGCCTTGCCGCCCTCGCGCTGCTTTTTACCGCCTCTGCCGCCGTACAGGCGCAAAACGTGCTCGACTTTCCCCAGCCGGACAACGTGCCGGACGAGTTCTACGCCGTGACCGAAATTCCCGCCGGCGGCACCATCAAATATGAGACCGATGCCAAAACTGGCTTTATCGTGGCGGACCGTTTTCAGTCGATGCCAGTGGCCTATCCAGCCAATTACGGATCCCTGACGCAGTCGCTGGGCGGCGATAACGATCCGCTCGACGTGATCTTCTATACCCGCGCGCCGCTGCAGCCGGGCACGCTAATCAAACTGCGCGCTATTGGCGTGCTGAAGATGATCGACGGCGGCGAAGTGGACGACAAGATCGTCGCGGTGCCGACCAGCAAAATCGATCCCACCTGGGACGATATTAAGAGCATGAGCGATCTGCCGAAGATGGAACAGGCGCGCCTCGAGGCCTTTTTCCGCGTTTATAAGCAACTGCCGGAGGGGCGCAAGAAGGTCGAGTTGAACGGATTTGAGAGCGCCGACGTGGCGAAGAGTGAGATCAAGAAGGCGTTTGACGCCTATAAAGCGAAGCAGTGACGCTAGCGGGCGGCGCGGCCGCCGCCCAGCTCTCTGCCGTCAGGCGATATTAAGATATTTATGAGTCTGCATCGATAAGCGCCAGTTGCGCGCGATACAGGTTTCAATACAAAGTTTCGTCGCCGCGTCTTTGCGGCTGATAGGCTGCAGCGCAATAATGCGCGCTTTGCTGTCGCTCAGCGTTGCCAGCAGTTCATCAAGCGCCTCTATGTCGCGCTCGCGCGCCACCGGATGCTTGATCTCATCCGCGCGCTGCAGCGCCTGCGCCAGCACGTCATAGCCGCCGCGCATATTCACCTTCGGCGATACCGTCACCCAGGTTTTCTCGGAGCAGTGCACTTCGTGCGTGCCGCTGGTTTCGATCTGGCACTGAAAACCCTGCGCTTCCAGCGCCGTGGTCAGCGGGCGCAGATCGTAAATCGACGGCTCGCCGCCGGTAATCACCACATGGCGCGCCGTCCAGCCTTGACGCTGGATAGTCTCAATCAGCAGCGCCGCATCGGCGTTGCCCCAGGCATCCGTTTCCACCGTTTTGACCAGAATATCGCCCAGCGCCGTTTCCCGATCGGCCAGCTTCTCCCAGGTATGTTTGGTATCACACCAGCTACAACCCACCGGACATCCCTGTAAGCGGATAAAGATGGCCGGAACGCCGGTATAAAATCCTTCTCCCTGCAGCGTCTGGAACATTTCATTAATCGGGTATTGCATTACGGACTCGCTAGAAAAAAACAGGGCGCTGATTATGGCAGATTTGCCGCGCAGCTCAACCACGCGATGTGCCTTTTCTCTGCGCCAGATAAAGCAAAAGCCCCGCGCAAGGCGGGGCTTTGATTCAGGCTTGTGCCGTCACGCGACGGCACCGGCAGGCGATTACGCCTGGCCTTTCACTTCTTTCAGACCGTTGAACGGCGCTTTTGAACCCAGCGCTTCTTCAATACGGATCAGCTGGTTGTACTTAGCGACGCGGTCAGAACGGCTCATAGAACCGGTTTTGATCTGGCCTGCTGCAGTACCGACCGCCAGGTCAGCGATGGTGGCGTCTTCGGTTTCACCTGAACGGTGTGAAATCACCGCGGTGTAGCCTGCGTCTTTCGCCATTTTGATCGCCGCCAGGGTTTCGGTCAGAGAACCGATCTGGTTGAACTTGATCAGGATGGAGTTAGCGATGCCTTTCTCGATGCCTTCTTTCAGGATCTTGGTGTTAGTCACGAACAGGTCGTCGCCCACCAGCTGGATTTTGTCGCCCAGCACTTTAGTCTGGTAAGCAAAGCCGTTCCAGTCTGACTCGTCCAGACCATCTTCGATAGAGACGATCGGGTACTGTTTGGTCAGATCTTCCAGGAAGTGCGTGAACTCTTCAGAGGTAAAGGCTTTGTTGCCTTCGCCAGCCAGCACGTATTTGCCGTCTTTGTAGAATTCAGACGCCGCGCAGTCCATCGCCAGGGTGATATCTTTGCCCAGCTCGTAGCCCGCCGCTTTTACCGCTTCCGCGATAACAGCCAGCGCTTCGGCGTTAGAACCCAGGTTCGGCGCGTAGCCGCCTTCGTCGCCAACAGCGGTGTTCAGGCCTTTAGACTTCAGCACTTTCGCCAGGTGATGGAACACTTCAGAACCCATGCGGATCGCTTCTTTCACCGTTGAAGCGCCAACCGGCTGGATCATGAATTCCTGGATGTCGACGTTGTTGTCGGCGTGCTCACCGCCGTTGATGATGTTCATCATCGGCAGCGGCATAGAGAATTTGCCCGGGGTGCCGTTCAGCTCAGCGATGTGCTCGTACAGCGGCTGACCTTTAGAGGCCGCTGCCGCTTTCGCCGCAGCCAGCGATACCGCCAGAATGGCGTTTGCGCCGAAGTTGGATTTGTTCTCAGTACCGTCCAGGTCGATCATGATCTTATCGATGTTCGCCTGATCTTTCGCGTCTTTGCCTTTTACCGCATCCGCAATCGGACCGTTAACCGCAGCAACTGCTTTAGTTACGCCTTTGCCCAGGAAACGAGATTTGTCGCCGTCGCGCAGCTCCAGCGCCTCGCGTGAACCGGTAGAAGCGCCTGACGGTGCCGCTGCCAGACCAACAAAACCACCTTCCAGATGTACTTCCGCTTCTACAGTTGGGTTGCCGCGGGAGTCGATGATTTCGCGACCGATGACTTTAACGATTTTGGCCATTACGATTTTCCTCAGTACAAGTTAGTCAATCCTAAGACAAACAACGCGCGAAAAGTTCGCGCGTTGCTCGTGAAACTTACTTCGCTAAACGCTTCTGGTGATCCTGCGCGGCCTTAACAAAGCCGGCGAACAGCGGATGACCGTCGCGCGGTGTTGACGTGAACTCCGGGTGGAACTGGCAAGCCACAAACCAGGGGTGGTTCGGGATCTCGATGATCTCGACCAGCTGGTCGTCGCCAGAACGTCCGGCAATGCGCAGCCCTGCGGCTTCAATCGGCTTCAGCAGCAGATTGTTGACTTCGTAGCGGTGGCGATGGCGCTCGACGATGGTGTCGGAACCGTACAGCTGACGGACTTTGCTGTCCGGCGTCAGCTGACACTGCTGGCTGCCAAGGCGCATGGTGCCGCCCAGGTCGCTGGTTTCCGTACGCTGTTCCACGTTGCCGTTTTCATCGCGCCATTCGGTGATCAACGCCACCACCGGATATTTACAGTCTGGCACAAATTCAGTGGAGTTGGCGCCTTCCATCCCGGCGACGTTGCGCGCGAACTCCATCAGCGCAACCTGCATGCCGAGGCAGATGCCCAGATAAGGCACGTTGTTTTCACGCGCGTACTGCGCGGTCATCAGCTTGCCTTCCACGCCGCGGTAGCCGAAGCCGCCGGGGATCAGAATCGCATCCAGATCTTTCAGAATTTCGACACCGCGCGTCTCGACGTCCTGCGAATCGATCAGCTTGATGTTGACCGTGACGCGATTTTTCAGGCCGCCGTGCTTCAGCGCTTCAATCACCGATTTGTACGCGTCCGGCAGTTCGACATATTTGCCGACCATGCCGATGGTCACTTCGCCGCCCGGATTGGCCTCTTCGTAGATCACCTGTTCCCATTCGGACAGGTTAGCTTCCGGCGCGTTCAGGTTGAAGCGCTTGCAGATATAGTCATCCAGACCCTGCGACTTCAGCAGGCCCGGGATTTTGTAGATGGAGTCGACATCTTTCAGCGAGATAACCGCTTTTTCCGGCACGTTACAGAACAGCGCAATCTTGGCGCGTTCGTTGGCGGGCACGGCGCGGTCGGAACGGCAGATCAGCACGTCCGGCTGGATGCCGATAGAGAGCAGCTCTTTAACGGAATGCTGGGTCGGCTTGGTTTTCACCTCGCCCGCCGCCGCCATATAAGGCACCAGCGTCAGGTGCATATACATGGTGTGCTCACGGCCAACGTCGACCGCCATCTGGCGAATCGCTTCCAGGAACGGCAGCGACTCGATATCGCCGACGGTGCCGCCGATCTCCACCAGAACGACGTCGTGACCTTCGCCACCTGCGATAATGCGTTCTTTAATGGCGTTAGTGATATGCGGGATAACCTGAATGGTCGCGCCGAGATAGTCGCCGCGGCGCTCTTTGCGCAGCACTTCAGAGTAGATACGACCCGTGGTGAAGTTGTTGCGGCGCGTCATTTTAGTGCGAATGAAGCGCTCGTAGTGACCCAAATCCAAATCGGTTTCGGCCCCGTCGTCGGTGACGAACACTTCACCGTGCTGGGTAGGGCTCATGGTGCCCGGATCGACGTTGATATAGGGATCCAGCTTCATGATGGTCACGTTGAGACCACGTGCTTCGAGAATGGCTGCGAGGGAGGCTGCGGCAATGCCTTTACCCAGAGAGGAAACGACCCCGCCGGTCACAAAAATATAATTCGTTGTCATGCTGAACCTGAGAGTTTAGGTTTAAAGACGGTGGAATAACCAGGACGGGAAAACAGTATACCTGAAACCCCTGTTAGCCACAATTGATGAATCACCGCCATCCTCCAACGCATTGCAGCGGGTAACATAGCGGATAGCGGCCAGGGAAATGTTGATGCAGGTCACAACTTTTTTCTCGCGCTGAATCGAGTAAGCGTGACCGGCTAAATTGTATGCGGCGCTGGAATAATCAGCGCTTTTCGCCTTCTTTCACCTGCTGCCAGGCTGCCTCCATCTGCTCCAGCGTCGCCTCGGACATGGCGAGCCCTTGCGCGGCGATAATCGCTTCTACCGCGCGGAAACGGCGCTCGAACTTGTCGTTCGCCTTTTGCAGCGCGGTTTCCGCTTTGCTGCCCAGATGGCGCGACAGGTTAACCGTGGCGAACAGCAGATCGCCGATCTCCTCTTCCAGCTTGTGCGGATCGATTGTCGCCTGCTGCGCCTCGTGCATCACTTCGTCGATCTCTTCATGCACGTTATCCAGCACCGGGCCGATCGAGGTCCAGTCGAAGCCGACGTTATGGCAGCGCTTCTGGATTTTGTGCGCACGCATCAGCGCCGGCAGCGCTTTGGGAATGTCGTCGAGCGCCGAGTGCTGCGCCTTTTCCGCCCGCTCCGCGCCTTTGATCGCCTCCCAGTTTTTCAGCACCTCCGCGCTGTCCGCCACGCTGGCGTCGCCGAAGATGTGAGGATGGCGGCGCTCCAGCTTGTCGCTGATGGCGTCGCAGATATCTTCGAAGGTAAAGCGATCCTGCTCGCTGGCCATCTGCGCGTAGAACACCACCTGAAACAGCAGATCGCCCAGCTCGCCGCGCAGATCGTCGAAGTCCTCTCGCTGGATAGCGTCCAGCACTTCATAGGTCTCTTCCAGCGTATAGGGCGCGATCGAGGCGAAGGTTTGCTCGCGATCCCACGGACAGCCGCGTTGCGGATCGCGCAGGGTTTGCATAATGCCCAGCAGGCGATCGAGTGAGCTCATAGTCAGTCCTTTTCAAACACGGGGTCATAAGCGCGGGGATGGGCGCGCGCCCATCCCGCAACATCAGTGAAGACGTCGGGCGTCAATGATATCAGGCACCTGATTCAGCCGCGACAGCACGCGGCCCAGCACCTGCTGATTGTAGATTTCAATATCCATATCGATGGTCGCCAGCTGTTTTTTGGTGTCGCTGCGGCTGGAGACGCCCAGCACGTTGACCTTCTCGTTGGCGAGAATGGTGGTGATGTCGCGCAGCAGACCGCTGCGATCGTTGGCGGTAACGCGCACTACCAGCGAATAGCCGCTGGAGTAGCTTTCGCCCCACACCGCGTCGACGATGCGTTCCGGCGCGTGAGCGGTCAGCTCGGCCAGCTGGTCGCAGTCGGCGCGGTGGATAGAGATGCCGCGGCCCTGAGTGATAAATCCGACAATATCGTCGCCCGGAATCGGCTGACAGCAGCGCGCGATATGGTGCATCAGGTTGCCGACCCCTTCCACCACCACGCGGCCGCTCTCTTTGCGCGACGGCGGCGAGTAGCTTTTCTGCGTCAGCTGGCGCAGCGCCTCGCGATCTTCCTCCTCCGCGCTCGGCTTGTTGAGCTTCGCCTGCAGGAAATTGACCATCTGATTGAGGCGAATATCACCGCCGCCGATCGCCGCCAGCAGCTCATCGAGCGAGGTAACGTTATAGCGCGGCAGCAGCAGCTTCTCCGCTTCGCGCAGGCTGATATCGAGCTGATTAAGCTCGTTGTCGAGGATCTGACGGCCCGCGGCGATGTTTTTGTCGCGGTCCTGCTTGCGGAACCAGTTATGGATCTTGGCGCGTCCGCGGCTGGTGGTGATATAGCCGAGGTTGGGGTTCAACCAGTCGCGGCTCGGGTTCGGCTGTTTCTGAGTGATCACTTCAACCTGATCGCCCATCTGCAGCTGATAGGTAAAGGGCACGATGCGGCCGCCGATCTTGGCGCCGATGCAGCGGTGACCGATATCGCTGTGAATGTGATAGGCGAAGTCGAGCGGCGTCGATCCGGCGGGCAGATCCACCACATCGCCTTTGGGGGTAAAGACATAAACGCGATCGTCGAACACCTGACTGCGCACCTCTTCCAGCATCTCGCCGGAGTCGGCCATCTCTTCCTGCCAGGCGATCAGCTTGCGCAGCCAGGCGATACGCCCTTCGTGTCCGGAGGCGCCGCGCGCGCTGCCGGTGCTCGGCCCCTCTTTATATTTCCAGTGCGCGGCGACGCCCAGCTCGGCGTCTTCGTGCATCTGCCGGGTGCGGATCTGAATTTCCACGGTTTTGCCTTTCGGCCCGAGCACCACGGTATGAATCGACTGATAGCCGTTCGGTTTGGGGTTGGCGACATAGTCGTCGAACTCCGCCGGCAGATGACGATAGAGGGTATGCACGATGCCGAGCGCGCCGTAGCAGTCTTGCAGACGTTCGGCGACGATGCGCACCGCACGCACGTCGAAAAGCTCGTCGAACGCCAGCGACTTCTTCTGCATCTTGCGCCAGATGCTGTAGATATGTTTCGGACGACCGTAAACCTCGGCGCGCACGCCCTCTTTCACCATCTCTTTGCGCAGGGAATCGACGAAGTTCTCGATATACTGCTCGCGATCGATACGGCGCTCATGCAGCAGTTTGGCGATGCGTTTGTATTCATCGGGATGCAGGTAGCGGAAGCAGTAATCCTCCAGCTCCCATTTCAGCTGGCCGATGCCGAGCCGGTTGGCGAGCGGCGCATAGATATTGGTGCTCTCTTTGGCTGCCAGCACGCGCTCATCTTCCGGCGCGTCTTTCATCTCGCGCAGGTTCATGATGCGTTCCGCCAGCTTGATCACCACGCAGCGGAAATCTTCCACCATCGCCAGCAGCATGCGGCGCACGTTGTCCACCTGCTCGGACGCCATGGAGTCGTTGTGGATCGCTTTCAGCTGGCGAATGGCGTCCATATCGCGCACGCCGTGCACCAGCGTGACGATGCCGTTGCCGAAGGTTTCGCCCAGCTCCTCTTCGCTCACCACTTCCGCATTCGCCAGCGGGAAGATTAGCGCGGCGCAGGAGCTTTCGATATCCATGCTGAGCATCGACAGGATCTCAACCATCTCGATGCCGCGCCACAGCAGCAGCGACTGATCGGGGTGCCCCTGCGTCTGGGCTTCGCAATAGCGCCAGGTCTCGGCGATACGTTCACATGATTGCGGGTTGGCAATGCCAAGACTGGCGATCCACTGATCGAGAGCGAACTCTCCTGCCGTATTTAAATGCGCACTTCTGACCGCAACCATATCCTCTCCTGCCACAGCAGCATCAATTGCCGCTTATGTTTTGCTGAACAGCACCATGGATTCGAGATGACGGGTATGAGGGAACATATCCAGCATCGCGACCCTTTCCAGATGGTAGCCCGCCGACAGCAATGTCTGGCTGTCGCGAGCAAGCGTTGTGGGATTACACGAAACATAGACCACGCGCTCTGGCGCAAGTTTAACCACATGCGCCATCACGCCCGCGGCCCCGGCGCGCGCCGGATCGAGCAATACCTTGTTAAATCCCTGCGCCGCCCACGGCTGGCGCGCAACATCTTCCTCCAGGTTGTGCTGGAAAAAGCGGACATTTTTAAGATTATTCAGTTGCGCATTATACGCTGCCTGCCGCACTAATGCTGCAACGCCCTCCACACCCACAGCATTTTGTACGAATTTTCCTACAGGGATCGTAAAGTTTCCCATGCCGCAAAAGAGATCGAGAACGCGGTCTTCCGGCCGCAGATCGAGCCAGGCGATCGCCTGCGCCACCATCTGCTGATTGACCGCGTCGTTGACCTGAATAAAGTCTTGCGGACTAAAGGTCAACCGCACCTCGCCCGAATGGTAAAAAGGTTCCTCGCCGCGCACCTGCTCGAGCCGCTCGCCGTTGTCGAGAAACAGCATCAGCCTCTGCTCATGCGAAAAACGTTCCAGTTTTTCGCGATCGTCGGCGTGCAGCGCGTCGAGATGGCGCAATACCATCAGCGGCCCGTTGTCCGCCAGCACCAGCTCGAGGTGCCCCAGCCGGCTGGCCGCCTTCAGCGCGCTGAGGCAGTCGCGCAACGGCAGCAGCAGCGCTTCAAGTTCGGGCGCCAGAATGGGGCAGACGCGAATGGCCACCAGATCGTTGCTCGCCTCCTGGCGAAACCCCATCTGCAGCTCGCGGGTTTTCGGCTGCCACTGCAGGCCGAGGCGCGCGCGACGACGGTAGCCCCAGGCGGGCCCGGCAAGGATCTCGTCCACCGCGACGGCGCGCTGCGCCGCCTGGCCCAGCATGCGCGACAGCGCCGCCGCTTTGCTGCGCTGCTGCAGCGGCTCGGCGGCGTGCTGCTGCTGACAGCCGCCGCAGCGGGTAAAGTGCGGGCAGCGCGGCGTCACGCGCTCCGGGCTGAGGCTGAGCAGCCGCGTCGCTTTGCCGCGCGCATACTGACGTTTCTCCTCCACCAGCGTCACCTCCGCCTGCTCGCCGGGCAGCGCGCCGCTGATAAACAGGGTCTTGCCCTGATGCCGCGCCACGCCCTGGCCAAAGGGATCGAGCTCGTCCACGGTGACGGTGATGCGTTGCTTAGTCGTCACGCGCTGTTTTGCGGAGTAAAATTGCGCCATAGTGTTCTACATTCTCAATAAAATTCAGCGTGCGCGCGTTGTCGCGCACAGGGATAACAGGCTAAGCCAGCGACTATTATGACGAAATACAGCCTGCGGGCGCGAATGATGATTTTAATCCTGGCGCCGACGTTAATGATCGGGCTGCTGCTCAGCTCGTTTTTCGTGGTGCATCGCTACAACGAACTGCAGCGGCAGGTAGTGGACGCGGGCGCCAGCATCATCGAGCCGCTGGCGATCTCCAGCGAATACAGTATGAGCTGGCACGACCGCGACGCGCTGCGCGCGCTGGTCAGCCTGCTGCACCGCCGTCACTCCGATATTGTCCGCGCCATTTCCGTGTTCGACAACAATAACCGTCTCTACGTCACCTCGAATAACAATCAGAACCTGAGCCTGTTGCAGAAAGAGGATATCCACGCGCTGCCGGACGACGTCTCGATGGAGCGCCACGGCACACTGCTGATCCTGCGCACGCCGATAACCTCTGAGCACTATGCGGTAGACGAACAGCCGAGCGAAGAGGCGAAACCGGCGGGCAATCCGCTCGGCTACGTGGCGATCGAGCTCGATCTCCAGTCGGTGCGTTTGCAGCAGTATAAAGAAGTGTTTGTCGCCACCCTGATGCTGCTGTTTTGTCTCTGCCTCGCCATGCTGTTCGCCTATCGCCTGATGCGCGACGTTACCGGTCCGATTCGCAATATGGTTACCACCGTCGACCGCATTCGTCGCGGTCAGCTCGACAGCCGCGTCGAGGGTTATATGCTGGGGGAGCTCAGCATTCTGAAAAACGGCATCAACGCCATGGCGATGTCGCTCACCGCCTACCATGAAGAGATGCAGCACAATATCGATCAGGCGACCTGGGATCTGCGGGAAACGCTGGAGCAGCTGGAAATTCAGAACGTCGAGCTGGACCTGGCGAAAAAGCGCGCCCAGGAAGCGGCGCGCATCAAGTCGGAGTTTCTCGCCAATATGTCTCACGAGCTGCGCACCCCGCTCAACGGCGTGATCGGCTTTACCCGTCAGATGCTGAAAACCGCCCTTGGCACCACCCAGCGCGACTACATGCACACCATTGAGCGCTCAGCCAATAATTTACTCAGCATTATCAATGATGTGCTCGACTTCTCCAAGCTGGAGGCGGGCAAGCTGGTGCTGGAGTCGATCCCTTTCCCGCTGCGCGCCACCCTGGATGAAACCATCGTGCTGCTGGCGCCGTCGGCGCACGAAAAAGGGCTGGAGCTGACGGTGCTGTGCGACAGCAGCGTGCCGGATAACGTTATCGGCGATCCGCTGCGCCTGCAGCAGATTCTGATCAATCTGCTGGGTAACGCCATTAAGTTTACCGAGCGCGGCACTATCGATCTGCGCGTCGAACAGCGCGCCGTCAGCGCCACGCGCGTCGAGCTGGAGATTCAGGTGCACGACTCCGGCATCGGCATTTCCGAGCAGCAGCAAACCCAGCTGTTTCAGGCGTTTCGCCAGGCGGACGCCAGTATTTCCCGCCGCCACGGCGGCACCGGGCTGGGGCTGGTGATCACCCAGAAGCTGGTCAGCGAGATGGGCGGCGAGATCGCCTTCCACAGCCGCGTCAACGAAGGCTCGACCTTCTGGGTGCGGATACAGCTCGATCTCAATCCCAACGCGCCGACGCTGCCGCGCGCGCTCGACGCCCTGTCGCGCTCGCGCATGGCCTATGTCGAAGCGCATGCCGCCTCGGCCGACGCGGCGCTGAAGATGCTGCGCGTTACGCCGCTGCAGGTCGAGCACAGCGAAACGCTGTCGGGCCTGCGTGAGCCGCACTATCCGCTGCTGCTGGTCGGGCTGCCGATCGACATCACGCAGCAGGAGCTGCTGGACGACGCCTTTATCGACGCCCTGCTCAACCGCGCCGACTGCGTGCTGCTGGCACTGCCGAGCGCCATGATGCTGCTGGCGGATCGGCTCAAGGTGCGCGGCATTCACGGCTGCATCACCAAACCGGTCTCCACCACGCGTCTGCTGCCGCTGCTGGCCGATCTGCATACCCGCCAGCGCAGCGAACTGCCCAACGGCGCGCGTCTGCCGCTGCGGGTCATGGCGGTGGACGATAATCCCGCCAACCTCAAGCTGATCGGCGCGCTGCTGGAGGAGCAGGTGCAGCATATTCTGTTATGCAACAACGCCGAGCAGGCGATCGCCGCAGCACGCGCGCAGCCGCTGGATATCATCCTGATGGATATCCAGATGCCGGAGATCGACGGCATTCGCGCCAGCGAAATTATTCGCAGCCTGCCGCTGCACGCCAGTACGCCGATTGTGGCGGTCACCGCGCACGCCATCGACGGCGAGCGCGAACATCTGATTAAAGCCGGGATGAACGACTATCTGGCGAAGCCGATCGACGAAACCCGGCTCAGCCAGCTGCTGGCGCGCTACAGTCCGGCGCTGCCTGCTGTGCTGCCGCCGGTGCCTGCCGTTTCGCCGTCGCTCGACTGGGAGCTGGCGCTGCGCCAGGCGGCGAACAAGCCCGATCTGGCGCGTGATATGCTGACAATGCTGCTCGACTTTCTACCTGAGGTGCATGAAAAACTCGACGCCTTTATGGCGGCGAAAGATGTGCAGGGACTGCGCGAGATCATTCATAAGCTGCACGGCAGCGCCAGCTACAGCGGCGTGCCGCGCATGAAGCAACTCTGTCGTCAGCTGGAGAAGAACCTGCGCCAGATCGGCGATATCGACGACCTGGAGCCAGAGCTGCTGGAGCTGCAGGACGAAATGGAAAACGTGGCGCGCGAGGCACGGAGGTTGTTGGGTGAAAGCTAAAGAGAACAAAAAAGAGCGCGGCGGCAGGCAATGCAGAGAGCCTTCTGTCGCCGCATCGCCACAGCCGTGGCGACAGGTTAACGCGGCGGCGCTGGCCGAACTCAACCGAATAACGCAAGCGCACGGTTTACTCTCGGACCAGCACCTGCAGTTTTAACGCGCGGCGGCTTTCGGCCGCCACAGCCACAGCGCCGCAATCGCCAGCGCAAACAGCGCGCCGAAGCCGACGCCGGTCGCGACCGCAGGCGCGCCCGCTTTCACCGCCAGCGTATAGAGCCCCAGCATCACCAGCATGGCGATATTCTCGCCGAAGTTCTGCACCGCGATCGCATTGCCCGCGCCGACGCTCGCCTTGCCGCGCGCCTGCAGCACCGCGTTAAGCGGCACCACGAAAAAGCCGCCCAGCGCGCCGATCACCATCAGCAGCAGGTACGCGTTCACCAGCGAATGCTGCAGCGAGAAGATCGCCACCATCACGCCGATCAGCACGCCTGCGGGCATGCAGCGGCGCACCGTCTCCAGCGTCACCAGCTTCGCCGCAGCGCCGGCCCCGACCACGATGCCGATCGCCACCATGGCGTTGAGCGTCGTCGGCGTGGCGTTGTCGCTGATGCCGAGCGCCACCGGCACCCAGAGCACCAGCAGGAAGCGCAGCGTCACGCCCGCGCCCCAGAACAGGCTGGTGCCGAGAATGGAAAAGCGCGTCTCCGCGTTATGCCACAGCGTTGAGCAGGCATGGAAAAAGCGGCGCAGCATCGCGCCGAGGTGCCAGCTCTGCCCCGGCCGCGCCGCGGCAAGCGCAGGAATAAACAGGTTTGCCGCCACTGCCACCGCGTAAGTGGCCGCGCAGAGCGCCAGCGCCGCCGGCAGGCTCCAGTCGGCGAGCGCGCCGCCCGATACCGATCCGAGCAGGATCGCGGCGATGGTAGAGCTCTCCATCATGCCGTTGGCCTTCACCAGCTTCTCGCCGGAGGTCAGCTCGGTAAGAATGCCGTACTTGGCGGGCGAATAAGCGGCCGCGCCGATGCCCACCAGCGTATAACCCACGAAAGGATTAAAGCCGAAGCAGATCAGCAGCGCCCCCAGCAGCTTCAGGCTGTTGGCGAACATCATGACGCGGCCTTTGGCGAAGCTGTCCGCCATCTGACCGACAAAGGGTGCCAGCAGAATATAGGCGGCGACGAACAACATCTGCATCACCGGCTGGCTCCACTCGGGATAGAGCTGACTTTTCAGCAGCGCCAGCGTGGCGAAAAGCAGCGCATTATCGCCGAAGGCGGAGAAGAACTGCGCGCCCATCACCGCCAGCATGCCGCGCGACCTCAGCGACATCGCCTGCGTGTTTAGCCTGCTCATGCCTGCTCCTCATCCGCCAGTTTTTTCAGGCTGACATAGTCCGGTTTGCCGCTGCCCAGCATCGGCAGCTGTTTCATCACGCGAATGTCGCGCGGCACGGCGAGCTCCGGCGCGCCCAGCTCGCGCGCCGCCTTTTGCAGCCCATCGCGCTTCAGCCCGGCGTCGGTGGTAAAGAGCACCAGCGCTTCGCCGCGGTTGCCATCGGCGCGCAGCGACGCCGCGTGCTGTTTCTCCGGCGACGCCTTCAGGGCGATCTGCTCGACGCTCTCCAGCGATACCATCTCGCCGGCGACCTTGGCGAAGCGTTTGGCGCGCCCCTGAATCTGACAGAAACCGCCTTCGTCAAAGGAGACGATGTCGCCGGTATCGTACCAGCCCGCCTCCATCTGCCCTTCGCCGTTGTCGGCGACGGGCGCTTCCAGCACGCCGGGATTCTCGACGCGCAGATAGCCGTTCATGATATTCGGCCCGCGCAGCTGCAGCCTTCCGCCCTGCTCGATGCCCTCTACCGACATCAGCCGCGAATCCATGCCCGGCAGGATACGGCCGACGGTGTGCGTTTTCGCCGCCATCGGCACGTTGATCGCCACCACCGGCGCGCATTCGGTTACGCCGTAGCCTTCCAGAATGCGGATACCGTACTTCTCCATATAGATCTGGCGCGTCGCTTCCTGCAGCTTCTCCGCGCCCGCCACCACGTAGCGCAGGCGGGCGAAATCGTAAGGCGCGGCAAAGCGCGCGTAGTTGCCGAGAAAGGTCGAGGTGCCGAACAGCACGGTGCAGTTGCGGTCGTAGACCAGCTCCGGCACGACGCGATAGTGCAGCGGGCTGGGGTAGAGAAACACCTGCGCGCCGGTCATCAGCGGCGTGAACAGGCCCACCGTCAGGCCGAAGGCGTGGAACAGCGGCAGCGCCGACATAAATTTATCGCGCGGGGTGAAATCAGCCACGGTGCGGATCTGCTCCACGTTCGCCAGCAGGCTTTTATGCGAATGCACCACCCCTTTGGGGTTACCTTCCGAGCCGGAGGTGAAGAGCACCATCGCCGCCTCTTCCGGCTGGCGCGCCACCTGCGCGCGGCGCGGCAGCAGCAGATGCGCGAGGATCCAGAGCTTGTCCTGCGTCGTCACGGTGTCGCGCAGATCCTCCAGATAGATCCACTCGACCTCGGTCAGCCCCTGCGGCAGATGCCAGAGGTTGCCCTTCTCCAGAAACTGGCGCGAGGTGAAGACAGTTTTCACCTGCGATGCGGTGAGCGCCGCACGCATGCCGTTGACGCCGGCGGTGTAGTTGAGCATCGCCGGCACGCGCCCGCGCATCGACGCACCGAGGATCGCTGCCGCGGTCACCGTCGCATTCGGCAGCAGCAGGCCGACGATCTCGCCCGGCTGGCTGTAGCGCTCAAGAATGCGCCCGACGCCGAGCGCCTTTTTCAGCAGGCCGGTATAGCTGTCGGGCTGCATGTTGACGTCTTCGATGCAGGGCTTGAAGGCGCCGTAGCGGGTGCGGGCGTTGAGGAAAGCGTCATAGAGCGTTTCGCGCGGGCGCACCGCCATGCGCGCTTCCATCATAATATGGTGCAGGTGCTCGCCGGCGAGCTGGCGTCGGTCGCGCGCGCGCTTCGCCTCCGGCATCGGAATGCGCGTGGCGGGCAGGATGGTCAGGGTGATACGGGGAAAAAGGCGGCGCTTAAAGACGCCCGCCAGGCGGCCGAAAGGGGTGTACTCCGCGCCTTCGATGCGCATCGGCACCACGTTGGCCTGCGATTTGGCGGCGACGAACCCCGCGCCGCTGTAGATTTTCATCAGCGAGCCGGTCACGGTAATGCGCCCTTCCGGGAAAATCACCACCGGACGGCCGCTGTCGATCAGCCGCACCAGCTGCTTGATCGACATCGGCCGGGTTGGATCGAGCGGAACGAAATCGATCAGCGGCTTCACCAGCCGCATATACCACCGATCGCTGACGGCGGAGTAAACCGCGAAAACCGGTCTGATCGGCAGGAACAGCGCCAGCAGCACGCCGTCGAGAAAAGAGATATGATTCGGCGCGATCAGCACTTTTCCCTGATGCAGCGCGGCGGCGTCGCCGCGCAGTTCCACCCGCCACAGCAGGCGGCAGACCAGACGTAAAAATGTAAACAACATGCCAGCTCCATAGCATCGCTAAAAAGGTTCCTAACGATGCAGGATCTGACGTCGTTCGACAAGCGTAAAGGCGCGATTTAGGGCGCGCTCTGCCAGCCGCCGCCGAGCGCGGCGATCAGCGCCACGCTGGCAACCCACTGCGTGCTTTGCAGCGTCAGCAGGCTCTGCTGCGCGCTCAGGCTGCTGGTTTCGGTAGTGGCGACGTCGAGATAGTCGATCATACCCGCCTCATACTGGTTGCGCGTGACGCGTGCCGACTCGCGCGCGGCATCGGTGGCGCGCTGCTGCGCCGCGAGCTCGCTGGTCAGGGTGTTCAGCTCCACCAGATCGTCCTCGACCTCCTGCATCGCCGTCAGCACCGCCAGGCGATAGCTGGCGACGCTGGCGTCCCAGGCGGCGCGCGCCTGATCCACCTTCGCCGAGGTAGCGCCGAAGTCGAGCAGCGTGCCGCTCAGATCGGGGCCGAGCGACCAGACGCGATAGGGCAGCGAGAAAAGATTATGCAGCGCCGAGGCGCTGGTGCCGCCGCTGGCGCTCAGCGTCAGATCGGGATAGTAGCCGGCAATCGCCACGCCGACGGCGGCGTTGGCGGCGGCGACGTTGCGTTCGGCGTAAGCGATATCGGGACGGCGCTGCAGCAGCTGCGACGGCAGCGCCTGCGGTAGCGGCGGCAGCGTCGCGGTCAGCTTCGCCGCCGGCAGGCTGAAGTCGGCCGGCGCTTTGCCGATCAGCAGCGCGATAGCGTGCTCCATCTGGGCCCGCTGCCACTGCTGGTCGAGCGCCGAGGCGCGCGCGCTCTCCAGCTGCATCTGCGCCTGCGCCAGGGTGGCGCGCGATTCGCTGCCCGCCTGGTATTTATTCTCAATGACCTTCAGATAGCGATCGTAGGCCGCCACGCTTTGCTGATAGCGCGCGATCTTCTCATCCATAATACGCAGCTGAAAATAGTCTTGCGCCAGCTCCGACTGGGCGCTGAGCGTCACGTTCGCCAGTTCGGCGGCGCTTGCCTGGGCGCTGGCGGCATTCTCTTCGCGGGTGCGGCGCAGCTTGCCCCACAGATCCGCCTCCCAGCTGGCGCTTAGCTGCGCCGAGTTGCTGTTGGTGACGCTGCGCGCGCCGCTGTTGGTCGAACGGGTGCCGCTGCGCGTTGCGCTGGCGTCATAGCCGAGCGTGGGAAAGAGCGCGGCGCGCGACTGAGCGGCCAGCGCCTGCGCTTCGCGGTACTGCGCGGCGTAGCTGGCGACGTTCTGGTTAGAGATGCTCACCTGCCGCAGCAGGCCGCTCAGGGTGTCGTCGTGATAGACCGCCCACCATTCGCCTTTGCTTTGATCGTCCTGCGGCGTGGCACGCTGCCAGCCTTTGGCTTCTTTATAGTGCAGCGGCACGCTGGCGCTGGGGCGTTGATAGTCGGGGCCGACGGCGCAGCCGCCGAGCAGCAGCAGTAAAGCGAGAGAAAGCGTTTTCATCAATCAGGATCCCGCATGGCGCAAACGGCGCCACTGACGTTGGGTGGCGCGACTCAGACGGTCGAACCAGAGATAGACCACCGGCGTGGTAAACAGGGTCAGCAGCTGGCTCAGCGCCAGGCCGCCGGCAATGGCGATGCCGAGCGGGCTGCGCAGATCGGCGTCGCCGCCGCTGCCGAGCGCCAGCGGCAGCGCGCCGAAAAACGCCGCCAGCGTGGTCATCATGATGGGGCGAAAGCGCATCAGGCAGGCCTGCACAATCGCCTGCTGCGGCGTCAGGCCGAGACGGCGCTCGGCGTCGAGCGCAAAGTCGATCATCATAATGGCGTTCTTCTTGACGATGCCGATCAGCAGGATGATGCCGATTAGCGCGATCACCGTGAGCTGCGTGTTGGTGAGCAACAGCAGCAGCAGCGCGCCGACGCCCGCCGACGGCAGCGTCGAGAGGATGGTCAGAGGATGCACGTAGCTCTCGTAGAGCACGCCCAGCACGATATAGACCGCCGCCAGCGCCGCCAGGATCAGCCAGGGCATGGTGGCCGTCAGCTGGCCGAAGGCGGCGGCGGTGCCGGCAAAACCGGCCTGGATGCTGGAGGGCAGACCGAGCTTCGCCATCGCCTGCTTGATCAGCGCCTGCGCCTGCTCCAGCGAGACGCCGTCGTTGAGGTTAAAGGCGACGGTGCTGGTGGCCGACTGTCCCTGATGCGCCACCGACAGCGGCGCGTTGCCGCTGGTCAGCGTAGCGAAGGCGGAGAGCGGCACCCGATCGCCGCTGTCGTTAACCACATAGAGCTGCTGCAAAATCGCCGGATCGCGCGTGTAGCTGCTGTTAAGCGACATCACAACGTGATACTGATTCAGCGTGTGATAGAGCGTGGCGACCTGGCGCTGGCTGAAGGCGTTGTTGAGCATGGTGTCGAGCATCTGCACGTTGACGCCGAGGCGCGTGGCGCGATCGCGATCGATATTAATCACCACCTCCTGGCCGCCGGTTTGCGAGTCGGAATCGACGCTGTTGAGCTGCGGGATCGCCGCCAGCGCCGCCTGCACCTTCGGCGTCCAGCTGCGCAGCAGATCGAGGTCGTCCGCCTGCAGGCTGTACTGATAGCTGGCGTTGGCGCTGCGTCCGCCGATATGCAGATCCTGCGCCGCCATCAGAAACATCTGCGCGCCGGCGATATGGCTGGTTTTCATGCTCAGCCGGTTGGCCACTTCGGTGGCGGTGACGTCGCGCTGGTCGAGATCCTTCAGCCGCACAAAGAAATTGGCGCTGTTGCGCGAGCCGAACATGCCGCTGCCCATCGAGGACATGACGCTCTCTACCGCCGGATCGGCCTGAATGATTTTGGTGAACATCAGCATTTTCGGCTTCATCGCCTGAAACGAAATATTCTGCTCGGCGCGCAGCGCGCCCATCAGCAGGCCGGTATCCTGATTGGGAAAGAAGCCCTTCTGCACCACGCTATAAAGAAACAGATTGAGCAGCACGGTCAGCAGCAGGCTGAACATCGTCAACTTCTGATGGCGCATCACCCAGTTCAGCCCGCGCGCATAGGCGGCCAGCAGCGCGTTGAGATGGTTCTCGATAAACTGATAGACCGGGTGCGGCCTTTTCGTGACGCGCGGCTTGCGCTTCAGCAGCCGCGAGCAGAGCATCGGCGTCAGGCTGAGCGAGACGAACATCGAGATCAGCAGCGACACCGTGAGGGTAACGGCGAATTCGCGGAACAGGCGGCCCACGATACTGCCCATCAGCAGGATAGGGATAAAGACGGCGATCAGCGACACCGTCATCGACAGCACGGTAAAGCTCACCTCGCGCGCGCCGCGCACCGCCGCGCGCACCGGCCCTAAGCCCTCTTCGATATGGCGCGTAATGTTCTCCAGCACCACGATGGCGTCATCCACCACAAAGCCGGTGGAGATGATCAGCGCCATCAGCGACAGGTTGTCGAGGCTGTAGCCCAGCAGATACATCACCGCGCAGGTGCCAATCAGCGACACCGGCAGCGCCAGCGCCGGGATCACCACCGCCTGCAGGTTGCGCAGGAAGATAAACACCACGGCGATCACCAGCAGCACCGCGATCAGCAGCGTCTCTTCGGTGTCGTAGAGCGAGGCGCGCACCCCGGGCGAACGGTCGATGACCACGTTGAGCTGCGTATCGGCGGGCAGATCTTTCTCCAGCGCCGGCAGCTGCGCCTTAATGGCGTCGATAGTGTCAAGCATATTGGCGCCCGCCTGGCGCTTAATGCCGATCATCACCGACGGCGCGGCGTTAAGGAAGCCGGCCTGATACTGATCCTCCACCGAGTCGTAGACGGTGGCGACGTCGTGCAGCCGCACCGCCTTGCCGTCCTGATAAGCGATGATAAGATCGCGGTACTGCGCCGCCTTGTCGAGCTGGCCGTTGCTGTCCACCACCCACGACTGGCTGCTGCCCTGCAGCATCCCTTTCGGCAAATTGGTGGTGCTGTTGGCGACGGCGCTGCGCACCGTATCGAGCACGATGCCGTAGTGCGTCAGCTTCTGCGGCTGCAGGTCGATACGCACCGCAGGCAGCGCGCTGCCCATCAGCGAGACTTCGCCTACCCCCTTCACCTGCCCCATCGCCTGCTCGATCTTGCTCTCGGCCAGATCGTAGAGTTCGCCGGGGGTGCGCGTCTCCGAGGTGAGCGCCAGCATCACGATCGGCGCGTCGGAGGGGTTAGCCTTGCGGTAGGTCGGCAGCGACGCCATGCTGCTCGGCAACAGGCTGCGCGAGGCGTTGATCGCCGCCTGCACGTCGCGCGCCGCGCCGTTGATATCGCGGTCCAGCTCAAACTGCAAAATAATGCTGGCGGATCCCTGCGAGCTGCTGGAGGTCATTTCGCTGATGCCGGCGATCTGCCCGAGCGCGCGCTCCAGCGGCGTCGCCACCGTCGCCGCCATGGTTTCCGGACTGGCGCCGGCGAGGCTGGCGCTCACCATAATGGTAGGGAAATCGACCTGCGGCAGCGGCGCCACCGGCAGCAGCCGGTAGCCGAGCGCGCCGAGCAGCAGGATCGCCAGCGTCAGCAGCAGCGTGGCGACCGGCCGGAAGATAAACAGCCGCGTCAGGTTCATGACGCGCCTCGCGACCGCTGCTGGCGGCGTGTCACCCAGCCGTTGCCGCGCTGCGCGACGGCGTCAAACCAGAGATAGATCACCGGCGTGGAGAAGAGCGTCAGCACCTGGCTGACGATCAGCCCGCCGACGATCACCAGCCCCAGCGGCTGGCGCAGTTCCGCGCCGGAGCCCGACGCCAGCATCAGCGGCAGCGCGCCGAGCAGCGCCGCCATGGTGGTCATCAGAATCGGGCGAAAGCGCAGCAGGCAGGCCTGATGGATCGCCTCGCGCGGGCTGAGGTGCTGCTTGTTCTCCGCCTCCAGCGCAAAGTCGATCATCATAATGGCGTTCTTTTTCACGATGCCGATCAGCAGGATCACGCCGATTAGCGCAATCAGGCTGAACTCGCTGCCCGCCAGCAGCAGCGTCAGCAGCGCGCCGACCGCCGCCGAGGGCAGCGTGGAGAGAATAGTCACCGGGTGAATAAAGCTCTCGTAGAGAATGCCCAGCACCACATACATGGTGAGCAGCGCGGCGAGGATCAGCCACAGGGTATTGCCGGTGGCGCTCTGGAAGGCGGCGGTTTCGCCCTGATAGCGCAGCGTAATGCTCGACGGCATTGCCAGCTGCTGCTGCACCTCGGCGATCGCCTTCTGCCCATCCTCCAGCGAGTAGCCGTTATTCAGGTTAAAAGAGATCGTCACCGCCGGGAACTGATTCAGCCGCATATGCATCAGCGAACCGGCGCGCTGATGAATGGTGGCGACAGCGGTCAGCTTCACCATGCCCGCGGTCGTGCTGGTGGCGGACGTCGAACTGGTCGTCGAGGTCGAGCTGGCGCTGGTCGAGGTTGAGGTCGAGCTGCCCGACGTCGCGCTGCTGCTGCTGGTCGCGGGCTGCAGATAGATATCCTCAAACGAGGCGGGCGACTGCTGATACTGCGGCGCCACCTCCAGCACCACGCGATACTGGTTCGACTGGGTGAAGATGGTCGAGACCAGACGCTGGCCGAAGGCGTTGTAGAGCGCGGTATCGACGTCCGAGGCGGTAATGCCGTAGCGCGCCGCTTTATCGCGGTTCAGCTCGACCCAGGCTATGCGCCCCTGATCCTGCAGGTTGCTGACCACGCCGTTGAATTCCGGCCGCTTCTGCAGCGCCGCCACCAGCTGCGGCGACCAGCTGACCAGATTTTCGCTGTCGGCATCGTCGAGGGTGAACTGATACTGGCTCGGCGTCACCTGATCGTTAACCGTCAGATCCTGCGCCGGCTGCATATAGAGCTGAATGCCCGCCACCTGGGTCGCCGCCTGCTGCAGCTGTTTAATCACCACGTCGGCCTTGTCGTCGCGCTGGTCGAACGGCTTCAGGTTAATCTGCAGACGTCCACTGTTGAGGCTGGTGTTGCTGCCGTCGATGCCGATGGTGGAAGAGACGCTCTCCACCGCCGGGTTGGCCAGCACCACCTTCGCCAGCGCCTGCTGACGCTTCGCCATCTCGCTAAAAGAGACATCCTGCGATGCCAGCGTGATACCCTGGATCAGCCCGGTGTCCTGGGTCGGGAAGAAGCCTTTCGGCACCGCCATATAGAGCAGCGCGGTGAGCGCGAAGGTGGCCAGCGCCACCAGCAGCGTCAGCTTCTGGTGATTGAGCACCCCCGTCAGCAGCCGGTCATAGCCGCGGATTAGCTTGTCGAACAGCTCGCCGCCCTTGCGCGCAAAGCGCGACTGCCGCTCCGGTGGGATATGGCGCAGCAGATAAGCGCACAGCATCGGCGTTAAGGTCAGCGACACCAGCATCGACACCAGAATTGACACCGCCAGGGTAATGGCGAATTCGCGAAACAGCCGCCCAACGACATCGCCCATAAACAGCAGCGGGATCAGCACCGCAATCAGCGAGAAGGTCAACGAGATAATGGTAAAGCCGATCTGCTGCGAGCCCTTCAGCGCCGCCTGCATCGGCGTTTCGCCCTCCTCCAGCCGCCGCGAGATATTCTCCACCACCACGATGGCGTCGTCGATCACGAAGCCGGTGGCGATGGTCAGCGCCATCAGCGACAGGTTATTGAGGCTGAAGCCCGCCAGATACATCACGCCGAAGGTGCCCACCAGCGACAGCGGCACCGCCACGCTGGGGATGAGCGTCGCCGCCACGTTGCGCAGGAACAGAAAGGTGACCATTACCACCAGCGCAATGGAGAGCAACAGCTCGAACTGCACGTCGCTGATGGAGGCGCGGATGGTCTGGGTGCGATCGGAAAGTATCGTTATCTTTACCCCGTCCGGCAGCGCGGCCTGCAGGGTCGGCAGCGCCGCCTTGATGTTGTCCACCACCTGAATCACGTTGGCGCCCGGCTGGCGCTGCACGCTGATGACAATCGCCGGGCTGTTGTTGGCCCAGGCGGACTGGAAGCTGTTTTCCGGCCCCTGCTCGATATGGGCGATATCCTTCAGGCGCAGCGCCGCGCCGTTCTGATAGGTGAGGATCAGGTTGCCGTACTCCTCGGCAGTGCGCAGCTGGTCGTTGGCGTCGATGGTCACCGAGTGATATTTGCCGTCGAAGCCGCCCTTGGAGCCGTTGACGTTGCTGTTGCCGATCAGCGTGTTGACATCTTCCAGCGTCAGATGATGAGCGGCGAGCGCCGTCGGGTTCATCTGCACGCGAATCGCCGGCTGATGGCCGCCCGCCAGCGTCACCATGCCGACGCCGGCGATCTGCGACAGCTTCAGCGCCACGCGGGTATTCACCAGATCCTGCACCTGGGTCAGCGGCAGGGTGTCTGAACTGGCCGCCAGGGTGATCACCGCGCTGTCCGCCGGGTTGACCTTTTTATAGGTCGGCGGGTTAGGCAGATCGGTCGGCAGCAGATTGTTGGCGGCGTTGATCGCCGCCTGCACCTCCTGCTCTGCCACGTCGAGCGAGAGATCGAGGCCGAACTTCAGGGTAATAATGGAGGAGCCGCTGGAGCTGGTCGAGGTCATCTGGCTCAGCCCCGCCATCTGCCCCAGCTGGCGCTCCAGCGGCGAGGTCACCGACGACGCCATCACGTCGGGGCTGGCGCCGGGATAGAGGGTGGTGACCTGGATAGTGGGATAGTCCACCTGCGGCAGCGCCGAGGTCGACAGGAATTTATAGGCAAAAATGCCGGCGACCAGCACGCCCACCATCAGCAGGATGGTGGCGACCGGGCGCTGGATAAACAGGCGTGACGGATTCATTTTGCCTCGGCGGTTGCGGTCGGTTGCGTCTCATCCGCCAGCTGCACTTTGCTGCCGTTGGTCAGGCGATCGATCCCTTCGGTAACCAGCCGATCGCCGGGCTCGACGCCCTTGAGGATCGCCTGCCTGTCGTCGCCGAACGCCGGACCGGCGGAGACCGCTTTGCGCGTCACGCTGTTGTCTTTATTGATCACAAAGACAAAGCTGCCGTCGCTGCTCAGCTGCAACGCCTGCGACGGGATCACCGTCGCCCCTTTCAGGATGCTGGTCTGCAAACGCAGATTGACGAACTGGTTAGCGTAGAGCGCCTCGTCCTCGTTGGCGAAAGTCGCCTTCAGCGCCACGGTGCCGGTGCTGGTGTCGATCTGGTTGCTGATGAACTTCACTTCGCCCTGCGCCAGCGCGCGGCTGTTGTCCTGGTCGAACGCGGTGACCGGCAGCGTCTGGCCGCTGTGCAGCGCCTTGATCAGCTCGGGGATATTGCTCTGCGGCACGCTAAAGGTCGCGGCGGCGGGCTGCATCTGGGTAATGGTCACCAGCCCGGTGGTGCTGGAACTCTGCACCATATTACCCGGGTCCACCAGCCGCAGCCCGACGCGGCCGCTGACCGGCGCGGTGATGCGCGCATACTCAATGCTCAGCTTCGCGCTGGCGATCTGCGCCTGGTCGGCAGCCACCGCGCCGCGATACTGCCCGACGGTGGCGGTCTGGGTGTCGAGATCCTGACGCGCCAGCGAATCCTGCGCGTAGAGTTTGCGGTAGCGCGCCAGCGTCAGCTCGGCGCTTTTCAGCAGCGCCTGGTTTTCGCTCAGCTCCGCCTGGTACTGATTCAGCGTCGCCTGAAAGCCGCGCGGATCGATCTGCGCCAGCAGCTGGCCCGCCTCGACCTTCTGCCCTTCGGTGAAGTAGACCTTCTCCAGCTGGCCGTCGACGCGGCTGGTGACGGTAACGCTGGCGTTAGGGATCACCGTGCCGAGCGCGTTGAGGTAAACCGGCACGTCGGCGGTGGTCGCCACGCCGCTGTGCACCAGCGTCGCGCCGCCGCCCATCATCGCCATGCCCGCCGGCCCGCCGCGTCCGCCGTGACGACCGCCGGGCGGCATCGCGCCCTCTCCTTTGCCGGCCGGCAGCATCCGCCAGACAACGCCGGCAATAATCACCATCAGGATGAACAGCAGCAGCCATTTAAGCCAGCGGGAACGGAAGGTGCGGGACGCATTAGTCATGGTTAACAGTCTTGCCAGAAGTAGAAAGAAAAAACCCCCTCCTTTTCAGGGGATTATTGCGTTTATCAATCATCACGCCGCGTATTATCCGCGAAGCCCCGTCTGTTTTTCCATCGGCAAACCGTAAGGGTTGCGTTAAGAATGGTCAGACTTTCCAGCCGAGGCTCAGCGTGTCATGCAGCGTCATTTTCTGACGTGAGTGAGTAAACGTAAGTGGTTAATAACAGGCAAAAAAAACCCACGCATCCGCGTGGGTTGGTGCAATAAACAGGGTGGATTATCCTTGCGGATGCCGCTGCCTGGAGCAGCGTGTTTTCGCACCTATCAATACCTCTGGGACTGCTATCCTCGCACTCTGCGGCGGGACAAAACAGCGCGAAAACGCAACGGAATTCGGGGAAATGAAACCAGGTATGAATAAGTTCCATACCCGGTTACATACTGATTTTACTAAGATTTATCTGAAGGCTTATTATAGATAGCGTCCGGCGCGATATTCATATGCTTCAGCACCGGTCCCATAATATTGCCGAAGATCGGCGCGGCAACCGAGCCGCCGAAGTGATCGCCGGCGGTAGGATGGTTGATCATCACCACCAGCGCCACCTCTGGATGGCTGGCGGGCGCCACGCCGGCGGTGTAGTTGATATAGCCGCCGTCATATTTGCCGCTGTCGCCCATCTTCTCCGCGGTACCGGTTTTGGTCGCCAGCCGGTAGCCCGGCACCGCCGCTTTGATACCGGTGCCGCCAGGCAGCACGTCGCTCTCCAGCATATGCACCACCTCCTTCACCGTTTCCGGATTCGCCACCTGCTTGCCGAGCACCGGCGGCGTCACGCGGGTAATCGACAGCGGACGGTAAACGCCGAACGCGCCCAGCGTGGCATATTCACGTGCAATCTGCAGCGGCGTCACGCGCAGGCCATAGCCGAAGGAGAAGGTGGCGCGCTCGATATCGGCCCAGCGCTGACGGTGCGCCGGGAAGTAGCCGACGCTCTCGCCGGTCAGTCCCAGACCCGTCGGTTTGCCCAGGCCGAACGCCTGGTAGGTGTTGACCAGCGCCTCGGCGGGCATCGCCAGCGCGATATGGGAGACGCCGATGTCGCTCGATTTTTGCAAAATACCGGTCATGGTCAGGCGCGGCCAGTGGCCGACGTCGCGGATCAGGTGGCCGTTTACCCGATAGGGCGTGGTGTCGATCACTGAATCGGGGCGCACCAGATGGCGCTCCAGCCCTTCCATCACCACCAGCGGTTTCACCGTCGAACCCGGCTCGTAGCTGTCGTTGATCGCCGCGTTGCGCATCTGCGCCGGAGTGGCGCCGTCATAGTTGTTCGGGTTAAACGACGGATAAGAGGCCATGCCGAGAATTTCACCGGTATCGATCTTCACCAGCACCGCCGCGCCCGAATCCGCCTTGTTGAGCAGCACGCCGTCGCGCAGCTTGCTGTAGAGCGTGTACTGATCGAACTTGTCGATGCTGAGCTGCACCGTTGGCGGCTGCGTCGGCGGCGTATAGCTCAGCATGGAGATAATGTGGCCCGCGGCGTCCTGGCGATAAACCTCTTTGCCCGGCACGCCCTGCAGAATCTTGTCGTAGCCTTTTTCCAGCCCGTTCAGACCGCTATTGTCTGCGCCAACGATGCCGATCAGCGGCGCCGCCGCTTCGCTCATCGGGTAAAAGCGGCTATCGTCATAGACTTCGCTGATGCCTTTCAAATGCAGCTCGGCGATATCTTTGGCGATGCCAAGCTCGATCTTCCGCCCCAGATAGAGAAAGCGGCGTTTCGGATTGGCGGTGATCTGCGCGGCGATCTGCTCGGGCCGCATATTCAGCGCCGACGCCAGGTAGGCCCACTTGGCGCTAAGGAAGTCGGGATTCGCCTCCAGCACGCGCATGGGATCGGCGATAACGTCGCGCGACGGCACCGAGAGCGCCAGCGCTTCGCCGTTGCGATCCAGCAGGGTGCCGCGGTTGGTCGGCAGCGTAACGGTGCGCAGCGAGCGCTGATCCGCCTCATGCTCCAGCATCGGCTGATTCAGAAACTGCAGATCGGCGATGCGCGCCATCAGTATCACCATGCAGGTCAGCACGCCAAGGCAAATCAGGCGAAAACGAAACGGGTTAAACGGGGCTTTGATCTGGTCTTTTCCCAGTAGTTTTTTTATCCGGGGCATAGCAATCCGCTGCAAAGAAAAGTAAAAAAATATCCACGCGAGCAGTTATAAAGAAAGCGCTACGCCGTTAACAGGAAAACTGTGTATCAGTTCGTAATCGGCGCGCCAGGCAAAAAAAAACCTGCGCATCTGCGCAGGTCGGTGTAATCAAGAAAATCTATTGATGTTCACCCATCAATACCTCTGGGACCCTGACTGTAACAAGGCCGCGAGACGGGCTGCCATCACTCAAACGCAACAGTGTCCGGCAAAATGTAACCAGCCATGTGTTTGTTAAGCGATTTTGCAAACCGCATGTTTTTTGATGTCCACCAGGCAGCTCATGGCGTTGGGGCCCTGCGTCAGCGACGAGGTGCCGATATCCAGCGTCAGAACGTTGGGGTTGCCCGCACGGTCAAACGGCTGCCACTCCGCGCCGAAGCCGGGATCGAACCAGGCGCCGGTGGCGACGATGACCACGCCCGGCGTCAACCCGTCGGTCAGACGCACGCCCGCCAGCATCGCGCCGCGCGCGTTACGCACCTCAACAACCTCGCCGTCGGCAATGTCGCGCGCCGCTGCGTCCTGCGGATGCAGATAGAGCGTTTCATGGCCGGCGGTTTTGTTGCCCTGCACCGTCGGCGTGGCGTCAAGCTGGCTGTGCAGCCGATCTGAAGGCTGGATAGAGATCATATGCAGCGGGAACTGCTCGCTCAGCGCCGCCCCCAGCCACTCCTGAGGTTCGCGCCACTCCGGATGACCGGCGAAATCGGCCAGATCATAGTCGGCGATGGTCTGACTAAAGAGTTCGATCTTGCCGCTGGCGGTTTTGATCGGGTGTCGCACGGGATCGGCGCGGAAATCCTCCATAAAGATGTAGGGCTTGCCGCCTTCCGGGATCTCAACGAAGCCGCGCGACCAGAACTCGGCGAACTCCGGAAAGTCGATGCCCTTACGCGCATGCGCCGTCGCGCACTGCTGATAAAGGTGTTCAATCCACTGACGTTCGTCGCGTCCTTCGGTGAACTGCTGGCGATAGCCGAGGCGTTCGGCCAGATCGGCGAAAATATCGAAGTCGTTGCGCGCCTGATGCTGCGGCTTAATCGCCTGATGCATCGCCAGCACAAAACGGTCGCGCGAGGAGCCGCCGATATCGTTGCGCTCCAGCGTGGTGGTGGCGGGCAGGACGATATCCGCCATCTGCGCCGCCGGCGTCCAGACGATATCCTGCACCACCACGGTGTCGGGCTTCTGCCAGCCTTCGACCAGCCGGTTAAGCTGCTGATGATGGTGGAAAGGATTGCCGCCCGCCCAGTGCACCAGATGAATGTCGGGATAGGTCAGCGTCTCGCCCTGGAACGCGTAAGGCTGGCCGGGATTGAGCAGCATATCGCTGATGCGCGCCACCGGAATCGACAAGCCGGAAGGATTGGGGCCGGTCGCCATCAGCGGCGCCGGGCCGTCCTGACGCGGGTTGCCGACGCTGTTCATCGAACCGTGGCCGAACGAGAAGCCCGCGCCCGGCAGGCCGGGCTGGCCGAGCATCGACGAGAGCGCGATCATCATCCAGTAAGGCTGCTCGCCGCGATGGGCGCGCTGCACCGAGTAGGAGCAGGTAATAAAGCTGCGCTTGCCAGTCAGCTGTTCGGCCAGGCGCACGATGCGCTCCGGCGGGATGCCGGTGATGCGGCTCGCCCAGCCGGCGGTTTTGGCGACGCCGTCGCTTTCGCCCAGCAGGTAGGCGCGCAGCTGCGGCCAGCCGGTGCAGTGGCTGGCGAGAAACGCCTCGTCCACCGCGTTGCGCTGGGCGATCTCGTAGCCGAGCGCCAGCATCAGCGCCACGTCGGTATTAGGGCGAATCGGGATCCAGTCGGCGTTAACGAAATCAGGGCAGTCGTCGCGCATCGGGCTGATATTAATCACCGGCGTGCCTTTGGCCGCCAGCTGCTCCAGCGCCGGCTTCAGACTGTGCTGGCCTGCGCCGCCCGACGCCACCTGGGCGTTTTTCAGCGCCAGCCCGCCGAAGGCGACGAAGATTTCCGCATGCTCCACCACCTGCGGCCAGTCGGTGACGCGACCGGTCAGCGGCATATAGGTGCCGATCACATAGGGCAGGAAGAACTGCGCCGCGCCCCAGCTGTAGTTGCCCTACTG
Source organism: Pantoea sp. NGS-ED-1003 (assembly GCF_000738765.1). Taxonomy (NCBI): domain Bacteria; kingdom Pseudomonadati; phylum Pseudomonadota; class Gammaproteobacteria; order Enterobacterales; family Erwiniaceae; genus Pantoea; species Pantoea sp. NGS-ED-1003. The sequence continues at coordinate 80,664 of NZ_JPQA01000006.1, forward strand.
ATCGACGCCGCCGCCGCCCTGAAAATAGAAGCGGCGCACCAGGGTGCGCGCATGGTTGACGCGGCCCGCCGACGACCAGCCGTAAGACCCGTTGAAAATGCCGGAGGCGCCGTAACGTTCGCGGACGCGGCGGTTTTCGTCCGCCACCAGATCCAGCGCGGTCTCCCAGTCGACTGCGACGAAATCTTCACGGCCGCGCAGCGTGCGGTCGCTGTTTTCGCGCGATTTCAGCCAGGAGCGGCGCACCATCGGCTGCCGAATACGTTTATCGGAATAGACCAGCTCGGGAATGGTGTTCAGCATCGGCGACGGATCGGGGTCGGCGAAGAACGGCTCGCAGCCGATCAGACGATCGTTTTCAGTCACGGCGCTGAACGCGCCCCAGTGCGCCAGATGTGGCACTCGCTTTTTCATGGTTTCTTTTACGGCAGGTAAGGGAAAAATGCAGGATACCACGCGACCCCGCGCCGGGTTAAGCCTGGAGTTTTCCCCCTTTTTGCGACGGCGCAGACATTCTGTCGGCTTGATACAGGCCGCCTTTTCCGTAACACTGCTGCCATGTGTAAACGTTTTCCCTAAAACAGGTCGAGGCATGGCTACGATTAAGGATGTTGCCAGACTGGCGGGTGTTTCCGTCGCGACGGTGTCCCGTGTGATTAATAATTCGCCTAAAGCCAGCGAAAGCTCGCGTCAGGCCGTCAGCCAGGCGATGGAGGAGCTGCAGTATCATCCTAACGCCAACGCGCGCGCCCTGGCGCAGCAGTCGACCGAAACCTTAGGCCTGGTGGTCGGCGACGTATCGGATCCTTTTTTCGGCGCAATGGTTAAGGCGGTTGATGAGATCGCCGGACAGACCGGCAACTTTTTGCTGATTGGTAACGGTTACCACAATGAGCAAAAAGAGCGGCAGGCGATTGAGCAGCTGATGCGCCACCGCTGCGCCGCGCTGGTGGTGCATGCGAAGAAAATCCCTGACGCCGAGCTGGAGCTGCTGATGAAGCAGATGCCGGGCATGGTGCTGCTGAACCGGCTGCTGAAAGGATTTGAACAGCGCTGTATCGCGCTTGACGATCGCTACGGCGCCTGGCTGGCGACGCGCCATCTTATTCAGCAGGGACATCAGAATATCGCCTTTATCTGCTCGACCCACCCGATTTCCGACTCCGAAGATCGCCTGCAGGGCTACTACGACGCGCTGAAAGAGCACGGCCTGCCCGCCAACGATCGGCTGGTGACCTTTGGCGAACCGGATGAAGTGGGCGGCGAGCAGGCGATGACCGAGCTGCTGGGACGCGGCCGCAGCTTTACCGCCGTGGCCTGCTATAACGATTCGATGGCCGCTGGCGCGCTGGCGGTGCTGAGCGATAACGGCGTGCGCGTGCCGGAAGAGATGTCGCTGATCGGCTTCGATGACGTGCTGGTGTCGCGCTATGTGCGCCCGCGCCTGACCACGGTGCGCTATCCTATCGTCACCATGGCGCAGCAGGCGGCGGAGCTGGCGTTAGCCCTGGCCCATGCGCAGCCGCTGCCGGAGGTGACCAATATGTTTAGCCCGACGCTGGTACGGCGCCATTCGGTGAGCGGGCCAGGTTAAAGCTCGCGCCGGTAGAGCCTGACCTTTTTATCGGGATAGTCCAGCGCCTCGCCCGCCGGCGTCCAGCCGCAGCGTTCGTAATAGCCGCCGAAAGTCGACCAGAGCCACAGGCTAGGGTGGCCGCGCTGCCGCGCATAGTCGATCACATGCTGCTGCAGCGCCGCGCTCAGGCCGGTTCCGCGCGCGCTTTCATCGACGTAGAGCGCGGCGAGCCAGGGAAAGAGATCCTGGCGGCTAATCAGATCGCAGCGCCAGAAGCCCACCGTGCCCACCGCCCTGCCCGCGTCGTCGACCGCGACGAAAGTGACGGGAAACGCCGCTCCATGCAGCGAGCTCTCCACTACGCTGGCCATAAAGTCGCGTCCGTTCTCCGCGTCAAAGGCGCGCCACAGCCAGTCGATCACCTGTTCGGCGAACTGCGGGGCGTCGCGCAAAGAGAAGATCTTCATCGCGCCTTAGCCCAGCTCAAGCGCCAGCAGCTCCTGAATGGTCTGCGCGCGGCGGATTTCACGCGGTTCGCCCTGCTCGAACAGCACTTCCGGGATCAGCGGGCGGCTGTTGTAGTTTGAGGACATCGAGGCGCCGTAAGCGCCGGTATCGTGAAACACCAGATAGTCCCCCACCTGCGCCGCCGGCAGCGCGCGCGTTTCTACCTTGCCGCCTTCCTGCTGGGTAAAGACGTCGCCCGACTCGCACAGCGGCCCGGCAACCACGGTATCGATGCACTTTTGCTCGTCGATAGCGCGACCGTCGCCCGGCAGCAGCGAAATATGGTGATAGCTGCCGTACATTGAGGGACGCATCAGATCGCTGAAGCCCGCATCCACCAGCACAAAGTGGCGGCTGCCCATCGCTTTCACCGCGCGCACCTGCGATACCAGCACGCCCGCCTCGGCAACCAGGAAACGGCCCGGCTCGATCTCCAGCTTAACTGCGTGGCCGAGGTGAGCGGCGATACGCTGACGCGCCGCGTCCCACAAACCGAAATAGTGCGCGGTGTCGATCGCCTCTTCGCCGAAGCGATAAGGAATAGAGAGCCCGCCGCCCGCCGAAATCGCCTCAAGGTCGTGGCCGAGCGCGATCACCTGCTCCACCATCGCGTCGCACACCTGCTGCAGGTGGCCGTAATCGACGCCGGAGCCGATATGCATATGCAGTCCAGTCAGGCGCAGCCCGTAGGTTTTAATCGCCGCCAGCGCCTGCGGCAGTTCGCTGTGCCAGATGCCGTGCTTGCTGTTTTCGCCGCCGGTATTGGTTTTCTGACTGTGGCCGTGGCCGAAACCGGGGTTGATGCGCAGCCATACCGCGTGGCCTGGCGAAACCTGGCCCAGCTGGTGCAGCATATCCACCGAGCCGGCGTTCACCGGCACCTTGAGTTCGGCAATGCGCGCCAGCGTCGGCCGGTCGAATACGTCGGCGGTAAACACGATATCCTCGCCGCCCGGCTGAAAGCCCGCCGCCAGCGCGCGTTCGATTTCGCCAAGCGACACGGAGTCGACTTTGACGCCCGCCGCGCGCATCAGACGCAAAATATGAATGTTTGAGCAGGCTTTCTGCGCAAAGCGCACCACGTCGAAGGCGCGCAGCTGTTCGATACGCTGCTGAATAATCTGGGCGTCATAGGCCCAGAATGGGCCATTATACTGCTGCGCCAGCGGCAGCAGCTGCGCGGCGTTAAGCGCGGTGGTGTGGTCGGTTAAGGCGCGTGGCATAAGCATTCTCCTGTGAGTTGCTCCTATTAGGCCAGACGCGTGCCATGCAGAAAAATATCTGTTTTAATAGCTTCTATGCAAAATGGATATGGCAGCATATGGCGAAAATCAACTGGCGGCATATAGAGATTTTTCATGCGGTGATGACCAGCGGCAATCTGACGCAGGCCGCCGCGCTGTTAAACACCTCGCAGCCTACCGTTAGCCGCGAACTGGCGCGGCTGGAAAAGCAGCTCGGCCTGCGGCTCTTCGCGCGCGTGCGCGGTCGGCTGCAGCCCACGGTGCAGGGTCTGCGGCTGTTCGAAGAGGTGCAGCGCTCATGGTACGGGCTGGATCGCATTATGGAAGCCGCCGACGGGCTGCGTCAGTTCCGTCAGGGCGAACTGTCGGTCGCCTGCCTGCCGGTCTTTTCGCAGTCGCTGCTGCCGCCGCTGGTGCAGCCTTTTATGCAGCGCTATCCCGACGTCAGCCTGAATATTATTCCGCAGGAGTCGCCGCTGCTGGAGGAGTGGCTGTCGGCGCAGCGCTACGATCTCGGCCTGACCGAAACCCAGCATGCGCCCGCCGGCACGGAGCGGCTGCCGCTGCTGACCTGCGACGAGGTCTGCGTACTGCCGCAGGATCATCCGCTTTGCGCGCGCGCGGTGCTGACGCCGCAGGATTTCGCCGGAGAGAACTACGTCAGCCTGTCGCGTGCCGACAGCTATCGTCAGCTGCTGGATACGCTGTTTCATGAGCAGGGCGTGGAGCGCAGGCTGGCGCTGGAGACGCACAGCGCGGCGTCGGTGTGCGCCATGGTGCGCGCAGGCGTGGGCATTTCAGTGGTGAATCCGCTGACGGCGCTCGACTATGCCGACAGCGGCGTGGTTATGCGCCGCTTCAGCGTCGCAGTGCCCTTTACCGTGAGCCTGGTGCGGCCGCTGCACCGCCCCGCGTCGGCGCTGGTGGCGGCCTTTATCGACCACCTGCAAGCGCAGGTGGCCGATTTTCCTCAGCGCATCGCCGAACGGCTGGCTTAAGCGCGCACTGCGGCGGCGTTGCCGCCCGATTTACGGAAGGTGATCAGGCAAATAATCAGGCCAATAGCGGCCAGCGCGGCGGCGGCCACCGGCACGGCGGTCAGGCCGTAGCCTCGACCGATCACCGCGCCGCCGACCCATGCGCCCAGCGCGTTGCCGACGTTAAAGGCAGAGATATTCAGGGTCGAGACCAGATTCGGCGCCTCTTTGCCGTGGCGCACCACGTTGATCTGCAGGCCCGGCACGGTGGCGAACGTCGCCATCGCCCACAGGAACAGCGTCACCTCCGCCAGCCACAGCGCATGGCTGGTCCAGCTAAACAGCAGCGAGAAGATGGCGATCAGCGAGAAGCTTAAAATCAGGCTGAAGGAGACCTTCCAGTCCGCCAGCTTGCCGCCGAGAATATTGCCGACGGTCAGACCGGCGCCGATCAGGAACAGCGTCCAGCTGACGCCGCGCGCGCTGATGCCGGTCACCTGCAGCAGCAGCGGCGCGATATAGCTGAACAGCGCGAACATCGCCGCGGCGAAGAATACCGTCATCAGCAGCGAAAGCCACAGTTTGCCGTTGGCCAGCGCGCTGATTTCGCTCGCCAGATGCACCGGCTTCTCTTCTTTATTGGTGGGCAGGCTGACAATCAGCGCGATAAAGGCGAGTACGCCGATAATGGCGACGCCCCAGAAGGTGGCGCGCCAGCCGAACAGCTGACCAAACCAGGTGCCGAGCGGTACGCCGAGCACGTTCGCCAGCGTCAGGCCGGTGAACATCAGCGCCACCGCAGACGCCTGACGGCCCGGCGCCACCAGGCTCGACGCTACCACTGCGCCGATGCCGAAGAAGGCGCCGTGACAGAGCGCGGTAATCACGCGGGCCATCATTAGCAGGTTGTAGGTGTAGGCGAGCGCGCAGAGCACATTACCGATAATAAAGATGATCATCAGCAGGATAAGTGTCTTTTTACGCGGCAGCTTTGCGGTTAACAGCGCCATAATCGGCGCGCCGATGGCGACGCCCAGCGCATAGCCGCTAATCAGCCAGCCCGCTGACGGGATCGAGACCTGCAGATCGCCCGCCACGTCGGGCAGCAGGCCCATAATGACGAACTCGGTGGTTCCAATCGCAAACGCACTCAGCGCCAGCGCCAGTAAAGCAACAGGCATAACACACTCTCCCAATCGATATGCAGGTGAACGCCGCAGCGGACGCCGGGCGCGGACGGTTATAAAAATTTGAACTTCGTCACGGTGAGTATTAAATCATAGCCGTCAGCTTGCATACACCCTGCGTGCGGCAAGGATCTTTTGCCGCAGACGCAATAATGGCGCGCCGTACGCGTGATGGAATCTTAACAATCCCCTTCTCTTTTACGCGCTACGCTTGATGGTAAGCGCCAGGCGCGTGGCGCGAAGGCGCGCTTTGCGTGTGGATTCAATCAGGTAAAGGAATGGCGCGTGCTGCCGATACCCCAGTTGCCCTATCCGGTAATGTGAAGCCATTCTTATGCGGGGAGAGAATATGCAGCGGCTAATCGCCCTGACGGCGCTCTGTCTCAGCGGCTGCTCCGTCGGCCACTACGAGTACAGCAGCGAAGCGCAAAAGCGCGTCGATATGACCTATACCGGCATTCCCACCGCGCTCGGTCTGGGGACGCTGGGCACGACGATTCCGCTGACGGCGGAGTACAGCCTGACCGCCGCGCACGTCGCCAAATTTTCGCTCTATCGCGTTAAGGCCTGGCATCCAGAGTGCGATATCGCCGTGGTGTACCACAAGAATGCCGAAGCGAATTTGCCGCCGCGTTTTCGCAACAGCCGCATCGGCGACAAGGTGAATCTTTACGGCTATAGCTTTATTAGCGCGATGCCGGTCAGCTCCAGCGGCGAGAACCTGATTAATACCTCGCTGGCGAATAGCTGGAACAAGGCGCAGTGCGTGGTGGTGGCGGCCAGTGCGGGCGTGGTGAAAGGCATGTCGGGCGGCGCGGTCTATAACGCGTCGGACGATACCCTGGCGGGCGTGATTGTCGGCTACAGCAGCCGCATTGATGATAACCAGAGTGGGAAGACGCTCTATCACGACGTCGCGCTCTATGTGCCCTATGCGCGTTTTGAGGCCTGGCTGAACGGCGTGGTGAAGTCCTGACCGCCTGCTCAGAAGCCATGGCACGGTAAGTAGCGTCCGAAGAGCAAAGCGTCCCGCGACAGGGATGTCGCGGGCCGAGCGCGCTGGGATGCCTTGAGCGACTTTGCGATCGGACGCTACTCGCCGTGCTAGCGCAAAGCCCAAAGAAAAAGGCCGGAATATCCGGCCTTAGTGGCTGTTAGCTTGATGCTGACGCGGCTGGCAGGGCCAGATCGCAAAGACGCAAGAAGCGGCATCCCTGCCAGCTCGGCCCGCACAATTACGCACCTCATCCCTGAAGTGCGCCCGTAAACGGGCCAACGCGCCGCGTTGTTCAAAAACGCTCCCTGCGTTTTTGTCCCTGTCGTGGGACGCTTTGCTCATCTGGCCCTGCCAGCCGCGTTTCAGGCTTAGGCGTTGCTGAAAAACCTGTTAGCAGCTGGTTATTAATTACTTCGCGGTCGGACGCAGCGCCGGGAACAGGATCACGTCGCGGATGGTATGGCTGTTGGTGAACAGCATGACCATGCGGTCGATGCCGATGCCCAGACCCGCCGTCGGCGGCAGACCGTGCTCCAGCGCCGTCACGTAATCTTCGTCGTAGAACATCGCTTCGTCGTCGCCTGCGTCTTTGGCGTTGACCTGCTGCTGGAAACGCTCCGCCTGGTCTTCCGCGTCGTTCAGCTCGGAAAAGCCGTTGCCGATTTCGCGGCCGCCGATAAAGAACTCAAAGCGATCGGTGATTTCCGGGTTCTCGTCGTTGCGGCGCGCCAGCGGCGACACCTCCGCCGGGTACTCGGTGATAAAGGTCGGCTGAATCAGATGCGCTTCCGCCGTCTCTTCAAAAATCTCCGTCACTACGCGGCCCAGACCCCAGCTCTTCTCGACCTTGATGCCGATAGACTGCGCAATCGCCACCGCTTTATCGAAATCATCCAGATCCGCCAGATCGGTTTCCGGGCGGTACTTTTTGATCGCTTCGCGCATGGTCAGCTGCTCAAACGGCTTGCCGAAATCGAACTCCTGGTCGCCGTAAGGCACTTTTGTGGTGCCGAGAACGTCCTGCGCCAGCGTGCGGAACAGGCTTTCGGTAAGCTCGATCAGGTCTTTGTAGTCCGCATAGGCCATATAGAGTTCCATCATGGTGAACTCAGGGTTATGGCGCGGCGAGATGCCTTCGTTGCGGAAGTTGCGGTTGATCTCGAATACGCGATCAAAGCCGCCGACCACCAGACGCTTCAGGTAGAGTTCCGGCGCGATACGCAGATACATATCGATATCGAGCGCGTTGTGATGGGTGATAAAAGGACGCGCAGAGGCGCCGCCCGGGATCACCTGCATCATCGGCGTTTCGACTTCCATAAAGTCGCGGCCGACCATGAACTGGCGGATACCTGCCATGATCTGCGAGCGAATTTTAAAGGTGTTGCGCGACTCGTCGTTGGCGATAAGGTCCAGATAGCGCTGACGGTAGCGAGTTTCCTGATCGGCCAGTCCGTGGAATTTGTCCGGCAGCGGACGCAGCGCTTTGGTCAGCAGGCGCAGTTCGTGACAGTGGATCGACAGCTCGCCAGTTTTGGTTTTGAACAGCTTGCCGCGCGCGCCGAGGATATCGCCGAGATCCCACTTTTTGAACTGCTCGTTATAAATGCCTTCCGCCAGATCGTCGCGCGCCACGTAAAGCTGAATGCGGCCGCCCACGTCCTGCAGCGTCACGAACGACGCCTTGCCCATAATGCGGCGGGTCATCATACGACCAGCGACGCTGACCTCAACGCCTAAATCTTCCAGCTCTTCGTTGCTCTTCTCGTCATACTGCGCGTGCAGCGCGTCCGAGGTGGTGTCCCGGCGGAAATCGTTAGGAAACGCCACGCCGTTTTCACGCAGCGCGCTGAGTTTTTCGCGACGCGTTTTCAGTTCGTTATTTAACTCAAGGGCGGCATCAGCGCTCTGCGGTTGTTGTTCAGACATGTCGGTTCCTTATAGCCCTGCTTTTAAACTTGCTTCGATAAAACGGTCGAGATCGCCATCCAGCACCGCCTGGGTGTTGCGGGTTTCAACGCCGGTGCGCAGATCTTTGATGCGGGAGTCGTCCAGCACATAGGAGCGGATCTGGCTGCCCCAGCCGATGTCGGACTTGTTGTTTTCCAGCGCCTGCTTCTCAGCATTTTTCTTTTGCATCTCAAGCTCGTACAGCTTCGCCTTCATCTGTTTCATCGCCTGATCTTTGTTTTTATGCTGAGAGCGATCGTTCTGACACTGCGTCACCGTGCCGGTGGGAATATGGGTGATACGCACCGCCGATTCCGTACGGTTAACGTGCTGACCGCCCGCGCCCGACGCGCGGTAGACGTCAATGCGCAGATCCGCTGGGTTGATGTCGATATCGATATCGTCATCCACTTCCGGATAGATAAACGCAGAGCTGAATGAGGTGTGGCGGCGGCCGCCGGAGTCAAACGGACTCTTACGCACCAGGCGATGCACGCCGGTTTCGGTACGCAGCCAGCCAAAGGCGTAGTCGCCTGAGACGCGAATCGTTACGGACTTGATGCCCGCCACTTCGCCTTCTGACTCTTCAATAATTTCGGTTTTAAAACCTTTGGATTCGGCCCAGCGCAGATACATACGCATCAGCATACTGGCCCAGTCCTGCGCTTCGGTGCCGCCGGAACCTGCCTGCAGATCGATATAGCAGTCGGCGCTGTCATATTCGCCAGAGAACATGCGGCGGAATTCCAGCTCGCCCAGTTTGCTTTCCAGCGTATCGAGCTCAGCGACCGCTTCGTCGAATGTCTCTTCGTCTTCGGCTTCTACGGCAAGCTCAAGCAGACCCTGCACATCTTCCAGGCCCTGCGACATCTGATCCAGGGTCTGCACGATCGCCTCCAGCGACGAGCGCTCTTTGCCCAGCGCCTGAGCGCGTTCAGGCTCGTTCCAGACGTCTGGCTGCTCCAGTTCGGCGTTTACTTCTTCGAGGCGTTCTTTCTTGGCATCGTAGTCAAAGATACCCCCTAAGAACGGCGCTGCGCTCGGTGAGGTCCTGGATGCGGTTTTTAACCGGATTAATTTCAAACATGGCTTCGGGTCTTTTCGCTGAATGTCGGGATGGAAACCCCGCAGTCTAACTGAAATAGCCGTGAGATTGTAGGGTTTCAGTCGCGCGCCGACAGCAGCAGCGGCCGGCGAAATGTGCGGCGCGGCGCGTGCTTTTATGGGATGGACAGGCACAGCGCAGTCCGCGCTGTGCAGTGCGCCGCACGGATGACGTTTACTCTCTCTCCCCGCCACCGCTGCTGAAAGGATGGTGCTAGCCTGGGCGCTACAGGAGCGAAAACAAAGGGACGATGATGACAGCAAAAAAAAGCGCCACGCCGCACGACGTAGTATTCAAAACCTTTCTTACCCATGCGCATACCGCGCGCGACTTTTTAGCGCTGCACTTGCCCGACTGGCTGCTGCGCATCTGCGATCTCTCGACCCTGCACCTGACCTCTGGCAGTTTTATCGAAGAAGATCTGCGCGCTTACTACAGCGACATCCTCTACTCGCTACAAACCATAGGAAAAAAAGGCTATGTCTACGTCCTCATCGAACATCAAAGCTCGCCGGACCGGCTGATGGCATTCCGGCTGATGCGTTACGCCGTCGCGGTGATGCAGCGCCATCTGGATGCGGGTCATCGTCATCTGCCGCTGGTGATCCCGCTGCTCTTCTATCACGGCAAACAACGTCCCTGGCCTTTCAGCATGCGCTGGACCGCGCTTTTCAGCGAGCCGGAACTGGCCGCGCGCCTCTATGGCGGCCCCTTTCCGCTGGTCGACGTTACCGTTATCGCCGACAGCGAGATTGCGCGTCATCGCAGTATGGCGGCACTGACGCTGCTGCAGAAACATATTCGCCAGCGTGATCTCACCGAGTTGTTTGAGCAGCTGATGACGCTTATGCTGCAAGATTCAGTGAGCCGCAAACAGCGGCTGGCGCTGATTAACTATATGATTCAGGCGGGCGAAGCGCCGCAGGCGAAAAGCTTTATTGAGCAGCTGGCGCGGCGCGTGCCGCAGCAAAAGGAGGAACTGATGACGATTGCAGAACAGCTTAAGCAAATGGGACGCGAGCAGGGCCTTAGCGAAGGCCGTCACGAAGGCCTTGCAAAGGGCCGCAATGAAGGCCTTGCCGAGGGACGCAATAAAGGCCAGCGCGAGGCGACGCTGGCGATTGCGCGCAATATGCTGGCCAGAGGAATCGACCTGAAGCTGGTGCAGGAAGTGACCGGGCTGTCGGCGGCGGATCTGCAGCAGATCCGTCACTAAGAGCGTTAACTCAGCGGCCAGAGGTGATCGATAATCAGCTGCACCGAGCGATTGCCACGGTATTCGTTGATATCGAGCTTAAAGGCCAGCTCGACCTGACGCACGCTGTTGTCGGGCCACAGGGTGGTATCGACGTTAAAAGCGATGCCGTCGATCAGCGGGCCGCCGCCGAGCGGCTCCAGCATCACTTTCAGATGCCGCTCGCCCACCAGCCGCTGCTGCAGCAGCTTAAACTTGCCGTCGAAAGCGGGCTCGGGAAACGCCTGTCCCCAGGGGCCCGCTTCGCGCAGCAGTTCGGCGGTCTGCAAACTGAATTCGCCCGGCTGCAGCGCGCCGTCTGACCAGATAACGCTCTGCAGCGACTCTTCGCTCAGCCACTCGCCCAGCAGGTCGGCGAAGCGCTGGCGAAACGCCTCAAACTGCGTCTCTTCCAGCGACAGGCCCGCCGCCATGGCGTGTCCGCCGAACTTTAGCATCATGCCGGGATAGAGCGTATCGAGTCGCTCCAGCGCGTCGCGCAGGTGCAGACCGGGAATCGACCGTCCAGAGCCTTTTAGCGTGCCGTCGCCCGCAGGCGCGAACGCGATAACCGGACGATAAAAGCGCTCTTTCAGCCGCGAGGCGAGAATGCCCACCACGCCCTGATGCCATTCGGGATGGTAGAAAGCCAGCCCCAGCGGCAAATCGGTCTGCTTACGCTCCAGCTCCATGCAGAGCGCCAGCGCCTCGCTCTGCATGCCCTGCTCAATCTCTTTGCGCGTCTGATTGAGCGCATCGAGTTCGTTGGCCAGCATTCGCGCCTGGGTAATGTCGTCAGTAAGCAGCAGCGCGACGCCGACCGACATATCGTCGAGCCGCCCCGCCGCATTCAGGCGCGGACCAAGGGCGAAACCGAGATCGCTCGCCACCAGCTGGCGCGCGTCGCGATTGGCGATCTCCAGCAGCGCGCGAATGCCGGGACGGCATTTTCCGGCGCGAATGCGGCTCAGCCCCTGCCACACCAGGATGCGGTTATTGACGTCGAGCGGCACCACGTCGGCGACGGTGCCGAGCGCCACCAGATCCAGCAGCTCCGCCAGATTCGGCTCCGCGCGCGTGGCGCCGAACCAGCCCAGCTTACGCAGATGCGCGCGCAGCGCCATCATTAGGTAGAAGGCGACGCCGACGCCCGCCAGCGCGCGCGACGGGAATTCGCAGTCGCGCAGGTTGGGGTTCACTATCGCTTCCGCCTCAGGCAGGGTGTCGCCAGGCAGATGGTGATCGGTGACCAGCACCGGAATGCCGTGCTGATGGGCGCAGGCGACGCCGCTATGGGACGAGATGCCGTTATCCACCGTCAGGATCAGCTGCGCGCCGCGCGCGCGCGCCTGCTCCACCACTTCCGGACTCAGGCCGTAGCCGTCGTCGAAGCGGTTAGGCACCAGATACTGCACGTTGTGGCCGCCCATGCTGCGCAGCGCCAACACCGTTAGCGCGGTGCTGGTGGCGCCGTCGGCGTCGAAATCGCCCACCACCATAATGCGGCGTCCGTCGAGCAGCGCCTGATGCAGCAGCTCGACCGCCGCATCCAGCCCGTTGAGCGAGGAGAACGGCAGCAGATGCTTCGCGCCGCGCTCCAGCTCAGCCGCGCTGCGCACGCCGCGCTGCAGATAGAGACGTTTAAGCAGCGGCGGAAGATCTGCTGGGAGCTGATCCTCGACGCCGATCTCGCGCCGCCGCAGTTCTACTGTTTTAATCACTGCCAATTAGCCACCGCGCTTCTGCTGATCCAACACCTGCTTCAGCTCCTGCGGCCCCTGATAGCCCGGGATCATCATGCCGGAGTCGGTCAGGATCGCCGGGGTGCCCTGGATGCCGTAAAGAATGCCCAGCTTGTAGTGCTGGTCGAGATCGATCTTGCAGCTGTCTGGCGCGCTCATCTGCGGCGCGTTGCCCTTCATCGCTTCGTCGAACGCTTTGTTGCGATCGGCGGCGCACCAGATCGCCTTCATGGCGTTTTCCACCTGGCCGTGCAGCCCTTCACGCGGGAAGGCGAGATAGCGCACCGTGATGCCCAGCGCGTTGTAGTCAGCCATCTGCTCATGCAGCTTGCGGCAATAGCCGCAGGTGATGTCGGTGAAAACGGTAATGACGTGCTGCTCTTTCGCCGCTTTATAGACGATCATCTGCGGCGCCAGCGCCTCGACCTTTTTGTCGAGCAGCTGATTGGTGACGTTGACCGGCTGCGCGCCGCTAACATCGTAGAGCGGGCCCTGAATCATATGCTTGCCGTCTTCGGTAACGTAAATCACGCCGCTTTCCGTCAGCACGGTTTTAAATCCCGGCAGCGGCGACGGCACGATTTCCGTCTGCTTCAGTCCCAGCTTTTTCAGCGACTGCAGGATCGCGCCGTCATCGGCCTGAGCTACGCTGCTGAAGGCGCCAGCCAACAGGGCCAGCAGGAGAAATTTCTTCATCTTCTTTCCTTAATGTCCGCGTCAGGCGCGCGGATGATGCTGTTGATGCAACTGACGCAGCCGCTCGGTCGCGACGTGCGTATAAATTTGCGTGGTAGAGAGATCGCTGTGTCCCAGCAACATCTGTACGACACGCAGGTCGGCGCCGTGGTTCAACAAATGGGTGGCGAAGGCGTGCCGCAGCACGTGCGGCGACAGTTTTTCGCTGTCGATGCCCGCCAGCACGGCGTAGTGCTTGATGCGATGCCAGAAGGTCTGGCGCGTCATCTGCTGCGCGCGGCTGCTGGGAAACAGCACGTCCAGCGTCTGCCCGTTGAGCAGCCAAGGGCGGCCGTGTTCAAGGTAGTGCTCCAGCCAGTAAACGGCCTCTTCGCCCAGCGGCACCAGACGCTCTTTATTGCCTTTGCCGATAACGCGCACCACGCCCTGGCGCAGGCTGACGTCGCTCAGGGTCAGGCCGACCAGTTCAGAGACGCGCAGTCCGGTGGCGTAGAGCAGTTCCAGCATCGCCTTGTCGCGCAGCTCCAGCGGAATATCGGTGCTGGGCGCCTGCAGCAGTCGTTCCACCTGCGCTTCGCTGAGATCTTTCGGCAGCCGCTGCGGCAGCTTCGGCGCGGCCAGCAGCGTGCTGGGATCGTCGCTGCGCAGCTTCTCGCGGTAGAGATACTGAAAAATGCGGCGCATGGCGCTGAGCAGCCGTGCCGAACTGCTGGCTTTATAGCCGCCTTCCAGCCGTTCGGCGAGAAACTGCTGCAAATCCTCGGCCTGCAGCGTCAGCAGCGTCAGCCCGCGATGCGTCAGCCAGTCGGTCAGGGTTTTTAAATCCTGACGATACGAGGACAAGGTATTTTGCGCCAGATTGCGTTCAATCCAGAGCGCATCCAGAAACTGTTCTGTCAGGTCGCTGTCTTGCACGGTATCCCCGCCTTGAGGTGAAATCGTGCTCATTATGCCTGAATCCGCCCTGCTTCTGATACAATTGCGCCAAAGTCAGTCTTAATCCGAGCATTATCTGCATGAAAATTGGTCTTTTTTACGGCTCAAGCACCTGCTATACCGAAATGGCCGCAGAGAAAATCCGCGACTTTATCGGCGCTGAGCTGGTCACGCTGCACAACGTGAAAGATGACGATCCGCTGCTGATGGAGCAGTACGACCTGCTGATTTTAGGCATCCCTACCTGGGATTTCGGCGAGCTGCAGGAGGACTGGGAAGCGATCTGGCCGCAGCTGTCGACGCTCAACCTGCGCGGAAAAATCGTCGCGCTCTACGGCATGGGCGACCAGCTTGGCTATGGCGAATGGTTTCTCGACGCGCTGGGCATGCTGCATGAGCTGCTGCAGCCGATGGGCGTGAAGTTCGTCGGCTACTGGCCGCTGGAAGGTTATGAATTTACCAGCCCGCGTCCGCTTAGCGCCGACGGCACGCAGTTCGTCGGCCTGGCGCTGGACGACGTGAATCAGTTCGACGTCACCGACGAGCGTATCGAGCAGTGGTGCGAGCAGATCCTGACCGAGACCGCCGCGCTGCTGTAGCGCCCGGGCTACTGCCCCTCGGCGCGGCTGAGCAAACGGGCGCGCAGCTGACGCCACCGCGCGTGCGGCATCATATCCTGCATTAGCCACAGCCTGCGCGTCTCTCCTTTCTCGCTACGCAACACCAGCAGCGCCGCGCCCGGCAGCCAGCGGATCGGTCCGCTGATGCGCCAGCGCGCGCCCTGCCAGCGCCAGCTGTCGTCGCTTTTATGCTGCAGCATGCCGCGCCGCTGCGTCAGCCGGCGCTGCTGCTGTCGGTATTCATGCAGCATCAGCAGCAAAAGCGGGATTTTAACCAGCCAGAACGCGGCGGGCAGCGGCGCGATCGCCACGATTAGCAGCGCGCCAGACGCCAGCGCGCCGTGCAGCAGGCGCGCCTGGCGCGACGGTTGCAGCTTACATTGCCACGGGGCCGCGTTCACGGTTGCGCTGCTGGATCAGCTGGACAATGCGCTTCAGCTCCGGGTCGGCCGGTTCGCCGTGATTCATCATCCAGTTGAAGAGATCGGGATCGTCCGCCTTAAGCAGCGCGACAAACGCCGTTTTGTCGCTGTCGCTGAGGCTGTCATATTCATATTTGAAGAAAGGCATAATAGCGACATCCAGCTCCAGCATGCCGCGGCGGCAGGCCCAGTGAATGCGCGATTTATCATGAATATCCATGTGTGTGATTTCCGCATTTCAGACAGGCGGCTAGTGTAACCTGGTTTTCTTACGCCTGCAGGCGCCCGTTGTGGGGCTGTGCGACGCGCCGCACGCGTCGGCCTGCCGTTGCCGCGCCGACTCGCGATTTGTGCGCCCGATTCCGTAAACCTGTTGCAAAGCCAGTGCGCTCTTTTAACATTGAGTTCAGGATTCACCTTTTTAATCAGGACAGCCAATGCCTATTTTCAGCTTACCCCCGCGCCAGCCCGTGGCCGCCTCTCGCCTGCCGTTAACCCTGATGTCGCTGGACGGCTGGGCGCTGGTATCGGTGCAGGGCGCCGACAGCACCTCTTATCTGCAAGGCCAGCTCACGCTGGACGTCGCCGCGCTGGGCGCGGATCAGCATCGCCCGGCGGCGCACTGCGACGCGAAAGGCAAGATGTGGAGCAATCTGCGCCTGTTCCATCGCGGAGAAGGTTACGCCTATCTGGTGCGCCGCGAACTGCGCGACACGCAGCTGACGGAACTGAAAAAGTATGCGGTGTTTTCGAAAGTGACGCTGGCGCCGGACGACGACGCGGTGCTGCTCGGCGTGGCGGGGTTCCAGGCGCGCGCGGCGCTGACCAGCCTGTTCGACGCCCTGCCGGACGGCGACCATCCGGTGGTGCAGCAGGCGGAGAGCACGCTGTTGTGGTTCCCGACGCCCGCGGAGCGTTTCCTGATCGTGACCACGCGCGAGCAGGCGCAGGCGCTGCAGCAGAAGCTGGCCGACGACGCGCAGCTAAATGACAGCGCGCAGTGGCTGGCGCTCGATATCGAAGCGGGCATCCCGGTAATCGAGCCGGCCACCGCCGCGCAGCTGATTCCGCAGGCCGCTAACCTGCAGGCGCTTGACGCCATCAGCTTTAAAAAAGGCTGCTATACCGGCCAGGAGATGGTGGCGCGCGCCAAATTCCGCGGCGCTAACAAGCGCGCCCTTTACTGGCTTGCCGGTCAGGCGAGCCGGGTACCTGCGGCGAACGATTCGCTGGAGCTGCAGATGGGCGAGCGCTGGCGCCGCACCGGCACGGTGCTGGCCGCCGTTCAGCTCGACGATGGCGAAGTGTGGGTGCAGGTCGTGATGAACAACGACCTGGAAGCGGATAGCGTACTGCGCGTTGAGGGCGACGAAGGCGGACGGCTGCTGATCAAGCCGCTGCCCTATTCGCTGGAAGAGTAATCTCTGGCCGCGCCCGGATCCCGTCGTCAGGGTGCCGGGCGCGCCAGGTTACGCCACATAAAAGTAGATGGCGCAGAAGTGACAGGCGCTGCCGCCCAGCACAAAGGCGTGCCAGATAGCGTGGTTATAGGGGATACGCCGCGCCACGTAGAAAATGACGCCGAGCGAATAGATGATGCCGCCAGCCGCCAGCAGCCAGACGCCGCCCGGCGAGAGCGTCAGCGCCAGCTGATAGATCACCACCAGCGACAGCCAGCCCATACAGAGATAGGTCACCAGCGACAGCGCCTTGAAGCGGTGCGCGATAGTGAGCTTAAAGATGATGCCCGCCAGCGCCAGCCCCCAGATCACCACCATCAGCCCATGCGCCAGCGGCGACTTCAGCCCTACCAGCAGAAAAGGCGTGTAGGTGCCGGCGATCAGTAGATAGATGGCGCAGTGGTCGAGTTTTTTCAGCCAGCGTTTGGCGCGCTGGTGGGGAATAGCGTGATAGAGCGTAGAGGCGAGAAACAGCAGTATCATGCTGCCGCCATAGAGGCTGTAGCTGGTGATAGCGATAGCGTTAGCGCCCGCTTCGGTCGCCTGCGCCAGCAGCAGCACCAGACCGACAATGCCGAACAGGCAGCCGAGACCGTGGCTGATGCTGTTGGCGATCTCCTCAGCGAGCGAGTAGCCCTCAAGGGCCAGGCGATTTTTCATGATGGCACGTTCCTCAACGTCGTGATGAGTGCGGATTTTCTGACCTCCAGCATAGCCAGGAATATTTTGAGAGTACACGTGTACGCTAAAATTAATCTGTGAATGCGTGTTACCGCCTGCGGAGCGCGCAAATCTGCTACACTGCGCGCAGTTTCGTTTTTATGAGCGCGCCCGCAGATGTTCTCTCATCACGATCTTGCCAGCCTGAATGACCTCGAGATGCAGGTTTATCACGACATCATTAAACACCCGGAAAGCGTCAGCTATATGACCATCCGCGAACTGGCGGAACGGGCGGGCGTCTCGACCACCACCGTGCTGCGTTTCTGCCGCAAGATGCAGTGCGACGGCTGGTCGGAATTTCGCATTCGTTTCCGGCTGGCGCAGCAGCAGGCGCAGCCCGCGCAGGCGAACGTCGGCGTCAGCGAAATGCTGAGCTTTTTTAAAAGTATTAATAACGATGAATTCAGCGAGCTTATTTCCCGCGCCGCGCAGATGATTAATCTCGCCGAACAGCTTTTCTTTATTGGCGCCGGCACCTCGGGCAGCCTGGCGAAATATGGCGCGCGTTTTTTTTCTAACGTCGGAAAATTCAGCCACTATATCGACGATCCCTATTATCCCGTCAGCGGCAACGTGGATGAAAATACGCTGGCGATATTGCTCTCCGTCTCTGGCGAGACGCCGGAAATATTACGCCTTGCCAGCCAGTTCAGCCTGCGGCGCTGCCAGATCATGGCGATAACCCATTCAGAGAGCAGCTCGCTGGCGAAAATGAGCGATTTTACTCTGGCCTATCATGTGCCGGTAATCCGTCTGAGCGACAATTCCGACATCACGACGCAGGTGCCGGTTATGTATATTCTCGAGGCCATCGGCCGCCTGCTGAATAAATAAAACAGGCTGTTTTACCGGCGTAACATATTACTCTGGCGCGCCGGTGTTATAGCGTGACTTCCTTTTTTGCTTTGCTACACTCGCGGCAAGATCTATTTCGCTGAGAGGGACGTATGCATAACGAATCAGGCTTTCCGCAACACTTTTTATGGGGCGGCGCGGTGGCGGCGCATCAGGTCGAAGGCGGCTGGGATCAGGGCGGCAAAGGCGTCAGCATCGCCGACGTGCTGACCGGCGGCTCTCACGGCGTCAGCCGCGTCATCACCGACGGCGTGCAGCCGGGCAACCACTATCCCAACCATCAGGGCGTGGAGTTCTACTCGCGCTACAAAGAGGACGTCGCGCTGTTTGCCGAGATGGGCTTTAAGTGTTTTCGTACCTCTATCGCCTGGACGCGCATCTTCCCTGAGGGCGACGAGCAGGAGCCGAACGAGGCGGGCCTGCAGTTTTACGACGATCTGTTCGACGAACTGCTGAAGTATGGCATCGAGCCGGTTATCACCCTCTCCCACTTTGAGATGCCTTACCATCTGGTGAAACAGTACGGCGGCTGGCGCAGCCGCAAAGTGGTGGATTTCTTCGTGCGCTTTAGCGACGTGGTGATGCGCCGCTATCAGCACAAAGTGAAGTACTGGATGACCTTTAACGAGATCAATAACCAGCGCAACTGGCAATATCCGCTGTTTGGCTACTGCTGCTCCGGCGTGGTGTTCACCGAACACGAGAAGCCGGAAGAGGTAATGTATCAGGTGATGCATCACCAGTTTGTCGCCAGCGCCAAAGTGGTCAGCCTCGGCCACGCCATCAATCCCGATTTCCAGATCGGCTGCATGATCGCCATGGTGCCGATTTACCCCTACTCCTGCCATCCTGACGACGTGATGCTGGCGCAGGAAGCGATGCATCAGCGCTATGTCTTCAGCGACGTGCAGATGCGCGGAATCTATCCGGCCTATACCCTGAAAGAGTGGGCGCGCAAAGGCTATCAGATTGAAATGGATGCGGACGACGCCGAGACGCTGCGCAACGGCTGCGCCGATTACGTCGGCTTTAGCTACTACATGAGCAACGCGGTAAAACATGACGCCAGCGGCGTTGACGATCCTATTACCGGCTTTGACGGCGTGGTAAAAAACCCGCACGTCGGCGCGTCGGACTGGGGCTGGCAGATCGACCCGACGGGGCTGCGCTATGCGCTGAACGCGCTTTATGAGCGTTACCAGAAGCCGCTGTTCATCGTCGAAAACGGCTTTGGCGCCATCGACAAACCGAATGAGAACGGCGTGATTGAGGATGACTACCGCATCGACTACCTGCGCGCGCATATCGCCGAGATGAAAAAAGCGGTGGCGCACGACGGCGTCGAGCTGATGGGCTATACGCCGTGGGGCTGCATCGACTGCGTCTCGTTTACCACCGGTCAGTACGACAAGCGTTACGGCTTTATCCACGTCAATAAAAACGACGACGGCAGCGGCGACTTCGCCCGCTCGCGCAAGAAGAGCTTCGGCTGGTATCAGCAGGTTATCGCCAGCAACGGCGAAACGCTCTGATCCTCGCAGGGCCGCGCCGCAACGGGCGCGGCCTCGCGGTCAGCGGCCGCCGGCGGCGTCGATAAAGGTGCCGGTAATATAGGAGGCCGCCTCGCTCGCCAGCCAGGCAATCGCTTCAGCAATCTCTTCCGCTTCTCCGCCGCGCCCCATCGGGATGACGCCCGCTGTGGCCGCCACGCGATCGACGCGTCCCGGCTCGCCGCCGTCCGCATGCATTTCGGTATAGATAAATCCGGGCCGGACGCTGTTGACGCGAATGCCCTGCGCCGCGACCTCCAGCGATAATCCTTTCGTCAGCGAATCCATCGCCCCTTTCGACGCTGCATAGTCGACATATTCTCCCGGCGCGCCAAGACGCGACGCGGCGGAAGAGACGTTGATAATCGAACCGCCCAGACCGCCGTGCTGCGTGCCCATGCGTTTCACCGCTTCGCGGCAGCAGAGAAAGGCGCCGGTGACGTTGGTGGCGAAGACGCGCTGCAGGCGTTCGGCGCTGAGGTCCTCTACCCGACACTGCGTAAAGAGGATGCCCGCGTTGTTGACCAGCACGCCGAGCGGCATCGATTCCTCGTCCAGCCGCTGAAACAGCGCCATAATCTGCGCCTCCTCGGCGATATCCGCCCGCACGGCAAAGGCTTCGCCGCCCTGCTCGCGGATCTGCGCCACCACCTGCTGCGCCTCGTCTGCGCGCTTCAGATAGTTAACCGCCACGCGGTAGCCCTGCTGCGCCAGCTTTAGCGCCGTCGCGCGGCCAATTCCCCGGCTTGCGCCGGTCACCAGAGCCAGTCTCATATTTTCTCCATAAAAAAGGGCCGAATAAGCGGCCCTTGATAACAGCGTTGCGCGGTGTTTACTGATAATCGCTCATCGGCACGCAGGAACAGAACAGGTTGCGATCGCCGAATACGTCGTCGAGGCGCTTCACCGTCGGCCAGTACTTATTGTCGCTGCCCGCCGGGAAGACCGCCAGCTCCCGGCTGTAAGGATGGCTCCACTCGCCGACGATTTCGACCTGGGTATGCGGCGCGTTCACCAGCGGGTTATCCTCCGCCGGCCATTCGCCGTCGGCCACGCGATCGATCTCCATGCGGATAGAGAGCATCGCGTCGATAAAGCGATCCAGCTCGATTTTGCTCTCAGACTCGGTCGGCTCCACCATCAGGGTGCCGGCGACCGGGAAAGACATGGTCGGCGCGTGGAAGCCGTAGTCGATGAGTCGTTTAGCGATATCCAGCTCGCTGATGCCGGTCTGCTCTTTCAGCGGGCGAATGTCGAGAATACATTCGTGCGCCACGCGGCCGTCGCGGCCGGCATAGAGGATCGGATAAGCCGACTGCAGACGACTGGCGATATAGTTGGCGTTGAGAATCGCGACCTGACTGGCGCGCTTCAGCCCCTCCGCGCCCATCATGCGGATATACATCCAGCTAATCGGCAGAATAGAGGCACTGCCGAACGGCGCCGCCGATACCGCGCCCTGCTGCGTCAGCATCTCCTCAATCTGCACCACGCTGTGGCCCGGCACAAACGGCGCCAGGTGCGCTTTCACGCCGATCGGGCCCATGCCCGGACCGCCGCCGCCGTGCGGGATGCAGAAGGTTTTGTGCAGGTTGAGGTGCGACACGTCCGCGCCGATGTAGCCCGGCGTGGTAATGCCCACCTGCGCGTTCATATTGGCGCCGTCGAGATAGACCTGGCCGCCGTGCTGATGCACGATCTGGCAAACTTCGCGGATGGTCTCTTCATAAACGCCGTGCGTCGAAGGATAGGTCACCATAATGCAGGAGAGCTGCTCGCCCGCCTGCGCCGCTTTTTCGCGCAGGTCGCCGAGGTCGATATTGCCCTGCTTGTCGCAGGCCACCACCACCACTTCCATGCCCGCCATCTGCGCCGAAGCGGGGTTAGTGCCGTGCGCGGAGCTGGGGATCAGGCAGAGGTTGCGCGCGCCTTCGTTACGGCTTTCGTGATAGCGACGGATCGCCAGCAGCCCGGCGTATTCGCCCTGCGCGCCGGAGTTCGGCTGCATGCAAAGCGCGTCGTAACCGGTGAGCTGCACCAGCCACTGCGACAGCTGGCCAATCATCTGCAGATAGCCCGTAGCCTGCTCCGCCGGACAGAACGGATGCAGCTCGGCGAACTCCGGCCAGGTGATGGGGATCATCTCGGCGGCGGCGTTCAGCTTCATAGTGCAGGAGCCGAGCGGGATCATCGCCTGGTTCAGCGCCAGATCCTTTTTCTCCAGGCTATGCATGTAGCGCATCATCTCGGTTTCGCTGTGATGGCGATTAAAGACCGGATGGGTCAGGATGGCGCTCTGACGCTGCAGCGCGGCGGGAATCGCCTGGCTGTCGGCCGCGACGGCGGCGTCCAGCTTATCGATATCCTGGCCGTGCTCGTCGCCCAGCAGAATGGCGAACAGCGCCTGCACATCTTCGCGACGCGTGGTTTCGTCCAGCGTAATGCCGACCGCGTGATGGATATCGCTGCGCAGGTTGACGCCGAAACTCTGCGCGCGGTTGAGCACCGCGCCTTTATCTTCCACCTCGACCGTCAGGGTGTCGAACCAGCTGCTATGACGCAGCTTCAGCCCGCCGTTTTGCAGCCCGGCCGCCAGAATAGTCGTCAGACGATGGATGCGGGAGGCGATACGCTTCAGCCCTTTCGGACCGTGATAAACCGCGTAGAGTCCGGCAATATTGGCGAGCAGCACCTGCGAGGTGCAGATGTTGGAGTTCGCTTTTTCACGGCGGATATGCTGCTCGCGCGTCTGCATCGCCATACGCAGCGCGGTGTTACCGGCGGCATCGCGCGAGACGCCGATAATGCGGCCCGGCATTGAGCGCTTATGCTCGTCGCGGCTGGCGAAAAAGGCGGCGTGCGGACCGCCGTAGCCCATCGGCACGCCGAAGCGCTGCGCCGATCCGAACACGATATCCGCACCCTGCTTGCCGGGCGCTTCCAGCATCACCAGCGCCATAAAGTCTGCGGCGACGCTGACCACGATTTTGCGGCTTTTCAGCTCGGCGATCAGCGCGCTGTAGTCGTGCGCTTCGCCGGTGGTGCCGACCTGCTGCAGCAGCACGCCGAACAGCGCGTCGTGATCCAGCGCTTTCTCGGCGCGGTCGATAATCAGCTCGAAGCCGAAGGTTTCGGCGCGGGTGCGCACCACATCCAGCGTTTGCGGATGGATATCGTCGGCGATAAAGAATTTACCGGCGTTTTTAAGCTTGCTGACGCGCTTCGCCATCGCCATCGCTTCCGCCGCCGCCGTGGCTTCATCCAGCAGCGAGGCGGAGGCGACGTCCAGACCGGTCAGATCGAGCGTCACCTGCTGAAAGTTAAGCAGCGCCTCCAGGCGGCCCTGCGATACTTCCGGCTGATAGGGGGTATAGGCGGTGTACCAGCCCGGATTTTCCAGCATATTGCGCAGGATCACCGGCGGCGTGATCACCGCGCTGTAGCCCATGCCGATCCAGGATTTGTAACGCTGATTCTGACCGGCGATCGCCTTGAGCTCGGCCAGCGCCTGCTGCTCGGTCGCCGCATCGCCGACGGCGGGCGGGCCAGGCAGCTGGATGTCCGCCGGCACAATGGCGCCGATCAGCGCGTCCAGCGAGCTGGCGCCGATCGCCTCCAGCATCAAAGCCTGTTGTTCCGGCGAGGGACCGATATGGCGTTCAATAAAGGCGCCGTTGTGTTCGAGCTGGCTCAAAGTCTGGGTCATTTGCAGTCAATCCTGAATCGGGCTGGAGTACAGAGAAAGCAAGGAATAAAAAGCGGCCAGCGAGGTCTGGCCGCCCTGTTGCTTATTCGTCGATGGAGGCTTTATAGGCGTCCGCGTCCAGCAGCGAATCGAGCTCGGATTCGTCGCTGGGTTTGATTCTGAACAGCCAACCGGCTGCGTAGGGCTCGTTGTTGACCAGCTCCGGCGCGTCGCCCAGCGCGTCATTGACGGCGACGATCTCGCCGCTGACGGGCGCGTAGATATCCGACGCGGCTTTGACCGATTCCGCGACGGCGCATTCGTCGCCGGCTGAGTAGCTGTTGCCGACATCCGGCAGATCGACAAAGACCATGTCGCCTAACAGCTCCTGAGCGTGCTCGGTAATGCCGACGGTAAAGGTGCCGTCCGCTTCCTTACGCACCCACTCATGGCTGTCACGGTATTTCAATTCGTTTGGCACATTGCTCATCGCCCTTTCTCCTGAAAATAGATTACTGAACCGGCTTGCCGCCGCGTACAAAAACAGGTTTGGTTACTTTTACCGGCATTTCGCGCTGGCGGATCTCGACGATAGCGCTTTCGCCAATGCCTGCCGGCACGCGCGCCAGCGCAATGCTGTAGCCGAGCGTCGGCGAGAAGGAGCCGCTGGTGATCACGCCCTGCTGCGGCTGGCCCTGCGCGTCGGTAAAGCGTACCGGCTGCCCGCCGCGCAGCACCCCTTTCTCTGTCATGATCAGGCCAACCAGCTTGTCGGTGCCTCTTTCACGCTGCATCTCCAGCGCTTCGCGCCCGATAAAATCGCGATCGGTCGGCTCCCAGCAGATGGTCCAGCCCATATTGGCCGCCAGCGGCGAAACGCCTTCGTCCATCTCCTGGCCGTAGAGGTTCATGCCCGCTTCCAGACGCAGCGTGTCGCGCGCGCCCAGTCCAGCCGGCTTGACGCCCGCTTCAAGTAGACGCTGCCAGAAATCCGCGGCGGCGGCGGCTGGCAGCGCGATTTCATAGCCCGCTTCGCCGGTGTAACCGGTGGTGGCGATAAACAGGTCGCCGGACTGCACGCCGAAAAAGGGCTTCATCCCGGCGACCGCGTCGCGCTGCTCCGCGCTGAACAGCGTCTGCGCCTTCTGCTGCGCCTGCGGCCCCTGTACGGCGATAAGCGCCAGGTCGTCACGCTCGGTCAGCGCCACGCCATAGGCCTGAGCATGCTTGCCGATCCACGCCAGATCCTTTTCGCGCGTGGCCGAGTTGACCACCAGACGGAAAAAGTCGTCGGTCATAAAGTAAACAATCAAATCGTCAATGACGCCACCGGAGGCGTTCAGCATGCCGGTGTAGAGCGCTTTGCCGGGCTGCGTCAGGCGAGCAACATCGTTCGCCAGCAGATGCCGCAGAAAGTCGCGCGTCTGCGCGCCGTGCAGATCGACGATAGTCATATGCGACACGTCGAACATCCCGGCGTCCTGACGCACGGCATGGTGTTCGTCAATTTGCGAACCGTAGTGCAGCGGCATCATCCAGCCGTGGAAGTCGACCATGCGGGCGCCGCAGGCCTGATGCTGTTCAAACAAAGGGGTTTGCTGAGTCATAACCATCCTGTCTCGAAGCGGGTAAGTTTCGGGCGGGCGTCAGCCTGCTTATCGCCCGGCGCAAACGTTCTCTTTTCCCTGACGTTATCATTGAAAAGACGATTTAACCATAAGCTGTACAGGGTCGAATTGAAGCATGTCTCTTGAGCGGCGCGCAAAGATGACAGCATAATTAACTGCGTTTTTGTGATTTACCACGCAGGAAAGAGGCGTATCGCCGTTATGCGCAGCAAGATAATCAGCGATGGCGCGCAAAATGTTAACAACGCACTCGGCAGATATCGCCATGTAATAAATAAAACTAATGCGAACAAGGGGGTGAAATTAGAATAAATCAAACGAGGCTCGCTAAAGGTGCAGTCCCGCTCGTTTTTGGTGCAGGGCGATCAAAAGGCGTAAAAAAGCCAGCGCAAGGCTGGCTCAACGAAAGCAATGTGCGGCTTAGCGCAGCCAGGCAGGCATATCGTTTAGCCCCATCGCCTGACGCAGCATAGTGGGTTTAACGCCGGGCAGCGTATCCGCCAGCTTCAGCCCCAGATCGCGCAGCAGCTTTTTCGCCGGATGGCTGCCGGCGAACAGCTCGCGAAAGCCCTGCATGCCCGCCAGCATCAGCGCCGCGCTGTGTTTGCGGCTGCGCTCGTAGCGACGCAGATAGAGATGCTGACCGATATCCTTGCCCTGCTGGTGCAGGCGGCGAATTTCGCCAATCAGCTCTGCGGCGTCCATAAAGCCGAGATTCACGCCCTGCCCCGCCAGCGGATGAATGGTATGCGCGGCGTCGCCCACCAGCGCCAGACGATGCGCCGCGAAATTGCGGGCGTAGCGCGCCATCAGCGGGAAGGTTTTACGCTCGCTCGCCAGTTCGCAGAGACCGAGGCGCATATCGAACGCCACCGCCAGCTGCTGATTGAACAGCGCCTGCGGCATGCTCTCCAGCCGGCTCGCTTCCTGCGGCGAGAGCGACCAGACGATAGAGCTCTGGTGCGGATCCTGCATCGGCAGGAACGCCAGAATGCCGTCGCCGTGGAAAACCTGGCGCGCCACCGCGTTATGCGGCTGCTCGGTGCGGATATTCGCCACCAGCGCATGGTGATCGTAATCCCAGAAGGTTAAAGGAATATCGGCTTTGTTGCGCAACCAGGAGTTGGCGCCGTCCGCGGCGATCAGCAGGCGCGCGGTCAGCATGGTGCCGTCCTGCAGGGTCACAAAGGCTTCATTTTCGCCGAACGCCACCTGCTGCAGCTGCGAAGGCGCCATAAGGGTCACGTCGCTGCAGCGGCTGGCGCGCTGCCAGAGCGCGCTGTGAATCGCCGGGTTCTCGACAATGTGTCCCAGATGGGTCAGTCCCTGCTGTTCGTCATCGAAGCTAATGGCGCCGAAGCTGTCGCGATCCCACACCTCCATGCCGTGATAAGCGCTGGCGCGCTGCGCCAGAATATCGGACCAGACGTCCAGCTTCTGCAGCAGCCGCTCGCTGGCGGCGTTGATTGCCGATACGCGAATCGACGGCGCAGCGCCGGCGTCGAACTGCGGCTCCGCCGTTTTTTCCAGCACGGCGACGCGCAGCCCGCTGCCCTGCAAACCGCAGGCGACCGCCAGTCCTACCATGCCGCCGCCGGCGATAACCACATCAAAACTTTGCATCGGTGCCCCTTAGTTAACGCTTAACCCAGCCAAGCGTGCGCTCGGCCAGTTGATTACGCAGCCACGGCAGATGATCCATCGCCATCAGCCCCAGATTTCGTCCCGCCACCAGCGGCGCATAGCGATTGGCGAAAAGCCGCACCAGCCCGTCGGTGATGCCGATCGTCGTCGCGCGATCGGGCTGACGACGCTGCTGATAGCGATGCAGGACGGCGTAGCTGCCCACATCCTGTTGCTGACGATGCGCGGCCGCCAAAGTCTCCGCCAGCGACATCACGTCGCGCAGCCCGAGGTTGAAGCCCTGTCCGGCGATCGGATGCAGCGTCTGCGCCGCATTGCCCACCAGCGCCAGCCGGTGCGACGTCTGCTGCCCGGCGCTTTGCAGCGCCAGCGGATAGCTCTCGCGCTGACCCGTATGGGTAAAACGCCCCAACCGCCAGCCGAACGCGCGCTGCAGCTGCGCCAGAAATTCGTCGTCGCTCCAGCGTGCTATTTTTTCACGCGCCGAGAGCGGATGGCACCACACCAGCGACAGGCGATTGTCCGACATCGGCAGCAGCGCCAGCGGGCCGTGTTCGGTGAAGCGCTCAAAGGCGCGTCCCTGATGCGGTAACTGAGTCGAAACATTGGCGATCACCGCCAGCTGCTGATAATCCTCGCGCTGCCACTGAATGCCGAACGAGGCGGCGAGCGGCGAGCGCGAGCCGTCTGCGGCCACCAGCAGCGCCCCTTCCAGCTGTTCGCCGCTCTCCAGCGTCACCTGCACGCTCTCCTGATGGCGCTGCGCGTTGATGACGCGCGCCGGACAGCGTAGCGTCACGCCCGGCGCGCTTTTCAGGCGCTCAAACAGCCGCTGCCCCACGTCGAAAAGCTCGACGACGTAGCCGAGCGCCGGAATCTGATAGGTCCCGGCATCCAGCGTGACGAAGCCGGCATGGCCGCGATCGGAGACGTGGATGTCGGTAATGGGCGTGGCGTATTTCTCGATGCTGCGCCAGAGATCGATATCGAGCAACTGTTGACGCGTGCCGGCGGCCAGCGCGATGGCGCGGCCGTCATACCCTGGGTGGGCGCGGCTGTCGGGCGCGCTGTTCTCAATCAGCGTCACCGGCAGTTGCCCTTGCGTGAGGTGGGAAATAGCCAGCGCCAGGGTCGCGCCGGTCATGCCGCCTCCGGCGATAATTACCGTCATGCCTGACGCGCCGCTGCCATCAGCGCCTCGATTGCGTCCGCGTCCTTGACCACGCTGTCGGTCAGGTTCTCGTTGCCGGTTTCGGTGATCAGAATGTCATCTTCGATGCGAATGCCGATGCCGCGATATTCCGCAGGCACGTCGGCATCCGGCGCGATATAGAGCCCCGGCTCAACGGTCAGCACCATGCCCGGCTCCAGAATACGGTCGCGCGAAGGAGTGCCGTAGTGGCCGACGTCATGCACGTCGAGGCCGAGCCAGTGGCTCAGCCCATGCATAAAGAACTGCCGGTGCGCCTCTTCGGCGATCAGCGTCTCTACTTCGCCCTGCAGAATGCCCAGCTCTACCAGTCCGCTGACCATAATGCGCACCACCTCTTCGTTGACGTCGCGAATGCTGACGCCGGGACCGAAGAGCGCCAGCGCTTTGTAAAGCGAGGCGAGCACGATGTCGTAAATGGCGCGCTGCGGCGCGGTGAATTTGCCGTTGACCGGGAAGGTGCGGGTGATATCGCCGGCGTAGCCGTGAAGTTCGCAGCCCGCGTCAATCAGCACCAGATCGCCGTCGCGCAGCTCGCTCTCATTTTCGGTGTAGTGCAGGATACAGCCGTTTTCGCCCGAGCCGACGATGGTGTTATAGGAGGGAAAGCGCGCGCCGTGGCGGTTGAAGACGTAGTGGATTTCGCCCTCCAGATGGTATTCGAACAGGCCGGGACGGCAGGCTTCCATCGCGCGGGTATGCGCCAGCGCGCTGATTTGCCCGGCGCGGCGCAGGATGGCGATCTCTTCCTCGTCCTTAAACAGGCGCATTTCATGCACCCAGGGACGCCAGTCGGTGAGCGTCGCCGGCGCGCTGAAATTCTGGCGAAAACCGCGGCGCAGCTTATCCAGCGCCGCGAACACCAGCGCATCCGCTTCCGCGTATTCGCCCTGCGCGTGATAAACCACGTCAAGCCCGTTCAGCAGCAGGTGCAGCTGCTGGCCGATATCATCCCAGGGCAGCGCGCGATCGACGCCTAACTTTTCAGGCGCGGCATCCTGTCCTAGCCGACGGCCGAACCAGATCTCCGCGGTGAGATCCCGCACGCGATTGAACAGCACGCTGTGGTTGTGCATTTCGTCGCTTTTGATCAGCACCAGCAGCGCCTGCGGCTCGTTGAAACCGGTGAAATAGAGGAAGTCGCTGTTTTGCCGGAACGGATATTCGCTGTCGTTGCTGCGGGTCACTGCCGGCGCAGCAAAGATCAAGGCGCCGCTGCCGGGAGCCATTTTCGCCAGCAGCGCCTGACGACGCTGCTGGAAAGTATCCAGAGAAATCATGTTTGCACTCCCTGTAGAAACGGGCGCGTTCGCGCCCTGAGATATCTGGCTTAGTGTAGCGTCGGTTTTTTCACTTCGGGGGCGGTAGGCTGCGGACGGGTGAAGGTGTCGTGGCACAGCAGCGCCGCCACGCGCACATATTCAATCACCTCTTCCAGCGACTGCTCCAGCTCTTCCTGGTCCTCATCTTCATCATAGCCAAGCTGAGCGATGGTGCGCAGATCGTCAATCGCCTCGCCGGTTTCACCGGTCACTTTCTCTAGTTTCGGCTGCGTGACGCCCAGGCCGAGCAAGAAGTGGTTAACCCAGCCCGCCAGCGCGTCGGCGCGGTCGAAGACGCTGATGTCTTCGTCGTCCGGCAGCATCAGCTGAAACAGGTAGCCCTCTTCTTCCAGCGTGCTGGCGGTGCTGTCGCGCAGCGCCTGAAGCGGTGACGCAAGGCTCTGCGAGAAGGCCATGCCTTCGTTGGTGAGATCGTGCACCAGCGTTTTCCAGCTGGCGTCCTGATTGCCGCCGCACAGAATGCCGCTGAGCAGGCCATGCATTTCAGCTGGCGTCATCCCCACGCCTTGTTGAGAGAGCGCTGAAGCCAGCGCGTTGTAATCGGGGGTTACGTTCTGTAAAGACATAAGGATTCGTCGTCGTTGGCAGAATAAGTTCGTGTTATGCTACCACTAGCTGCCTCAAGGTTTCCAGAAAAGGGGTTGTAAGTTATTTCGCGGGTCTATATAGTTGCCCGCCTCCCAAGGCATTGAGCCCAAAGGGAGCTGCGGGCGAAGTAATCAGTCAGGAAGGTGGCATGTCTGCACAACCAGTAGATATACAAATTTTTGGTCGTTCATTGAGAGTGAATTGTCCGCCTGAACAGCAAGATGCGCTGAATGCGGCTGCCGATGACCTCAATCAACGGTTGCAAGATTTAAAAGTTCGCACTAGAGTCACAAATACCGAGCAACTGGTGTTCATCGCCGCGTTAAACATTTGCCATGAACTGGCGCAAGAGAAAATGAAAACGCGCGATTATGCTGCTAATATGGAACAGCGTATCCGTATCCTGCAGCAGACGATTGAACAGGCTCTTGTTGAGCAAGGTCGCATAACCGACCGCCAGGGTGCGAAGTTCGAATAATACTTTATGGTTGCTGCGCAGCGGCAACGGTAAAGTCCATTTTCTCTGAGATGTTTGCAAGCGGGCCAGTCCCCTGAGCCGATATTTCATACCAACAGAGTGTGGCGCTCTGTAACCTGTGAGCATGCTCGGTTCGTCCGAGAAGCCTGATGGTTGCGACGGCACATTCACCTTGAACCAAGGGTTCAAGGGTTACAGCCTGCGGCGGCATCTCGGAGATCTCCTTCTGTTCTGCATCTGTCTTTCCCCGTTATGAATGATATAGTTGCTTAATCAGCGACTATATCAACGGGGTTCTCGTGTCTCAGCCCTCTCTGCTCGATCGCCACCATATCCGCCAGCACGTACGCCACCTGCGCCGCGCCCTGACGCCTGAGCAGCAGGAACAAGCCGCCGCTCTGTTGGCGGAACACGCCGTTAACTTCGCCCCTCTCGCCAACGCCAGCCATATCGCGCTTTTTTTATCGGTAGATGGCGAACTCAACACCCGTCCGCTTATCGCTAAGCTGTGGCAGCAGAAAAAGCAGGTCTATCTGCCGGTGCTGCACCCTTTCTCCGCTGGCCAGCTACTGTTTCTGCGCTATACGCCGGAAACCACGCTGACGCCGAATAAACTGCGTATTCCCGAACCGCCGCTCGATATCCGCCAGCTGATTACCCTGGATCGGCTGGATGTGATGATGGTGCCGCTGGTGGCCTTTGACAGCAGCGGGCAGCGACTCGGCATGGGCGGCGGCTTTTACGACCGCACCCTGCAGAACTGGCGTCGGCACGGTTTTTTACCGGTGGGCGTGGCGCATGACTGCCAGCAGGTAGAGCGGTTACCCGCGGAGGAATGGGATGTGCCGCTGCCCGCCGTCTTGACGCCGTCGCGCCTGTGGCAGTGGGAATAGCAGGCGTGAGCCAGAGGCGGAAACAGACGGGCCGTCTGTAAAAAAGGCAGACGGCCCGGTTTCAGTAAAGCGGAATCAGTAGAGCAGACGGGCGCGAATGGTGCCCGGAATCGCCTTCATCAGCTGCAGCGCTTTGTCCGCCAGATCCTGCGGCGCATCGATATCGATAACCACATAACCCATCATCGGCGAGGTTTGCAGGAACTGCGCAGCGATGTTGATGCCCTGCTCAGCGAAGATCTGGTTGATGGCCGTCAGCACGCCCGGACGGTTTTCATGAATGTGCAGCAGACGGCTGGCGCTGGCGCCGTGCATCGGCAGCGACACTTCCGGGAAGTTGACCGCCGAGAGCGTTGAGCCGTTATCGGAATATTTGGCCAGCTTGCCTGCCACTTCGATACCGATATTCTCCTGCGCCTCCTGGGTGGATCCGCCGATGTGCGGCGTCAGGATCACGTTATCGAACTCGCACAGCGGCGAATTGAAGGGTTCGCTGTTAGTCGCCGGCTCAAGCGGGAAGACGTCGATCGCGGCGCCCGCCAGGTGTTTGCTCCCCAGCGCGTCGCACAGCGCCGGAATATCGACCACGGTGCCGCGCGAAGCGTTGATCAGCAACGCGCCCTTCTTCATCTGCGCCAGCTCCTGCGCGCCGATCATATCCTGCGTCGAGGGGGTTTCCGGCACGTGCAGGCTCACCACGTCGCTCATATTCAGCAGGTCAGCGAGATGACGCACCTGCGTGGCGTTGCCGAGCGGCAGTTTGTTTTCGATATCGTAGAAATAAACATGCATGCCCAGGCTTTCCGCCAGTACGCCAAGCTGCATGCCGATATGGCCATAGCCGACGATGCCGAGCTTTTTACCGCGCGCCTCAAACGAGCCGACGGCGTTTTTGTTCCAGATGCCGCGATGCGCTTTGGCATTCGCTTCAGGAATGCCGCGCAGCATCAGCAGCATTTCGCCGATAACCAGTTCGGCGACCGAGCGGGTATTAGAGAACGGCGCGTTAAACACTGGAATGCCGCGCGTCGCCGCCGCGTTAAGATCGACCTGGTTGGTGCCGATGCAGAAACAGCCTACGGCGACCAGTTTTTCCGCCGCGGCGAAAATCTCTTCCGTCAGTTGGGTGCGGGAGCGGATGCCGATGAAGTGCGCATCCCGAATGGAGGCTTTCAGCGCTTCGTCATCCAGCGCGCCTTTATGGAATTCGATGTTGGTGTAACCCGCCGCGCGCAGATTTTCCAGCGCGCTCTGGTGAACGCCTTCCACCAGCAGGAACTTAATCTTGTCTTTTTCCAGTGATACCTTTGCCATTTCCCCGACCCTATTGTGATTTCAACAATGGCCGCCATAAGCGCGCCTTCTGTCAAAATATCAAAATTTACGCCTGCGGCAATACAACCGATTGCCTTGCGCCCAGCATGGGCAAGCCTGAGGCCAGCACATTGCCGCACAAAATCGGGAGCTGAACGACGAACAAAGAACGAACCTGCTGTGGATGACGGTTATGTGACATAAGTCACCGAATTTAGGCAGCGAAAGAAAAGATGTTTTGCGCAGGGAAATAACCGGCGCGTTTAGCGCGCCGGACAGATCATTTTTCGATGGTTTTTACGCCGTCCGCCGTGCCGATCAGGGCGATATCGGCGCCGCGCGTAGCAAACAGGCCGACGGTGACTACGCCGGGCAGCGCGTTGATGCTTTTTTCCAGCGCGACGGGATCGAGGATCGTCAGGTTATGCACGTCGAGAATAATATTGCCGTTATCGGTAACGACATGCTGGCGATACTCCGGCAGGCCGCCGAGCTTAACCAGCTCGCGGGCGACGAAGGCGCGCGCCATCGGGATCACCTCGACCGGCAGCGGGAAATGTCCCAGCACGTCCACCTCTTTCGAGGCGTCGGCGATACAGATGAACTTGCGCGCGACGGCCGCCACGATCTTCTCGCGCGTCAGGGCCGCGCCGCCGCCTTTGATCATCTGCATCTGCGGGTTGATCTCATCCGCGCCGTCGACGTAGATCGCGAGATCGTCGATCTCGTTGAGATCGAAGACCGGAATCCCGAGCGCCTTCAGCTTGAGCGTCGACGCTTCCGAGCTGGAGACCGCGCCTTCAATCTGATGTTTCATGGTGGCGAGCGCGTCGATAAAGTGCGCGGCGGTGGAGCCGGTGCCGACGCCGACCACACTACCCGGCTGCACATATTTCAGTGCGGCCCAGCCTACGGCTTTTTTCAGTTCATCCTGGGTCATGATATGTTTAAAACCTGTGCGACAACGAAGTGCGCGTAGTATAAAGCAACGCCCGCCGAATGTGCGCGGCTGTTTCCGCTGGCGTGATCGCTTTGGAAGCCAGCCCGCAAAAAAGGCGACGCGCGGCGCAGGGAAAGCGCCTTCGACGCGCGCCAGATGAATATTTTGTGGCATAGTATCGTCCACCCTGAAGGAGAGAGAACAACAATGAAACGCCCCGATTATCGAACGCTTCAGGCGCTGGATGCAGTGATTCGCGAACGCGGCTTTGAGCGCGCCGCACAGAAATTATGCATTACGCAGTCGGCCGTATCGCAGCGTATCAAGCAGCTGGAGAACCTGTTCGGCCAGCCGCTGCTGGTGCGCACCGTGCCGCCGCGCCCCACCGAACAGGGACAGAAGCTGCTGGCGCTGCTGCATCAGGTAGAGCTGCTGGAAGAGGAGTGGCTGAGCGACGAGAACGGCGGCACCACGCCGCTGCTGCTGTCGCTGGCGGTTAACGCCGACAGTCTGGCGACCTGGCTACTGCCTGCGCTGAAAGATGTGCTGGCGGACTCGCCAGTGCGCCTTAATTTGCAGGTCGAAGATGAAACCCGCACCCAGGAACGGCTGCGCCGCGGCGAAGTGGTGGGCGCGGTCAGTATTCAGCCGCAGCCGCTGCCGAGCTGCCTGGTCGATCAGCTTGGCGCGCTCGACTATCTGTTCGTCGCCTCGCCGGAGTTCGCCGCGCGCTACTTTCCCAACGGCGTCACCCGCTCGGCGCTGCTCAAGGCGCCAGCGGTCGCTTTCGACCATCTCGACGATATGCATCAGGCCTTTTTACAGCAGAATTTCGATCTGTCGCCCGGCAGCGTGCCCTGCCATATCGTTAACTCCTCGGAAGCCTTTGTGCAGCTGGCGCGTCAGGGGTCGACCTGCTGTATGATCCCGCATCTGCAGATTGAGCGCGAGCTGGCGGGCGGCGAACTGCTCGATTTAACGCCGGGCCTGTGTCAGCGCCGCATGCTCTACTGGCACCGCTTTGCGCCGGAGAGCCGCCTGATGCGCCGCGTCACCGACGCGCTGATCTCCCACGGCCATCGCGTGCTGCGCCAGGATGATTTAGCGGCCTGAGCAAGCGCGCCTTAAGCAAGGAGCGCACGCTACCCGCGTTTGATTTATTTGTTATCTGACGTATGTCCAAAAAAAGGGGCGCTTAGCGCCCCTTTTCCATTACTGCTGCGTGCCTGCCGCATTCGGCTTGATATCGAAGACCACATCCACCTGATCGTCGAAGTGAATGCTCTGCTGCTCGTAGGTCTGCTGCGCGGAGGTATCCGCAGCCGGCGCGGCGGCCTTATACATGCGCGCCATCGGCATCGGCTGATAGTTGGCCACGTGGTAGCGAATGCTGTAAACCGGGCCAAGCTTCGCGTTAAAGCCTTCCGCCAGCGCTGCGGCCTGCTGCGTCGCGTTATCAATCGCCGCCTTGCGCGCCTGCGCCTTATAGCTGTCGGGATTGGTGACGCCCAGCTCGACCGAGCGGATCTCGTTCAGGCCGCTTTTCAGCGCGCCGTCCAGCAGTTCGTTCAGCTTATCCAGCTGACGCAGCGTCACCTGCACCTGACGCACCGCGCGGTAGCCTTTCAGCACCGACTTGCCCTCTTTGGTATAGTCATATTCCGGCTGCGTGCTGAGGTTAGCGGCATCGATATCTTTCTTCTCGATGCCGTTTTTCTGCAGGAAATCAAAATATTGCGCGACGCGGTCGTCGGCCTGCTTTTTCGCGTCCGCAGCGTCTTTAGAGGAGACGTTGACCACGATAGAGAGCGTGGCGATATCCGGACGCGCATCGACGGTCGCCTGACCAGAGGTCACGACATGCGGGCCGTTCGGCAGTTCGTCGGCTAATGCGCTTAACGGCAGCGCCAAAGCGCCTGTCATGGCGACCAGCGCCAGTGCTTTCAGTTTCACGAAAGTCCTCCTTGGAATCTCTGTTTTGCTGCGGCATCAAAGGCCAGAGCCTGAACGGAATAGTATGCACTGCTAAGAGCGTGTTATACCGCAAAAGTTCGCGTTTTGCTTATCCTGTTCTGCCGCTTTAGGACAATTCAAATCAGAAATTCGCTATTCCCTGCAGCGCCAGCTGGCTGGCGATAATCCACATCACCGCGCCGACCAGCAGATTGATCGCACGCTGCGCTCTGGCGGTACGCAAGCGAGGCGAGAGCCAGGCCGCCATCAGCGCCAGCCCAAAGAACCAGAACACCGACGCGCTAACGGTGCCCAGCGCGAACCAGCGGCGCGCTTCCTGCGTCGGCAGTTGTCCGCCCAGGCTGCCCAGCACCACGAAAGTATCGATATAGACGTGGGGATTAAGCCAGGTGACCGCCAGCATGGTGGCGATAATGCGCCAGCGGCTCTGCTTAAGCTCGCTGTCGCTGGCCAGATCGACATCGCCGCTAAAGGCGCGACGCAGCGCATTCCAGCCGTACCACAGCAGAAAAGCCACCCCGGCCCAGGTGATGAGCATCAACAGCAGCGGCGACTGATGCAGCAAGGCGCTGCCGCCGAAGATACCACCGCAGATCAGCGCGATATCGCTCAGCGTGCAGAGCGACGCCGTCATTAAATGGTACTGGCGTTTAACGCCCTGATTCATCACGAACGCGTTCTGCGGCCCCAGCGGCAGAATCAGCGAGGCGCCAAGAGCAAGCCCCTGTAAATACATTGATAACACGGCATTTTCCTTACATCAGCGAGATGCAAAGGAGTATAAAGAGGGGAGGTTATTAGCGGAAATTGAAAGATTTAATCTGCTATTAGGCAGATTAATAAGGACGGCGCAGGCGCCGTCCTGAGAGGGTTATTCTGCTTTCGCTTCCGCGTCAGACTGGCTGACGCGATGCAGATGCACGTCCATTTGCGGATAAGGAATGCCGATGCCCTTCGCGTCCAGCGCGCGCTTGAAGTTCTTCAGCAGATCCCAGTAGACGTTCTGCAGATCGCCGCTGTTGCTCCAGCAGCGCACCACGAAGTTGAGCGACGAGGCGGCCAGCTCGTTGAGGCCGATCTGCACGCCCATATCCTGCAGCACGCGCGGATCGCTTTTAACCACCTCTTCCAGCAGCGCAATTACCTCATCCACATCCGCGTCGTAGGCGACGCCGATAATGAACTCGTTGCGACGCACCGGTTCGCGTGAAAAGTTGACGATATTGCCGGCAATAATTTTACCGTTCGGCACCACGACGATTTTACCGTCGGCGCTCTTCAGCGTGGTGGAAAAGATCTGCACGTTGAGCACCGTGCCCATCACCCCGCCGAGATCGACGAACTCGCCCGCGCGGAAAGGACGGAAGGTCACCAGCAGCACGCCCGCCGCTAGGTTAGAGAGCGAGCCCTGCAGCGCCAGACCGACCGCCAGACCGGCGGCGCCCAGCACGGCGATAACCGACGCGGTCTGCACGCCGATGCGCCCCAGGGCGGCGATGAGGGTGAAGGCGATAACGCCGTAGCGCACCAGCGCCGACAAAAAGTCCGCCACCGTTTTGTCGATATGGCGCGCTACCAGCACCCGGTTGATGCCTCTTGAGATAATGCGCGCCACAATCATCCCCAGGATAAGGATAACCACAGCCGCTACGATATTGACCGCATAGCTGAGAATGAGCGCCTGATTGCGCACCAGCCAGCCGCCGGCGTTATGAATGCCGTCTACGACGTTTAAGTCTTCCATTTGAGAGCCCTGTTGTTGAATTCCCTGCCGGGAAGATCAAATCACAGCCAGAAAATTCCGGCAAACCAGCTATCAAGGGTAAACAACATTCGGCGGATATGCCAAATCTGCGTTGAATTTGTTGCAAATTTAGGCGAAAAAGCCCAGCGGCGGCATAAAAAAAGGCCAGATCGGAAGATCTGGCCTGCGCTATTAACCCGCGAGGCGGATTACAGACGATCGATAGCGTTCAGCTCTTTGAAAGCCTGCTCAAGGCGTACGACCATTGAGGCCTGCGCCGCACGCAGCCAGACGCGCGGATCGTAGTATTTCTTGTTCGGGCTGTCCGGACCCTGCGGGTTGCCGAGCTGCGCCTGCAGGTACTCTTCGTTCTTCTTGTAGTACTGCAAAATACCGTCCCAGGTTGCCCACTGGGTGTCGGTATCGATGTTCATTTTGATCACGCCGTAGCTGATAGACTCTTCGATTTCCGCTGCGGAAGAACCGGAACCGCCGTGGAAAACGAAGTCCAGCGCGTTGTGCGGCAGGCCATGTTTTTCACAAACGTATTTCTGCGAGTCGCGCAGAATGGTCGGGGTCAGCTTAACGTTGCCCGGCTTGTAGACGCCGTGCACGTTGCCGAAAGAGGCGGCGATAGTGAAGCGCTTGCTGATTTTGCTCAGTTCGGTGTAGGCGTAGTCTACGTCTTCCGGCTGGCTGTAGAGGGCAGAAGCGTCAACGTGGCTGTTGTCCACGCCATCTTCTTCACCGCCGGTCACGCCCAGCTCGATTTCCAGCGTCATGCCCATTTTGTCCATGCGCGCCAGGTACTTGCTGCAAATCTCGATGTTCTCTTCCAGCGACTCTTCAGAGAGGTCGATCATGTGAGAAGAGAACAGCGGTTTGCCAGTTTTCTGGAAGTGCGCTTCGCCTGCGTCCAGCAGACCGTCGATCCACGGCAGCAGTTTCTTCGCGCAGTGGTCGGTGTGCAGGATAACCGGCACGCCATACTGTTCAGCCATCAGGTGAACGTGGTGCGCGCCTGAGATAGCGCCGAAAATGGCTGCGCCCTGCGGCTTGTCAGTTTTGAAACCTTTACCGGCGATAAACGCGGCGCCGCCGTTAGAGAACTGGACGATAACCGGCGCTTTTACTTTCGCGGCGGCTTCCAGTACGGCGTTGATTGAGTCGGTGCCGACGCAGTTTACCGCTGGCAGCGCGAATTTGTTCTCTTTCGCTACCTGGAAGATCTTCTGAACGTCATCACCAGTGACAACGCCGGGTTTAACGAAATCAAAAATTTTAGACATGATTGTGTCCTGTTTCGTGACCGACTATCCCCTGTGGGGACAGCGCTTTAAACGCCCAACGGGGCAAGTCTTCAGGCGACGCGCCAGGCGTCGCCCCCAAAGGATTACTGCTTAGCACGCTCTTCCAGCATGGCGACCGCAGGCAGTTTTTTGCCTTCGACGAATTCCAGGAACGCGCCGCCGCCGGTAGAGATGTAAGAGATCTTGTCTTCAATACCGAACAGGTCGATAGCCGCCAGGGTATCGCCGCCGCCTGCAACAGAGAAGGCTTCGCTGTCGGCAATGGCGTTCGCCACGATCTCGGTGCCCTTACGGAAATTCGGGAACTCGAACACGCCGACCGGACCGTTCCACAGAATGGTTTTGGCTTCTTTCAGCACTTTCGCCATCGCCTGCGCGGTTTCATCGCCGAAGTCCATAATCTCTTCGTTATCCGCTACTTCGGAAACCTTTTTCACCGTTGCCGGCGCAGTTTCAGAGAATTCCGTGCCGACGCGTGAGTCAGTCGGAACCGGAATGCCGTACTGGTCGCGCAGGCCTTTGGCCGCTTCGACGAAGTCCGGTTCGTAGAGCGATTTGCCGACGTTGTTGTCGATAGCGACGAAGGTGTTGGCGATGCCGCCGCCGACGATAACGGTGTCAGCGATTTTCACCAGCGACTGCAGCACGTCGAATTTGGTCGATACTTTTGAGCCGCCGACCACCGCTACCAGCGGACGCTCCGGGTTGCTCATCACTTTGCCCAGCGCTTCCAGCTCGGCTGACAGCAGCGGGCCTGCGCAGGCGATCGGCGCGAATTTGCCGACGCCATGCGTCGAGGCCTGCGCGCGGTGCGCGGTGCCGAAAGCGTCCATCACGAAGACGTCGCACAGCGCGGCGTATTTTTTCGACAGCGCTTCGTCGTCTTTCTTCTCGCCTTTGTTAAAGCGAACGTTTTCCAGCACCACCAGCTCGCCCGCGCCGACTTCAACGCCGTCGAGGTAATCTTTCGCCAGGGTAACATTGGTACCGTTCAGTTTTTCTTTCAGATAGTTAACAACAGGCAGCAGGGAGAATTCTTCGTTGTATTCACCTTCGGTCGGGCGACCCAGGTGAGAGGTGACCATCACTTTTGCGCCCTGTTTCAACGCCGATTCGATGGTAGGCAGAGAAGCACGGATACGTGCGTCTGACGTCACTTTCCCTTCTTTTACTGGTACGTTGAGATCGGCACGGATCAGAACGCGCTTACCAGCCAGATCCAAATCGGACATCTTAATTACAGACATGGTGAACCCTCTCGTTGATTCTCATAAGTTTTGCCAGGCGCAAACCGCGCCTTACCTGAAACCGCTTGCGGCCATCGCTAACGTCGTGTCGAGCATTCGGTTAGCAAAGCCCCATTCGTTGTCGCACCAGACCAGGGTCTTGATCAGGTGCTGACCGCTGACCCGCGTTTGCGTGCCGTCCACAATGGCACTGTGCGGATCGTGGTTAAAATCTACTGAGACTAACGGTAATTCCGTATAGTCAACTATACCACGAAATGCCCCTTCTGACGCGTTTTGCAGCAGCGCGTTGACCTCGCACGCCCTTACCGCCTCGCGTACGGAGACGCTGAGATCGATGGCCGTCACGTTGATAGTAGGCACACGCACCGCAATCGCTTCGAAGCGATCGGCGAATTTCGGAAAAATACGGGTAATCCCGGCGGCCAGTTTAGTGTCGACCGGAATAATCGACTGACTGGCGGCGCGCGTGCGGCGCAGGTCGCTGTGATAGGCGTCAATGACCTGCTGATCGTGCATCGCCGAGTGGATGGTGGTCACGGTGCCCGACTCGATGCCGAAGGCGTCGTCCAGCAGCTTGATCACCGGGATAATGCAGTTGGTGGTGCAGGAGGCGTTGGAGACGATGCGGTCAGTTTGTTTAAGAGCCTGTTCGTTCACGCCGAACACCACGGTGGCGTCGAGATCGCTGCCGCCCGGATGGGAGAAGAGCACCTTCTTCGCGCCCGCCTGCAGATGCGCCTCGCCGTCCGCCCGGCTGCCGTAGACGCCGGTGCACTCCAGTACCACGTCGACGTTAAGCTCGCGCCACGGCAGCGCGTCGATGGCGGCGTGGTGCAGAATGCGGATGGTATCGTCGCCGACCCACAGCAGATCGCGTTCCTGACGCACGTCGAAGGCGAAGCGGCCATGGCTGGTGTCGTACTTCAGCAGATGCGCCATGCCGGCC
The DNA here is from genome assembly GCF_000738765.1 of Pantoea sp. NGS-ED-1003. Lineage (NCBI taxonomy): Bacteria > Pseudomonadati > Pseudomonadota > Gammaproteobacteria > Enterobacterales > Erwiniaceae > Pantoea > Pantoea sp. NGS-ED-1003. The sequence continues at coordinate 121,392 of NZ_JPQA01000006.1, forward strand.
GCCTCCGCCAGTTCGTTAATCGCCACCACGGTAATTTCGGCGCGACGCCCGGTCTCATAGAGGGCGCGCAGTACGTTGCGCCCAATGCGGCCAAAGCCATTTATCGCCACCCGAATGGTCATCTTTTCTGCCACTTCCTGCTAATAAACGTGCCGATAGCCTGAGCGTTTCACGCGGGTTTGTACAGGAGATTTTCGCGCGCTCCGCGCCGAAATCGCTGCTAAAAACCGGCCAACTGAAACGGTTCAGCTACAATAAAGCATGGAAGGAATAACGGGAATGACTGCGATCAAATGCGCCGCTGATTATTGGATCCACGTCACATTTTTGCCAATGTGCATGCTATTACTTGAAGAATAATTCAGCCGGCCATAAAAAAGGGACGCCTGTTGGCGTCCCTCTCTCTTCAGGCTAAGGGCTTATGATGCCAGCACCGCTTTCGCCTGTGCTACAACGTTGTCAACGGTGAAACCAAACACCTCGAACAGCTTCTCGGCCGGTGCAGATTCGCCGAAGGTGGTCATGCCGACCACCGCGCCGTGCAGGCCGGTGTAGCGCTGCCAGTAGTCGGCGATGCCCGCTTCAATAGCGACGCGCGCGCCGATCGCTTTCGGCAGCACCGCTTCGCGGTAGGCAGCATCCTGCTTGTCGAAGGCATCGGTAGAAGGCATGGAAACCACGCGCGCTTTGACGCCTTCGCTGCTCAGCTTGTCCCAGGCCGCGACCGCCAGCTCGACTTCAGAACCGGTGGCGATCAGGATCAGCTCCGGCTGACCGTCGCAATCTTTCAGGATGTAGCCACCGCGCGCGATGTTGGCCAGCTGCTCAGGCGTACGCTCCTGCTGCGCAAGGTTCTGGCGAGAGAAGATCAGCGCGCTTGGGCCATCTTTGCGCTCGATAGCGTATTTCCACGCCACTGCGGACTCAACCTGGTCGCACGGGCGCCAGGTGCTCATGTTCGGCGTGGTGCGCAGGCTGGCCAGCTGCTCGACCGGCTGGTGCGTCGGGCCATCTTCGCCCAGACCGATGGAGTCGTGGGTATAGACCATGATCTGACGGATCTTCATCAGCGCCGCCATACGCGCCGCGTTGCGCGCATACTCCACGAACATCAGGAAGGTCGCGGTGTAAGGCAGGAAGCCGCCGTGCAGCGCGATGCCGTTGGCGATAGCGGTCATGCCGAACTCGCGCACGCCGTAGTGAATATAGTTGCCCGCCAGGTCAACGTTGATCGGCTTAGAGCCGGACCACATAGTCAGGTTGCTCGGCGCCAGGTCGGCGGAGCCGCCCAGATATTCCGGCAGCAGCTTGCCGAATGCTTCGATAGCGTTCTGCGAGGCTTTACGGCTGGCGATTTTCGCCGGATTCGCCTGCAGCTGTTCGATGAACTTCTGCGACTCTTCCTGCCAGTTAGCCGGCAGCTCGTTGCTGACGCGGCGTTTGAACTCGGCGGCCAGCTCCGGGAACGCCTGCGCGTAGGCGGCGAATTTCTCGTTCCACTGCGCCTCTTTCGCCTGGCCCGCTTCTTTCGCGTCCCACTCGGCGTAGATCTCCGACGGGATCACGAACGGCGCGTGCGCCCAGCCCAGCTGTTTGCGGGTCAGCGCCACTTCGTCGTCGCCCAGCGGCGCGCCGTGCGAATCATGGGTGCCAGCTTTGTTCGGCGAGCCGAAGCCGATAACGGTTTTGCACATCAGCAGCGAAGGCTTGTCGCTCACCGCTTTCGCTTCCTCGATCGCCTTCGCAATAGCGTCCGCGTCGTGGCCGTCTACGCCGCGCACTACGTGCCAGCCGTAGGCTTCAAAGCGCTTCGCTGTGTCGTCGGTGAACCAGCCGTCGATATGGCCGTCGATAGAGATGCCGTTGTCGTCATAGAACGCGACCAGTTTGCCCAGCTTCAGGGTGCCGGCCAGCGAGCAGACCTCGTGCGAGATGCCTTCCATCATGCAGCCGTCGCCCATAAACACATAGGTGTTGTGATCGACGATGTCGTGGCCCGGACGGTTGAACTGCGCCGCCAGCGTGCGCTCGGCGATGGCGAAGCCGACCGCGTTGGCGATGCCCTGGCCCAGCGGGCCGGTGGTGGTTTCCACGCCTGGGGTGTAGCCGTATTCCGGGTGACCTGGAGTTTTTGAATGCAGCTGGCGGAAGTTCTGCAGCTCGCTCATTGGCAGATCGTAGCCGGTGAGGTGCAGCAGGCTGTAAATCAGCATCGAGCCGTGGCCGTTGGAGAGCACGAAGCGGTCGCGATCGGCCCACAGCGGGTTGGTCGGGTTATGGTTCAGGTAGCCGCGCCACAGCACCTCGGCAATATCTGCCATACCCATCGGGGCCCCCGGATGTCCCGATTTGGCTTTCTGTACTGCGTCCATACTTAACGCGCGAATGGCGTTGGCAAGCTCTTTACGAGAGGGCATTTTCTACTCCAGGTCGGATTAATGATTCGCCTATTTAACTCATTGTTATTAATGATTTATCGGGCAAAACAAGGAAAAAGTCGCTCATCAATGTACATGAAAATCGGGGCAAAAGTACATGCCGCGCCGTGCTAAATGTCGCCGCTCCGTCTGGCATTTACGGCAATGTCTGCTAGCGAAGTGGCCGACGACAGGCTATAACCCACTCTTTACCGTATCTGACCCTTTTTCAGATACCTGCTTTTCTGACCTTGTTACCCACAGGATGTACGCATGACGATCAAGACAGGCATCATGGCAATTAGCCTCGCGGCGCTGCTCAGCGGCTGCCAGGGCATGGACAATAACGCGCTGCTGCAGTCGGGCGCGCAGGCTTTTCAGGCCTACACCCTTAACGACGCGCAGGTGAAGCAGCTCAGCGATCAATCCTGCGCGCAGATGGATAAAGAGAACCAGCTTGCGCCCGCCGACAGCACCTACCAGCAGCGCCTGAACAAAATCGCCGCCGCGCTGGGCGACAACATCAACGGCACGCCGGCCAACTACCGCGTCTACGTCACCAAAGACGTTAACGCCTGGGCGATGGCTAACGGCTGCATCCGCGTCTACAGCGGCCTGATGGATATGATGGACGACAACGAGGTCGAAGGGGTGCTGGGGCATGAGATGGGCCACGTCGCGCTGGGTCACACGCGCAAGGCGATGCAGGTCGCCTTCGGCACCACGGCGGCGCGCACCGCGGCCGCATCCGTAGGCGGCGTGATCGGCTCGCTGTCGCAGTCGCAGCTGGGCGATCTGGGCGAAAAGCTGGTTAACGCGCAGTTCTCGCAAACCCAGGAGTCGCAGGCGGATGACTACTCCTACGATCTACTGAAGAAACGCGGTATCGATCCGATGGGGCTGGCGACCAGCTTTGAGAAGCTGGCGAAAATGCAGCAGGGCCAGCAGAGCAGCCTGTTTGATTCGCATCCCGATTCCGCGGCGCGCGCGCAGCATATTCGCGAACGCATCGCGGCGGACGCCGGGAAATAAGCGGGCGCGCGCCGTTCTGCGGCGGCGCGCGTTACAACTATCGCTTGAAAAGCTGATCGACCATCGATCCCAGATCGAGCTGCTTGTCGTGCAGGGTTTGATCGTCCATCTGGCCCTGCGGCGACATGCGGTCAACCAGATGCGGCAACAGCTCCGCCAGTTTGCCGGAGGCGCCGTTTACGTCGGTGCCCAGCTTCTGCGCCAGCGACTGCATTGCCTCTTCGCCGAACGCCGACTGCAGCTGCCCGCCGCTGACCGACTGGTTGCTGCCGGTGCCGATCCACGAGCTTAAAATTTCGCCCAGGCCGCCCTGCTGGAACTTCTGCAGCAGCACCTGTACCCCGCCCTGCTCCTGCACCCAGTTCCAGACCGCTTCCAGTTCGCCTAAGGTATTGCGTCCGTTGCCGTTGCCTAAGGCGCCGACTAATTCATCAAGTAAGCCCATCATGCTCTCCGTTACGGTTACAGCCGGGCGCGCGAGTGCGCCCGGATTGAAGGGTTATTCGCCTTTGTTCGCCGCCTGCACGTGCAGCATATCGAGCGCCAGCGTGGCGGCGGCCAGCGAGGTGAGATCGGCGTGGTCGTAGCCTGGCGCCACTTCCACCAGATCCATGCCGACAATGTTCAGGCCCTGCAGGCCGCGCACCAGTTTGGTCGCCTTGTCGGTAGTCAGGCCGCCGATTACCGGCGTGCCGGTGCCGGGCGCGTGCGCCGGATCCAGACAGTCGATGTCGAAGGTCAGGTACACCGGCATATCGCCAACGGTGCGCTTCACTTCCGCCAGGATATCGTCGACGCTGCGATCGTTGACCTGCGCCGCATCCAGCACGTTAAAGCCGAGGCTCTTATCGAACTCAGTGCGGATGCCGATCTGCACCGAGTGTTGCGGATCGATCAGCCCCTCTTGCGGCGCGGTATAGAACATGGTGCCGTGATCGAACGTCGGGCCGTTGGAGTAAGTATCGGTATGGGCGTCGAAATGCACCAGCGCCAGCTTGCCGAAATGCTTCGCATGGGCGCGCAGCAGCGGCAGCGTAACGTAGTGATCGCCGCCGAAGGTCAGCATGCGCTTGCCGTTCGCCAGCAGTTTTTCCGCGTGCGCCTGTAATTTGTCAGAGAGATCCTGCGAATCGCCGAAGGCGTAAACCAGATCGCCGCAGTCCACCACGTTGAGACGCTGACGCAGATTGAACTGCCACGGCCAGCGGCACCCTTCCCAGGCGAGGTTGGTGGAGATCTGACGGATCGCGCCCGGTCCCAGACGGCTGCCCGGACGGCCAGAGGTCGCGGCGTCGAAAGGTACGCCGGTGATGACCCACTCGGCGTCGCTGTCGTAAGGCTGGAAGTTGACCGGAAAACGCATGAAGCCGAAGGCGTTTGAAACCAGCGAATTGTCGTACTGATTGCCCAGGGTGTTATACATAAATCATCCTCGCTGCCGCATGGCATTAAGTTACAGGTGAAGGCCAGATAAAAAAAATCCCCTCCGCGTCGTTAAGCCCGACGAGGAAGGGATGTTTGCGTTGCCGCAGTTTACGCAATTATTGCGGAGTTCGGCGCGCGCTGCAATGCGCGACGCGCCGGAAACGCGTTTGTTGAGATCGCATTAACGTTCTCGCAGCGCCTCTTTGGCGTGGTTAAACGGCTTAACCAGATAGTCCATCACCGTTTTCTCGCCGGTCTTGATATCGACCGTAGAGACCATGCCGGGACTGATGGCGAAGCGGCGTCCCGCTTTGTTCTGCACGTAGTCGGTATCGGTGCGGATAAAGACGCGATAGTAGTAGATCTCCGGCTTCACCTCATCCTGAATGGTATCGGGCGAGATGCTCTCCACCACGCCGTGCAGCCCGCCGTAGATCGCGTAGTCGTAGGCGGAGATCTTCACCAGCGCCTTCTGACCCGGATGGATAAAGGCGATATCGCGCGGCGAGAGGCGCGCCTCAATCAGCAGGCGGTCATCCATCGGCACAATATTCATCAGCTCGCCGTTGGGCGGGATCACCCCGCCGACGGTGGTGACCTTGATGTTTTTCACGATGCCGCGCATTGGCGAGCGCAGGGTCAGGCGGCTGACGGTATCTTCGCGCCCCTTCACGGTTTGCGCCAGGCTGTCCGCTTCCGCCGACGCCTTCGCCAGATCCTCGCGCGCCTGCACGTAATACTGCGAGCGCATATCGGTAAGCTTCAGCTCCAGATCGGACTTGTCGCGCTGCAGCCGCAGCACCTCGACGCTGCTGGCGGCGCCGCTTTTCGCCAGCCGCTGGGTAATGCCCAGCTCGCGGTTGGCCAGCCCGAGGGACTGCTGGATCTGCGCCGTCGCATCTTTTAACTGCGCGCGTCGGGTGGTATAGAGCCGGGTTTCCGAGGCGATAAGATCGGGAAAGGCCTTTAGCTCGTCGGGAAAGCGCAAAGGCTGATCGTTCACCTCGGCGTAGAGCCGCGCGCTGGCGGCCAGCGCGGCCCGATAGCGCGCCGCGCTTTCGCCGACGCTGGAGACGGATCGCGTCGGATCGAGCTTCGCCACGATCTGCCCCGCCTCGACCCGATCCCCTTCATGCACGTTAAGTTCGGCGAGGATCCCGCCTTCCAGCGAGCTCAGCACCTGATCGCGCGAGCTGGGGATCACTTTGCCAGTGCCGGTCGACACCTCGTCCAGCACGCCGAACCATGCCCAGATCAGACCCGCCATCAGCAGAAAGAAACTGATAACGATCAGGCGCACCGAGCCGCTGTAGTAGGCTTCCGAGCGCAGATCGCCGTTAAGATCGTCTGAGGTCTCCGCTTCGGGCGCCACCAGCCGCAGTTTAGTCGATAGCTCGCTCATGCCTGATCCTCCGGACGATTGAGCGCCGGCCGCGCAGGCGGCAGCGCGCTCTCTTTCGGGCTGTCCATCACCAGCTGCCCCTCTTTTAATACCAGCACGCGATCTACCAGCGCAAGAATGGCGGCGCGGTGTGTCGCCACCACCAGTGTGCGGCCGTTGAGCCACTGACCGAGCCGTTCGATAAACTCTTTTTCGGTGTGATCGTCCAGCGAGGCGGTCGGCTCGTCCAGCAGCACGATATTGGGATCGCGCAGCAGCATGCGCGCCAGCAGCACCGACTGCCGCTGTCCGCCGGACAGCCCGACGCCGCCCTCCATCACCGGATGATCGAGACCGAGCGGCAGCCGGCGAATAAAGTCCGCGCCGCCGCTCACCGTCAGCGCGGCGAAGATCGCCTCGTCGCTGGCGTGCGCCGCGCCCATCGTCAGGTTTTCGCGCAGCGTGCCGTGGAACAGCCGCGCGTTCTGCGTCATCAGGCCGACGTTGCGGCGCACGTCGGCGAGATCGATATGCGGCAGGCTCAGGTTGTCGAGCCGCAGTTCGCCGCCCACCAGATCCATGCCGCCGATCATCGCCTGCAGCAGCGTCGATTTGCCCGATCCGTTGCGCCCCAGCACGGCGACGCGTTCGCCTGGCTTGATGGTCAGGCTTTTAATGCGCAGCGCGATGGTGGCGGAGTCGCTGTAGTAGCGAAACATCGCCTCGCTGAACTGGTAGTGGCCGAACAGCACCGGGCAGTGAATGCGGGTTTCATCTTTGCTGTTCTCGACCGGCAGCGCCATCAGCGCGTCGAGGCTGGTTTTCGCCGCCTTGACCTGCTGCCAGCGCGCCAGCACGCCGCACAGGGTGCCCATCGGCGCGATCATGCGCGACGAGAGCAGCGACGCCGCGACGATAGCGCCGGTGGTGATGTCGCCGTTGATCACCATCGGCGCGCCGATCACGATCACGCTGGCATAAACCAGCCCCTGCACCGTCACGCCCCAGCTGATCAGCGAGTGCATCACTTTGCGCATCTCCACGCCGGACTGCGCGGTGATGCGGATATAGCTGTTCCACTGCTGCAGAAAGCGATCCTCTGCCTGCATCAGCTTGATATCCTCCAGCCCCTGCACGCTCTCTACCAGCACCGCATTGCGCAGGGTCGACTCTTTCAGCGACTGGTGCGCCAGTCTCGCCAGCGTTTTCTGCTTCAGCACGCCGGGCAGGATCATCAGGATCACCGCCACCGGCGCGATCCACGCCAGCTGCGGCGCGATAATCGCCATTACCAGCATAAACAGCAGGAAAAACGGCATATCGACGATCGAGCTGACGGTAGTCGAGGTCACCATTTCGCGAATCGCCTCCAGCTCGCGCAGCTGAGAGATAAAGGTGCCGGTGGATCGCGGAATCGCGCTGTTGCGCAGCCGCAGCGCATGGCCGAACACCCGATCGGAGACGCGCATATCGGCGCGCTTGCCGAGCAGATCGGTCACGTGATCGCGCCCGACGCGCAGAATATAGGTAAAGATCACCGAGATAATTACCCCGCCGTAGAGCACGTAGAGCGTAGGGTACGACTGCGCCGGGATCACCCGGTCATAGACCTGCATCGAGAAGATGATGCCCACCAGCGCCAGCAGGTTGATCAGGAAGGATCCCAGCATCACATAGCCGTAAGGACGCAGATCGCGCAGCACCAGGCGCCGCAGCCAGTCGGGCTTAATGGTCTCCAGATAGCGGTCGACGCGGCTGTCTTTGGCGGCGGTGAGCGGGCGAAAAGCGGCGGCGAAGCGGATGTCGGGCAACAGCGTGCCGAGCGCCAGCGGCGTCGGCTGTTCGTCGCCGCTGAAGTGCACCCGCACCTCATCTTCGCCATCGAAGCTGACGATGACCCCGACCTGGCCGTCCGCCAGCTCCACTGCCAGCGGCAGCCGCCAGTGGTTAATCTCCCACTTGTTATCCTGGTAAAGCTGCAGCGACATGCCCGCCTGGCGCGCCAGATGGCGCAACGCCTTGTCGCGCGTCTGTTTGCCCTGCCACTCGCTGGCGGCGAGGATCATGCCCGGCGAACAGGGCAGACGATAGTGCGCGGCGATCAGGATAATGGCTGTCGCCCAGCCCTGGAGCGGCACCCCGCCTTCGGCTCCCTCGGGCTTGCCGGCGGGCGAATCTGGAAGCTGCATTTGCGTCATGGCTGGATCTCCACGGACTGGATCCGCTGATTATTCAGGGCGAATGCCGACCGCATATGGCCGGTGCTGTAAAGGCAGTCGAGCTGCAGCGCGCGCAACTGGCTGATGGTTTGCTGCAGCGTAAAGCGCGTCTGGAACACCTCCTGCTCGGCGTTGAGCACGTCGAGCAGCGGGCGGGTGCCGAGCTGCAGATATTGATCCTGATAAAGCTCCTGGGTTTTCTCCCCCAGCCGCTGCTGCCGCGCCTGAATCGCCAGGCTGAGCGCCAGGCTTTGCGACTGGCTCTGCGATTCGTTTAGCTGCTGGCGCGCCTTCAGCCGCGCCGAGTTGACCGCCGCGTTGGCCGCGGTCAACGCGTTGGCGGCGGCGTTGCGGCTGGCGGTCATGCCGCCGCCCTGATAGAGCGGCATCTCGACTTTGACCCAGGCGGAATATTGCGTGCGATCCAGCGTCTCGCTGCTGGCGTAGTGATTGTTGAGGTAGTGCGTCACCTGCGGCTCCAGCGAAATAGTGGGCAGCATCTGCGCGTTGGCGTTGTCCAGCTTCGCCTGCGCCTCATTGGCCTGCGCCCAGGCGGCCAGCACCGCCGGAATGGTGCGGTCGTCGCTTTTCGCGGCGTCACAGGAACGCGCCAGGCTGGCGGGAAAATCGTCGCTGACTTTTTTCACCAGCGGCCAGCCGAGATAGGTCGCCAGCGTGGCGCGCCAGCGGTCGAGGTTGGCCTGATACTGCGTCAGCACGGTGCGCGCCCCTTCGATACGCGCGTCGGTTTGCGTGGCGTCGGAGAGCGAGGCGGCGCCTTCATTGTTGCGCTGACGCGCGAGATCGCCGATTTTCATCAGCGCCGATAGCTGCTCCTGGGCGATCTTCACCAGCTGCTGATAGCCCTGCACCTGCACCAGCGCCGCGGCCGTGTCGTGCGCGACGGTGTCGATGCTCACCAGCACGTTGGCCTGCTGCTGGGCGACGCCCGCCTCGGCGGAGCGCACCGAGCTGCTGACCTTGCCGAAGTCGTAGAGCATCTGAGAGACCGACAGCACGAACGAGGGGCTGTAGCCCTTCTCGCTGTAGCTGTTGCTGTAACCGTTATTCATGCCGCCGCTGATCTGCGGATAGTATTTGGCTTTCGCCACGTCCACCTGATCCGCCTGCTCAAGCAGCTTTCCCACCGCTTCGGCGATATCGGGATGCCACTGGATCGCCCGCTGCACCGCCTGATTGATGGTCAGGGAGTCGGGCACGCGCGCCAGCGCCGGTTCGGCGCTTTCGCCGGTTAATGAAGGGAGATCCTGCTGTTGCGCCAGGCCGGTGGCGGTGATCTGGCTGGCCGACTGCATCAGGTCGCTGCCGGCCGCCAGAGAGGAAGAAGTTGTAAAAAAAGCGATGCCAGCACAGAGAACGCTGAGCTTAAAAGAACGGCGATATGTTGCGCTTGATTGCATCCGATCCATCGTTTTCCACTCGTCAGTTAGAGAAAGGGGCGCATCCCTGCGCCCGATAATGCTTCCCTGCCAGACATCACGGCGATCAGACCGTGTGATTCTGGTGCGGCTGTTGCAGTAGCTCCTCCAGTGAAACGTTAACCCCTTCCAGCGTGACCAGCTGCGTACTGCTGTAGGCGGTACCGGTGCCGTCGCGGTCGATCGACAGAACGGTATTGCCATCGGCGGTATGATCTACCTTCACGAAGTCGTTGACGTTGCTGGTCGCGTCATTCCAGCCGACGAGCAGACTGCTGATATCGATCTTGTCGCCGCTGGCGACAGAGAAATCGGTCCAGGTGTCATGCCCGTTGCCGCCGACGGCATCCGCGCTGTTGAGCAGGTGATACACCAGGGTATCGGCGCCCGCTCCGGCAGTGATGGTGTCGTCGTAGGCGCTGCTGGTCAGCGCATCCGCCCCTGCGGTTCCGGTAATAAGCGGATGCAGGTCAATGGTGAAGCTGTTGGTGGTAATGGTGCCGTCGGCTGCCGCCAGGCTATAGCTGAACACCTCTTTATGCGCGATATCCTGCACGTTAACCGCTGAGTTCAGGGTGTAGGTGTAGTGACCGTCGGCAGAGATGCTCAGGGTGCCGTAGTCGCCCGCCACCAGCGTGATGCCCGTGCTGCTGACGGCGGTGGTCAGACCCGCCTCGTTGGTGATGCTCAGCGCGCCGGTGTGGGCCGCACTGCTGTCGCCGTAGATGCTGCCGCTCGCCGCGGTGCCGTCATCGACGTGCGCTTCGGCAAACAGGCTGTTTACCGAGAAGAGCGCCGCCGCTGGGCCGTTGTGCAGGTTCACGGTCAGGGTGGCTGAGGTCACCGCGCCGCCGGCGTCGCGCACCGAGTAGGTGAACACATCCGTGGCTGGCACCGTATCGACATCCAGACCCGCTTTCAGCGCATAGGTGTAGTTACCTCTGGCGTCGATGGTCAGGGTGCCGTAGGTGGTGTTGATCACCGTATTACCGGTCGCTGAGATGGCGCTGCTGCCTACCGTGGTCACCTGCGTGCCTGCCGGAATCGTGCCGGCCACCGAGCTGGTGTCGTTCGCCAGCAGGTTGCCCGTTACGGTCGCCGCCACCGTCACCGCCAGGGTGGTGATATCTGACGTCGTGGTAACGGTGGTGGCAGGCAGGACGCTTGCGCCAGTACTGGTACCCAGCAGCACCGCGTAGTTGCCGGTGCCAAGGTTGCTATAGGTGACGTTACCGCCCGTCTGCGTCCCGATCGTCAGGAAGGTCGAGATGTAGTTGGCATTGCTCGATTTCACCACCCATGTGCCATTCGCCTGCTGCTGATAGAGGTAGAGCGTATAGGTCGAGGTCAGCGCCACCAGGCTGGTGGCCGAGGCGTGCAGCGTCACCGTACGGGTGTCGCCTGCGCCGACGCTGAACTGATAGGCGCCCGCACTCTGCAATACGCCGAGCGATAGTGTGCTGCCCAGGTTAGCGCTCAACAACGCCACGCCGCTGGTGCTGGTATTGGCGTTGGTGATGGTGCCGGTCTGGGTGGCGTAATCCACTTCGGTGGTGTCATTGGCCGCCACCACGCGGATAGCGCCCAGCACCGTTGCGGCGGGCGATACGTTGCCCGCGCGGTCGGCCTGAGTGACTGACAGCGAGGCGCCAGTGGTCTGGGCGGTGGTCAGCGCCAGCGAGAAGCTGCCGTTGGCCGCCACGGTGCCGCTGCCGATTGCGTTGCCGCCCGCGTCGCGTACCGTCACCGTCGCGCCCGCTTCCCCGCTACCGGTTAACGTGGTGCCCGCCGAATTAATCGCCAGTCCGGTGACCGCCGTCGGCGCCACGCTGTCGATGGTGACGTTCGCGGTCGTGGTGCCGCTGACGTTGCCTGCCGGATCCGTCACCGTCACGCTGAGCGGATGGACGCCCTGCGACAGGGTAGAAGTGGTGAAGCTCCAGGCGCCACTGTTGCCTGCGATCGCCGTGCCCAACAGCGTCGTACCATCAAAGATACTCACCGTTGCGCCCGCTTCCGCCGTGCCGCTCAGCACCGGCGTGGTGTCGCGCGTCGCCCCGCCGCTCGGTACCGTGACGGTCGGCGTCACCGAGTCATTGGTGATCACCAGCGTACTGGCCGCCGGCGCCGTGGTATCGATGGTCAGGGTGGCGTTAACGCCCGGACTGACGTTGCCTGCCGCATCGGTCGCGGTAACGGTCAGCGTGTGCGGACCGCTGGCCAGCGTCGGGCTAATCAGGCTCCACTGCCCGTTGCTGCCCACCGTGGCGGTGCCCAACAGCGTGGCGCCCTCATAGACGCTAATCCGCGCGCCGACTTCGCCGCTGCCGCTCAGCAGCGGAGTGTTGTCGTTGGTAACGCCGCCGTTAGGAATGGTCACCGGCGTGCTGCCATTGTTGTTGCTCACCGTCAGCGCCGTGACCGCCGCTGGCGCCGTGGTATCGACAATCACTGTGGCCGCCGTCGAACCGCTGACGTTGCCCGCCAGATCGGTCACCGTCACGCTCAACGGATGGGTGCCCTGCGTCAGCGCGCTGGTGGTGAAGCTCCACGCGCCGCTGGCGCCCGCCGTTGCTGTGCCCAGCAGCGTGCCGCCGTCGAAAATGCTGACGCGGCTGCCCGCTTCCGCCGTGCCGTTCAGGGTCGGCGTGTTGTCGTTAGTCGACCCGCCGTTCGCCACCACCGTGCCGGTGATGTCGTTGACGACCTGCAGCGTCGAGGCGGCTGGCGCCACCGTATCCACGGTAACGGAAACCGTGGCGGAGGCGGCGCTGGTGTTGCCTAACGCGTCGCGCACCGTCACGCTCAGCGGATGCACGCCGTTGCTCAGCGCGCCGGTGGTGAAGCTCCACGCGCCGTTGGCGCCCGCCGTGGTGGAACCGAGCGCCGTGGTGCCGTCAAAGATCACCACGATAGCACCCGCTTCCGCCGTGCCGCTCAGCGTTGGCGTATTGTCGTCAGTGACGGCGCCGTTCGTCAGGTTGCCCTGAATAGTTCCGACGTTATCGCTCACCGTCAGATCGGTGACCGCTGCTGGCGCCGTGGTATCCACGGCCAGCGTCAGCGTGGTCGGCGAGCTGGTGTTGCCGACCGCATCGGTGGCGGTGACGCTCAGGGTATGAACTCCGTCCGCCAGCGTCGGCGTGACGAAGCTCCACTGACCGTTACTGCCCGCCGTTACGCTGCCCAGCACCGTGGTACCGTCGGTGATGGTGATGCGGCTGCCCGCCTCGGCGCTACCGGTGAGCGCCGGCGTGTTGTCGTTGGTGCTGCCGTTGCTGGCGATCGGCACCGGCGTGGTGCCGTTATTGTTGCTTGCCGTCAGGGTAACAGCCGCTGGCGGCGTGGTGTCCACCACAATGCTGGCCGTGGTGGAGCCGCTAACGTTGCCTGCCGGATCCGTCACCGTCACGCGCAGCGCATGCGCGCCTTCGGCGAGGAGGCTCGAGGTAAAGCTCCACGCGCCGCCTGTACCGACGGTCACGGTGCCCAGCGCCGTCGCGCCGTCATACACCGTGACGGTGCTGCCCGCTTCCGCCGTACCGCTCAGCACCGGCGTGTTGTCGTTGGTCGATCCGCCGTTCGGCACCGTCACGTTGGCGGCGTCGTTGGTGACCACCAGCGTCGATGCGGCTGGCGCGACGGTATCCACCGTCAGGGTAAACGGCGTCGCGGCGCTGGTGTTGCCAGCCGCGTTGGTCACCGTTACGTTGAGAGTATGCGCGCCGTTGCTCAGCGCGCCGGTGGTGAAGCTCCATGCGCCATTGGCGCCCGCCGTCACCGTGCCGAGCAGCGTAGCGCCGTCGTAAACGGCCACGATATTGCCTGCGCCGGTGGTGCCGCTGAGGGTCGGCGTGTTGTCGTCGGTGACCGCGCCGTTCACCAGGTTGCCCTGCGTCGCCCCGACGTTATCGTTAACCGTCAGGTCGGCGACCGGCGCTGGCGCGGCGGTGGCGACCGTCAGCGTCAGCAGCGCGGCTTCGCTGGTGTTGCCTGCCGCATCGGTGGCGGTCACGCTCAGGGTATGCGGGCCGTCGGCCAGCGTCGGCGTGATAAAGCTCCACTGACCGTTGCTGCCCGCCGTAACGCTGCCCAGCACCGTGTTACCGTCGGAGATAAAGATGCGGCTGCCCGCCTCCGCCGTCCCCGTCAGCACTGGCGTGCTGTCGTTAGTGATGCCGTTACTGGCGATCGGCGTCGCCGTCGCGCCGTTGTTGTTGCTGGCGGTCAGGGTTACCGGCGCTGGCGGCGCGGTGTCAACCACTACCGTCGCGGTGCCGGACGGCACGCTGACGTTGCCCGCCGCGTCGGTGACGCGAGCGCTCAGCGTATGGGTGCCCTGTGCCAGCGCGCGGGAGACGAAGCGCCAGCTGCCGCCAGCGTCCGCCGTAACGGATCCGAGCGCCGTGGCGCCGTCATAGATGGTCACCAGGCTGCCCGCCTCGGCAGTGCCGCTGACCACCGGCGTGTCGTCATTGGTGAAGCCGCCGTTCGGTATCGCCGTATTGGTGGCGTCGTTGGTGATTGTCAGATTCGCGGCCGTCGCTGGCGCGATGGTATCCACGGTGAAGGCGATAGCGGCGGAGCGATCGCTCAGGTTGCCCGCCGCATCCGTTACCGTCACGCTCAGCGCATGCGGCCCGTTGGTCAGCAGCGGCGAGACGAAGCTCCATGCGCCGCCTGCTCCCGCCGTAGTCGAGCCGATGACGGTGTCGCCGTCATAGACGGTGACCAGCGCGCCAGCTTCGGTGGTGCCGCTCAGCTGCGGCGTGTTGTCGTTGGTGGCGGTGCCGTTGGCGATCTCCACCGCCGTGGTGCCGTTGTTGTTGCTCAGCAGCAGATCGGTGGCGGTGGTCGGCACCGTGGTATCGACGGTAATGGCGATCGGGCCAGCCGACGCGCCAGGGTTTCCTGTGGCATCTACCGTGGTAATGGTGAAGCTGTGCGCCCCCTCCGCCAGTGCCGCTGGCGTAAAGGTCCACACGCCGCCGGCGCCGACGGTGACGCTGCCCAGCGTGGTCCCGCCGTCAGCGATGGTAATCACGTCGCCGGCGGTCGCCTGACCGCTCAATACCGGCGTGGTGTCGCTGGTAGAGGCGCCGTTGGCCAGATTAACCAGCGTGCTGCCGCTGTCGTCGGTAAGCTGCAGCGTACTGGAAGTCGGCGG
Source organism: Pantoea sp. NGS-ED-1003 (assembly GCF_000738765.1). Classification (NCBI taxonomy): domain Bacteria; kingdom Pseudomonadati; phylum Pseudomonadota; class Gammaproteobacteria; order Enterobacterales; family Erwiniaceae; genus Pantoea; species Pantoea sp. NGS-ED-1003. The sequence continues at coordinate 136,472 of NZ_JPQA01000006.1, forward strand.
CAGACCATTCTCAATGGTGATAGCGAATGGCGTGCTCGCCGCGCCGACGTTGCCTGCTACATCGGTCTGCGTAACGGTAAAGCTGTGCGGACCGTTGCTCAGCGCGCCGGTGGTAAAGCTCCATGCGCCACCGGCGCCCGCCGTTACCGATCCCAGCAGCGTGTCGCCGTCATAGACGCTGACGACGCTGCCCGCCTCCGCCGTGCCGTTCAGCGTCGGAGTGTTGTCGTCGGTGACCGCGCCGTTGGCCAGCGGGCCGTTGGTGGCGCCCGCATCGTCGCTCACCGCCAGATCGGCGATGGCCGCAGGCGGCGTGAGATCGACGTTTATGGTGTAGGGCTGCGCCTCGGTGCTGACGTTGCCCGCCGCGTCGGTGACCGATACGGTAAAGGTATACTGCCCGTCGGTCAGCGTGCCGGTCTCGAAGCGCCAGACGCCGCTCTGGTTCACCGTAGCGGTGCCGAGCAGCGAGTCACCCTCATAGATAGTGACCGTAGCGCCCGCCTCGGCGGTGCCGCGCAGCACCGGCGTGTCGTCGTTGGTATAGCCGTCGCTGGCGATCAACACCGGCGTCGCGCCGTTGGTATCGTAGATATCAAAGGTCGCCACCGGCTGCGGCGGCGTGGTATCCACGGTCAGGGTGATGGAGGAGGTGGAGCTGATATTGCCCGCCGCATCAGTTACCGTGACGTTCAGCGTATGCGCGGCGTCGGAGAGCACCGGCGCTGGCGTAATGCTCCATGCCCCGCTGCCGTCCGCCGTCGCCGAGCCGACCGCCGTGGTGCCGTCGTAAACGGTAACCAGCGTGCCCGCCTCTGCCGTACCGCTGATGGCTGGCGTGCTGTCATTGGTGATGCCGCCGTCGGCAATACTCGTGCCGCTGTCGTTGCGCACCGTCAGCGCGCCTGCCGGTTCCGGCGGCGTCACGTCGACCACAAAGGTAAAGGCTTCAGAACGCGCGCTGACGTTGCCGATCTCGTCGGTCACCGTGGTGCTCAGCGCATGGCTGCCGTCCGCCAGCGCAGGCGAGGTAAAGGTCCATGCGCCCTGGTCGTCTGCAGTGACCGATCCGATCACCACGTCGCCGTCATAAAGGGTGACCAGACTGTTGGCCTCCGCCGTTCCCGTCAGCACCGGCGTGTTGTCGCTGGTGGCGGCGTTCGGCGTCAGCACCACCGTTTCGGGGCCGTTGTCGCTGCTGACCGTCAGCGCAGACGCGTCCGGCGCCAGGGTGTCAACGGTAAACCCGATCGCCGCTGAAGGCGCGCTGGTGTTGCCCGCCGCATCGGTGAGGGTCACCGTCAGGCTGTGCGCGGCGTCGCTCAGCGTCGGCAGCGAGAAGCTCCACAGGCCGTTGGCGCCGACCGTGGTAGTGCCGAGCGCAAGGGCGCCGTCATAAACGGTGACGATGCTGCCCGCTTCGCCGCTGCCGCTCATCAGCGGCGTGCTGTCGCTGGTGATGCCGCCGTCGACGATCGCCGTTGCCGCTCCGTTATCGCTGGTGAGGGCGATATCCGCCGCCGTTGCCGGCGCGGTGGCGTCGATAACCACGCTGATAGCGGCGGCGGCGCCGACATTGCCTGCCGCATCGACAGGCGTCACGGTAAAGGTATAGGTGCCGTCGCTAAGCGCAGCCGGGGTATAGCTCCAGCTGCCGTCGGCGTTGACCGCTACGCTGTCCAGCAGCGTGGCGCCATTATAGATGGCGACCGTGCCGCCCGCCTCAGAGAGGCCGCTCAGCACCGGCGTATTGTCATCGGTCAGGCCGCCGTCCGGAATAGCCGTTGGCGTTGCGCCGCTGTCGTTGCTCAGCGCCAGGCTGGTTACGGCCGCAGGCGGCTGGGTATCGACGTTCAGCGCGATGGCGCTGCTGGCCGGGCTGACGTTGCCGGCCGCATCTGTTACCACGGCGCTCAGGCTATGCGCGCCGTCGTTGAGCGTCGGCGCGGTAAAGCTCCAGCTGCCGTCGTCATTCACGGTGGCGCTGCCGAGTACCGCCGTGCCGTCCAGCACGGTAACGATGCTGCCTGCTTCGGCGCTGCCGCTCAGCACCGGCGTGTTGTCGTTGCTCAGGCCGCCGTCTGGGATGGTCGCGCCGGTAAGATCGTTGGTGAGCGTCAGCCCGGTAACGGCCTCAGGCGCGGCGGTATCGACGGTAAAGCCAACAGGCGGAGTCGTGCCGCTGCTGTTGCCCGCCGCGTCGGTAACGCTCACGCTCAGGCTGTGCGGCCCGCTCGCCAGCGTCGGCGTGGTAAAGCTCCAGCTGCCCTCCGGTCCTACGGAGACGGAGCCGATCGCCTCGTCGCCGTCATAAACGGTGACGACACTGCCCGCCTCGGCCGTGCCGGTTAGCTCCGGCGTGGCGTCGTTGGTGGTGCTGCCGTCCACAATCGGCACCAGCGTCAGGCCGTTGTTGTTGTTAACCAGCACGTTGTCGGCCAGCGCAGGAACAGTGGTATCCACGCTGAAGCCCAGGGCTTCCGACGCAGGTCCGACGTTGCCCGCCGCATCGGTCACTACGGTGGTGAAGCTGTGCGCGCCTTCGCCCAGCGCTGGCGACGTAAAGCTCCAGCTGCCGTCAGCGCCGACGGTGGCCGTGCCTAGCACGACCGTACCGTCAGAGACAGTGACCGTGCCGCCCGGCTCCGCCGTCCCGCTCAGCACCGGCGTTGCGTCGTTGGTCGCGCCGCCTGCCGCAATGACGACGCCGCTGGCATCGTTGGTCAGCAGCAGAGCGGTCGCTGCCGCAGGCGCGGCGGTGTCGACGGTAAAGCCGATCGCCTCAGACGGCGCGCTGCTGTTGCCGGTGGCGTTCGTCACCACCACGCTCAGGCTGTGCGCGCCTTCGCTCAGGGTCGGCGCGGTGAAGCTCCAGCTGCCGTCGCCGCTGACCGTGGCCGTGCCCAGCACCGTGGTGCCGTCGGAAACGGTAACCGTGCTGCCCGCCTCAGCGGTGCCGCTCAGTACCGGCGTGGTGTCGTTGGTCTGGCCGCCCGCTGCAATCGTCGTGCCGCTGGCGTCGTTAGTGAGCGCCAGATCCGTCGCCGCCGCAGGCGGTGTCAGATCGACGGTGAAGAGATAGGCCGCCGACGCTGGCCCGGTATTGCCGGCGGCATCGGTGACGGTGGCGGTCAGGCTGTGATCGCCCGTTGCCAGCGCCGGGGAGGTAAAGCTCCAGTTGCCGACCGCATCCACCGCCACGGAACCCAGTTCGGTCGCGCCGTCAAAAATGGTGACGACCCCGCCTGGCTCCGCCGTGCCGCTCAGCACCGGCGTCGTGTCATTGGTCGCGCCGTTTGCCGGGATCGTCGCCCCGCTCTGATCGTCAACCAGCGTCAGGCCGAGCGCGGCCGCTGGCGGCAGCGTGTCTACCGTGAAGTTCAGCGGCGTGGTTGGCGCGCTGACGTTGCCCACCGAATCGGTCACGGTGGCGCTCAGGCTGTGCGAACCGTCGTCAAGCTGCGGCGAAGTGAAGCTCCAGCTGCCGTCATCAGCGGCGGTGACCGAGCCGAGCACCTGGTCGCCGTCAGAGACGATGATCAGGCTGCCCGCTTCGGCAGTACCGCTCAGCACCGGCGCGTCGCTGTTGGTCAGGCCGTCTGCGGCGATAGCCGTGCCGCCTTCATCAGTGAGCAGCAGGTCGGCTGCCACGGCTGGCGGCGTGGTATCAACGGTGATGGCGACCGCTTCCGATGCCGGACCGGCGTTGCCCGCCGCGTCGGTCACCACGGCCGTCAGGCTATGATCCCCTTCGCTCAGGGCTGGCGCGGTAAAGTTCCAGCTGCCGTCACTGCCTACCGTCGCGGAGCCAAGCACCGTGTCACCGTCGTAAACGGTGACAAAGCCGCCCGCTTCGGCGGTGCCGCTCAATACCGGCGTCGGATCGTTGGTGACGGTGCCGGTGATCGGTACAGGGGCGCCGCTCTGATCGCTGCTGAGCAGCAGATCGCCTGCTGCGGTCGGCGCAACCGTATCGACGCTCACCAGCACTGGCGTAGTGGCGCTGCTGCTGTTGCCCGCCGCGTCGGTAACCACCGCGCTCAGGCTATGGTCGCCCTCGCCCAGCGTCGGCGTAGTGAAGCTCCAGTTGCCGTCATTGCCCACCGTTACGCTGCCCAGCGGCGTGTCGCCGTCGGAAACGGTAACGATGCTGCCCGGCTCGGCGCTGCCGCTCATGACCGGCGTGGCGTTATTAATCAGGCTACCGGACGCGATCGGCGCGCCGTCATTGCTCAGCACCACATCCGCTGGCAAGGATGGCGGTAATGTGTCGACGGTGATGGCGACAGGTGCAGAGGCGGGACTCGCGTTACCCGCCGCATCGGTGACCACCGCGGTGAGGCTGTGATCGCCATCGGACAGGGTCGGCGTGGTGAAACTCCAGCTGCCGTCGGTGCCTGCCGTGGTCGTGCCCAGCACCTGGACGCCGTCGGAAACCGTCACGATGCTTCCTGGTTCAGCGCTGCCGCTCAGCGTCGGCGTATTGTTGCTGGTCGGCGCATCCGTGCCTACCGGGTCGCCGTTGGCGTCGGTCAGCGCAATGTCTGCCGCCGCAGTCGGCGCAACGGTATCGATGGTCAGCGTCAGCGGCGTAGACTCAATCAGGTTGCCGGTCGCGTCGGTATAGCTGGCGAGGAAGGTGTAGGTGCCATCCGCCAGCGCCGCAGGCGTGAAGTTCCACTGCCCGTTGGCGTCGGCGGTGACGCTGCCCAGCGCGTCACCGTTGCTGAAGAGGGTCACCAGCGCGCCTGCCGTGGCCAGACCGCTAAGGATCGGCGTGGTGTCTTGCGTGCTGGCGCCGTTGGCCAGCGGCAGCAGCGGACTGCCGCTGTCGTCAATCGCCTCCAGCGAGACGGTGGCCGGCGGCAGACCCGCCTGAATGTTCAGGTTAAAGGCTGGCGTCGCCAGACTGACGTTGCTCGCCGCGTCGGTGACGGTCACCGTCATGCTGTGGTTGCCGTTGCTCAGCGCGATGGTGGTGACGCTCCAGTTGCCGCTGCCGTCAGCGACGGCGCTGCCCAGCAGCACGTTCCCTTCATAAACGTTGACCAGCGCCCCCGCTTCCGCCTGGCCGCTCAGCGTCGGGGTGTTGTCATCGGTGGTGTCGCCGGAGGCCAACGACCCCTGACTGCCGCCAACGTCGTCAGTCACCACCAGATTGCTGGCGGCGGCTGGCGGTGTGGTATCGACGGTAAAGCTCAGCGGCGCGGAGGCCGGGCCGACGTTGCCAGCGATATCGGTAACGGTGGTGGTCAGGCTGTGCGGCCCTTCCGCCAGCGCCGGCGTAGCAAAGCGCCAGTTGCCGTTATTATCGACCGTGGCGGTGCCCAGCAGGTTGCCGTTGTCGGAAACAGAGATGGTGCTGCCCGGCTCGCCCGTGCCGCTCAGTACCGGCGAGACGTCGCGTGTAGCGCTGCCGTCGCCGATCGGCGTGCTGGTGCTGCCGTTGTCGCCGGTAAGCTGCAGGTTATCGGCCGCGCTCGGCGCAAGGGTATCGACGGTGATATTCAGCGGACCGGCGTTGGTGGTCGCGCCGTCAGGCCTGACGATAGTGGCATAGAAAGCGTGCAGGCCGTTCGACAGCGAAAAGAGCCGGAAAGACCACTGGCCGCTGCCGTCAGCCGTGGTGCTGCCTATCAGCGTCTGGCCGTCGTAGAGCGTAACCACGCTGTTCGGATCGGCGAGGCCGCTCAGCACCGGACTGTCGTTATTGGTCGTGGCGCCGTCGATCAGCGGCGCGACGGTAGAGCCGGTTTCATTGACCGCCTCTAGCGGCGTGCTCGCTGGCGGCAGCGTGCCGTCAACGGTGAGCGCGAAGGCATCAGACGCCGGGCCGACGTTGCCTGCTGGATCGGTGAGAGTGGTCGTCAGGCTGTGCGCGCCGCTGCTCAGGGTCGGCGTGGTGAAGCTCCAGCTGCCGTCGGTGTCAACGGTGGTGTAACCCAGCACGACCTGGCCGTCATAAATGGTCACCAGCGCGTTTGGTTCGCCCTGACCGCTCAGGGTCGGGGTGCGATCGTCCGTAGTGTCGCCCGAGGCGAGCTGGCCTGTGGCATCCCCGTAGTTGTCGGTGACCACCAGGTTGCTCACCGCCGCAGGCGCGACGGTATCTACGTTAAAGGCCAGCGGCGCGGAGGCCGAGCCGCTGTTGCCCGCTAAATCGGTTACCGTGGCGGTCAGGCTGTGGCCGCCCTCGCCCAGCGCCGGACTGATAAAGCTCCAGCTGCCGTCGGCGTTGACCGTCGCGCTGCCCAGCACCTGCTCGCCGTCGGTGACGGTAACGATGCTGCCCGGTTCAGCGCTGCCGCTCAGGGTTGGCGTGGTGCTGCTGGTGGAGCCGCCTGCCCCTATCGGCTGTAGCGTGCCGCCGCGGCTATCGCTCAACACCAGATCGACGATCGCCGCCGGCGGCGTGCTGTCGACGTCAAAGGTGATCGGCGCGGAGGCGTTGCTGACGTTGCCCGCCGCATCGGTCACGGTGGCGCTCAGGCTGTGAGCACCCTCGCTCAGCGCAGGCGTGGTAAAGCTCCAGCTGCCGTCTGGACCAACGGCGGCGCTACCGAGTACGTTGCCGCCGTCGGAAACGGTGACAATGCTGCCCGGCTCCGCCGTGCCGCTCAGCACAGGCGTCGTATCATTGGTCGCGCCCGTGGTGACCGGCACCAGCGCGCCGCTGGCGTCGCTGCTCAGCTGCAGCCCGCTGACCGCATCCGGCACGACGCTGTCGATAGTGATATTCAGCACGGGCGAAGGCGTCACGCTGCCGTCCGCGTTGGCGGTGTCGGCGCGGAAGGCGTAGCTGCCCTCTTCCAGTGCCGCTGGCGTAAAGCTCCACTGACCGGCCGCATCGGCGGTGACGCTGCCGATGACCGCGTCGCCGTTATAGAGCGTCACCAGCGCGCCCGCGGTGGTCAGGCCGCTCAGCACCGGCGTGGTGTCGCGCGTGGTGGCGCCGTCGGCCAGCTCCACAAGGGTGCTGCCGCTGTCGTCGGTCACCACCAGCGAGGCGGTGGCTGGCGGCACGCCGGCGTCAACGGTGAGATCGAACGGTGCCGTCGGCGCGCTGACGTTGCCGACCGCATCGGTGACGGTGACGGTCAGGCTATGCAGGCCGTCGCTCAGTGCCGGCGTGGTGAAGCTCCAGCTGCCGCTGGCATCTGCCGTCGCGGTGCCGAGCAGCGTGTCGCCGTCATAGACGCTGACGATGCCGCTGGCCTCCGCCGTGCCGCTCAGGGTCGGTGTGCTGTCGTCGGTGGTGTCGCCCGAGGCGAGATCGCCCTGCGAAGCGCCCACGTCGTCGGTTACTACCAGGCCGGTGGCCGCCTCCGGCGCAGTGGCGTCAACGGTAAAGGTGAGCGGCGCCGAAGCCGGGCCGGTGTTGCCTGCCGCATCGGTCACGGTAGTGGTCAGGCTGTGGCTGCCGTCATCCAGAGCAGGCGAGGTAAAGCTCCAGCGGCCATCCTGCGCGACCGTGGCGCTACCGAGCACCGCGTCGCCGTCAGAAATAGTCACGATGCTGCCCGGTTCGGCGCTGCCGCTCAGCACAGGCGTAGCGTCGCGGGTGGTGTCGCCTGCCGCGACCGGCACGGAGACGCCGCTGCTGTCGCTGCTGAGCGCCAGATCGGTTGCGGCGACCGGCGCCTGCGTATCCAGAGTAAAGGTTGCTGGCGCAGTCGGCGCGCTGGCGTTGCCTGCCGCATCGGTCACCACTGCCGTCAGGCTGTGGCTGCCGTCGGCAAGCGCTGGCGAGGTGAAGCTCCAGCTGCCGTCCTGAGCGGCCGTGACGCTGCCCAGCACCGTGTCGCCGTCAGAGACGGTGACGATGCTGCCCGCCTCTGCCGTGCCGCTCAGTACTGGCGCGTTGTTGTTCGTGAGACCGCCGATGGGATCGCCGTTCTCATCCGCCAGCGCAATGTCGGTAGCGGTTGCTGGCGCCGCGGTGTCGATGGCGATCGTCAGCGTGGCGGAGTCGGTGATATTGCCCGCGGCGTCGGTGACGCTGGCGCGGAAAGCGTAGTCGCCGTCCGGCAGCGCCTGCGGCGTAAAGCTCCAGAGGCCATTAGCGTCGGCGGTAACGCTGCCGATAGCGGTATCGCCGTTGTAAAGCGTGACCAGCAGCCCGGCGGCGGTCTGGCCGCTCAGCGTCGGCGTCGCGTCGCGGGTGCTGGCGCCGTCAGCGAGATCCACTGGCGCGCCGCTGCTGTCGTCAGCGACCGCCAGCGTCAGGGTCACAGGCGGCTGGCTGGCCGCCACGGTCAGGTCGAAAGGCGTCGTCGGCGCGCTGACGTTGCCCGCCGCATCGGTCACGGTCACGCTCAGGCTGTGCAGGCCGTCGGCCAGTTCCGGCGTGGTAAAGCTCCAGCTGCCGCTCCCGTCGGCGTTGGCCGTCCCCAGCAGGGTGTCGCCGTCGTAGACGCTGACGACGCTATTGGCTTCCGCCGTGCCGCTCAGGGTTGGCGTGCTGTCGTCGGTGGTGTCGCCGGACGCCAGCGCGCCCTGACGATCGCCGACGTCATCCGTCACGGTGACGCCTGACGCTGTCTGCGGCGCGGAGGTATCGAGAGTAAAGGTCAGCGGCGTAGAAGCTGCGCTAACGTTGCCCGCCGCATCGGTCACGATGGCGGTCAGGCTGTGGCCGCCTTCGGCGAGCGTCGGCGTGGTAAAGCTCCAGCTGCCGTCCTGGGCGACGGTGGTCGTGCCCAGCACATTGTCGCCATCGGAAACGGTGACGATACTGCCCGGCTCCGCCGTGCCGCTCAGCACCGGCGTAGGGCTATTAGTGATGCCGTCGCCTGTTACCAGCACGCCGTTAGCGTCGGTCAGGGCGGCGTCCGTGACCGTCGCAGGCGCGACGGTATCGATGGTGACGGTCAGCACCGGCGAGGACGTCACGCTGCCGTCCGCGTTGGCGGTGTCGGCGCGGAAGGCGTAGCTGCCATCGTCCAGCGCCGCTGGCGTAAAGCTCCACTGGCCCGCCGCATCGGCGGTGACGCTGCCGATGACCGCGTCGCCGTTATAGAGCGTCACCAGCGCGCCCGCGGTGGTCAGGCCGCTCAGCACCGGCGTGGTGTCGCGCGTGCTGGCGCCGTCGCCCAGCGCCACAAGGGTACTGCCGCTGTCGTCGGTCACCTCCAGCGAGGCGGTGGCTGGCGGCACGCCGGCGTCAACGGTGAGCTCGAACGGTGTCGTCGGCGCGCTGACGTTGCCTGCCGCATCGGTGACGGTGACGGTCAGGCTGTGCAGGCCGTCGCTCAGTGCCGGTGTGGTGAAGCTCCAGTTGCCGCTGGCATCTGCCGTCGCGGTGCCGAGCAGCGTATCGCCGTCATAGACGCTGACGATGCCGTTGGCCTCCGCCGTGCCGCTCAGGGTCGGCGTGCTGTCGTCGGTGGTGTCGCCCGAGGCGAGATCGCCCTGCGAGGCGCCCACGTCGTCGGTTACTACCAGGCCGGTGGCCGCCTCCGGGGCGAGTGTATCAACGGTAAAGGAGAGCGGCGCCGAAGCCGGGCCGGTGTTGCCGGCCGCATCGGTCACGGTGGTGGTCAGGCTGTGGCTGCCGTCGGCAAGTCCTGCTGCGGTAAAGCTCCAGCGCCCGTCTCCGCCGACGGTCGCCGTGCCCAGTACAGTGTCGCCGTCAGAAATGGTCACGATGCTGCCCGGTTCGGCGCTGCCGCTCAATACCGGGGAGGCGTCGCCCGTGGCAGAGCCTGCGGCGACCGGCACGGAGACGCCGCTGCTGTCGCTGCTGAGCGCCAGATCGGCCGCAGCGATCGGCGCCTGCGTGTCCAGGGTAAAGTTTGCCGGCGCGCTCGGCGCGCTGGCATTGCCCGCCGCATCGGTCACCACCGCCGTCAGGCTATGGCTGCCGTCGGCAAGCGCTGGCGAGGTGAAGCTCCAGCTGCCATCCTGGCCAACCGTAACGCTGCCCAGCGGCGTGCCGCCGTCAGAGACGGTAACGATGCTGCCCGGCTCCGCCGTGCCGCTCAGCACCGGCGCGTTATTGTTGGTGAGGCCGTCGATCGGATCGCCGCTGGCGTCCGCCAGCGTAACGTCCGCCGCCGCTGTCGGCGCGACGGTGTCGATAGTAATCGCCTGGGTAGCGGAATAGATGATGTTGCCTGCGGCGTCGGTGACGGCCGCACGAAAATCGTAGGTGCCGTCCGCCAGCGCGGCGGGCGTAAAGCTCCACTGGCCGTTGATGTCGGCAGTGACGCTGCCGATTACGGTATCGCCGCTATAGAGCGTCACCAGCGCGTTGGCGAAGGTCGCGCCGCTCAGCACCGGCGTGGTGTCGCGGGTGCTGGCGCCGTCGGCCAGATCCACCGGCGCGCTGCCGCTGTCGTCGGTGATCACCAGCGTGCTGGCCGCTGGCGGTTCGCCTGCGGCCACGGTGAAATCGAACGGCGCGGTCGGCGCGCTAACGTTGCCTGCCGCATCGGTCAGCGTCAGCGTCAGGCTGTGCGCGCCGTTGCTCAGCGTCGGCGTGGTAAAGCTCCAGTTGCCGTCGGTGCCGACCGTCAGGCTGCCGATGGCGACGCCGTTATCGTAAATCGTCAGCAGCGAATCGGGCTCCGCCTGTCCGCTCAGAACAGGGGTCGCGTCGTCGGTGGTGGCGCCTGACGTCAGCGGCCCCGTGCTGTCGCCGACGTCGTCAGTGACCACCAGACCGCTGACCGCTTCCGGCGCCTGCGTATCGACGGTAAAGTTCAGCGGCGCGGAAGCCGCGCTCACGTTGCCCGCCGCATCCGTTACCGTTGCCGTCAGGCTATGGCTGCCGTCCGTCAGTACCGGCGTAGTAAAGCTCCAGCTGCCGTCTCCGCCTGCAGTAACGGTGCCCAGCAGCGTGTCGCCGTCTCGCACGGTGACTGTGCTGCCCGGTTCCGCGCTGCCGCTCAGCGTCAGGGCATTGTCGTTTGTCGCGCTGCCGGCTGCCACCGCTGCGCCGTTGTCGTTAGTCAGCTGCAGATCGGCTGGCGTGGTTGGCACCAGCGTGTCGATAGTGATGGTCAGCACCGGCGACGGGGTAATGCTGCCGTCCGCATTGGTGGTGTCGGCGCGGAAGGCGTAGGTACCATCCACCAGCGCGGCGGGAGTAAAATTCCACTGACCGCTGGCGTCGGCGGTGACGCTGCCGATGATCGTGTCGCCGTTGTAGAGCGTCACCAGCGCGCCTGCGGTGGTCAGGCCGCTCAGGGTCGGCGTGCTGTCTGCGGTCGAGGCGCCATTAGAAAGCGGCACCAGCGTACTGCCGCTGTCGTCGGTGATCTCCAGCGAGCTGGTCGCTGGCGGCAGATCCGCCGCGACGTTGACCACAATCGCCGCCGTCGGCGCGCTGACGTTGCCTGCCGCATCGGTGACGGTCGCCGTCAGGCTATGGCTGCCGTTGCTCAGGGCGGGCGTAGTAAAGCTCCAGAGGCCATCGGCGCCGACCGTGACCGTGCCGAGTAAGGTATCGCCGTCATATACGCTGACGGTGGTGCCCGCTTCTGCCTGGCCGCTCAACGCTGGCGTATTGTCGTCGGTCGAGCTGCCGGAAGCGAGCGGCCCCTGGCTGTCGCCGACGTTATCGGTCAGCTGCAGGTTGCTGGCGGCATTCGGAGCCAGGGTATCAACGGTGAAGGTCAAGGTGGTCGCCGGGCTAACGTTGCCTGCCGCATCGGCGGCGGTAATGCTCAGCGTATGGCTGCCTTCGCCCAGCGTAGAGGTAGTGAAAGACCAGCGCCCATCGCTGCCGACGATAACCGTGCCCAGCACGGTGCCGTTATCGGAAATGGTGACGGTGCTGCCCGCTTCGGCGGTGCCCTGCAGCGTCGGCGTTGTGTCGCTGGTCGCGCCGTTTGCGGCGACAGGCGTCAGGATCGCGCCATTATCGCTGCTGGCGCTCACGTCGGTTAGCGCTGGCGCAAGGGTATCGACGGTAAAGTTCAGCGGATCGGTGGCGCTGCTGGTGTTGCCTGCAGCGTCGGTGACCGTCACCGTCAGGCTGTGCTGGCCATCCGCCAGCGCCGGTGAAGTAAAGCTCCAGCTGCCGTCTGCATTGACGGTCGCGGTTCCCAGCAGAGTGCCGTTGTCGTAAACGCTGACGGTCGCGCCCGCTTCAGCGGTTCCGCTTAAGACCGGGGTATTGTCATCGGTAATGCCGCCTGCGGCAATCGCGCCCTGAATGGCGCCGACGCTGTCGTTAATCACTACATTGGTCGCCGCGCCGGGCGCAGTGGTATCACCGCCGCCTGTGCCGCCACCGTTGTCGCCGCCGCCTGTGCCGCCGCCGGTATTGCCGCCGCCTGTGCCGCCGCCAGGGTTATCTCCGCCGCCGGTGCCGCCGCCTGCATCGCCGCCGCCACCACCACCACCACCGCCGCCGCCGTTAGTAGCAAACAGCGCGCCGATACCCGCCAGCGCCGCGCCGCCGATACCAAAGGCGGCGATAGTGTTGTCGCTGGTTAGGTTATCCGCCAGCAGCCCTTCGGTGCTGTCGATCGAGACGTACTGGAAACCCTGCTCACCGGGATTCTTTACCCACCAGAGCGCGCCCTTATCATCCTGCAGCACCAGGTCGCTTTCACCTGCCGGGCCATAAAAATTATGAATAACAACCGTTTCGCCAGATTTCGTGGTTACAACAAGATCATTGCCGTTGCGTGCGAAAGATTTAATGTCAGATCGATTGAGATTGAGTTTAATCACACTTGGAGTGGACAAATTGACGCTGCTGCCACTCAGCTGCGAGGCGATAGTCCCGCCTTTAGGCGTTACTGAGATATTATTCATGTTATGTATATCCCACTGAGGTTATTGAATTCATAAAAATGCCCGGCACCCAGAGATGCCGGTTTATCCGTGAATAACGCTGTGTGCTATTCACTCCCCTCTTTGTCGATCCCATCTGCTTGACGAAATCGCACTGAGCCGTGTTGAGTCTTTATCCTGGTGAGGGAATCACTTTTATTTTTCTAATAACCACAATGGGCTAGCCGGTTGCCGTAATAACGGAAACCGGCGGCATATCATAAAAAATTAGGGCGGCTGACGATGGCGGCCTGCTGTTTTTTTAACGCTCTGGATGGTGAGGCTGTTGCTGTTTGCTCAATAAAATCCGCTAAATAGCGCGCTTTCCAGTGATGGCCCTGCATACCGACAATCGGTTTGCGCGCGAGCAGCTGGAGATGCCGTTCTGTCTCTACGCCCTGAACGATAACGCCATTGCAGAAATCGTTTACATGATTAAGCAGCGTATCGAAGGCATAGCCATTGCCATATTTCCAGAAGAAGTCTCTGCTGGTTTTGACATATTCAAACAGGCCGCTGGTTAGCATTGATAAGGTTGATCCGCCCGCCGCGAAATCATCCAGCCATAATAAGGCTGGAGTAATACCCGCCAGCTTTTGCAGCAGCAGGCGATCGGCAGCGCAATAGCGTTCGGTGAACAAGGCGGAAACTTCAAGACGCAATAAGGGCAGTCGGTCGAGCTTTTGCTGCGTGATGTCATTGTTTAAAACGCCGCGAATAATATCGCCGTCGACGTTAAGGCTGATGATGGACGTGAAACCGCTTTTATAGAGCGCCTCAAGCTGTTCCAGCTGTAGTTGAAACAGCTGCCATTTTTACGCCTCAAGCAGGCAGTCGAACAGGCGGTGTCCGCTGTCAGCATCCGCCAGGCCATTCATTTCGCGGTCCGGCGTGAAGCGCGTTAACAGCTCCCACGCCGTCACCTCTCCGGACAGAGCGTGAACAGGGTCAAGCAGAAAAGTGTAATGCTGACGAAGATTTAGTTGGCGACCCATTCTGCTGCTACCCGATCTACCCGATAAGTCAGCCACCTGAAAACAGCAACGGAAATGTCAGGAAAACTCATATGAACGTTAAGAAAACACAGAAGATTCTTAACACCTTAACCTGATGCTAACGTACAACTTACATTTTGAAAAATAGATTTAAGCCAAACCCGGTGGAAAATTCAATAGCCAAAACCAATCAATTACGGTGATTGAGAAGGATTTTCAGAAATAAAAAATCATAAAACATGCTATAAATTAATTTCTGTGGCGGGCTTGACGAATTTAAAATATTATACTCATTTGATTTTATTACTAAATAATTTTAATTCGCCATAACAAACATCACATTATCTGATAAGTTTTACTTGAAACCAAAATCGCACAGGTTTCCAAAAGGTGCCAAATAAAAACGCCATTTATAAATTCAGCTTTAGGCATAATGTTTAAATTTTATAATATATAAGCCTAAAAATCAGAGGCTATACGCGCTGTAAATTTAACAATCCCGCCCGACCGAATAGAGGCCAACGCTAACGCCTCGTTTTTCCTAAAAAATTCAGCGGTAAACAAAACACCTTTTTAGGACACGGCTTTTACGAAGATTAATCAGGCGTGAAACGGTGATAACGCTCACAAAACAGGTAAAAAGGGGAATTTCAGGCGGGAGAAGAGAATACCGGGCCCCTGACGAGGCCCGGCATGAAGCGTTACTTACTCATCTTCAAGATAGGTGTAGCCGTACAGGCCGCTTTCAAACTCTTCCAGGAACTGCGCGCGCAGCTCATCGTCGAGATCGGTCTCTTTGACCTGATTACGGAACAGCGTCATAAGCTCGTCGGGATTCAGCTGTACGTACTCCAGCATATCCGCAACGGTATCGCCCTCGTCCGACAGCTCGACCTCGACTTCGCCACCCGCGCGCGCGTAGACGTTGACCGCCTCGGTATCGCCGAACAGGTTATGCATATTGCCGAGGATCTCCTGATAGGCGCCGACCATAAAGAAGCCGAGCATCGGCGGATTCTCTGGATCGTATTCCGGCATCGGCATGGTGGCAGCGATGCCGTCGCCGTCGACGTAGTGATCGATGGTGCCGTCAGAATCGCAGGTGATGTCCAGCAGCACCGCGCGACGCTCCGGCTTTTTATGCAGCCCTTCCAGCGGCAGTACCGGGAACAGCTGATCGATGCCCCAGGCATCCGGCATCGACTGGAACAGCGAGAAGTTGACGTACATCTTGTCCGCCATACGCTCCTGCAGCTCGTCGATAATCGGACGATGCGCGCGGTTGCTCGGGTCGAGATGCTGCTGAATATAGTGGCAGATGCTCAGGTAAAGCTGCTCCGCCCAGGCGCGCTGCGTCAGATCGTAGGTACCGGAGGCGTAGCCGGTGTGGATATCGTGCAGATCCATCTGGCTGTCGTGCAGCCACTCGCGCAGTGAACGGCGCACGTCAGGTTCGTGCATCTCCTGCCAGGTTTCCCACATGCTGAGGATCGGGCGCGGCGCGTCTTCTTCCGGCGCCTGCGGCGTAATGAACTCGTTACGCTCCACGCCGATAATGTTGGAAACCAGCACGGTATGGTGCGCGGTCACGGCGCGGCCCGACTCGGTGATTACCGTCGGGTGATCCAGCCCGTGCTCTTCGCAGGCATCGCCGATCGCCCAGATAACGTTGTTGGCATACTCGTTCAGACCATAGTTGACCGAGCAGTCGGACTGCGAGCGGGTACCTTCATAGTCGACGCCCAGACCGCCGCCGACGTCGAAGCATTTGATGTTGACGCCCAGCTTCGCCAGTTCGACATAGAAACGCGCCGACTCGCGCACGCCGGTAGCGATGTCGCGAATATTGGCCATCTGCGAGCCGAGGTGGAAGTGCAGCAGCTGCAGGCTGTCGAGACGGCCCGCGTTGCGCATAATCTCCACCAGCTGCAGCACCTGCGATGCCGAGAGGCCAAACTTCGATTTTTCGCCGCCGCTCGACTGCCATTTGCCGGAGCCCTGCGACGCCAGACGCGCGCGGATGCCGAGGCGCGGCACCACATTCAGACGCTCGGCCTCTTCCAGCACCAGGCGCACTTCCGTCATCTTCTCGATGACCAGATAGACTTTGTGGCCGAGCTTTTCGCCAATCAGCGCCAGACGAATATATTCGCGATCTTTGTAGCCGTTGCAGACGATCACCGTGCGGGTCTTGCCGGCGTGGGCCAGCACCGCCATCAGCTCCGCTTTGGAGCCCGCTTCCAGCCCCAGTGGTTCGCCGGAGTTGACCAGCGATTCGATCACGCGCTTATGCTGGTTGACCTTAATCGGGTAGACCAGGAAGTAGTCGCCGCGATAGCCGTAGGATTCGCGCGCGCGCTTGAACGCCGCGTTAATTGAGCGCAGGCGATGCTGCAGGATTTGCGGAAAGCAGAACAGCGCAGGCAGACGCTGGCCCTGGGCCTCGCGCTCTTTCACCAGATTCGCCAGATCGACGCGCAGCGTCGGCTCGTCCGGGTTCGGACAGACGCTGACGTGGCCGAGTTCGTTAACGTCGTAGTAGTTATTGCCCCACCAGGCAACGTTATAGGTACGCAGCATTTTGCTGGCATCCTGGTCGTTCATTGCAACCTCCTGCATTGAGCGGAGCACACCCTGTTCGCCGGCTGACGAACCCTTAATAGTCTTCATGTCGCCAGACATCACGAACCTCGAATTCTGTTGGAATGTGAAAAAAGCACAAAACTAAGTGTAAAACACCCTGGCCCGTTACGTGTAAATGGACCCCGAATGCATCACGACGTTCACTGACGTGCAATCGCCAGTAGCGTAAATAAGGAAAAACAGGTTAACCGGCGCGCGTGTCGGGAGAATGACCGCAACAGGCGATTCGTCGGAAAAGAGGAGAAAAGACAGGAAAGGAGTACGCCAGCGCGCCCGTTGAGCGCAGAGAACCGCAAGAGAGGAGAGCGTGGTTCATTACTTCTGTCACCTCCACACATGTTTTGGCATGTGGAAATAATCTGTGCGAACGTCAGAGAGGCTCTGACAGTGGCTTACGCGCAGCAGCGTCATCCTTATGGCTGCAGGCAGCAGCGGCGTTTTATACCGCCTGACGGGCGAAATTGCAAAGCGTTTCGCTGGTTTGCCGCCGTTCCGCGTCACGATTTTTTGCCAGCGGCTGCTTTTCCGAAAAATGCGGAAACAGAAAAAGGGCTGGCATTTCGCTCACCCCTTAACCTAAAATAGCCGTCCAGATGGTTTTCCATCTAAACTGGTTAACATCCAGGCGTTTTACGTCTGACATACTGACACTTCTAAAACTGCTCGCGGCTTTGCCTGAAGGGGCGTCAAGTAGGTTCATCTCACTTACGCTATGCAGTCGAATTCAAACCATTTGTAAGGTAAAGAACAGAATGGCTAAACACCTTTTTACGTCCGAGTCCGTATCAGAAGGACATCCTGATAAAATCGCTGACCAGATTTCTGACGCCGTGCTGGACGCCATCCTCGAGCAGGATCCCAAAGCGCGCGTGGCCTGCGAAACCTACGTTAAAACCGGTATGGTGCTGGTCGGCGGTGAAATCACTACCAGCGCATGGGTCGATATCGAAGAGATTACCCGCAATACCGTACGTGAAATCGGTTATGTCCATTCCGATATGGGCTTTGACGCCAACTCCTGTGCCGTTCTGAGCGCCATCGGCAAGCAGTCGCCCGACATTAACCAGGGCGTTGACCGCACCGATCCGCTGGAGCAAGGCGCGGGCGACCAGGGCCTGATGTTCGGCTACGCCACCAACGAAACCGACGTGCTGATGCCGGCACCGGTGACCTATGCGCACCGTCTGGTGCAGCGCCAGTCTGAAGTGCGTAAAAACGGCGCGCTGCCGTGGCTGCGTCCGGACGCGAAAAGCCAGATCACTTTCCAGTACGACGGCGGCAAAATCGTCGGTATCGACGCGGTAGTGCTCTCTACCCAGCACTCTGAAGATATCGACCAGGCAACCCTGCGCGAAGCGGTGATGGAAGAGATCATCAAGCCGGTGCTGCCGACCGAGTGGATCAACGCCAGCACCAAGTACCACATTAACCCGACCGGCCGCTTCGTTATCGGCGGCCCGATGGGCGATTGCGGCCTGACCGGTCGTAAAATCATCGTCGATACCTACGGCGGCATGGCGCGTCACGGCGGCGGCGCTTTCTCCGGCAAGGATCCGTCGAAGGTTGACCGTTCTGCGGCCTACGCGGCGCGCTACGTGGCGAAAAACATCGTTGCCGCCGGCCTGGCCGACCGCTGCGAGATTCAGGTCTCTTACGCTATCGGCGTAGCGGAGCCGACCTCCATCATGGTGGAAACCTTCGGCACCGAGAAGATCTCAACCGAACAGCTGACGCTGCTAGTGCGCGAGTTCTTTGACCTGCGTCCTTACGGCCTGATTCAGATGCTGGACCTGCTGCAGCCGATCTATAAAGAGACCGCCGCTTACGGTCACTTCGGTCGCGAACACTTCCCGTGGGAAAAAACCGACAAGGCTGCTCAGCTGCGCGACGCTGCTGGCCTGTAAGGTTTTCCTCTAAAGGCTCTCCCCTGTCGCAGGGGAGAGCCTTGTTTTTTTGGCCTCTTTTTTCTCCACTTTCCGCCCCATTCAGCACATTTCCTTTTCTCTACTACACTTTTCACACTCGTCAAGCCTCGGCGTGTTACCGATTACAAATTGAAACGCTTTATTAATCTGTTATTTAGGATTTAACCTGCGTGGTTATTCGGCTGAAAATGCGTTATTTTCAGCGTCCTCTGATAGCCGATAATTGACGCCATGTCGGAAACTTAACAAGTGCTATACCTTACTGGTTAGTTAACCTTTTTGGGCTGAATATGCTGAATTTCAGGGTTTCAGCGTGTGTAAGCGATTACATTAGCGTGATCGTCCTCACTTTTTACCCGAGAAAGGTTTTTTAACATTAGATAACAACAATGATGGATAAACTCGGAGGCAACATGCCTGGCAACACTCACAAAAGCAGAACCTCAAACAAGGCAATGACCTTGTTTGTCTGCTTTCTTGCAGCTCTCGCAGGGCTGTTATTTGGACTGGATATCGGTGTTATCGCAGGTGCGCTGCCGTTTATCGCCAAAGACTTTAACGTTACCGCACACCAGCAGGAGTGGATCGTTAGCTCCATGATGTTTGGCGCAGCGGTCGGCGCGGTCGGCTCCGGCTGGATGTCGTCGCGTCTCGGTCGTAAAAAGAGCCTGATGGCCGGCGCCATTCTGTTCGTTATCGGTTCGCTCTGGTCCGCCATGGCACCGAACCCGGAAATGCTGATCGTCGCACGCGTAGTGCTGGGTCTCGCCGTCGGCGTTGCCTCTTACACTGCGCCGCTCTACCTGTCTGAAATCGCGCCGGAAAAAATTCGCGGCTCGATGATTTCGCTCTATCAGCTGATGATTACCATCGGGATTCTCGGCGCCTACCTCTCCGACACCGCCTTCAGCGCGTCCGGCGACTGGCGCTGGATGCTGGGCATCATCACTATTCCGGCGGTGCTGCTGCTGGTGGGCGTCTTCTTCCTGCCCAACAGTCCGCGCTGGCTGGCGGCCAGAGGCGATTTCCGCGACGCCCAGCGCGTGCTGGATCGTCTGCGCGACACCAGCGAGCAGGCGAAACGCGAGCTGGAAGAGATCCGCGAGAGCCTGAAGATCAAGCAGTCAGGCTGGCAGCTGTTCCAGAGCAACAGCAACTTCCGCCGCGCGGTGTTCCTCGGCGTACTGCTGCAGGTGATGCAGCAGTTCACCGGTATGAACGTCATCATGTACTACGCGCCAAAGATTTTTGAAATCGCCGGCTTCACCAATACCACCGAGCAGATGTGGGGCACCGTTATCGTTGGCCTGGTCAACGTACTGGCGACCTTTATCGCTATCGGTCTGGTGGACCGCTGGGGCCGTAAACCGACGCTGATCCTGGGCTTCCTGGTGATGGCGGCGGGTATGGGCGTGCTGGGCACCATGCTGCATATGGGCATCCATTCGCAGGGCGCGCAGTACTTTGCTATCGCCATGCTGCTGATGTTTATCGTCGGCTTCGCCATGAGCGCCGGCCCGCTGATTTGGGTGCTGTGTTCGGAAATCCAGCCGCTGAAAGGCCGCGACTTCGGTATTACCGTTTCGACCGCGACCAACTGGATCGCCAACATGATTGTCGGCGCGACCTTCCTGACCATGCTGAATACGCTGGGCAACGCGAACACCTTCTGGGTCTATGCGCTGCTGAACGTCTTCTTCATTGTGCTGACGTTGATGCTGATTCCGGAAACCAAAAACGTTTCGCTGGAGCACATCGAGCGCAACCTGATGTCCGGCAAGAAACTGCGCGATATCGGTTCAAACAACTAAGTTACTCAGGCGGGCCAAAAGGCCCGCCTGAAGCGGTTAGCAATGTGCGGACACGGGTGACAAGGCCCGATCGCAAAGACGCAAAAGCGCCATCCATGGCGGCTCGGCCCGCGCAGTCCCTTGCGCGGGACGCTTTGCTCTTCGGTCCTTGTCACCCGTGTTTTGAGTCTGTTAGCCGTCTGAAGGCGGGCCTTATGGCCCGCCTTTTTTATTTGATTGAGTTCTTCGCCCGCGCCGCCTATGCTTCCGGCATGAAAACGCCCCGACTTCCCATCGCTCTCCAGCAGGCCGTTATGCGCTCGCTGCGCCATTTTTTACAGCTTGCCAGCGACAGGCTGGAGCGCCCGTTTGCCGAACCGGCGCTGGTCTATCAGCAGCGCGGCACGGCGGCAGGCACCGCCTGGCTGGAAAAGTGGGAAATTCGCCTCAATCCGGTGCTGCTGCTGGAAAACCAGCAGGCGTTCGTCGATGAAGTGGTGCCGCACGAGCTGGCGCATCTGCTGGTATGGAAAGTCTTTGGCCGCGTGCCGCCGCACGGCAAAGAGTGGAAGTGGATGATGCAGGAGGTGCTTGGCGTGCCCGCGCGTCGCACCCATCAGTTCGAAATCGCCTCGGTGCGCGCCGCCACCTTCCCCTACCGCTGCGGATGCCAGCAGCATCACCTCACGGTACGCCGCCACAACCGCGTGCTGCGCGGCGAAAGCGAATACCGCTGCGTGCGCTGCAAAAGCCTGCTAAAACCGGGCGACTATTCGCCAGCCTGAGGCTATTCCCATTCCGCTCGCGACGTCATTCTGCTACCCTGCCGCACTTTTTTACCGACTGAGAATAATTCCGCAACATGTCTCGCAAAATTATCTGTGCCGTCGCGCTGCTGCTCTCCCCTTTCGCTGCCCAGGCGATCGCACTGAACAACTACCATCAGAATAACTTTCAGCAGGCGAAAACCTTCGCTGCGGCGATCAACGCCGACGCGCCCGGCTCCTTCTACTGCGGTTGTAAAATCAGCTGGCAGGGTAAAAAAGGCATACCCGATCTCAACAGCTGCGGCTATCAGGTGCGTAAAAACGCCAACCGCGCCGGCCGTATCGAGTGGGAACATGTTATGCCCGCCTGGGAGTTTGGCCACCAGCGCCAGTGCTGGCAGAACGGCGGCCGCAAAAACTGCAGCAAAGACGCTGACTATCGCCGCATCGAAAGCGATCTGCATAATCTGCAGCCCGCCGTCGGCGAGGTCAACGGCGACCGCGGCAACTTCGCCTACAGCCAGTGGAACGGCGGCGAACAGCAGTATGGCCAGTGCGCCATGAAGGTGGACTTCAAGAACAAGCAGGCCGAGCCGCCCGCCCGCGCTCGCGGCGCCATTGCGCGCACCTACTTCTATATGCGCGACCAGTATCACTTGCGCCTGTCGCGCCAGCAGACTCAGCTTTTCACCGTCTGGGACAAGCTCTATCCGGTCTCCAGCTGGGAGTGCGAACGCGACCAGCGCATCGCGCGCGTGCAGAGTAATCACAATCCTTATGTGCAGCAGGCTTGCCAGCGTTAAAATCACTGCCCTACACTAACGTCTTCTCGATATTGCCGCGCCGGGTGCGCGGCGCTCAGCTTTCAGGGCCTGTATGCGCATACCTCGCATTTATCATTCCGAACCTTTAACCAGCGGCAGCGAGATCGCGCTGGACGAAGACGCCTCTAACCACGTTGGACGCGTTCTGCGCATGACCAGCGGCCAGCGTCTGGAACTCTTTGATGGCACTAATCTGACTTTTGCGGCAGAGATCACTCTTGTCGATAAAAAGCGTGTAAAAGTAAGAGTCCTTGAAGGCCAGCCCGACGATCGTGAGTCTCCCCTGTTTCTGCATCTCGGCCAGGTGATGTCGCGCGGCGAAAAGATGGAGTTCACTATCCAGAAATCGATTGAGCTGGGCGTGAGCGTGATTACTCCACTTTTTTCCGAACGCTGCGGCGTAAAGCTGGATGCCGAACGGCTGGCGAAAAAACGCCAGCAGTGGCAAAAAATCGCTATCGCCGCCTGCGAACAGTGCGGACGCAATCGCGTGCCGGAAATCCGCCCGGCGATGACGCTGGAGGCCTGGTGCGCCGAGGCCGACGACGGCCTGAAACTTAACCTGCATCCGCGCGCGCAGCAGAGCATCAACACGCTGCCGCAGCCGGTCGAGCGGGTTCGCCTGCTGATCGGCCCGGAAGGCGGGCTAAGCGCCGAGGAGATTGCCATGACCGGCGAGCGCGGTTTTACCGATATTTTGCTCGGCCCGCGCGTTTTACGTACGGAAACTACCGCGCTGACCGCGATTACGGCACTCCAGGTGAGGTTTGGCGATCTCGGCTAGGGAATAATCAGGGTTTATATTAAGACGCGCGCAGCACTTACTGGCGTCCTGACTGGTCAGCCTGCGCTGACCGCACAGAACGAGGCGGAAAAGACCGCCTCTCTGAGGAGAGAATAATGATTAAACTTGGCATCGTTATGGACCCCATCGCGTCCATTAACATTAAAAAAGACACCAGCTTCGCCATGTTGCTGGAAGCACAGCGCCGCGGTTACGAAATTCACTATATGGAGATGGCCGATCTCTCGCTGCGCGGCGGCGTCTCTTACGCCCGCACCCGCCTGCTGAGCGTCGATCAGAACTATGATAAATGGTATGAGTTCGGCAGCGAGCAGGAGATCAAGCTGGCCGATCTCAACGTGGTCCTGATGCGTAAGGATCCGCCGTTCGATACCGAGTTTATCTACGCTACCTATATTCTGGAGCGCGCCGAAGAGCAAGGCACGCTGATCGTCAACAAGCCGCAGAGCCTGCGCGACTGTAACGAGAAGCTCTACACCGCCTGGTTCTCGGAGTTCACGCCGGATACGCTGGTGACGCGCAGCAAAGAGAAACTGCGCGCCTTCTGGCAGGAGCACGGCGACATTATCATGAAGCCGCTGGACGGCATGGGCGGCGCATCGATTTTTCGCGTCAAGCAGGATGACCCGAACTTCGGCGTGATCACCGAGACGCTGACCAACCACGGCCAGTTCTTCTGCATGGCACAGAACTATCTGCCGGCCATTAAAGAAGGCGACAAGCGCGTGCTGGTAGTGGACGGCGAGCCGGTGCCTTACTGCCTGGCGCGCATCCCGCAGGGCGGCGAAACGCGCGGCAACCTGGCGGCAGGCGGCCGCGGCGAAGCGCGCCCGCTGAGCGAAAGCGACTGGGAAATTGCCCGCCGCGTTGGCCCGACGCTGAAAGCAAAAGGATTGATTTTTGTCGGCCTGGATATCATTGGTGATAAACTCACTGAAGTGAACGTCACCAGCCCGACCTGCGTGCGTGAAATCGAAGCCGCATTCCCGATCTCCATCACCGGTATGTTGATGGACGCTATCGAGAAGCGTCTGGGCTGAGCATGACCCTGGAGCCAGGCTCCGTGATCAACCCAAACCGGCGCATACCCGCGCCGGCTATTTTTGGTACATCGAGTGAGAATGAATTTACAGCATCATTTTTTGATTGCCATGCCTTCCCTACAGGATCCCTTTTTCAAACGCTCCGTGGTCTATATCTGCGAGCACAATGAAGAAGGCGCGATGGGTTTGATTATCAACAAGCCGATGGAAAATCTGACGGTCGAAGGCATTTTAAAGAAGCTGAAAATCACGTCAGGCGAGCGCGATCCCGCGATTCGTCTGGACAAACCGGTATTCAGCGGCGGCCCGCTGGCTGAGGATCGCGGCTTTATTCTTCACTCCGCGCAGCGCATCTTCTCTTCCAGCATCCGCATTTCCGACACCACGGTGATCACCACCTCGCGCGACGTGCTGGAATCGCTCGGCACCGCTTCGCAGCCGGAGCATGTGCTGGTGGCGCTGGGCTACTGCGCCTGGGAGAAAGATCAGCTGGAAAACGAGCTGATGGAGAACGCCTGGCTCACCACGCCCGCCAACAGCAATATTCTGTTCCAGACGCCGATCGCCGATCGCTGGCGCGAAGCGGCGCGCAGCATCGGCATCGA
Source organism: Pantoea sp. NGS-ED-1003 (assembly GCF_000738765.1). NCBI lineage: Bacteria > Pseudomonadati > Pseudomonadota > Gammaproteobacteria > Enterobacterales > Erwiniaceae > Pantoea > Pantoea sp. NGS-ED-1003. Next base: position 160,655 of record NZ_JPQA01000006.1, read on the forward strand.
TATTCACAGCATCGCCAGCGATGCGGGACACGCCTGATGACGACGCAAACGCTGCTGGGTTTCGACTTCGGCACCAAAAGCATCGGCGTCGCGGTCGGCCAGCAGCTGACCGGCAGCGCACGTCCGCTCGCCGCGCTGAAAGCGCAGGACGGCACGCCGGACTGGCTGCAGATCGAGCGCCTGCTGAAAGAGTGGCAGCCTGATTTTGTGGTGGTCGGCCTGCCGCTGAATATGGACGGCACCGAGCAGCCGTTGACCGCGCGCGCGCGCAAGTTCGCCAACCGTCTGCACGGCCGCTTCGGCGTGCGCGTCGAACTGCAGGACGAGCGCCTCAGCACGGTAGAAGCGCGTGCCGGCCTGTTTGAGCGCGGCGGCTATCGCGCGCTGAATAAAGGCTCGGTGGACTCGCAGTCGGCGGCGATTATTCTGCAGGACTGGTTCGAAACCCATTAAGGCCCGCCTCGCTCTCGCCTGATTCAGGAGCGACCAGCCCTTCCCGCTGCCGCGCCAGCAGGCTCTGCTCGAAGGTTTGCATGCCGGCCTGCGCGCCGGTTTGCAGCAGCGCGCCGATCTGATGCATCTTGCCGTCGCGGATCAGGTTGGCGATAGCGGGCGTGGCGATCAATACCTCAAACAGCCCGACGCGTCCGCCGTCGCGCGCCGCCGTCAGCTTCTGCGCCAGTACCGCTTTCAGACTGCCTGCCAGCTGGGCGCGCACCAGGTTTTTCTCCTCCGCCGGAAAGACATCCACCAGGCGATCGATCGCCTGCGCCGCGCCGCGCGTATGCAGCGTAGCGAGCACCAGATGGCCGGTTTCGGCGGCGGTGAGCGCCTGGCGGATAGTGTCGCCATCGCGCAGCTCGCCCAGCAGGATAACGTCGGGATCTTCACGCAGCGCGGCGCGCAGCCCGAGGCTAAACGAGGCGCAGTGCGCGCCGATTTCGCGCTGCTGGATCAGCGACCGCCGACTCTGGTGAATAAACTCGATGGGATCTTCCAGCGTAATAATGTGCTTCGCCTGCTGGCGGTTAATGGCGTCGACCAGCGCGGCAAGCGTGGTCGATTTGCCGCTGCCGGTCGCGCCAGTCACTAATATCAGCCCATCCTCCAGCTGCAGCCAGCGCGACGCCGCCAGCGGCAGGCGCAGGCTCTCCAGCCTCGGACAGCGGGTTGCCAGCGTCCGCAGCGCCAGCGACAGCCCCTGCCGCTGGCGAAACAGGCTGGCGCGCAGCCGCTGACCGTCGGCCAGCGAGAAAGCGAAGTCGGTTTGCCCCTGCGCCGCCAGCTCTTCGCGCTGTCGCGGGTCGAGATAGCGCCCGATAGCCTGCTCCAGCCAGTCGGCCGTCAGCGGCGCGAGATCGGGGATCGGCTCCAGCCTGCCGTGGCACCGCCAGCGCGGCGAATCTCCGCTGCACAGGTGCAGATCGGCGGCATTATGCTTTACACTAAGCGCCACCATTTCTTCCAACTCCATAGATAGCCTCCTGACGATGACCTCAATCCAGCACAACCTACAGCAACTGCGTCAGCGGATCCGCGCTGCCGCAACGCAATGCGGGCGCGATCCAGAAGAAGTTACGCTGCTTGCCGTCAGTAAAACCAAACCTGCGAGCGCGGTCGAAGAAGCCATCGCAGCCGGCCAGCTCGCCTTCGGCGAAAATTACGTGCAGGAAGGGGTTGAAAAGATTGAGGCGCTGGCCGCACATCCACAAGTGGAGTGGCACTTCATCGGCCCGCTGCAGTCGAATAAAAGCCGCCTGGTAGCGGAGCATTTCGCCTGGTGCCATACGGTGGATCGCCTGAAAATCGCCCAGCGCCTGAACGATCAGCGTCCCGACGCGCTGCCGCCGCTGAATGTGTTGATTCAGGTAAATATCAGTGACGAAAACAGCAAATCTGGCATCATGCTGGAGGATTTGCCCGAACTGGCGCAGCAGGTTGCCGCGCTGCCGCGGCTGCAGCTGCGCGGCCTGATGGCGATCCCGGCGCCGGAGAGCGACTACGCGCGCCAGCTGGCGGTGTGTCAGCGGATGGCCGACGCCTTCCGTCAGCTGAAGCAGCACTATCCCGACGTCGATACGCTTTCTCTGGGAATGAGCGACGACATGAAAGCGGCTATTGCCGCAGGCAGCACCATGGTGCGCATCGGCACCGCGATTTTCGGCGCGCGGGATTATGCGCGCAACCCACAACAATAATTGAGGAACCTCATGTTAACACTGACGTTTTTAGTCAAAACGCTGATCGACCTGTATGTGATGGTGCTGCTGCTGCGCATCTGGATGCAGTGGTCGCGCTGCGACTTTTATAACCCGCTGTCGCAGTTCGTGGTGAAGATCACCCAGCCGATTATCAAGCCGCTGCGCCGCATTATTCCGGCTATTGGTCCGATCGATACCGCCTCGCTGCTGCTGGCGTTTGTGCTGACGACGCTGAAATACCCGATTTTGCTGCTGATCCAGGTCGGCGCCTTCTCGGTCGATCCGGCCAATCTGCTGGTCGGCCTGCTGTCGCTGGTGAAATCCGCCGGTTATCTGGTGTTCTGGGTGATCATCATTCGCTCGCTGATGAGCTGGATCAGCCAGGGACGCGGCCCGCTGGACTATGTGCTGGTGCAGCTGACTGAACCGCTGATGTCGCCGATTCGCCGTATTCTGCCTGCGATGGGCGGCATCGACTTCTCGGCGATGATTGTGATCCTGGTGCTCTACGCCCTGAACTTCCTCGGCATGGACCTGTTTCCAGGCCTCTGGTTTCTGCTGTAAATATGACTGGAACTGCTATGCAAAAAGTTGTGCTCGCCACCGGCAATCCCGGCAAGGTACGTGAACTGGCGGATCTCCTCTCCGCCTTTGGCCTGGATATCGTGGCGCAAACCGATCTGGGCGTGGAGTCGGCGGAAGAAACCGGCCTGACCTTTATCGAAAACGCCATTCTGAAAGCGCGTCAGGCCGCGCAGATCACCGGCCTGCCCGCCATCGCCGACGATTCGGGCCTCGCGGTGGATGCGCTGGGCGGCGCGCCCGGCATCTATTCGGCGCGCTACGCCGGAGAGGCGGCCAGCGATCGGGAGAACCTTGAGAAACTGCTGAACGCGCTGGAAACGGTGCCGGACGGCGAACGTCAGGCGCAGTTCCACTGCGTGCTGGTCTATCTGCGCCATGCGGAAGATCCGACGCCGCTGGTGTTCCACGGCAGCTGGGCGGGCGAAATCACCCGCTCCGCCGCCGGCGAAGGCGGTTTCGGCTACGATCCGATTTTCTACGTGCCCGAACTGGGCAAAACCGCCGCCGAGCTAAGCAAAACGGAAAAAGGCGCGGTTTCTCATCGAGGCAAAGCATTGACGCTGCTGCTGGAAGCGATGCGCAATGCCTGATTTACCGCCGTTAAGCCTCTACATCCATATTCCGTGGTGCGTGCAGAAGTGCCCCTACTGCGACTTCAACTCCCATGCGTTAAAAGGCGAGGTGCCGCACGTCGAGTATGTGCAGCACCTGCTGCGCGATCTGGAAAACGACCTGCCGCTGACCCACGGTCGCGCCGTGCGCACCATTTTTATCGGCGGCGGCACGCCGAGCCTGCTGAGCGGCGAAGCGATGCAGATGCTGATGGACGGCGTGCGCGCGCGACTGCCGCTGGCGGCGGATGCGGAGATCACCATGGAGGCCAATCCCGGCACCGTAGAGGCTGACCGTTTCAGCGCCTATCAGCTGGCGGGCATTAATCGTATCTCTATCGGCGTGCAGAGCTTCGACCCGCAGAAGCTGGAGCGGCTGGGACGCATTCACGGCCCGGACGAGGCGAAGCGCGCCGCGCAGCTGGCTGAGGGGCTGCATCTGCGCAGCTTTAACCTCGATTTGATGCACGGCCTGCCCGATCAGTCGCTGGAGGAGGCGCTGAGCGACCTGAAGCAGGCGATCGCGCTCAACCCGCCGCATCTCTCCTGGTATCAGCTGACTATCGAGCCGAATACGCTGTTCGGCTCGCGTCCGCCGACGCTGCCGGACGACGACGCGCTGTGGGATATCTTCGAGCAAGGAGATCGTCTGCTGACCGCCGCCGGCTATCAGCAGTATGAGACCTCCGCCTACGCGAAGCCGGGCTATCGCTGCGAGCACAACCTCAACTACTGGCGCTTCGGCGACTACCTCGGCATCGGCTGCGGCGCGCACGGCAAGCTGACCCAGCCTGACGGGCGTATCGTGCGCACCGTGAAGACGCGCCACCCGCGCGGCTTTATGCAGGGCCGCTATCAGGAGAAGCAGTATGAGGTCGACGACGCGGAGAAGCCATTCGAGTACTTCATGAACCGTTTCCGCCTGCTGGAAGCGGCGCCGCGCGAGGAGTTTACGCGCTATACCGGCCTGAGCGAGCAGACCATTCGCCCACAGATGGATGCGGCGATCGCAGCAGGCTACGTCGCGGAGAGCGCCACGCACTGGCAGATAACGGAAAAAGGTAAGCTGTTTTTGAACTCGCTGCTGGAGCTGTTTTTGGCGGAGGAGTAAGGGGAAACAACGAGGGCGGCGCAGGCCGCCCTTACTGTTATGCCTTCGGGAAGATCCACAAATGGTTTTCCGGCAGCGCCAGATAGCAGTGCTGCGGGTCGCGCACCTCATGGCCGTAGGCGCGAATAGCAAAATCGTCGCCTGCGGTGCGGAACAGGTACTCCCAGCGATCGCCGAGATACATGCTGGTGACCAGCGGCAGTTCCAGCTGGTTCTCGCCCGGCCCTTCCACCAGCCTCACGCGCTCTACGCGGATCACCGCCGTGGCCTCCTGGCCCTGCTGCACACCTTCTCCCGCTCTGCCCCACAGGCTCCAGCCTTTGCCCTCGATACGCGCTTTACCGTCGCGCAGCTCGGCGATTTTTCCGTGCAGCCGGTTGTTGCTGCCCATGAACTCAGCGGTGAAAAGAGTTTTCGGCGAGCCGTACATCTCCTGCGGCGTGCCCTGCTGCTCGATCTTGCCGTTATTCAGCAGCAGGATGCGGTCGGAAATCGCCATCGCCTCGTTTTGGTCGTGCGTCACCATCAGCGCCGACAGCCCGAGCTTGATAATCAACTCACGCAGGAAGACGCGCGCCTCTTCGCGCAGTTTGGCGTCGAGGTTCGATAGCGGCTCATCCAGCAGGATCACCGGTGGGTTATAGACCAGCGCACGGCCGATGGCGACGCGCTGCTGCTGTCCGCCGGAAAGCTGGTGCGGATGGCGCTTGCCCAGATGGCCCAGCCCCAGCTGGTTGAGTACGTCCTGCACCCGCTGATTAATCTCCGCGGAAGCGATCTTACGCAGCTTTAACGGATAGGCCACGTTCTCAAACACCGTCTTATGCGGCCACAGCGCGTATGACTGAAACACCAGCCCGAGGTTGCGCTCTTCCGCCGGGATCTCACTGCGCGGCGTACCGGCATACACCTGGTTTTTGCCGATGATAATCTTGCCCTGCGTCGGCTTTTCCAGCCCGGCGACGGCGCGCAGCAGCGTGGTTTTGCCGCTGCCGGAGGGGCCAAGCAGCGACACCACTTCGCCGCGCTGTAAATTCATGGAGACCCCTTTCAGAACCGGGTTGTCGCCATAGGTTAAATGCAGATCTTCTACTGATAATTCAATCATGTAATTTAACTCCAAATCGCAGGGCGATACCCAGGCCTACCACCACCAGCAGGATGTTAATAAAGGAGAGCGCGGCGACGATATCGATCGCGCCCGCGGCCCACAGGGAAACCAGCATTGAGCCGATGGTTTCCGTACCGGGCGACAGCAGATAAACGCCGGTGGAGTATTCGCGTTCAAAAATCAGGAACATCAGCAGCCAGGAGCCGATCAGGCCGTAGCGTGAGAGCGGGATCGTCACGTGGCGCGTAATCTGCCCGCGCGTGGCGCCGGTGCTGCGCGCCGCCTCTTCCAGCTCGGGCCCTACCTGCAGCAGCGTCGAGGAGATCAGCCGCAGGCCATAGGCCATCCACACCACGGTGTAAGCCAGCCAGACGCTGAAGATGGTGCTGCGCAGCGAGCGCAGCCAGACGATGAGGTTATCGCGCAGCCACTGCGACCAGGCGAAATCGGAAAGCCAGCCCGATTTAAGCGAGTTGTCCAGCCACAGCGGCAGGAACAAAAACACCCAGAGAAACGCCAGGCCCGCCAGCAGCCCTGGCACGGCGCGCGGCACCAGCACACTGTAGTCGAGGAAGCGCGTGGTGTTGTCAGGCTTGCGGTGCATGGCGATGCCGATGAACAGGTAGCATCCCACCGCTAACGCGCCGCCGATCACGCCGATCGCCATGGAGTTGACGATGGCGCGCAGCAGATTTGGCTGCGCCCAGATAGTCTGAAAAGTTTTGATCGACAGCTCGTCCCACAGCGAGACGCCGACGCCCCAGTTAGAGATAAAGGCGCGCAGCACCACGCCCAGCAGCGGCACGCCAATGGTTACGGTCAACCAGAACGCCACTACCGCGCCCGCCACCCAGCGCCATTTCCCCAGCGGCAAGGCGCGCGCCTGGGAAGCTTTGCCCTTAACGGTCACGAAGCGGTTAGCGGTGCGCATCAGGCGACGCTGCAGCATCACCAGCGGAATGGTAATGCAGATCAGCACCACGGCCACCGCGGCCATCAGGTGATACGAAGGCGTGCCGAGCTTATTGGTCAGCTGGTAGAGATAGGTCGCCAGCACCATATTGCCTTCAGGATCGCCCAGCACCAGCATCAGGCCGAAGACTTCCAGTCCGAGAAAGAACAGCAGCACCACGGCATAGAGGATCGAGGGGCGCACCATCGGCAGGCTCACCGCCGTCATCACCTGCAGCGGCGAGGCGCCGGCGATGCGCGCCGCCTCCTCGACATCCGATCCCACGCTGCGCAGCGCCGAGGAGATATAGAGATAGGCATGGGGAACGTGCGTCAGCCCGGCAATCACCACGATGCTCGACATGTCGTAGATATTCCACGGCACAAAACCGAGCAGGGACTGCGCCCACAGCGAGAAGAAGCCGACCGGCCCGGCGGCCACCACATAGCCGAAACCCAGCACCATTGGCGAGACGAAGATCGGCACGAGGATCAGCGGCTCGATAATGCGTCTGCCCGGCAGGTCGGTACGCACCATCAGAAACGCCAGGATGCCGCCCAGCGGAATGGCGATGATCACCAGCCCAAAGGCGAGAATAAAGCCGCTTTTTAGCGCCTTGTAGAAGTCGGGGTCGGTGAAAATAAATTCAAATGACTCCAGGCTCCACTCTTTTGACGGCGCAAAAAAGGGGGCGGATAAAAAGCTCTGGATGACGATAAACGACAGCGGTACATAGATAACCAGCGCGGTTAACAGCACCACGACGCCGCGCGGCAGGCTTTGCCACTTTCTGCGCAATGCATTCATATTGAGACCCTGAATGGCGAAATCTGAGGAAAGAGAAGCGCGACGCAGCGGGCCGCGCTTCCGAACTGCCGTTATTTACCGGCGGCTGCGCGCCACTGTTTGATGTAATCCAGACGTTTTTTCGGCTGCAGGTACTCCAGCAGGCTTTCGTCTACCGGGATAGGCTTCAGCGCATTGCCTAACATTTTGGTCAGGCCGTCGATATCGTTTTTGCCTTCGATATCGTTACGCAGCGAGGGAATGTCGGCCTGATTCGCCAGAATGGTTTGCCCTTTTTCAGAGAGCACGTAATCGAGCCACAGCTTCGCCGCATGGCTGTTCTGCGCCTGCTGGCTGATAAAGGAGACGCGCGACAGCACCAGCGTGTAATCCTTCGGATAAGATATGCCCAGCGAAGGATCGGTTTTGGCGCGGGCTTCGGCATAGGAGCCGAGAATATTGAAGCCGATCAGGTTTTCGCCGGAGGAGACCCGCTCCATCATGGTGCCGGTAGAGGACTGTACCGCTAATCCGCCCTTCGCCACTTCAGACAAGGTTTTGAAATATTGCGGATCGGCTTTGGAATCCTGCACCGACAGCATAAAGCCCAGCCCCGATTTTTCGATATCGTAGGTGGTGACTTTGCTCTTGAATTTGTCGGTCTGACTGGCGATCAGCTTCGCCAGCGCGGCGTGTGAATCGGGCACCTCGCCAGCCGGGATCAGCCGCTTGTTATAGATAATCACCACCGGCTCGTAGGTGGTACCGTACGCGCGGTTTTTCCACACCGCCCACTTCGGCAGCTGAGCGAGCTCGGGCGACTGATACTCTTGGGCATAGTCGGTCGCCAGCTTCAGGCCGGTATCCATGGAGGAGCTCCAGACCACGTCGCCGCTGGTGCCGCCGGAGGCCTGCTCGCTGATAAAACGGTTGTACAGCTCGGTGCTGTTCATGTCGTTATATTCGACTTTGATGCCGGGATAGGTGGCTTCGAACCCCTTGATCAGCGGCCCTGCGGCTTTGGTGTCGGTGGTGGAATAGATCACCACTTTGCCTTCTTTGGTCGCGGCGTCGATAACGCCCTGATAGTCCGCCGGATAGCCCTGCGGCGGCGCGGAGAAGGCGGAACAGGAGATTAATACGGTAGCGGCAACCAGAGTAAGAGGATATTTGTTCGACATTATATTTAACCTTTTAGTTACACTTTAGGAACTAAGGGTCAACATAGCCGATCGGGTCCGCCAGACAAGAGGTGCCCAGGCGTTATCTTCGCGAAGTGTGATTATTGGCGTTTTTTCGGCAATTAACACCATTAAAACCACGTAGGCGACGCGTGCCCTTATTGCGCGCGATCACACTATTACAGGCCGCTAATTTTGCGATAGAGCCGCCGCGGATGGCCGATATTGCCATACTGCATTTCGACGCCTATAAAGCCGATCTCCACGCAATACTCCAGATAACGGCGGCCGGTGGTTTTACTGATCCCGACGCTCTCTACCACCTGCTCCACCGACCAGCTGCGGTCAGGCGCATCGCTGAAAAAGCGTTTAACTCGCGTCAGGGTCAGAGACTCGATGCCTTTAGTCGACGGCGCGGGCGGCGCGTCGCTGGCTGGCAGGTTGAACAGCTTGTCCAGCGCATGCTGGTCCACATTGGTCATCTGGCGCATCGTCTGCACCAGCAGCATAAAGCGCTCCAGCGAGGCGCGCAGGCGGTGAAAAAAGACCGGCTTGAGCAGATAGTCCAGCGCGCCGCTGCGCATCGCATGGCTACAGGTCTGCATGTCGCTCGCGGCGGTAATAAAGATCACGGAGCAGTCAAAACGCTTCAGCAGTGGGTCGTCGATCAGCGTGACGCCCTGCCCGTCCGGCAGATAATTGTCGAGCAGCACCAGCCGCGGCTGATGCTGCTCGATCAGCTGGCGCGCCTGCTCCAGCGTGGCCGCAATGCCCGCCACGCGCAGATGGAAATGCTGCTCGATAAACTCGCGGTGCAAATCGGCGAGATGCGGCTCATCTTCCACAATCACCACCTTGAGCGGCTTAGCGTTGTTCATAAGAAATTCCTGTCGAAGCGGCGGACGGGAACGGGATAAAAATGGTGAAAATCGTTCCCTGCGGCGCATTGTCGTTGATTTCGATGCTACCGCCCGCCTGATGAACGTATCCTGCCGCCAGATAGAGGCCAATGCCGTGCTCCGAGCCGAGCGGATCGTCGCCGCAGGAGGGCTTGCTGGTCACGCCCTGCTCGAACAGATGCGGCTTCAGCTGTTCGTCCACGCCGCAGCCCTGATCGGCCACTTCGATCAACAGCTCCTGATTGCGGTCGGAAATATAGAGCTCCACCGGCGGTGCAGGTTTTTTCACGTTGAGCGTAGCGTCTACGGCGTTATCCAGCACGTTGCCCACCACCGACATCAGCGCGGTTTCGCTAATGGTCGCGGGGATGCGCATGAGCTGGCAGGCGGGATCGAACTGTAGCTCGACCCCTTTTTCCCGCGCGCTGACATATTTCCCCAGCAGCAGTCCGCACAGCGCTGGCGAAGTAAAGCGCGCCGAGACGAAATCGAGCACCTGCTGCGCGCCGGCGGACTGCGCCTGAATATAGCGCATCGCATCGTCGTAGCGCTGCATCTGCAGCAGCCCCACCAGCGTGGCGGTCCAGTTGAGCTGTTCGTGGCGCATAATGCGCAGGTTATCCGCATAGCGCTTTACCTGGCTCAGCTGGCTGCTCAGGGTGTTGATGTCGTTTTTATCGCGGAAGCTGCAGACCCAGCCGCCCGGCACGCCAGGTTCAAGATCGATAGCGACCCGGTTGACGATCACCTGACGCTGATTCAGGACGGTGATCTGATCGTGCTGGCGTCCGCTCTCTTGTCCGCCGCTCTGGCTGAGAAAAGCGGGATGGATCTGCATCACCTCATGCAGCGGCTTGCCCAGCAGTTCGCTCTCGCTGCGATCGAGCTCCAGCAGCTCTCTGGCGGCGCGATTGATTAAGATCAGCTGCTTTTCGGCGTTAACGGCGAACACCCCTTCATACATCGCCTCGAGCAGCGCTTTTTGCTGCAGCACCAGCAGCGCGATATCTTTCGGCTCCAGCCAGAACATCTGCTTCTTGAGGTTGCGGCTAAAAGCCCATGAAAATATAAACAGCAAAATCAGCAGCGCCAGGCCGTACAGGCTCGCCTGCCACAGCAGGCTGACGTTGATATTGGCGATATAGGAGGTGAGATAACCGACCGAGACGATGCCGATCACCTGATGGCGGGCATCAAAGATGGGGGCCTTGCTGCGCAGCGATACGCCGATGCCGCCCTTCCGCACCGAAATAATGGTTTTCCCCTGCAGCACCTCGGCGTTATCGCCGCCAATCAGCGGCAAGTTAAGGCGCTCGGGCGATTCAGAGTGGTAGAGATGCTGCTCGCGCGCGTCGCCGATCACGATATAGCTCGCGTCGCTTTGCTCGCGCAGCGGCTGGATCAGGCGGGCGATGGCCGCGATATCGCGGCTCGCCACCTTCTCCGCCAGGCCGGGCATCAGCGCAATTTCGCTCGCCTGCACGCGCGCGCGCTGCCCCAGATCGTGATGCAGCTGCCGGTCGATAAAATGAAACAGGATCGCGCCCTGCAGCGCTAGCAGCAGGCAGGAAAACAGCACCAGAGAGAGAAAGAGTTTTACCTGAAAAGGCAATCTGCGTTTCATACAACCCGTTATACAGGAGCGAGTGCGCGGCATCAGGCAAGACTATCATGCGCGCAGGCGGCCAGCGGCTGGCTAAGCCCAGAGTTGTGAACTGGCTACCATCTCAGCGAGACGGGTGACGTGTTGCATTAGCGGATAAGTCCGCAAAGCTTCTATCCATGCAGCCGTCCAGGTGTATAAGTGGTTAAAATAAATTAATATAAATGTTGCCAGACCTCATGCCCTGTGGCTTAATAGCGCCATCGGTTTGGAATACAGACCTTATGAAAGCAGTTTTAGTAAAGCAGTCCTCAGTTCAAGTGTTATCCAAAGATACCCTTCTTCGTGAGCTCCTCCTAAGCGCCCCATAAGTAATTCTCAGGCCATCATCGCCGCTTTAAGTGGCTCATAAATTAAGGAAATATCTATGTCTAACAAAATGACTGGTTTAGTAAAATGGTTCAACTCTGACAAAGGTTTCGGCTTCATCACTCCGGACGACGGCAGCAAAGATGTATTCGTACACTTCTCTGCAATCCAGAGCGACAGCTACAAAACCCTCGACGAAGGCCAGAAAGTCTCTTTCACCATCGAAAATGGTGCTAAAGGCCCTGCTGCCGGCAACGTCACCGCGCTGTAAGACGCGCCTGTTATCAGCGACGCTTACAATAGCGATGAAGGCGCAAGCCTGAGCGGCTAAGCTGCCGCTGATAATGAAAAAAACCCGCCCTGTGCGGGTTTTTTCATATCTGTTTCCCCTCGAGCGGCCCGCTCTCTTCTCGCACCCGTTAAATTTATCATCCACACTTACCCAAAGCCGTAGTCGGCACTGCTATTGTGCATTACACTGCGCGCTGCAAAAACTGAGTAGATTAACGATTAAACAGGCGGTAACGGCGATGAACGGAACGATCACAACCTGGTTTCAGGACAAGGGTTTTGGATTTATCAAAGATGAAAACGGCGACAACCGCTATTTTCATGTGATCAAGGTCGCCAACCCTGAGCTGATCAAAAAGAATGCGGCGGTGACCTTCGAACCCACCACCAACAGCAAGGGGCCGTCAGCTTATGCTGTGAAGGTGCTCCCGGAGAGCAAATATATCTTTATCGCTGGCGAGCGCATCAAGCTCACCGCAATCAAATCTTTCGTGGTCTTCAGCGAAGAGGTGCCGGCGGATAGCCGCATCGATAAAGAGAATACCGTGCTCTCTGTGGGTTCGCTGCTGAATAACATCCGGCCGAAAACCGACGCTAAGCCTGGCGAAATGCGCGCGGTGAGAAAACTGGCGATCACCACTTTCCAGGGAACGACGCTGATCTTCTCGGAAGATGAGATCGACGTAGATGCCACAGCGAAAATGCTCAAGGTCTGAGATACGGCAGACAGTCCCGCAAGTACAACAGGCGTTATCCTGGAGACTCTTTATGAACGATGAAATACCAATCAGATATTACGACGTTGCGGATGAGTATGCGACGGAGAGCGACAAGCCGGTTAGCGACTCGGAACGCGATTCGCTGGCGCGCTATTTCCAGCTGCTGATTACGCGTCTGATGAATAACGAGGAAATCAGCGAAGAAGCGCAGCAGGAGATGGCTGTGGAAGCGGGCATCGACGCGCAGCGTATTGACGAGATCGCTGAGTTTCTTAACCAGTGGGGCAACGAGTAACCTCGCAAGGCGCGCCTGACATCGACAAGCGCGCCGCTTTCTTTACGACTTCACGCTGCCGACCAGCTTCTTGCGCTGATCTTCAAGGCTAATCACGCGGTTACAGACTTCCTGGCCGAAGTTTTTGAAATCCTGCTCCTGATTGCTCCACTCCGCCTGAATCGACCGCTGTAGCCCGCCCAGGTTGCCCATGATCGCCTGTAGCGGATTACTGCCGCTCGCCTGCTTGCTGCCCATCTCGTTCAGGCTGTCCTGCAGCACGCCGCCCATGGTGCTCTGCACCAGACGTTCGCCGTCGGCGCGCACCTGGTCGATCGCCTGATGATGGAAGGTCAGGCCGTCGTCGCGATGTTCGATAATACGGTTCATCTGCTGCTTCAGCTGACCGTTGAGCGTGGTAAGGCGGTTACGCACGTTGCTGTCGGCGCCGAGCTTCTCGACAATCACCTTATCCAGCGCGATGCGGCCTTTTTCCAGGCGCGACGAGGCGCCGGTATCGATCCACGGCAGATCGCGACGCAGCGCGTTCTGGTAGTCGATAGCCTGCTGACGCTGCGTATTGTTCACCGCCACCTTCTGGCCGTTGAACTGCACATCGCCCTGCGGGGAGATCTGCAGGTTCCCGTTTGCGCCGACCACCTGCACGCTTTGCGGCTTAATCACCACGTCATCCTGCGGTTTGACGCTGCACTCCCAGGCAGCCTGCGCCTGCGTCGCTGCCAGCAGCAGCGCGGCGATAAGCGTTTTACGAACCATAATCTCTCCCTACTATGTGAACCAGGCGCTGTAATGACAGGTCGGCCGTCGGCGGCGCAGCGCTATTGGCGAAGGCCAGCGCACAGCCTCCGGAGCGTACTGCAGTACGTGAGGAAGGCGAGCACTGCCCGGCGTCAATAGCGCAAGCAAGCCAGGCCGATACGGAACTTAGTCCCACCAGACGTCGAAAAGTTCGGTAACCTGCACATCGCTCAGCTGACGATCTTCCAGCCACTTGCGCACCAGCTCGCGGTGCTCGTCGGTGCACTTGCCGGTCTTTTGCAGACAAATCAATCCTTCCCACACCAGATAGCCGCTGCCGTCATAGGCCAGGCCGTTCGGCGCGATCGCTTCGTTGATAAAGTCGTCGACGGTTTTATCAATCTGCTGTTCCGTGGTGCCGTCGGCGAAGCGCCAGGCGACCGAGAAGCCCAGCTCCTGAAATTCGTCGATATGCAGTTTTTTACGTAAACGGCGGCTGCGATGTGTGGCCATTATTTAATCCTCTCAAACATTAAGTCCCAAACGCCGTGGCCCAGTCGCTGCCCGCGCTGCTCAAATTTGGTCAGTGGACGCGTCTCAGGACGCGGCACGTAATTCTGCGTTTCCGACTGATTTTTATAGCCGTCGATGCCGTTCATCACTTCCAGCATATGTTCGGCGTAGGCTTCCCAGTCGGTCGCCATATGGAACACCCCGCCCAGCTTCAGCTTGCGCATCACCAGTTCGGCGAAAGGCGTCTGCACGATGCGGCGCTTGTTGTGGCGCGCTTTATGCCAGGGATCGGGGAAGAAAAGCTGCACCATGCGCAGCGAGTTATCCGGGATCATCTTCTCCAGCACTTCCACCGCGTCGTGGCACATCACGCGCAGGTTCTCGACGTTCGCCTCTTTCGCGGAGGCGAGACAGGCGCCCACGCCCGGCGCGTGCACTTCGATGCCGAGGAAGTTCTGCTGCGGATTATTCTGCGCCATGGTCACCAGCGACGCGCCCATGCCGAAGCCGATCTCCAGCACCACCGGCGCGTCGCGGCCAAACAGGCGCGTCAGATCCAGCGGCTCGGGTTGAAACTCAACGCCCATCTCCGGCCAGTATTGGTCGAGCGCCAGCTGCTGCCCTTTGGTCAGACGCCCCTGGCGGCGCACAAAACTGCGTATACGGCGCAGCGGCCGCCCGTTCTCATCAAATTCCGGAGTGATGACGTCATTAATCATGTTGTAGCCTGCTGAGTAGCCTGTTTGGGGAAAGGCGCATTATGCAAAGTTAATTAGCAGAAGCAAGCCCTTGCGATCTTCAGGTTTACACCGGGGCCGCGCCTGTGCTGGAATGCCTGCCTGAGTGTAGAGTAATCACGGAAAATTTCCTTCTTATGATGCAAGCGCCGCAGTTCGCGCAACAGGTGCTGGACTGGTATCAGCGCTTTGGCCGCAAGACCCTGCCGTGGCAGCAGGAGAAAACGCCCTATAAGGTGTGGCTCTCTGAAGTGATGCTGCAGCAAACCCAGGTCGCCACCGTTATTCCCTATTTCGAACGCTTTATGGCGCGCTTTCCCACCGTCGCCGATCTGGCCGCCGCACCGCTCGACGAGGTGCTGCACCTCTGGACCGGGCTGGGCTACTACGCCCGCGCGCGCAACCTGCATAAGGCGGCGAAGCAGATAGCCGACCAGCATCAGGGCGAGTTCCCGCGCAACTTCGACGACGTTGCGGCGTTGCCTGGCGTGGGACGCTCCACCGCAGGCGCGGTGCTGTCGCTGTCGCTCGGCCAGCACTTCCCCATCCTCGACGGCAACGTAAAGCGCGTGCTGGCCCGCTGCTATGCGGTCGGCGGCTGGCCGGGTAAAAAGGATGTCGAGAAGCGGCTGTGGGAAATCAGCGAAACGGTCACGCCGGCAGAGGGCGTCAGCCAGTTCAATCAGGCGATGATGGATCTCGGCGCGCTGGTCTGCACCCGTTTGAAGCCCAAATGCGACATCTGTCCGCTTAACAGCGGCTGTATCGCCTACGCCAACAATAGCCAGGCGAGCTATCCCGGCAAAAAGCCGAAGCAGATCCTGCCGGAGCGCAGCGGCTGGTTTTTGCTGCTGCAGGATGGCGACGATGTCTGGCTGGAGCAGCGTCCGCCTGTGGGATTATGGGGCGGTCTGTTCTGCTTCCCGCAGTTCACTACAGAGGATGCGCTGCACGACTGGCTGCAGGCGCGCGGCATCGCGGCGAAGCCGCAGCAGCTCACCGCTTTTCGCCATACCTTTAGCCATTTCCATCTGGATATCGTGCCAATGTGGCTATCGTGGTCATCTGTCGGGGCGGCGATGGATGAACCCGGCGGTCTCTGGTATAACTTAGCCCAGCCGCCGTCAGTGGGGCTTGCGGCGCCGGTTGAGCGGCTTCTGCACGAGCTACGTCACCCGCAACAGCTGGCCCTGCACCGGCATGAGATTAGAGAGGAAAAGTAATGAGCCGCACGATTTTTTGTACGTTTCTACAGCGCGACGCCGAAGGGCAGGATTTCCAGCTCTATCCGGGCGAAATCGGTAAGCGCATCTACAATGAGATCTCGAAAGAAGCCTGGCAGAAGTGGATGGCCAAACAGACCATGTTGATCAACGAGAAAAAGCTCAACATGATGAATCCGGAAGACCGTAAAGTGCTGGAGAAGGAGATGGTGAATTTCCTGTTTGAAGGCAAAGAGGTCCACATCGAAGGCTATACGCCGCCAGAAGCATAAATTTTAGGGCCTCAGCGTTGAGGCCCCTCTCTTTTCCGGGTCAGGCACGTATTTACAATGAATAAGAAATTACTCGCACTGCTGGTGATCGCTCCTCTTTTGGTCTCCTGTTCAGGAAAGAAGTCTTCGCAGTATCACGAAGAGTGGGTAAAGGACACCAACGGCTTCGATATTTTAATGGGCCAGTTTGCGCATAACATCGAGAACATTTGGGGTATCAACGAAGTCCTGATCGCCGGACCGAAAGATTACGTCAAATACAGCGACAACTATTACACCCGCAGCCATATCAACTTCGAAAGCGGCAACATTACTATCGAAACCATTTCTGGTACCGATCCGATGGCCAGCCTGCGCCAGGCGATCGTGACCACGCTGCTGATCGGCGACGATCCAGGTAATGTCGATCTCTATTCCGACGCCAACGATATCGTCATCAGTAAAGAGCCGCTGCTCTACGGCCAGGTGCTGGACAACACCGGTCAGCCGATTCGCTGGCAGGGCCGCGCGGGCAGCTTCGCCGATTACCTGCTGCAAAATAAACTGCAGCGTCGCGTTTCCGGCCTGCATGTCATCTACTCGGTCACCATACCGATGGTGCCTAACCACCTCGACAAGCGTGCGCACAAATATCTGCCGATGGTGCGTAAGGCCGCCGAGCAGTATGGCGTCGACGCGTCGCTGATTCTGGCGATTATGCAGACCGAGTCGAGCTTCAACCCCTATGCGGTCAGCCATTCCGACGCGCTGGGGCTGATGCAGGTGGTGCAGCATACCGCAGGCGTCGATGTGTTCCGTATGAAGGGCAAGTGGGGCAAGCCGAGCCGCAGCTATCTGCTCGATCCCGAGAACAATATCGATGCGGGCACCGCCTATCTTTCGCTGTTGCAGAAAAGCTATCTGGGCGGGATTCAGGATCCGCTGTCGCGTCGCTATGCGGTGATTACCGCCTACAACGGCGGCGCGGGCAGCGTGCTGCGCGTCTTCTCCAGCGATAAGGATCGCGCCTTTAACGCCATTAATAATATGTCGCCGAGCCAGGTTTATAACACGCTGACGACGCAGCATCCGTCTGCGGAGTCGCGCCGCTATTTGTATAAGGTGAGTACGGCGCAGCGCAGCTATCGACGTTATTGACAGGGTGGCTGCTGCGCAGGCGGACTCTGAGCGGGTTCCGCCCGCCAGGCGGGTTGGCCTGCTGCGCAGGCGGCTCTGAGCGGGTTCCGCCCGCCAGGCGTTGGCCTGCTGCGCAGGTGGCTCTGAGCGGGTTCCGCCCGCCAGGCAGGTTGGCCTGCTGCGCAGGCGGCTCTGAGCGGGTTCCGCCCGCCAGGCGGCAGGGAGTTTCAGCCGCTCCGCTGCTGGCGTGCGTGTTAAGGGGCTCGCCAGCCCCTTAACAATCCCGGCTTCCGGCAGCCTCCACGCCGCGCTCCGCGCGGTCCCTTCGTTGCTTACGTCGGCCGCACGGACCCGTCGGGACAGGCCGTCCTGGCCTGGCCCTCCCTCTCGCCGACCTCCTGCCGGCTCGTCCTGGCCGCCGTGCGCGCCTCAGCGTGTCGGATGCCTCTACCAACCCCTCGCCTGTAATTTCCTTATTTTTTATTAAAGACTGTGTCGTCTGATCACATGGCTTGCGCTTTCAGCGACGAAGTTGCGCCTTCAATAATCAGAACGTGCAGCGGGGGTTGTGGGGGCCATCGCAGCCGCTGAGCGAAGGAAGGATTTCAGGATGAGGCGACAGGACGTCGCCGAAAGCGCAGGCCAGGCCAGGACGGCCTGTCCTGCGCGGTCCGTCCGAAATCCTGACGAAGCGAAGGAACCCGCGCAGCGGGCGGGTGAGCTGGCCCGGGGCGCGGGTGCAGGGCCGGCGCCTACCGGCCCTGCTCGGTCGCCCGCAACGGGCGAAATGAAACTGCCCAGTTATCGGGCGAACGAAACCTGCACCAGGGCCCGTCTGCGCAGCAGACAATTTCCTATTGGGCAGAACCGCTTATAGCCGGTTCGCGCAGCGAACACCGAGCCCGCCTGCGCAGCAGGCAAACTTCCCGTCAGGCGGGACGGAACCCGCCGCCGCTACCGCCCGGCCTGGCGCCCTTCCACCATCATATTCGCCACCAGCTGCAGACGCCCCTGCCCGTCATCCTCGGTATAAACTCCCTGCAGCTCCGGCGAGAAGCCCGGCAGCTGATTGACGCCCTCTTCCAGCGCCAGGAAATAGCGCTGCACCGCGCCTCCCCACACCTCGCCCGGCACCACGCAGAGCACGCCTGGCGGATAAGGCAGCGCGCCTTCGGCGGCGATGCGCCCTTCGGCCTGCGCGATCGGTACCAGCTCGACGTCGCCGCGAATATAAGCCTGATGCGCGTCCTGCGGGTTTACCTTCACCGCCGGGAAACGCTTCTGGCGGAACATCGCCTTCTGCAGATCCTTCACGCCGAAGCTGACGTAGAGATCGTGCATCTCCTGGCACAGCTGACGCAGGGTATAGCCCTTGTAGCGCGCCTGATTCTTGCGATAAATCGTCGGCAGCACCTCCGCCAGCGGCGCATCCTCTCTGACGTGCTGTTCGAACTGCGCCAGCATCGCCACCAGATGCGCCATCTTCTCCGCGCTCTCTGCCGGCGTCAGCAGAAACAGAATAGAGTTAAGGTCGCACTTCTCCGGCACGATGCCGTTTTCGCGCAGGTAGTTCGCCAGAATGGTGGCGGGAATGCCGAAGTCGGCATACTCGCCGCTCGCCGCGTCGATGCCCGGCGTCGTCAGCAGCAGCTTGCAGGGATCGACCAGATACTGATCCTGCGCGTAACCGGCAAAACCGTGCCATTTCGCCTCTGGCTCAAAGCTGAAGTAGCGGCTGTCGCGGGCGATGGTCTCCGTGGGCGCATCCTGCCAGCGTTTGCCGTCTACCTGCTCCGGTACAAACGGCAGGATCATCTCGCAGCGATCGAGGATCGCCTTGCGCGCCTCGATGCCGAGCGTCACGCACGCCTGCCACAGCTGACGGCCCGCTTCGCCCTGATGCATTTTGGCGTTAACGTCCAGCGCGGCGAAGAGCGGATAAAAGGGACTGGTAGAAGCGTGCAGCATAAAAGCGTTGTTCAGCCGCTTGTGCGGGCAAAAGCGTTTCTGACCGCGAATATGGTTATCTTTTTTATGGATCTGCGACGTCTGCGAAAAACCGGCCAGCTGCTTATGCACCGACTGGGTAACAAAGATGCCCGGGTCTTGCGCGGTGAGTTCCAGCGTCAGCGGCGAGGTGCCTGCCATCACCGGAATAAACTGCTCATAGCCGAGCCATGCGGAGTCGAACAGAATGTAGTCGCAGAGATGCCCGATGCGATCTACCACCTGACGCGCGTTATAAACCGTGCCGTCGTAGGTGCCGAGCTGAATAATCGCCAGCCGGAAAGGACGCGCCTCTCCGGCGCGCTGCGGCGCCACCTCTTTGATTCGCTCGCGCAGCCAGCCCTCGTCGAAGCAGTGCGCGTCGATGCCGCCGATAAACCCGAAAGGATTACGCGCCGCCTCCAGATAGACTGGCGTCGCGCCCGCCTGAATCAGCGCGCCGTGATGGTTCGACTTATGGTTATTGCGGTCGAACAGCACCAGATCGCCGCGCGTCAGCAGCGCGTTGGTCACCACCTTGTTGGCGCTGGAGGTGCCGTTCAGCACGAAGTAGGTTTTATCCGCGTTAAATACCTTTGCCGCGAATTTCTGCGCATCTTTCGCCGAGCCTTCGTGGATCAGCAGATCGCCGAGCTTAACGTCGGCGTTGCACATGTCGGAGCGAAAAACGTTCTCGCCGTAAAAATCGTAAAACTGCCGTCCCGCCGGATGCTTACGGAAAAACGCCCCGCCCTGATGCCCTGGACAGGCGAAGGTGCTGTTCTGCATATCGACATAGCGCGTAAGGGTATCGAAAAACGGCGGCAGCAGGTTCGCCTCATACTCCGCCGCGGCCGCTTCCAGCGCCGCCCACTCTTGCGCGGAGCCGTTCAGCTCGCCGGTCACGCCCGGCAGATGCAGCACCTCCTCCTCATAGGCGTTGGCGACAAATACCGGCAGATTGAAACCGGTATGGCGCAACAGCGCCAGCACGCCGCTGCGCGTATCGGCCAGCGAGACGACCACCGCCGCTACGTCGGTAAAGTCGGTGTTGTCCAGCGTCACTACGTCACGCCCGGTATTCAGGGTAAGGCTGGGAGCCACAGCGGCGCTGGCGGCAATTTTCAGTGGTGTCATAACACAAATCCCCAACGGTGAAGGATGAGTGGGTGCCAGAGGCACGGCAATAGGGAAGATTCCCCGGCGAATAACGTCAGGCGGAAGCGGAGACGGAGCAAAAGGTAAAGCCGCACCCGATAGACATCAGTAAAGCCAGATCGCGTCTGTCTTTACGCATGCCCAACAGCGAACGTTTAGCTGGCCTCACCGCATGACGCGCGGGAACGGCTGAAAGCGGCGAGCAGAGAGGAGCGCCGTGCGCACAGGGTAAAGCGAGCGGAGGCAGGTGCGGCTGCGCATTGTTCCGGCCATAGCGACATCCTCGACGAACAGGCAAAAAGAGGCGCAATCATGTCATTTTTTTAGCATGGGAACAACCCGCCCAAATTAATAACCCCGCAACAGCAAAAATCATAAAATACTGATAAATAAGAATTTAAAACAAGAGCACATTAAATAAGTGCTTAATTATCTTTGCTTTATGAAAGATTATGCATTTAGTAGCGCTTTCAGGCAGCGCCTGCGCCCTCTCTACCCCTTCCCGTAGAGGAAGAGTAGACTGGCCGGCACATTTCCTGATTGCCGGAGGCTGCATGTTTACAGCATTAGTCATTGAAAATGATGAGCAAGGCTACCGCACCAACCTGAAAGATCTCAACGAATCCCAGCTGCCCGACCATGACGTCACCGTCGATGTCGCCTGGTCCACGCTGAACTACAAAGACGCACTCGCCATCTGCAATAAAGGCCCGATCGTGCGTCAGTTCCCGATGGTGCCGGGCATCGATTTCGTCGGCCGCGTTACCGCCAGCCGCCATCCAGAGTGGCGGCTGGACGACGTGGCGCTGCTGACCGGCTGGGGCGTCGGCGAGAAACAGTGGGGCGGCCTGGCGCAGAAGGCGAGCGTGCCAGGCGACTGGCTGGTTGAAGTGCCCGCCACGCTTAGCCCGCTACAGACCATGGCGATCGGTACCGCGGGCTTTACCGCGATGCTGTGCGTGATGGCGCTGGAGAAACAGGGCGTGACGCCGGATCGCGGCCCGGTGCTGGTCACCGGCGCGAGCGGCGGCGTCGGCAGCTTCAGCGTCAGCCTGCTGGCGCGCCTGGGCTTTGAGGTAATCGCTGCCAGCGGACGCGCCAGCGACGAAGGCTATCTGATCGATACGCTCGGCGCGCGTTCGGTCATCGACCGCAGCGAGCTGTCGCAGCCCGGCAAGCCGCTGGCGAAAGAGCGCTGGGCGGCGGCGATCGACAGCGTCGGCAGCCATACGCTGAGCAACGTGCTGGCCGCCACCCAGCGCGACGGCGTGGTCGCCGCCTGCGGCATGGCGCAGGGGCTGGATCTACCTGCCAGCGTCGCGCCCTTTATCCTGCGCGGCGTGACCCTGACCGGCGTCGACAGCGTGATGTGTCCGAAACCGCTGCGCCAGCAGGCGTGGCAGCGCCTCGGCGAACTGCTGAACGGCGACACGCTGACCCAGCTGACGACGCTGATCCCGCTCAGCGAAGCGAAACAGGGCGCGCAGGATCTGCTGGACGGCAAGGTGCGCGGCCGCCTGATTGTCGACTGCCGTTAAGCGTTCTGATGCAGGGCGGCGTCGCGCAGCAGCACCGCAAGACGCTCGAGCGCGAACTGCGCGCCCTGCTCCATCACCGCTTTCGGCTCGCCCTCGAAGCGTCGCATCTCCGCCACCACGCTGCCGTCGGGCAAGGTCCAGCCAAACCAGATGGTGCCTGCGGGCGTGCCGTCTTCGCCGCCGTCCGGTCCGGCATAGCCGGTAATCGACAGGCTGACCGGCTCGCCGGAGCGCTCGCGCGCGCCGATCGCCATCTCGCGCGCCGTCTGTTCGCTCACCGCGGTATGCGCCTCCAGGGTCTCCGGCCGCACCCCGAGCAGCTGGCTTTTCGCATTATCGCTGTAGGTGACGAAGCCGCTGGTATAGAAGTTGCCGCTGTTTTCCACTTTCGCCAGCGTCATACTAATCAAGCCGGCGGTGCAGGACTCGGCGGTCGCTAACCGCCACTCAGAGGAGAGAAGCCGCTCGCCAAGCTGTTCGGCGGCCTGATCTAATGCATCATTCATATCTTGCTTCCCTGTTCAGTGATTCAGAGTAGAAAGTATGGCCGAAAATCGGCGCGCCGCTAAGCGCTAACGCCATGAATAATAAGCCAAACGGCTTTATGCGCGCAGCTGAATCGTCGGCCTACCGCTTTCATGATGAGCAGAGACGCGCAGGTCCGCCCGATACCAGCGCGTCAGCGTCGCCTCGGTCATCACCGCCTGCGGCGAGCCCTGCGCCACCAGACTGCCCTGATGCAGCAGCAGAATGCGATCCGCCCAGAGCGCGGCCAGGTTGAGATCGTGCAGCACGGCGCAAACGCCGAAATCGCTCTGGCGCGACAGCTGGTGCAGCAGCCGTAGCGTCTTCTGCTGCCAGTAGAGATCGAGCGCCGAGGTCGGCTCGTCGAGAAACAGCCAGCCGCGCGGCGCCCCGTCGCGCCAGAGCTGCGCCAGCACGCGCGCCAGCTGCACGCGCTGCTGTTCGCCGCCGGAAAGCTGCCGATAGTCGCGTCCGGCCAGCTCGCTGCAGCCGGTCAGCGCCATCACCTCCTCGACAATGGTCGCCGCGCCTGCGGCAGGCCAGGGCGCGCGGCCCATCGCCACCACGTCGGCGGCAGGCAGCGCGAAGGCGACCGGATTCTGCTGACGCATCACCGCGCGCCGCTGCGCCAGCAGCGCGCGCGGCCAGGCCGCTAAAGCACGATCGCCCAGCCGACACTCGCCCTCATCGGGCGTCAGAAAGCCGGTCAGCATCCGCAGCAGCGTCGATTTGCCTGCGCCGTTCGGGCCAATCAGCGCCACCAGCTCGCCCGACGCCAGCGACAGATCCAGCGCGTCGATCAGCACCCGTCCGCCGCGCGCATAGCGCAGGCTGCGCGCCTCTAACTGATCCATTATTCCACTCCTCGCTGCTGGCGCAGGATCTGCCAGAGAAACCAGGGACCGCCCAGCAGGCTGGTCAACAGTCCTACCGGCATCTCGGCCGGCACCACAAGGGTGCGCGCCAGCGTATCCGCCAGCAGCAGCAGGATCGCGCCCGCCAGCGCCGAACCGGGCAGCATCCAGCGGTGATCGCTGCCAAGGCAGAAGCGCATCACGTGCGGCACGACCAGGCCCACGAAGCCGATAATGCCGCTGACCGAAACCGCCGCACCTACCAGCAGCGCGCTCAGCGTCAGCAGCTGCCGCTGGGTGCGCCTGACGTCGAGGCCCATATAGTGCGCATCCTCTTCGCCCAGCTGCAGCAGGTTAAGATGGCGCGCGCGTCGCTGCGTCAGCAGCAGCGCTGGCAGGATAAAGGCGGCGCAAACCGCCAGCATCGGCCACTGCGCCTGGCTCAGGCTGCCCATGCCCCACAGCGAAAGCTGACGCAGCTGCTGGTCGTTGCTGAGCCAGGAGAGCACGCCCACCGCCGCGCCGCACAGCGCGTTGATGGCGATGCCCACCAGCAGCAGCCGTGCCAGGCTGCCCTGTGCCCGCTGGCTGAGGCTGAAGATCAGCGCCATCACCGCCAGACTGCCGAGAAAGGCCGCCAGGGTCGGCAGCCAGAGCGCCAGCAGCGGGGGCAGCGTCAGCGGCAGAAGAATGGCGATCGCCACCGCCAGCCCCGCGCCGCTGCTGAAGCCGAGCAGGCCGGGATCGGCGAGCGGATTGCGAAACAGCCCCTGCATCACCGCCCCGGAGACCGCCAGCGCCATGCCGATCAGCACCGCCAGCAGCACGCGCGGCAGGCGGATATGCAGCCAGATCTGCCAGACCATATCGCTGAGCGGCGCCCGCCACAGCGCACGCAGCGACAGCGGCATCGCGCCGAGATTCGCCGCCAGCGCCATCGCCGCCAGCATGCTCGCCAGCATCAGCGCCAGCCAGCGCGGCGCGGCGGCATTACTCATGCCGCGCCGCTTCCGCCGCTTTGCGCAGCTTAACGATGGCGCCTGGCGTATCCAGGCCGAAACCGAGCAGCGCCATCTCGTCGATCACCAGCAGGTTCTTATGCTGGCCAGCCGGGGTCAGCGCCAGGCCCGGCAGCTGCCACACCTTCTCTTCGTCGCCGAGGGTTTTCAGCCCATCGTCGCCGATCACCACCAGATCCGGCGCGGCGGCGATGACGCCCTCCTGCGACAGCGGCTGATAACGCGGCACCGCCGCCATGGCGTTGATCAGGCCCGCGCTGCGGATGGCGCCGTCGGCGGCGGTATCGCTGCCCGCCGCCAGCGACTTCATGCCGCTGTGCGACATAATAAACAGCACCTTCACCGGCAGCGGCCGCTTCGGCAGTGCCGCCAGCGTCCGGTTAACCTGCTGCGCCAGCGCCTGCGCCTCTTCGTCGCGGTGCAGCGCCTTGCCGATGGCGGCGATCTTTTTGGGGATCGCCGCCAGGCTGTTCTCGCCGCTTATCTCCACCACCTTAACGCCAGCCTGAGCGACCTGCTGCAGCGCCAGCGACGGTTTCGCCAGCTCGCTGCTCAGCACCAGCGTCGGCTTCAGCGCCAGAATGCCCTCGGCGTTGAGCTGACGCATATAGCCGATGTCCGGCAGCCGCTTCGCCAGCGCCGGATGCTGGCTGGTGCTGTCGCGCGCCACCAGCGCCTGCTGCGCGCCAAGCGCGTAGACGATCTGCGTGACGTCGCCGCCGATGGAGATCACCCGCTCCGCCGCCAGCGACGGCAGCGCCAGCAGCAGCGTTAGGCCGGCGATTACCCCTTTCATACGGCTTCTCCCGCCGCGCTCAGCGAGGTCACCTGCTCGCGCCAGCACGCCTGCTCCGGCGTGCCTTCGCTGCGCTGGCCGTAGAGCTGGGCGATCTGCGTGCCGTCGGCCGCGAACAGCTCCAGGCTGGTGACGAAGCCGTCGCCGGTCGGTTTGCGCGTCACCCAGCTTTCGTGGATGCGATCCGCCATCAGGTGCAGCGTGAAGCGCGCATTGAACAGGTTGAGCCAGCTCTCCATCGGCGCCACTTTTTCCACCGCGCCGGTAAAGATCTGGGTGCAGCCGCGATTGCCGACGAAGATCATGATTTCGTTGCCGTCTCGCTGCGCCAGCGTCAGCAGCCGCGCCAGCGCGTCGTTATCCACCCGCCACGCCAGATCGCTGCCCGCCGCGCGAAACGCCTGAGGCCGCGAGACGTTATGACGCTTCAGCAGAGCGAAAAACTGATGCACGTCGGTCATGGCGCGCCATTCGCTGTCGATAGCGGCGACGTCGATATGCTCGGCGAAGCGGGCGGTTTCCACAGGCTCTACATGCAGCGCGGCGGACGCGTCGTCGACAAAGCGCGCGATCAGCGCCTGCCAGGCCGCCATATCGGTGTGGTCGGTGGCGTAGATTTTCAGCACCGCGTCGCCATGACGATCGAAGATCTGGATGCTCTGCCGCTCGCCGCGCGCGCTCTGCTCGCGCAGAAAGAAAGCGCTACGCCACTGGCTGAGGAAGATGCGCAGGTCGAGCGCGCGCGGGTTCAGCACCAGCCCGGCGTGATCGCCCAGCTTCAGGTTCTGATAAAGGCCAAGATGCTCATGCACCGCATATTCATTGCGGGTGATGCTTTTCGTTTCGCCCACCGCCTCCAGCGCCGACAGCAGCTCGCGAAACTGCGGCTTCAGCGGCTGCGCCTCCTGGCCGACGCGCGCTGCACACAGCTCCGCTTCGCTGATGCCCATCAGCGCAGCCAGCTCGCGGGCATATTTTTTCGGATGACGGCTTTTCAGCGTCTGGTAGTGCTGCCACAGTGAATTCATTGCGCCTTGCTCCCCTAAGAGATGCGCCCTGCGCCTGCGCAGGGCGTTCCAGTGATTAGAAATCGACGTTGACGCCCAGCTGGTACGTCCGGCCCGGCATCACCGCCAGCGCCACGTCGTTGCGATCCTGCGCCGTGTCGCTGGTCAGCTCGCGGCTGCTGGTGTAGTCCCAGTATTTGCGGTCGGTCAGGTTATAGACGCCGCCGCTCAGCCGGACGTTTTTCGCCACCTGCCAGTAGGCCGTTGCATCCACCATGCCATAACCCGGCACGCGCATATACTCGCCGGCGGCGTCAGCGAGCGCCGCGCCGCTGTTGCTGTAGCTTTCGCGGCCGGTCTCGGTGGCGCGCTTGCCTTTCACGAAGGTCGCGGTCACGGCCGCGCCATAGCCGCGCTGCACGTCGTCCCACGCCAGTCCGACAATCGCCTTCAGCGGCGCGACGCTGTCGAGATCGACATATTTGTCGCCTGAGTAGTTCGACTTCGATTTCCCTTCGTTATAGCCCAGCGCAAAGGTGGCGCTCAGCCCGTCGACCGGCTGGAACCAGCTGCCGAAGTTGATGCGGGTCGCCAGCTCTGCGCCGTAGATATAGGCCTTGTCGCGGTTCTCCGCCTGATAGGTGGTATAGATGTTGCCCGGCACGTTGACGAACTTATCGGGGTTGCCGGCGCGGGTGTAGCGCGTGTAGGCGATAAAGTTTTTGTACTGGTTGTAGAACAGCGAGGCGTTTACCGTCACGCCTTTCACCGGCTCGCCTTTCAGGCCCCACTCGAAGTTGTTGCTGGTTTCCGTGTCGAGATCCGCATTGCCGACCAGCGCGTACTGGGCGCGCCCTGCGTAACTGGATCCAAGGTTCCAGGAGCCGTAAAGCTGGCTGGCGGTCGGGAACTGTACGCCGCGCTTGTACTGCAAATAAGTGATAAGCGCAGGGGTGAGATCGTACTGCAGGGTGAGCGATGGCAGCACTTCGGTATCGCTGTTGCCGGATCCGTAGAGCGTTTCCAGCTGCGCGTCGGTCAGCACGCTGCTGCCGGCGGCGAGATCGGCGAGGTTGCGCGGTTTGGTGTTCTGATACATCACGCGCACGCCGGGGATCAGCGCGAAGCTGTGGCTGTCGAGGTCGAAGTTGATCTTATCCTGCACAAAGCCGGCGACAGTGTAGCTGCGGCTGTCGGCCTGCGGCTGCATGATCACGCTGTACTGACTCGGCGTGGGCGACTGGCGGAACGGACGCTCGCTGTTTTCCGTGCGGGCGTTGACGCCGGCGCTTAGCTCATGGCGGCCGACGATTTTGCTGGCGCGCGTGTCGAAGCCCAGGCTGCGGGTGTTGTAATCCGAATAGACCCTTTGATACGCGCTGGCGCTGCCCGGCATAAACGTATTGTCGTGCGATTCGGTTTTCTGCCAGTAGAGGCGCGTGGTCAGCGTATCGAGCAAATCGTTGTAGGGCGTCCACTCATCCGCCAGGCTGACGCCGAAGCGGCGCGTGTCGCTCTGCTGCTGCGAGGTGCCCCAGACGGTGTTGCCGGAGGTATCCCAGCCGTCATAGTGGGTATGATTGGTTTTGTGGTAGTAGTCGAAGGTGGCGCTCAGCTTATGCTGGTCGTTCGGCTGCCAGATGCCGGAGGTCATAAAGGCGTCGGAGTGCCAGTTAGCCGGATAGGCCTGCTTCACGCCGCTGTTGTTTTGCGTCTCCTGGCCGTCGCGACGGCTGTAAACAAACAGCCCGCGCAGCTCATCGTCGCCCGCTGCCGCCGTGATGCCGTTGTGCCAGCTGCGGTCGGCGGAGTTGTAGTTGCTCTGATAGCCGAAGTAAGTGTTTTTGCTGCCGCTCAGGTAGTCGTCGGCGCTTTTGTTGTGAAACGAGACGTTGCCGCCAATCGAGGCGTTGGGCTGATCGACCGCGGTCGCGCCCTTCTCAATCTCGATGCTGCCGAACATATAGGGATCGATGTAGTCGCCGCGGCCGATGCCAAAAGTATTGTTGCCAGCGCGGCTGGCATAGGCGCGGCCGGTGGCGTCCGGCAGCGGAATGCCGTCAACGTCAAGTCCGACGCGGTTGCTCTCCAGCCCGCGAATGTTGTAGCCGCTGTAGCCTGCGCGATCGAAGCCGCTTTTGCCCGAGGAGGAGCCGCCCGCCGAGCCGGTGGCGGCGATCAGCGGCTCGTAGCGCATGATGGAACCGAAGTCGTTCGCGCCGCGCTTTTGCAGATCGGCTGCGGTCAGGGTGGTTTTGTTGCCCGCTTTGGGTTTCGGCGCGGTAACGGTCATCACCGCATCGCTGCTGGCGGTGTCAATGAGAGGCGAATCGCTGGCGGCGTAGCCGCAGGCGGCGTGAACAGATGAGGCGAGCAGCGCAATTTTACACAGCCGCTGTTGGGTCAATCCCTGAAACATTAAAGACATAAGCGCAAATACCTTTTGATTGTTAGTATTTGCTCACTTACTTGCTGTCAGTAGCTAAATTTCGGCTTCGCACATAAAACCGTAAAGAGAAACGTCATTTTTATAGGAATAATTTCGCCAGAAATGTAATGTAAGTGGTAATCATTATCAATTAGCTTTAGAGTAAGATGTATCTTACACCGCACGAATTGCCAAGCTGCGCCGTGCGCTCTTCTCTTTTTTCGCTACGGAAACCCTATGACTGAGAAACCGTCCGTCACCATTCACTACTGCACCCAGTGTAACTGGCTGCTGCGCTCCGCCTGGATGGCGCAGGAGCTGCTGCAAACCTTCGCGGACGACCTGTCGGCGGTGACGCTTAAGCCGGGCACCGGCGGCATTTTTGTTATTACCCTTGATAACGAGACGCTCTGGGAGCGTAAGCGCGACGGCGGTTTTCCCGATGCGGCGGCGCTGAAGCAGCGCGTGCGCGATCTCTGCTTCCCGGAGCGTTCGCTGGGTCATGTAGACAAGAAGAAGCCCTGAGGCAGCGGCGTTAGCTGGCGGCGATTTTATCCGCCGCCGCATTCAGCGCTTCGACCACCTTTTCCAGCGTTTCAGCCGAGATATCTTGCTGCGACAGGCGGCTATTGAGCGTGGTGCGTATGCGATGAATCGCCCGATCGACGTCGGGAAGGCTGCGGTTGTTAACCAGCACCGCCAGCGACGAGAGACGCTCGATAAGGTGCGCGATATGCGCCTGCTGTTCAGCCAGCCGCGCGCGCCCTGCCGCATTCAACGTATAGGCCTTGCGCGACGCCTGCGCGTCCACCACGCGGATAGCGTCCATCTCTTCCAGCAGCGTCAGGTTGGGGTAAATAATGCCGGGGCTGGGTGAATATTCCCCTCTGGAAAGCTCTTCGATCGACTTGATCAGCTCATAGCCGTGCGCATCGTTTTGCGCGAGGAAGTGCAGCATTAACAGGCGGATATCGCTGGCATCCAGCATCTTCTCACGACGTTTGCGACGACCGCCGCATTCACCGCGCGCAGCGGAATCCTGGTGACACGAGAAAGCCGGATCCTGTTTCATTGCCTGCCTGAAGGGAGTTTTTACGGGAGGATGATAGTAGTCCGCCGCCTGGCAAAATTCAACACGGGCGGCGGCGGCAGTCTATCTGGCGTGCCAGTAAGCGACGGCGCGCACCTGGGCGGCATCCAGGCCGCGACGTTCGACAAAGTAGTCGCCGAGCGCTTTCGCGAACGCGCCTTCGCCGGTCAGCCAGATAAAGTAATCCTCCTGCGGCAGCCTGATGCTATCCAGCTCGGCAATTAGCGCCTCAAGCTTACCCGACTGCGCGGCGCCGCTGCCGAGCCAGTGCACATTCACGCCGGCCAGATCCGGCAGGTAGTCGCGGCCAGTCGCCTCATCCACGCAGGCAAACAGATGCATCTCCTGCGCCTCGGCAGTTGCCACGCGGCGCTTAAAGGCCGGCAGGCTGGTTTCGTCGCAAACGTAGAGCTGGAACGCGTAGTCGGTCGGCACCACCAGCGAGCCGCGCGGGCCGCCGATAATTAACCGATCGCCCTCTTGCGCCTGCTGCGCCCAGCCGCTGGCGACGCCGCCCTCATGAATATAGAAATCGATGGTCAGCGATGATTCGCCGTCAAAGGCGAGCGGCGTGTAGTCGCGCGCCGGCGGACGAGCGCCATCCGCCCAGACCACGCCTTCGTCGGTCATCTGCGGCAGCGGCAACTCCGCGCCGCTCTCCTGCGGGAAAAAGAGTTTGATATGGTCGTCAAAGCCTGGCGAAGCGAAGCCTGCCAGATCGCTGCCGTGAAACACCACGCGCCAGAATTCACCGGCGACGAGCGTTTTGCTGGCGACGCTGATGCGACGGAAACGCAGCTCGTTGCGCACGCGCTTCGGCGCGCGGCTGCGGGAGGCTCGGTTGTCGGAATGCATAAGTTCTCCTGTTACGCAGCTGGCCAGCGCCTTCGGCTGCAAACGTCATTACGTGAGATATTTTAGAAATGATTCTCATTTGAGACGCTCAGATTACTCATGATATATCTTACGCGCAAGGATGGATTGTGCTGTTTTCGCGCAGCCGAAAACCTGCGCGGGCAAACGCCTGCACAGCGGTAAAAGAAGGGATAAAGCGAAGGCGCGCGCCGAATGAGCGCGCGTGGCAATCAGACGTTGTCGTTTAACACGTCTGAGCTGAACTGTTTTTGCGACTGCTGCGGCAGCGCATTGTCGCCCAGGATTTCGTGCTGGGTCGGCTGGGCATGCGGGTGCAGGCCGGCAGGCGGCGTAAAGGGTTCAGCCATCTGGGCGCTGGCGAAAAGCGGCAACGCAGCAAGCGCCGTAGCAAGGAACAGCGTAGAAAGTTTCATGATTGTCGTCGTTTTAACTGTCTGGTTCGGAATGAACCTGAAAGGCAGATGAATATCCAGTCCGGCAGGCCAAATGCACGATATCCGCATAGCTTCCGGGTTAAGGCAGGAATTTTACGCCAGAAAGCGCATCTATTTTATAAAATCGTGCGGTTTATCACATTTCACCGCACGAAAAGCCGTTTTCAGCTCTGGGCGACCGGTATCGAGAAGAGCCCCACCAGCGCATCCGGCGTCGAGGCTTTCATATCCAGTCGCAGCAGATCTTTGCCCTGTCGGCGCGCGACGCCCAGCGCGGGCAGATGCACGTAGTAGAGATCGGCGATAAAGCGCGTCAGCTGCTCGGGCGCGCCCTGCCAGGGAAAGGTGGCGTAGAGGCCGCGCGCCGAGGTCCAGTTGACGATTTGCGATCCCAGAATGTCGGCGTGCTGGCTCTCCAGCGCCTGGAACAGGCTGATATGCTGCTGCTCCGCCGCCGAGCTGCCCGGGCCGTACTGAAAGCCGAGCCAGCCGCGCTCGACATGGGGCGCGGCCAGCTGCACGAAGTGGCGCGCCTGTTGCGCGACAGTTTGCGCATGGTCGCGCACGTAGTCGCCGAATTTGCACTCCCATTCGATCAGTTCGCCGCGCAGCTGCAGTTCATCGCGCTCCACCAGCTGCGCCTGCAGCATTTCGCCATATACGGAGATAGGCCCATGAAAGCTTTGCAGCTGCAGGTCAGGCACGCGGCGGAAGGCGCCCGGCGTAAGCGAGAAGTGACTTTTGAAGACGCGGGTGAAGTTCTGCTGGTTATCAAAGCCAAAACGCACCGCGATGTCGATCAGCGGCATGCGGGTCAGGCGCAGCGCCATAGCGGACATGGTGAGACGACGCTTGCGCGTATAGGCCGCCAGCGTCTGGCCGGTCATCTCTTTGAACATGCGCTGCATGTGCCATTTGGAGTAGCCGGATTTCAGGGTAATCAGATCGATATTAAGATCGTCGGTCAGATTCGCCTCAATCCAGTCCACCAGATCGCTGATGTACTGTTTTTTAACGTTCAGGCTGAGCATTTCGATGCGGATCGTAGAAAGTATTGCGAGATTAGTCACATAATCATAACAAAAATGCCTTCCGCATGTAAGGAAGGGTAAAGGAAGCGTAAGCAAAGCGCGGGTAAAAGGCACTTAATGTTTAGCCAGAAAACCGAACAGAAAAGGCTGGCAAAGTCGGCCTGCTTATTATGGATGATGGTGCGGTGCTGGTGCAGACGCGGATGGCATGGCCCGATCGCAAAGTCGCTTTACGCATCCCTGCTCGCTCGTCCCGCGACATCCCTGTCGCGGGACGCTTTGCTCTTCGGTCCATGCCATCCGCGTTTCAATATCTGTGCGGTTTTTACAAGGCTAAAACCCCGGATGCTCTTCGGTCCATGCCATCCGCATCCACTCCGACATTCACACCAGCATAAAAAAAGGCTGGCAGAGCCAGCCTTCATCATCAACCAGAAACCACTAGTGGCTGCGCATCCCTGCCGCTGTCATCATCATCCGGAACAGCGTGGCCACGACGCCGAGCGCCAGCACGCTTGCTCCATAGATCACCACCAGCCACAGAATGCGTTTCCACAACGGGGCTTTGGGTTCCTTGTGGTTTTTCACGCTGCCGACCTCGGTTCGCATATCAATGGTATCCTTCGTCTGCTTTGACTTTCCCGCGGAACACGTAGTAGCTCCAGAAGGTGTAGCCCAGGATCATCGGAATAATCAACAAACTGCCCACCAGCATAAAGGCCTGGCTAATCGCCGGCGACGCCGCCTGCCAGATAGTCACCGAAGGCGGAATAATATTCGGCCATACGCTAATGCCCAGGCCAGAGAAGCCGAGGAAAATCAGCGCCAGCGTCAGCAGGAACGGCGAATAGTGCGCCTCGCGCTTAATGGCGCGCACAATGCCCCACGAGCAGAGCAGCACCAGCACCGGAACCGGCAGGAACCAGTAAAGGTTTGGACGGGTAAACCAGCGCTGCGCGATGGCGTCATGGCTGAACGGCGTCCAGAGACTGATAATGCCGACAACCACCAGCAGCGCGATCACCAGCGGCGTCGCCAGCGCGGACATCTTACGATGCAGCTCGTTCTCGGTTTTCATAATCAGCCAGGTACAGCCCAGCAGCGCATAGGCGATAACCAGACCCACGCCGCAGAACAGCGGGAACGGCGCCAGCCAGTCCATCGCCGAGCCGCTGAAGTGACGGCCCGTCACCTTAATGCCGTCGAGCATCGCGCCGACCGCCACGCCCTGGCTAAAAGTCGCAAGCACGGAACCTGCAACGAACGACTTGTCCCAGAATGCACGGTGCGTCTCGGTCGCCTTAAAGCGGAACTCGAAGGCGACGCCGCGGAAGATCAGACCGATCAGCATCGCCGTCAGCGGAATAGAGAGCGCATCGGCAATCACTGAATAGGCCAGCGGGAAGGCGCCATACAGGCCCGCGCCGCCCAGCACCAGCCAGGTCTCGTTGCCGTCCCAGACCGGCGCGACGGTATTCACCATCATGTCGCGCTCGACCGCGTCCTTGTTAAAGGGAAACAGCAGGCCGATACCGAGATCGAAACCGTCCATGACGATATACATCAGGGTGGCGAAAACAATAATCGCGAACCAGATAATGGAAAAATCGATCATTTTATTTTCCCTCCTGCGGATCGTTCAGACTTTCATGGGCCGCAGAGAGCGGACGAGCCGGGGTCTTGCCGTGGCCTGGACCGCCGTGACGCACATCCTTACCTTCGCCGGTAAGCGGGCCTTTCTTAATCAAGCGCACCATATAGACGTAACCTACGCCAAACACCGCGGAGTAAACCACGATAAAGGCCAGCAGGCTGATGCTCATATGCAGATCGCCATGACCGGAAACCGCGTCGATAGTGCGCTGTACGCCGTAAACCACCCACGGCTGACGGCCGATTTCCGTGGTGAACCAGCCTGCCAGCAGCGCGATCAGGCCAGACGGCCCCATCAGCAAAGCAAACCACAGGAACGGACGCGACTGATAGAGACGGCCTTTATAGCGCAGCCACAGGCTGACCACGCCGAGCGTAATCATCAGCAGCCCCATCGCCACCATCACGCGGAACGACCAGAAGATAATCAGCGAGTTAGGACGATCCTCTTTCGGGAAGGTCTTCAGCGCCGGCACCTGCTTATCGAGGCTGTGGGTCAGAATCAAACTGCCAAGATAAGGAATTTCCACCGCATACTTGGTGCGCTCTTCATCCATATCCGGAATACCGAACAGGATCAGCGGCGTCGCTTCGCCCGGCGGGTTCTCCCAGTGGCCTTCAATCGCGGCGATTTTCGCCGGCTGATGCTCAAGGGTATTCAGACCGTGCGCATCGCCGATCATCGCCTGAATCGGCGCGACGATCAGCGCCATCCACAGCGCCATCGAGAACATCTTGCGGATCGCCGGATTGTCGTTGCCGCGCAGCAGATGCCATGCGCCGGAGGCGCCGACAAAGAAGGCGCTGGCGAGGAACGCCGCCACCGACATATGGAACAGGCGATAGGGGAACGACGGGTTGAAGATGATTTTAAACCAGTCCTCCGGCACCACAATTCCGTTCTGGATCAGGTAGCCCTGCGGCGTATGCATCCAGCTGTTAGAGGCGAGGATCCAGAAGGTGGAGATCAGGGTGCCCAGCGCCACCATACAGGTCGCGAAAAAGTGCAGACCCGGACCGACGCGGTTCCAGCCGAACAGCATCACGCCGAGGAAGCCCGCTTCAAGGAAGAAGGCGGTCAGGACTTCATAGGTGAGCAACGGACCGGTAATACTGCCCGCGAACTGCGAGAAGCCGCTCCAGTTGGTACCGAACTGATAGGCCATCACCAGACCCGAGACCACGCCCATACCAAAGTTAACGGCGAAGACTTTGGACCAGAAGTGATAGAGATCGCGATAGGTTTCGTTACGACTTTTCAGCCACATCCCTTCGAGCACGGCCAGAAAGCTGGCGAGACCGATGGTAATGGCGGGAAAAAGGATATGAAAGGAGACAGTAAACGCGAACTGTATCCTGGCCAGGTGAAAGGCGTCTAATCCGAACATTGCTTACCTCGTTGCCACATATAACACCATATATTTACTTATAGTTAACAACTAAAGCACAGCGTTAATATTTACGCTGCGCTTAAGCCAATTGCTGACGCGAATTTATAAGAACTCGCGCCTGACAAACAGAAACAGTCTGGGATGCAAAAACTATAACAGCGTTTTTTGATTTTGGTCATTGTTTTTGTCCGCAATTACCTATTTTAACGCGATACTTTAGGTTAATTCAGAGGCATCAATGTGACATCTTTGTTATTTATTGTTGCGTGATTACAGCGGAGGAGAACCCAGGCGGCGCGGCGCCTCTTTCCTGGCGCAACGCCCTGTTTAGGCATGTTATTTTATCTATACCCACAGCTGAAAAGCGGTCAATTTTGCGGTTCGGCGCGGCGCTTAATGAAAGTAAATTAGGCATTTAGGCCATTAAGAATTCTTTTTAAGGCGTTACGTTTAAAAAACGTGACTTATCACCTCTGGCCATTATCGCTATTTCCGTCACGCTTAATTAACCCGCTGCGCAAACATGAAATAAAGTTGTTAATAACAATCAGAGGTTGCGCAGCGGGAATAAATGAATCAGCGCCGCTTTTTATTCAGGACGAATATTGCCCGCGCCCCATCGCCTGCTCGCGCGTGGCCGTACGGGAGCGCGCCGTCAGGCTTTTTCCCGCTGCGCCAGAATCCTGTCCACGTTGAGTTCCAGCCAGTCCGCCAGGCCGACCACCTGCCCTTCCAGCTCGCGGCCGAGCGGCGTCAGGCGATATTCTACGTGCGGCGGCACGACGTTATAGGCGATGCGCTCGACGAAGCCGTCTTCTTCCATATGGCGCAGCGTCTGCGCCAGCATGCGCTCGCTGACGCCGCCGACCGCGCGGCGCAGTTCGCTAAAGCGCAGCGTGTCATTACGCAGCGCGAGAAAAATCAGCACGCTCCAGCGGCTGGTAACGCGCTTAAGCACCTCGCGCGACGGGCAGTTGACGTTGAGCAGTTCGCCGCGGCTAAATTTTTCACTTATCTTTTCAGACATTTAATCTCTTTTCTCTAAACTAACAAAGTTGTAAGTACTTACGAAAAGTTAGCTTATATCCTACTCTTGCTTTCGACAACGACAAACGCAAAGGAGAGAGAAAATGATTGCAGTGACAGGCGCAACCGGCCAGTTAGGCCGTCTGGTTATTGAAGCCCTGCTGAAAAAAGTGCCGGCAGAGCAGATCGTCGCCGCCGTGCGCTCGCCGGAAAAAGCCGCAGACCTGGCGGCGAAAGGCGTGACGGTGCGTAAGGCGGACTACAGCCAGCCGGATACCCTGATGTCAGCCTTTTCCGGCGTGGACAAGCTGCTGCTGATCTCCGGCAGCGAAGTGGGTCAGCGCGAAGCCCAGCATCAGGCGATCATCAATGCGGCCAAATCCGCGAATGTGAAATTTATTGCCTATACCAGCCTGCTGCATGCCGATAGCTCGCCGCTCGGCCTTGGCGTAGAACACCGCGCCACCGAGGCGCAGCTTCAGGCGTCGGGCATTCCTTACGCGCTGCTGCGCAACGGCTGGTACACCGAGAACTATGCGGCCAGCATTGCGCCTGCGCTGACGCATCACGCCTTTATCGGCGCGGCCGGTGGAGGCCGTATCGCTTCCGCCGCGCGTCGCGACTATGCCGAAGCAGCGGCAGAGGTAATCAGCCGCGACGATCAGGCAGGCAAAGTCTATGAGCTGGCGGGCGACGACAGCTATACGCTGGCGGAATTCGCCACAGAGATTGCACGCCAGTCCGGCGAAAAAGTGGATTACGTTAATCTTTCAGAAGCTGAATTCGCCGCCGCGCTAAAAGGCGCCGGTCTGCCGGACGGCCTGGCGGAGATGCTGGCGGATTCCGACAAGGGCGCGTCGCAGGGCGGCCTGTTCGACGACTCGCGCAGCCTGAGCAAACTGATCGGTCGCGCCACCACGCCTTATCAGGAGGTCATTAAGGCGACGCTGGCGAAATAAGGCGAAAACCGGAGCGCGCCGCGGGTTCGACGCTCGAGTCCGTCCGCGTCGCGTCTCTGACGCAGCACAGGGAGCGTAGGCTGCGGGAGAAGTCTCAGGGTACATTGCACGGCGAATCGGTTCTGATATTCCCCTCTTCGACATCGCCTGTGGCACTTCGGCGGTGCGCTCAGACGGGAATACCTGCGGCTGAAATACCACATGACCAAGAGGGTGCTATGTCTCTGTTTTCTGAATTTCGTCTGAAAGACGTGACGCTGCGCAACCGCATCGCGGTGCCGCCTATGTGCCAGTACAGCGCCGAGCAGGGCCTGATCAACGACTGGCATCGCGTGCACTACGCGGCGCTGGCGCGCGGCGGCGCGAGCCTGGTGATTGTCGAAGCGACCGCCGTTTCGCCGGAAGGCCGCATCACCCCCGGCTGTCTGGGCTTATGGAATGACGCGCAGGCCGAAGGGCTGGCGCAGGTCGCGCAGGCGATCAAAGCGGCGGGCGCCGTGCCGGGCATTCAGATCGGCCATGCCGGCCGTAAAGCGAGCGCCAATAAACCCTGGGAAGGCGACGACCATATCGCGGCTGACGACGGACGCGGCTGGGAGACGATTTCGCCTTCCGCTGTCGCCTTCGGCAACAATCTGCCGCAGGTGCCGCGCGCCATGACGCTCGACGATATCGCGCGCGTGCGCAACGACTTCGTGCAGGCGGCTATCCGCGCGCGCGAGGCAGGCTATGAGTGGCTGGAGCTGCACTTCGCGCACGGCTATCTGGCGCAGAGCTTTTTCTCGGTGCACGCCAACCAGCGCACCGACCAATACGGCGGCGACGCCGCGGGCCGCAGCCGCTTCCTGCGCGAAACTTTCGACGCGGTGCGCGAAGTCTGGCCGGAAAACCTGCCGCTGACCGCGCGCTTCGGCGTGCTGGAGTATGACGGCCGCGACGAAGAGACGCTGGCTGAAGCCATCGACCTGACGCGCTACTGGCGCGCCAACGGTCTGGATCTGCTGAGCGTCAGCGTCGGCTTCTCCACGCCGGACGCCAATATTCCTTGGGGCACGCCCGCTTTCCTTGCGCCGATTGCCGAGCGCATTCGCCGCGAAGCGGATATCGCCGTCGCTTCTGCGTGGGGCATTGATGCGCCGCAGATCGCCAACGCCACCGTCGAGAAAGGCCAGCTTGATCTGGTGATGGTAGGCCGCGCACACCTGAAGAACCCGCACTGGCCTTATCAGGCGGCGCTAGCGCTCGACAAGCCGCAGCCGTCATGGGTGCTGCCTGCGCCATATGCGCACTGGCTGGAGCGCTATCGCGTAAGCGAGTAAAGCTTGCGACAAGCGACGCCGCCTGTTTACTGGGGCAGACAATTTCTCGCTAATCCTGGTGCCCTCGCTTGAGGGCACCGCCGTTAACTGCGCAAAAATGCCACAAATTGCTCAACCCACAGCGCAACGGCAACGTCGGATTTTGTCAATTTTTGCCGCTTTTTTTCAACTCTCCGCGATTTATTTCTGTTCTTGAAAGATTACTCCTAAATAGATGTTTTAAGCGCAGCGCGTTATTTACTTGATAACCAGAGCAATTCCGCTAAATAACCCATTGATAGACAATTTTTATTACGTTCATAGATATTCTGCATTGTTGTTTGGGCCTGCCATAAGTCTATAATTTTTCTTTTATGAAACCCTCAGACTCCAGGAGGCCGCTATTAATACTTATCGCCAGCAACTCAACGCATTCGATGAGGTTCGCAAAGGGGCGGAAGTTGAGTATCAATACGATCCCCACGAGCTCAAGCTTGATCGTATGCAGGATTCCGAGCCGGAACCGGAGCTGATTGAAGGCTTACCGGCGCCAGACGCGCTCACGCCTGCCGATCGCTACATGGAGCTGTTCGAGCATGTGCAGATGTCGCGCATCTTCGAAGACAGCAAAACCTTTCCCGACTGCTCGCCTAAATACGATCCGCTGGACGTTTTAATGCGTTATCGTCGTCAGAAACGCAGCCGCGATTTCGATCTGGCGCGCTTTGTGGCGGACCATTTTTATTTACCGGCGATAAACGAAAGTTTTTACGTTTCGAATCCAGATAAAACGCTGAACGAGCATATCGATGCGCTGTGGCCGGTGTTAACCAAAATGCCGCAGCAGCATTTGCCGCATTCTTCTCTGCTGCCGCTGCCGAAACCTTACGTGGTGCCCGGCGGCCGCTTCGGCGAGACTTACTACTGGGACTCCTACTTCACCATGCTTGGCCTGGCGGAGAGTGGACGCGACGATTTGCTGCGCCATATGGCGGACAATTTCGCGTGGCTGATCGACAACTACGGCCATATTCCCAACGGCAACCGCACCTACTACCTGAGCCGCTCACAGCCGCCGGTCTTCGCGCTGATGGTCGAGCTGTTTGAAGAAGATGGCGTGCGCGGCGCGAAACGCTATCTCGACCAGCTGATGAAAGAGTATCAGTTCTGGATGGACGGCGCGGGCGCGCTGATGCCGCGTCAGGCCTACCGCCACGTGGTGCGTATGGCTGACGGCTCGCTGCTGAACCGCTACTGGGACGACCGCGATACGCCGCGTGACGAGTCTTGGATTGAAGATGTCGAGACGGCGCGTCATTCCAGCCGACCGGCGAGCGAAGTGTACCGCGATCTGCGCGCGGGCGCGGCATCCGGCTGGGACTACTCTTCCCGCTGGCTGCGCGATCCCAAACGGCTGGCCAGCATTCGCACCACGCAGTTCATTCCGATCGATTTGAACGCGTTTCTCTACAAGCTGGAGCTGATGATCGCCACGCTCTCCCATGCGAAAGGCGAAGAGCTGACCGCGCTGGCGTGGCAGAAGAAGGCGGAAGCGCGCAAACGTGCGATTAACCGCTACCTGTGGGACAGCACGGCGGGCGTCTATCGCGACTACGACTGGCGCCGCGAGCGCTTCGGCGCCTTTACCGCCGCCGCCGTGGTGCCGCTGTTTGTCGGCCTTGCCACGCCGAAACAGGCGCACCTGCAGGCTATCGCGCTGCGTCAGCTGCTGCTTACCAGCGGCGGTCTGGTCGCTTCAATGGTTGAAAGCGGCGAGCAGTGGGACAAACCCAACGGCTGGGCGCCGCTGCAGTGGATGGCGATTATTGGACTCAACCAGTACGGTGAAGAGACGCTGGCGACGGAGATCGCGGTCAACTGGCTTACTACGGTGAACAATTTCTATCAGCTGCACCATAAGCTGGTAGAGAAATATGACATCAGCGGCGATCGCGCCCGTCCCGGCGGCGGCGGCGAATATCCGCTGCAGGACGGCTTCGGCTGGACCAACGGCGTCACGCGTCGCCTGATGGCGATGTATGGCCATCTGATGGTCAACTAGCGCATTTCCGCGCTGGCGCAAAGCTTATGCAAAAAAGGCGTTTAGCGCGTCCCTGACGCGCTTTTATCATCAGCCTGATGATAACCCTCTGACAGGAACGCCCATGAAACCCTTTAGTCCGTTACTGGGCGGTGCGCTGTTGCTCACCGCCCTTTTCTCGTTCTCTACGCACGCAGATGAAACCCTTCGCATCGGCTATCAGAAATCCTCTACGCTGCTGACGCTGATCAAGCAGCGCGGCGATCTCGACAAAGCCCTGGCGGCGCAGGGCGTAAAGGTAAGCTGGCATGAATTCTCCAGCGGACTGCCGCTGCTGGAGGCGCTCAATCTCAATAACGTCGATCTTTCGGCCGATGTCGCCGACACCGTGCCGCTGTTCGCCCAGGCGGCGGGCGCGAACCTCACCTACTATGCGCGTGAAACCCCGTCGCCGGCGGCGCAGGCGATTCTGGTGCCTGCCGATTCGCCGATAAAAACATTACAGGACTTAAAAGGGAAAAAGATCGCCGTGACCAAAGCGGCGGGCAGCCACTATCTGCTGATTGCCGCCCTTAAGAAAGCCGGGCTGAGCTTCAGCGACGTTTCGCCCGCCTGGCTGACGCCCGCTGACGGACGCGCGGCGCTGGAAAACGGCAGCGTCGCCGCCCGGGTCACCTGGGAGCCCTACGTTACCAGCGCGCAGGTTGAACAGCACGCGCGCGTGCTCGCCAGCGGCAGCGGGCTGGCGAACTATCAGCGCTACTACCTTGCGTCGACGCCCTACGCCAGCGCGCATCCGCAGGTGCTGAACAGCGTCTATCGCGCGCTGAAGCAGGAAGCCGCCTGGCTGAAAGCGAATCCTGCCCAGGCGGCGGCGCTGCTTTCGCCGCTGTGGGGCAAACTGCCCGCGGCGACGATTGAGAAGGCGAATGCCCAGCGCAGCTACCAGGTTGAGCCGGTGAAGAAAAGCGATCTGGCGGAGCAGCAGATCATCGCCGATGCCTTCTACGATGCGAAGCTGCTGCCGACGCGCATCGATGCGCAGGCGCCGGCCGTCTGGCAGCCCGCAGCGCCCTGATCTTGTCGCTGGCTCAGCCGAGCCAGCCTGTTTCACACGTCGCTTGCGATGAATAGTAAGTACATACTTTCAATAATCGGACTGATATATCTGACTTTTGACAGAAGTCTTATTAACTCTGTTTCTTTGGTTCTTATCCAGATTTGTTTTCACTGCGCGCCAGCGATATTTAAGGCGCTGGCGCCCAATCCGTTACCTCGCGCTAACCTGCTGTAATCAGAACGATGTTGATGCGCACGCTTCTCTGGCGCAACGCAATCAAAGCACCCACGACTCGTCTCTGTACAGGCAGGCCGCTGTCAGCTGCGGTTATTCCTTTTTTAATGTAAAGAGGATGGTTTCCACCAGGCCTGCGGTCTTTCATCGAACCGCGATAAAAAAGCGTTCTTTGCCCGGGTGCAATTTCACAAAAATTTCACCCGCTATTAAACAAAAGTGGCATGCAAAATGCATTTTTCCATTTACAGCAAGGAGTTAGCTAAATTTACTTTTTTGTCTGCTGCAAAATTTAAATGCCATTCTCTCGCGCATAATTGTACAAGCTGCAGATCCTTGTATAAATTAAAGCGTTTTTTCAATAATCGATATCAGTTGTGCTGCGCCATGTAAAACTGAAATTTAACTTTTCTTCTGCGCCATTTTTTACAAAAAACAATAAAAAAACCGGACAGGGAAAAGACCGAGTCCGGTTTAATTATGGCGATCCTGATTTTCAGAGAAAGACAGGAACATGCTCTTGTCAGGTGTGTTTCGCAAGGAGAACTAAAAGAGAAAAAAGATGACTCACCCGCGGTCAGATGTTGACAGTCAATACATCTAACTTACTGATATTTCAGCTACGACGGCTAATCTTACCTCCTTTCCGCCCGGCTTCGATTGCGCGCTCAGGGTTATTTTTGAAATTGCCGCCGCTCTTCTGGCCGCCTTTTCTACCTGCTTCTGCTGCACGCTCACGATCCACCGCAAAGTTCCCGGCTCCACCACGATATTGAGACATACTGTGTTCCTCTTAAGGATTAATAATAAAAATATCACAGCCTACGCTTCATCAGCGTCGATGGCGCAGGGTTAAATGTAGCTTTTAAAAATAATGGATCAAGTATTGGTTGCCAGCGAATAACAAAAAGTTGTCGGCAATAACAAACAAATCAATGTGCCAACTATTTCTTGAGGAAATCATGTTTTCCCGTTATCAGCGTGTAAAAAACCTCAGATCTTTCCTGTTATTTAGCCTTATAAAGGCGCAAAACAACTCTATTTAACCTTCTCTCAAGAGGAATAGCATTATTTAAGCGAAGCGTGAAAGAGGGAGCGGCAGGCATAATTAAGCGAAGCGGTTGATCATAAAACGATCGTTTTATACAGAAAAATAGGATAATTCCTCACTCAATAAGCGAGGCGTAAAAGGTAAATAAAGCGAAGCGGTATAAAGGCCATTCTGTGCGCTGAAGAATTAAAAACGATCAATAAACAACCTGACTTCCAGCTTATTGAGGCTGCGGTTTTGTGAACCTTATTTGGCGCATGCGCGTTAAGCGAAGCGCAAATAAAAAACGCCCGCATGGGCGTTTAGCGTCAGATTTACAGAAAATGCGATTAATGCTGCTGTAAAAACGCCAGCAGATCCTGATTGAGCTGCTCCTGATGCGTCACGGCGAAACCGTGCGGGCCGTTGTCGTAAACCTTGAGTTCCGATCCGGCGATCAGCTCGTGCGCCAGCTTGCCGGTTGCTTCGAACGGCACGATCTGGTCGTTGCTGCCGTGAATGATCAGCGTCGGCACGTCTACTTTCGCCACGTCGCCGCGGAAATCGGTTTGCGAGAAGGCGGTAACGCAGTCGAGAGTGCCTTTCAGCGACGCCAGCAGCGCGATATTCAACGTCTGCGTCAGCACGCCGTCAGAGACGGTCTGCCCGGCGTTGATGCCATAAAACGGCGTGGCGAACTCTTTGATAAACTGCGCGCGATCTTTGCGCAGCCCGTCGATAATGCCGTCGAACACCGCTTTTTCCGGTCCTTCCGGATGATCGGCGGTTTGACCGAAGATCGGCGTGACCGCGCCGAGCAGCACCAGGCTTTTCACTTTTTCCGTGCCGTAGCGGCCGATATAGCGCGTCACGTCGCCGCCGCCCATAGAGAAGCCTACCAGCGTTACGTCGTTCAGCCCCAGATGTTCAATCAGGCCGTGAATATCCTCGGCAAAGGTATCGTAGTCGTAACCCTCCCACGGCTGATCGGAACGACCAAAACCACGACGGTCGAAAGCAATCGCACGGTAGCCGTTTTCGGCCAGGTGAACCAGCTGGCTCTCCCACATATCAGCATCGAGCGGCCAGCCGTGGCTGAACAGAACCGGCTGCCCTTTGCCGTAATCTTTGAAGTAAATGCTTACGCCATCTTTCGTCGTGAAGGTGCTCATATCGGGTCTCCGTTATCAGTGAGGTTGTGTCTCGCTAATCAAGCTAACCTGGACGTACCGTAAAACCTAAAGCAGAAATTTTAATAAGTCGTTAAAGAATTTTAGCGGCCGGCGTTGTGAAAAAATCCTGGATAAGTTGCCGCAGATATTCCGCTATCAAGCCTGGCAGAGCGCCCGTAATGTTCCAGCTATCGCTACTTAATGACGCTGCGCTAACCGCCGCGGCCGGAGACTGAAGATGAGCCAGAATATGACCCCCACGCCTGCGGGCGGCGCCTTCTCCCCTTTTCGCTACGCCATGTTCGCCCTGATATGGAGCGCTTCGGTGCTGGGCAATACCGGCAGTTTTATCCGCGACGTCGCCAGCTCCTGGCTGATTACCGGACTGTCGGATAATCCCGCCGCGGTGGCGCTGATGCAGACCGCCGCCACGCTGCCGGTGTTTTTGCTGGCGCTGCCGGCGGGCGTGCTGTCCGATATTTTTGACCGTCGCCGCCTGCT
The DNA here is from genome assembly GCF_000738765.1 of Pantoea sp. NGS-ED-1003. Classification (NCBI taxonomy): domain Bacteria; kingdom Pseudomonadati; phylum Pseudomonadota; class Gammaproteobacteria; order Enterobacterales; family Erwiniaceae; genus Pantoea; species Pantoea sp. NGS-ED-1003. The sequence continues at coordinate 205,075 of NZ_JPQA01000006.1, forward strand.
GATCGCCATTCAGATCCTGATGGCCAGCGTCAGCGGCGCGCTGCTGATCCTCTCGCATAACAACTGGCTGACGGCGGAGTGGCTGATTGGGCTGACCTTCGTCGGCGGCATCGGCGCGGCGCTGTTCGGGCCGGCCTGGCAGGCGATCGTGCCGGAGCTGGTGCCGCGCAAGGAGATGAAAAACGCGGTCGCGCTTAACTCGCTCGGCATTAATATCGCGCGCGCCATCGGTCCGGCCACCGGCGGCCTGCTGCTGGCGAGCCTTGGCGCGATGGCGGCCTACGGCGCGGATGTCGCCAGCTACTTTATCGTTATCGCCGCCCTGCTGTGCTGGAAGCGCCCGGCGAAAGCGCAGGATGCGCTGAACGAGCACTTCTTCGGCGCCTTTCGCGCCGGACTGCGCTACGTCAAAGCGAGCCGCGAGCTGCACCGCGTGCTGTTTCGCGCCGCGATGTTCTTTATCTTCGCCAGCGCGCTCTGGGCGCTGCTGCCGCTGGTGGCGCGCCAGCTGCTGCAGGGCACGGCGGGTTTTTACGGCATGATGCTCGGCGCGGTGGGTATCGGCGCGATTGCCGGCGCGCTATTGCTGCCGCGCCTGCGCGTCCGGATGAGCGCCGATGCGCTGCTGCTGCTCGCCGCCGCTATCAACGGCCTGGTGATGCTCGGCTTAGCGCTGACGCCGCCGCAGTGGCTGGCGCTGCTGCTGATGCTGGTGCTCGGCAGCGGCTGGATCGTGGCGCTGACCACGCTGAACGGCGTCGCCCAGGCGGTGCTGCCGGACTGGGTGCGCGGCCGCGGGCTGGCGGTCTATCTGATGGTGTTTAACGGCGCGCTGGCGGGCGGTAGCCTGCTGTGGGGTCTGGTGGCGCAGCAGGCGGGCGTGGTGGCGACGCTGGTGGTCGCGGCGGCGGCGCTGATGCTGAGCGCGCTGCTGCTGCGTCGCAAAACGCTGCCGCAGGGCGAGGCGGATCTGCAGCCCGCGCTGCACTGGCAGGAACCGGCGGTGGCGCAAAGCATCGACGCGCGTCGCGGTCCGGTGATGGTGCAGATCCACTACCGCGTGGCGGAAGAGGATCGCCCCGCCTTCCTGGCGGCCATCAATAAGCTGGCGCTGGCGCGTCGTCGCGATGGCGCTTACGCCTGGGGCGTTATGTCACATACGGAAGACGCGGCGTTGATTCAGGAGTGGTTTTTAGTTGAATCCTGGCAGGAGCATCTGCGTCAGCATCAGCGCGTATCGAAAGCGGACGCGGCGCTGCAGGCGACGGTGCTGGCGTTCCATCAGGACGAAGGCGCGCCGAAAGCGCACCACTTTATCTCACTCTAGCTTCAGGCGCGCGGCGCGGCGGCCGCGCGCTTTTCGCTCAGGGCGCAGCGTAGATGTCGCGCAGTCCCTCCAGGCTTTGCAGCCTTTCGCGCCACCAGCGCGCCGCATTGCCGCTGGCGCTCTCATTCCATGCCATATAAGCCATATCGCGCCGCGTTTCGCTGTCGAGCTGGCGCGCCACCAGCGTGCCGTCCGCCAGATGCGGCGCGGCGAGATAGCTCGGCAGATAGCCGCATCCCAGACCCGCCAGCTGCGCCTGCAGCTTGGCATGAAAGTCGTGCACGCTCAGCGTTTTCTGTTCGTCCAGCACGCGCAGATCCACGCCGGCGCCGTGGCGCGAGGAGTCGTGCACCGTAACCGCGCGATACTGGCGGATCTGCTCGCGCAGCAGCGGCTCCGGCATCTGCGCCAGCGGATGGGACGGCGCGACGGCAAAAACATAGTCGAGCCAGCCCAGCGCCACGCAGCCGATATCTTTGCGCGTCGCCGGCTCCTGCACCGCGCCGAACACCAGATCCGCCTCGCCGTAGCTCAGCGCCTCCCAGCAGCCCGCCAGCACATCCTGACGAAACTGCAGCTGCGTATGGGGATGCTGCTGATAGAACTCGTCAATCAGCGGCGACAGCAGGGAAAACGGCACCGAGGCGTCAACGCTAATGGTCAGGTTGCTCTCCCAGCCGCTCTCGACGTAGCGCGCCTGCTGCTCCAGTTCGTTGACGGCACGCAGCAGCGCGCGTCCTTTTTCCAGCATCAGCCGTCCGGTTGGGGTGAAGGTGGCGCGGTGACCTGAGCGATCGAGCAGCGTGATCTTCATGTCGCCTTCCATCTTCTGCACCGTATAGCTTAGCGCCGACGCGGTTTTAAACAGCCGCGCAGCCGCCGCCGCGAAGGTGCCGTGACGGTCGAGCGCATCCAGAATCAGCAGCGCCTCGAGGTTTAATCGCATTCCTCAGTTCTCCCCAAAATTTGTTGAACAACAACCCAAAATCATTCCGCTAACAATAAAGATTCTCATCTCGTATTTTTGTATCCAACAGCGCCACTGCTGTAAATCACTTTCAACGCGCCGGGAGGCGATATGAACCATTCGCATCAGGCCAGTCACGTCACGCTGGTGATCACCCACAGCGTTCAGGCGGAGAAACAGCAGGCTTACGAGCAGTGGCTGGAACAGATCATGCCGCAGGCGGCGCAGTTTCCCGGCCATCTGGGGGTGAACGTGCTGCGTCCGGTGCATGGCGAAAGCGTCTACACCGTGCTGATCCGCTTCGACAGTCTCGATAACTTGTTCAACTGGACCCAGTCCGAGGCGCGCAAGACGCTGATCGCCGAACTGCCGCAGCTGCTCTCCGGGCCGGAGCATATCGACGTGCGCCCCGGCGCCGCGTTCTGGTTTACGCCCGCCAGCAAGGCGACGCCGCGTCCGGCGAAGTGGAAACAGTATCTGCTGACGCTAGGCGTGATTTTCCCCTCGACCTTGCTGATCCCGCCGCTCTGGGCCGCGCTGCTGCCCGCCAGCCGCGGCACGCTGTGGGGACATTTTTTAGGCGATGCGACCGTGGTCGCGCTGGTGGTCTGGCTGTGGATGCCGCTGCTGACGCGCTGGTTGAAAAACTGGCTGCTGCCGCGAGGATAGCGCCGGAGTCTGGCGGTTCAGCCCAGCCCGACGCCGTTTTTCCCGTTGCGCTTGATGCGATACATCGCCTCGTCGGCGCGGCTCACCGCCGCGCTGAATCCCTCCTGCGGCTGCGCCTGTACGATGCCGATCGAGGCGCCGATAGTCGCCGTGCCGTTCTCCAGCTCAAACGGGATCAGCGCCGCCTGCAGACAGGCGCGGCTTACCTGCTCCACCCGCGGATCATCCTGACCGTACGGCATTAGCAGCACAAACTCGTCGCCGCCCAGCCGCCCTGCCAGCACCGAGTCGGGGCACGCCTCGCACAGGCGCTGGCTGAGCTGGATCAGGAGGCGGTCGCCGCTGCGATGGCCGAAAGTGTCGTTCACATGCTTGAAATCGTCGAGATCGATAAAGGCGACGCAGAGCGCGTTCTCTCTGCGCATCTGGCTGAAGGCGTTGCGTAAGGCGTGACGATTAGCGAGCTGCGTCAGGGGATCGTGATTCGCCAGCATCGCCAGCTGAGATTCGTACTGCTTCTCTTTGGTCATGTCGATATGGGTGCCGGTGACCTTTAGCGGCCTGCCCTGCTCATCCCATTCGCTGATGCGACCGCGATCCAGCACCCAGGCCACGCCGCCGTTTTTGGCGATCATCCGGTGCAGCGCCTCATAATAAGGCGCCTTGCCTTCGATATGGTCGTAAAAGGCTTTCAGCACCTCGGCGGCATCGTCGGGATGCAGGCTCTCTTGCCACTCGGAGAACAGCGCCCTGCTCTCTTTCGGCTGATAGCCCAGCATCGCGCCCCAGCGCCGGTTAAAGATCACCAGCTTGCCCGAGGGAATATCCAGCTGCCACAGGCAAAGGCCGGTGCCGTCCAGCGCCGCGTCGAGTTTGCTGCGGGCGTCGTGCGCTATACGCTTGAGTCGCGCATTATGCTTTTTCAAAATCTGTATCTGCTGGCGCAGCGCTTCGTCAGACATGGCACGCGGACGTTGAGAAATAAGATGTATTTTGCCTGTGCGGATATTTCTGTAAAGAGAAGCGCTGGAAACATGATCAGCCGCGCTTTATCGGCTTAAGCGCAAGATTTTATCCGGTTTAAATCAGCCTTTCCGCATAGTCAGCGGCAGCGCGCGCAAAATCGGCCACTTGCCGGGCAATCGTTCGTCTGCGTGGTCAGCGGCTATAGTCAGAGTAACCTTTATTCTGGAGAAGATAATCATGCGACTTTGCGCCACCTGCGGCACCGCCTACGCTGAGGTTTCGCCACAGCGCTGCAAAATCTGCGAAGACGAACGGCAGTGGGTGCCCGCCGCCGGACAGCAATGGACCGATTTTGCCGCGCTCACCCGCAGCCATCAGAACAAATGGCAGCAGCTTGAGCCGGGCCTGCTCAGCATTAAAACCGTGCCAAACTTCGCCATTGGCCAGCGCGCGCTGCTGCTGCGCAGCGGCGGCGGCAATATTCTCTGGGACTGCATCGCCAATCTCGATCCCGCCACTGTCCAGCTGATCCATGCGATCGGCGGACTTTCGGCTATCGCTATCTCGCATCCGCACTACTACACCACCATGCAGGCGTGGGCGGAGGAATTTAACGCGCCGATCTATCTGCACGCCGACGATCGTCAATGGGTGATGCGCGACAGCGACGCCATTCATTTCTGGCAGGGCGAGACGCTGCCGCTCAACAGCGAGGTCGATATCGTGCGCCTCGGCGGTCATTTCGCCGGCGGCAGCGTGCTGCACTGGAAAGCCAACGGCGGCGTGATGCTGGCGGGCGATATCATTCAGGTCGCGCCGGGCAAAGATGCGGTCTCCTTTATGTGGAGCTATCCCAATATGCTGCCGCTCTCCGCCGCGACGGTAAGCGAGATGCTGCGCCGCTGCGACGCGCTGGCGTTTTCGCGGCTTTACGGCGCGTTCGAAGGACAGGAGGTCGCGCAGCAGGCGAAAGAGATCGTGATGCAATCCGGGGCGCGTTATCTACGCTGCCTGACGTAATCTGGCCCTGTCGGAAAAATAAATCGCCGCCGCCATTACGCAAAAGTAAAACGATCGGTTTACTTTTAAAAGATGAACAAACGCGACGATATTTTGCAGGCGGCCGAAAGGCTGTTCTACAACAACGGCTTTCATGCCACCAGCACCGACCAGATTTGCCGGGCAGCGGGCGTCTCGACGCGCACGCTCTATCACCACTTCCCCTCGCGCGAGGCGCTGACCATCAGCGTGATGGCGGCGCGCCGGGCGCGCTTTTTCGGCGATCTGCTGCCTGCGCAGCATCCGCAGGCGCTGCGGCAGCTGTTTGAGACGCTAGGGGAATGGACAGAGCAGTATGGCGCGCAGGGCTGCTTTTTTATCAAGGCCTGGGGCGAGTATGCGGAGAAAGACGCGATGCTGGCGGCGCACGCGCTCGACTATCGCTATGCGCTGCGCCGCTATATCGGCGACTGCGTGGCGGATGAGCGCCTGGCGAACGCGGTGTGGATGCTGTTTGAGGGCGCGGTGATCTCGGCGCTGATGCTCGGCGCGGACGCGGCGAAGCATGCGGGCGACGCCGCCGCGCGGCTGATGCTGCCGCGCGAGGAGCAGCCATGAGATCCGCTCTTGCGCTGGGCGTGACCGGCTTTTCGCTGATTGCCGTCACCTACGGCATGGCGCGTTTCGCATGGGGCCTGATGATGCCGGCAGTGATGAAAGAGATCCCGTTCAGCGTCCATCTCGCCGGCATCGTTACCGCCTGCAGCTATATCTCCTATTGCCTTTCTACCGCCGCCGCGCCCTGGCTGGTGGCGCGTTTCGGCGCCAGAGCCTCGGCCTGCCTTGCCGCGCTCTGCGCCGCAGGCGGACTGCTGCTGCTCGCCTGCGCCTTTTCGCCGCTGATGCTCGCCGCCGGGCTGTTTATCGCCGGACTGAGCGCGGGCGTCGCCTCGCCCGCCATCGCCAGCGCGGTGGGCGAGGCACTGCCGCCTGCGCAGCAGGATTCCGCCAATACCGCCATCAACGCCGGCACCAGCGCGGGCATTATGCTTTCCGTACCGGTGCTGCTGCTGTTGCCCGGCGGCTGGCGCGCCGCCTGCGTCGCCTTTGCGCTGCTGGCGCTGCTCTGTTTGCTGCCGGCGCGGCGCTATCTGCCTGCGGATCCGCGCGCCGGGCAGAAAGATCGCGCGGGCTGGCGCGATCTGATGCGGCAGCGATCGCTGCTCCGGTTGGCGATCGTCGCTTTTATCACTGGATCCGCCAGCGCGGCCTGGTGGAGCTTCGGCCCTGATATTCTGCGTAATCATCTGCATCTCGACGCGCGCACCAGCAGCCTGCTGTGGCTGATCGGCGGCGGCGCCGGCATTGCGGGCGCGCTGACCGGCGCGGCGCGGCGCGCCCTCAACCTGGGACAGATCTATCGGCTGTCGCTGCTCTGCATGGCGCTGCCGCTGCTGCTGCTGGCGAGTCTGCAGGGCTTTTCATGGTGGCTGTTTCCCGCCGTGGCGCTGGGCGGCGCGGGCTACGTGACGCTTTCCGGCGTGCTGCTGGTGTATGGCGCGGCCGCCACGCCCGCTGCGCCGGCGTCAGGCGTCGGCGTAGCGTTCTTTATGCTGGCGGCCGGTCAGGTCGCGGGATCAGCGCTGTTCGGCGCGGTTTATGCTGGTCTGAGCGCAGGCACGGCGCTGCTGGGATTTGCCGCGCTGGCGCTGGCGATGACGGCGGTGCTGCCGGGCGCGCGTAAGCGTTAAGTGGGGTAACGGGTTCCGCACAAAAGCAAAAACCCAGCCATAAGGCTGGGTTCTTTAATTTGTGGTGCCCGAACCCGGACAAAAATGCCGGGAGCATTTTTGCTTTGTCGCGCCTGCGCGGCAAACCCGCAGGGCGAGCCGCAGGACGCGGCGAGGTCATCGAACCTGTTCGATGACGGGTTCCGCACAAAAGCAAAAACCCAGCCATAAGGCTGGGTTCTTTAATTTGTGGTGCCCGAACCCGGAATCGAACCAGGGACACGGGGATTTTCAATCCCCTGCTCTACCGACTGAGCTATTCGGGCAACGGGGCGCATTAAACCTTAATGGCCTCACAGCGTCAAACGCTTTTCACTAAATTGCCTGCTGACTGCTGCGTTTTATAGCAACCAACAGACCGTCTGGTAAAAAAAAGCGCAGTCGCGCCGCACCGCGCTTACTTTTTCGCCGCCCTGGCCGATAACGATAGCGACACTACATACCCATAATAAGGTGCACTATGTTCTCCACTATTTCATCAGGTCTGCTGTCACGCCTTGCGTGGCAAAAACAAACGCGCCCTTCGGCGACGCTCAACTCGCTCAACGACGCTATCGCGATGATCGAGTTTACGCCTGACGGCATCATCCTTAACGCTAACCCGTTGTTTCTCGACCGCATGGGCTATGCGCTGAGCGAGATCGTCGGTCAGCATCACAGTCTGTTTTGCACCGCCGACTTTGCGCAGTCGTCGCTCTATCGCGACTTCTGGCTGCGCCTGAAGCGCGGCGAAAGCTTTAGCGACAAATTTCTGCGCCTGGCGAAACACAGCCGTCCGGTCTGGCTGGAGGCCAACTATGTGCCGGTGCAGGATCGCAATGGCCGCGTGGTGAAAATCGTCAAGCTGGCGACCGACATCACCGCGCGTATCGTCGACGCCCAGGAGCAGCGCGCCATGACCACCGCCATTGAGCGGTCGATGGCGGTTATCGCTTTTAACCTCAAAGGCGAAGTGCTGAAGGCGAATGCCAACTTCCTTAAAACCATGGGCTACCGCGCCGACGAGGTGATCGGCCTGCCGCACAGCCGCTTCTGCTCCGAAGCGCTGCGTCAGAGCGCCGAATACAAAGCGTTCTGGGAAAAGCTCAACCGCGGCGAGTTTATCTCCGGTCAGTTTCAGCGGGTAAATAAACAGGGTCGCACTATCTGGCTGCGCGCCACCTATAATCCGATGTTCGATGGTGAAGGCAAGCTCTATAAAGTGGTGAAGTTCGCCACCGACGTGACGGCGCAGGTAGAGAAAAATCAGCAGGAGCGAGACGCGGCGCAGCAGGCCTACCAGACGGCTTTACAGACCCGCGAGAGCACCCGCCACGGCGCCAGCGTAATTGAAGAGAGCGTGCAGACCATTAACGCACTGGCGGGCGAGCTGCACGGCATCTCTGACGATATCGCCGATCTCAGCGACTCCTCCGACCGCATCGGCGCCATTGTCGCCAGCATCCGCCGCATCGCCGATCAGACCAACCTGATCGCGCTTAACGCCGCGGTCGAGGCGGCGCGCGCCGGCACGCACGGCCGCAGCTTCGCCGTGGTGGCCAATGAGGTGCGCACGCTGGCGGCCAATATCAATCAGGCCACCAGCGAGATTGAAAATCGGGTGCGGCAGAATCATCTGCTGGCGTCCAAAGCGCTGAAAGGCATCGCCTCCAATATGCAGCGCGCCGATCACGGCGTGGTGCTGGCTCAGCAGGCGGGCGGCGTGATCGGCGAGCTGCGCGACAGTTCGTCGGAGGTGGTGCGCGCCATCAGCCACGTTACCCAGACCTTGAGCCAGGAGTAGCCCGCAAGGCCGGCCCTGCGCCGGCTTTTTCGCAGCAACTGCGCTGCTATAGCCGCTTTTTACGGCTGCTGCGTCATCTCGACCGGCGGCGCCGTCGTTGGCGGCAGGAAGATATGGTCGAGGATCTGGCGCATCACCGGCGCGGCGGTCACGCCTTCATTGCCGCCGTTCTCCAGTATCAGCGCCACCGCCACCTTCGGATTGTTAAACGGCGCGAACGCGGTATAAAAGATATGGTCGCGCAGGCGCACCGGGATCATCTTCGCGTTATAGGTCTGGTTCTGCTTCAGGCTAAACACCTGCGAGGTGCCGCTCTTTGCCGCAATGCCGTAAGGCGCGGTGTGAAAATATTTATAGCCGGTGCCGTTCGGCGCGTTGGCCATGCCGAACATGGCGCGACGCACCAACGCCCAGTAAGGCGAACGGGCGTCGCCGATCTGCGGCTGCGGCAGCGTCGGCTGATAGGGCTCCACGATTTTGCCGCGCTCGGCTTTCGCCAGCAGATGCGGCGCAATCACTTTCCCGTTGTTGATCAGCGCCACCATCGCCTTCACCATCTGAATCGGCGTGGCGATCCAGTAGCCCTGCCCGATGCCCACCGAGACCGTATCGCCCTGATACCACCCTTTTTTATGCACCTTGAGCTTCCATTCGCGGCTCGGCAGCAGGCCGCTGTACTCTTCATTAAGATCGATGCCGGTAGATTTGCCGTAGCCGAACTGACTGAGCATGCTGTGGATACGGTCGATGCCCATCATAAATGCCACCTGATAGAAGAAGGTGTCGGCGGACTCCTCAATCGCTTTGGTAACGTCCAGCATGCCGTGGCCGCTTTTTTTCCAGTCGCGATAGCGGCGATCGGTGCCCGGCAGCGTCCAGGTCGGCGCGCCGTAGAAGCTGGTCTGCGGCGTGATGACGCCGGTCAGCAGCGCTGACATCGCCATATAGGGCTTCACCGTCGACGCGGGCGGATAGAGTCCCTGGGTGACGCGGTTAATCAGCGGCAGATTCTTGTCCTGCAGCAGGGTTTTATAGGCCTGATAGCTGATGCCCTTGACGAAGGGATTAGGATCGTAGCTTGGGCTGGAAACCATCGCCAGCACCGAGCCGTCGTGCGGATCCTCCACCAGCACCGCCGCACGCTGCCCGGCCAGCAGGCTCTCTACGTACTGCTGCAGATGCAGATCGATGGTCAGCGTAATATTTTTACCCGCTACCGGCGGCACCTCTTTCAGCACGCGCACGATGCGGCCGTGGTTATCCACCTCGACTTCCTGATAGCCTGGCTTGCCGTGCAGCAGCGACTCGTAGTAGCCCTCGATGCCCTGCTTGCCGATATTGTGGTCGGCGGCGTAGTTCTCGGCGATGCCCGCGGCGTTGAGACGCTTGTAGTCGTTATCGTTGATTTTCGAGACGTAGCCGACGACGTGCGCCAGGTCGGCGCCGTAGGGATATTCGCGATCCTGATAGGTCTCGACGCTGACGCCAGTGAAGCGATACTGGTTCACCGAGAAGCGCGCCACCTCTTCGTCAGTCAGCTCCTCTTTCAGCACCACCGGCTTGTAGCGGCTGCTCTGCTTCAGCGTGCGGGTAAAGGCGTCGATCTCGTCCGGGGTCAGATCGACGATCGGCGTCAGCGCCTTCAGCGTCGCCTGCATATCGTCGATTTTGTACGGCGTCAGCGTGATGTCGTACCAGGTAACGTTATGCACCAGCGGGATGCCGTTGCGATCGAAGATCAGCCCGCGCGTCGGCGCGATGGGGATCATTTTGATGTCGTTCTGGTTCGATCGCGTCTGGTAGTAGCCGTGATCGCGCACCTGCAAACGATAGAGATTGACGCCGAGAATAGTGAAACAGATAACGACCAGCGCAAAGGCGACCAGCGCGCGGCGCGCGAAGAGCTTTTCTTCAGCTTCGAAATTACGGAAATTCATTAGGCGGCATTGGCGGACAGGTTATTTTTTGTTGTCGCGCTAATGATAGGGAGCTAAGAGGTAAGCGCCAGCAGGAAGATGCACAGGAGTCGGGAAAAGTGTGTCATTTGGTGAGAATGTTACGAAAATCGCCTGGAATTCCCCGCCTCACGCGACAAAGCACGAGGCGGGGAACAGGCAAGCGCAGGCTTAGTCGCCCAGCAGCACCGACTCCAGCGCGATCTTAATCATATCGTTGAAGGTGGTCTGGCGCTCGGCAGAGGTCGTCTGCTCATGGGTGCGGATATGGTCGGACACGGTGCAGATAGTCAGCGCTTTCGCGCCAAACTCCGCCGCCACGCCGTAGATGCCCGCTGCTTCCATCTCCACGCCGAGGATGCCGTACTTCTCCATCACGTCGAACATCTGCGGATCCGGGGTGTAGAAAAGATCGGCAGAGAAGATGTTGCCGACGCGCGCGTCTACGCCCAGCGCTTTCGCCGCGTCAACCGCGTTGCGCACCATATCGAAGTCGGCAATCGCTGCGAAATCGTGATCCTTGAAGCGCATGCGGTTGACTTTAGAGTCGGTGCAGGCGCCCATGCCGATAACGATATCGCGCAGCTTGACGTCGGCGCGCACCGCGCCGCAGGAACCGACGCGGATGATCTTTTTCACGCCAAAGTCGGTGATCAGCTCTTTGGTGTAGATCGAGCAGGACGGGATGCCCATGCCGTGGCCCATCACGGAGATTTTGCGGCCTTTGTAGGTGCCGGTGTAACCCAGCATGCCGCGCACGTTGTTTACTTCAACCGGGTTTTCCAGAAAGGTTTCCGCAATGTGCTTCGCGCGCAGCGGATCGCCCGGCATCAGTACCACGTCGGCGAAATCGCCCATTTCTGCATTAATGTGAGGAGTTGCCATTGTTGTTTGTCCTTTTTAAATTCAGCGGCTCTGTTTACAGCATGCTCTTGCCGTAGTCCATATCGGACAGGCCAAAATAGTGCGCAATCGTCTGACCGATGTCGGCGAAGGTTTCGCGATAGCCCAGCGAGCCGGGTTTCACTTTCGGGCCGTAGATCAGAATCGGAATATGCTCGCGCGTATGCTCGGTGCCCTGCCAGGTCGGATCGCAGCCGTGATCGGCGGTGAGGATCAGGATGTCATCCTCTTTCACCAGCGCCATCAGCTCCGGCAAACGGCGGTCGAACAGCTCCAGCCCGCCCGCGTAGCCGGCGACGTCGCGACGATGTCCCCAGGTCGAGTCGAAATCGACGAAGTTGGTAAAGACAATCGACTGGTCGGGCGCCTTCTTCATCTGCTCGATGGTGGCGTCGAACAGCGCGTCCAGGCCGGTGGCTTTCACCTTCTGCGTGATGCCCTGCTGGGCGTAGATATCGGCGATTTTCCCCACCGAAATCACTTCGCCGCCCTTTTCGTCCACCAGCTTTTTCAGCATGGTCGGCGAAGGCGGTTCCACCGCCAGATCGTGACGGTTGCCGGTACGCTCGAAATGACCCGCTTTGTCGCCGACAAACGGACGCGCGATGACGCGGCCGATGTTGTAGCCGCCTTCGGTCAGCTCTTCACGGGCGATTTCGCACAGCTCATAAAGGCGATCGAGGCCGAAGGTCTCTTCGTGACAGGCGATCTGAAACACCGAGTCCGCCGAGGTGTAGAAAATCGGCTTGCCGGTTTTCATATGCTCTTCGCCCAGCTGGTCGAGGATCACCGTGCCGGAGGAGTGGCAGTTGCCGAGATAGCCCGGCAGCTTCGCGCGCTCGACCAGCTTGTCGAGCAATTCCTGCGGGAAGCTGTTCTCTTTGTCGCTGAAATAGCCCCAGTCGAACAGCACCGGCACGCCGGCGATTTCCCAGTGCCCAGACGGCGTATCTTTGCCGGATGAGATTTCGCTGGCGTAGGCGTAAGCGCCGGTGATTTCCGCATTGGGATCGAGGCCCAGCGGGAAGCGGCCGGTAGAGAGCTCGGCGGCTTTCCCCAGCCCCAGCGCGGTCAGGTTCGGCAGATGCAGCGGGCCTTTGCGCCCCTGATCCGCTTTGCCGTTAAAGCACGCTTCGGCGATGTGGCCGAGCGTATCCGATCCTGCGTCGCCAAATTTGTCGGCGTCTTTGCTTGAGCCGATTCCAAAGGAATCGAGCACCATAATAAAAGCACGTTTCATGCAAGTCTCCTGCGCCTGCGCGCGTGACAAGTCAAAAAAAAGCGATCAGATCAGTATACCCGAATGAGTGCGCAGCGGCAGCATAAAGCCGCATTTTTGCGGCTTTTTTGCGAGTGCGTCGCGGACGACAGCGGCCGTCCGCAAAAGTAACTCTCTGCCCGGTCGGCCGCTGTCAGGCGCTTTATGCTTCGCAGTCGCCGGCGCGCACGCGACGGTAGACCGCAGGCAGCGCCTCGGGCGCGCTGTCGCTCAGCGTGATCGCGGCACGCACTGCGGCGGCCGCCTGCTGCCAGCTCGCCTCGCTGCTGGCGTGCACGATCGCCAGCGGACGTTGCCCATCGGCGCGTTCGCCCAGCGCGATCGTCTCGCTCAGTCCGACGCTGTAGTCGATAGCGTCGCTGGCGCGCTGGCGTCCGCCGCCCATCGCCACTACCGCCATCCCCAGCGCGCGCGTGTCCATGCTGCTGACGATGCCGGGACGATCGGCGTAGACCGCTTTGCTGAGCGTCGGCTGCGGCAGATAAGCCTCGTGGCGTTCGACAAAATCGGCGGGGCCGCCCTGCGCGGCGACCATACGCGCGAATACCTCGGCCGCCTGGCCGTTATCCAGCACCTGCTGCAGCTTGCCGCGCGCCTCTTCTTCGCTGGCCGCCAGCTTGCCGGAGATGAGCATCTCGCTGCACAGCGCCAGCGTCACCTCCAGCAGGCGCGGGTTGCGCTCCGCGCCGGTCAGGAAGCGTACCGCTTCGCGCACTTCCAGCGCGTTGCCCGCGCTGGAGGCGAGCACCTGGTTCATATCGGTAAGCAGCGCGGTGGTGGTGCAGCCCGCGCCGTTGGCTACGCCGACGATCGCCTGCGCCAGATCGAGCGACGCCTCGAAGGTCGGCATAAAGGCGCCGGAGCCGACTTTGACGTCCATCACCAGCGCGTCCAGCCCTTCCGCCAGCTTTTTCGCCAGAATCGAGGCGGTGATCAGCGGAATAGAATCCACCGTGGCGGTGATATCGCGCGTGGCGTAAAAGCGCTTATCCGCCGGCGCCAGCGAGCTGGTCTGGCCGATAATTGCCACCCCGACCTGTTTGATAATCTGGCGGAAACGATCGTCGTCCGGGAAAATATCGAAGCCCGGGATCGCCTCCAGCTTGTCCAGCGTACCGCCGGTATGGCCGAGGCCGCGTCCGGAGATCATCGGCACATAGCCGCCGCAGGCGGCCACCATCGGCCCCAGCATCAGCGAGGTGACGTCGCCGACGCTGCCGGTGGAGTGCTTATCGACCACCGGCCCGTTGAGATTTAGCGCCTGCCAGTTCAGCACGGTGCCGGAGTCGCGCATCGCCATGGTGAGCGCCACGCGCTCCGGCAGCGACATATCGTGAAAAAAGATGGTCATCGCCAGCGCGGCGATCTGACCTTCGGAAACGCTGTTATCGCGCACGCCGTTGATGAAGAAGCGGATTTCCTCTTCGCTCAGCGTCTGGCCATCGCGTTTTTTACGGATAATTTCTTGCGGCAGAAACACAATCGCCCCCATGATCAGGGTTGAGATGAGAATGGCGGCCAGCGGCCGCCGTCACGCAATCAGTAGCCGGTTTTGCTGGTGGCGGTCTGATGGCCCAGCGCGTTCAGCAGGCTGGCTAACAGGCTGGACGCGCCGAAGCGGAAGTGGCGCGCGTCGGCCCAGCCTTCGCCAAGGATATCGTCCGCCAGCTTGAGGTAGATGGCCGCATCATCCGCCGTGCGCACGCCGCCCGCCGGCTTAAAGCCCACCTTCTCTTTCACGCCTTTGTCGCGGATAACGCTCATCATGATCTGCGCCACTTCCGGCGTGGCGTTGACCGGCACCTTGCCGGTAGAGGTCTTGATAAAGTCCGCGCCTGCGTCGATGGCGATCTCAGAAGCCTGACGGATTAGCGCCTCTTCTTTCAATTCGCCGCTTTCAATGATGACTTTCAGCAGCACGTTAGCCTGCGCGCACGCCTCTTTGCAGGCTTTCACCAGATCGAAACCGATCTGGGCGTTGCCGGCGATCAGCGCACGGTAAGGGAACACCACGTCGACTTCATCCGCGCCGTAGGCGATGGCGGCGCGGGTTTCCGCCAGCGCGATGTCGATATCGTCGTTGCCGTGCGGGAAGTTAGTGACGGTGGCGATGCGGATATCGGGCGTGCCCTGCTCGCGCAGCGCTTTGCGTGCGACCGGAATAAAGCGCGGATAAATACAGATGGCGGCGGTGTTGCCCGCCGGCGATTTCGCCTGACGGCAAAGCGCGATTACCTTCTCATCGGTATCGTCTTCGTTCAGAGTGGTCAGGTCCATCAGTTGCAGCGCGCGCTGCGCGGCGGCGGTAATGTCAGTCATGGTGTTCTCCAGATAACAAACAGACGCGGAAGCGCCGGTGTAATGTGATAATTCTAACAACATGAGGCGGCAGATAATGTGTATTTCATCACACCACCGTCAGGAACTGTTAGCAATAGCGTTATTATAACGCAGAGAAGCGTAATGTTACTATTATCACATCAGGATAGTTTAGTCAGGCAGGTTGAACAGCGTGCGCGTATTGCGCCACAGCGCCTCGGCGATAACCTGCGGCGGCTCCGGGCGTAGTTCGCACAGGGTTTGCCACACCAGACGCGCCCGCTCCGGTCGGTTCGGCTCGCCCTGAAAGCCGTGCAGCGGCATATCGGGCGCGTCGGTCTCCAGCAGCAGCGCGTCGAGCGGCAGCTGCGCCAGCGTATTACGAGTTTTGCTGGCGCGTTCATAGGTCAGAGTGCCGCCGACGCCGATCGTGTAGCCGAGTTTGATAAACGCCTGCGCCTGCTGCAGGCTGCCGGCAAAGCCGTGCACCACGCCGCGGCGCGGCAGATCGTGACGGCGCAGGTGCAGCGCCAGCTTGTCGTGGGTGCGGCGCGAATGCAGGATCACCGGCAAATCATACTGCTTCGCCAGCCTTAGCTGCGCGTCGAGCAAAAATTCCTGGCGCGCAAACTGCGGATTCTCCATATAGAGGTCGAGGCCGATCTCCCCTATCGCCGTTAGCTTCGCCGGTTGCTGCCGCAGCCAGTTTTCCAGCTGCTCAAGATGGGCATCCTCGTGGCGCTCAATGGCGATGGGATGCAGGCCGAGCGCGGCGTAGAGAGCGGGATGCTGCGCCGCCAGCGAAACGATGCGCGCAAAGCGGCTGGCCTCCACCGCCGGCACGATAATGCGCTCCACGCCCGCTTCGGCGGCGCGCGCGAGGCTGGCAGGCTCATCGCCGACAAAAGGCGGGAAATCGAAATGGCAGTGGGTATCGGTAAATCTCATGCCAGCGAACCTTCATCGTAGTCTGCATCATTGCCCGCCACCGGCGGCGTCATAATCGGCCGGTTGTCGGGCGCGTTGGCGACCGGCGCAGGCGGCGTAACGGTGGTATAGCGCACAAACGGCTCGGCGTCGCTGAGCCACTGCCCCAGCGTGGCGAGGAAGTAGCGGCCGCAGCGCCGTCCCAGATGATAATCCTGATTTAACGCGGCGACGCGGCTGCCCAGCGCCATACTCGCCAGCACATGCGGCGGATAGATTTCGATGATACGCAGGTCGTCGGGCGGCTGCTCGATAAACTGCTGAATCTCGCGGTAGCTCGCTTCATGGTGATGCAGGATATTGATCATCGGCTGCAGCGCGCTGGCGTTAAGCCAGCGCTCCATGCGCTTCATCCATT
This sequence comes from Pantoea sp. NGS-ED-1003, assembly GCF_000738765.1. Lineage (NCBI taxonomy): Bacteria > Pseudomonadati > Pseudomonadota > Gammaproteobacteria > Enterobacterales > Erwiniaceae > Pantoea > Pantoea sp. NGS-ED-1003. The sequence goes on from NZ_JPQA01000006.1 coordinate 221,377, forward strand.
TTGGCGTATAGAACATCTGCGACGGCACGGTGCGGATCACCACGATGGTGTCGGCGCCGCGTCGCGCTGCTTCGCGCACTGGAATGGCGTCGCTGATGCCGCCGTCGAGATAGCTGATACCTTCCAGATCGACGCCAAGACGGTAAAAGCCGGGGATGGCGCTCGACGCCTTAATCAGATCGTGCCAGTTGGCGCTGGTCGGCGCAAAGTAGCCGGGCGAGTAGTCGTCGCTGCGACAGGCGCACATATAAAACTCGCGCCCGCCGTCGAACAGCAGCTTCGCGCTGTCCAGCGCCAGCGGCAGTTCGCGCTGGGTTACCTCTATCAGCCAGTCGAGATCGATTAAGTTGCCGCCGCGCACGAAACGCAGCGGATCGAAAAAGAGTTTGCTGGTGGTGTAACGGGTAATGACGCGCCGCGCGTAGCCCTGCTGTCCGCAGACAAAGGCGGAGAGATTCTGCGCGCCGGCCGAGGTGCCGATAAAGAGATCGAAAGTATTGAATTTGGCCCGCTGAAATTCATCCAGCACGCCTGCGGTGAAGATGCCGCGCTGACCGCCGCCTTCGCACACCAGGGCGATTTTTCGCGCTTTAAACGGGGAAAGGGCTAAGGGCTCAATCGCGCCCAGCGTTACAGGGATCCGGATACCCACTTCTGTTCCTCAGAAAGGGTTCTGAGGTTTGCCGTTGCGTTTATCCGCTTTAGGTCGACAGCATCCCGGAGAACCAGCCATGTTTTACTCCTGACCTGCCGCCGAAAAAACTGGCGGCAGCCGCCGCGCCTGGTACGTTTTCCTTTACGCGGCGCGGCGGCTGGCTGGTCTCCGCTTTATGCATGCTCGTTGCGAAGATCAGAATGACACAACCGGTCAGGGTCGTTTGCGGCCGGTAAACAGGCTCACGAGGAACAGGATAATACCAACAACGAAGACAACTTTAGCCGCCCATGCTGCCGTACCGGCGAGGCCGCCAAATCCTAACGCCGCCGCGATCAGTGCAATTACCAGAAAAATAATACCCCAACGAAACATAAGCCTCTCCTTACCATAGTGAAATCGAACTGCTCGTTTCTTCCCAGTTTGGGTTTTGTTTTGTCAGCGCGGCGCCACGCGGACGCCGCGCTCACGACGTTAAGACTTCACAGTCAGGTCATTCTTAACGCTTTTAACGCCTTCAATGGCTTTCGCGATACTTTCAGCGCGATCCGATTGCGCTTTAGTGGCGACGGTTCCTGAAAGCTGGACCACGCCGTCAGTGGTTTCTACCTTGACGTTACGTGACGGGACAATGTCGTCGGCTAACAGTTTAGCTTTAATTTCGCTAGTCGTTGCCGCATCCCCGGCATATCCCTTCATACTTTGTGATTTGCTGTCTTTAACGTGCAGTTTGTCGCTGACGGATTTAACACCTTCTACGTTTTTCACAACGGCGACGGCTTTTTCAGCCTGATCCTGCGAGGTGACAAAACCGCTCAGAGTCACTACGCCATCATGGGTTTTCACGGAGATATCCGTACTTTTTATTGCTTCGTCATCTACCAGAGCCGCTTTGGCTTTTGCAGTAACGGCGCTGTCATCCATAAATCCATCGACTTTTTTCATAGAACTATTGATTTTCGCACCGGCGTTGTCCGCGCTTTGCTGCGCTTTTTGCGTCAGCGAGTCGTCAGCCAGGGCGCTGCCGCTTAACAGGGCGGAACCAACCATTACCGCCATCAGCGTTTGGGCAATCTTAGTCTTATTCATCGATATCTTCCTTCTGTCAGTGAGCTCACCCACAACCGTGGGCGCAACAGCAGCAAACGGCGCTGCTGCATCGTTGGACGTAAGCGAGAAGCAATTTCTCTTTTCCCGTCCGACAGAATAATCATAGTCGGTGTTTGGCGTTTTGCTTGAATAACTGGTTGATAGCACGCCAGTTAAGCGAAAAAACAGAGTTTTTAGGAGGAGTCTGGAGAGGGAGAACAGGGCCAGCCAAAGCTGGGCGGCCCTGTTGCAGCGCGGATTAATGCTCGCGCGTTTTACGGAAAATCACGTCAGGATAGCGCTCTTGCGTGATGTTGAGGTTAACCATGGTCGGTGCGATGTAGGTCAGATTATCGCCGCCGTCCAGCGCGAGGTTGACCTCGTTTTTACGCTGGAACTCTTCGAATTTCTTCGCATCGCTGCACTCGACCCAGCGCGCCGTCGAGACGTTGATCGCTTCGTAGATCGCTTCGACGTTGTATTCGCTTTTCAGACGCGCCACGACGACGTCGAACTGCAGCACGCCCACCGCGCCCACGATCAGATCGTTGTTGTGCACCGGACGGAACACCTGCACCGCGCCCTCTTCAGACAGCTGCACCAGCCCTTTCAGCAGCTGTTTCTGCTTGAGCGGATCGCGCAGGCGGATGCGACGGAACAGTTCCGGGGCGAAGTTCGGAATGCCGGTGAACTTCATGTTCTCGCCCTGGGTAAAGGTGTCGCCGATCTGAATGGTGCCGTGGTTGTGCAGACCGATGATGTCGCCCGGCCAGGCCTCTTCCACGTGCGAGCGGTCGCCCGCCATAAAGGTCAGCGCGTCGGAGATCACCACATCTTTGCCGGTGCGCACCTGACGCAGCTTCATGCCTTTTTCATATTTACCGGAAACCACGCGCATAAAGGCGACGCGGTCGCGGTGTTTCGGGTCCATGTTCGCCTGAATCTTGAACACGAAACCGGTGAACTTCTCTTCCTGCGCGGTGACGGTACGCACGTCGGTCGCGCGCGGCATCGGCGCGGGTGCCCAGGAGACCAGCCCGTCGAGCATATGATCGACGCCGAAGTTGCCCAGCGCGGTGCCGAAAAAGACCGGCGTGATATCGCCGCTCAGGAACAGCTCGCGATCGAACTCGTGCGACGCGCCTTTAACCAGCTCCAGCTCTTCGCGCAGCTGCGCCGCCAGCTCTTCGCCGACCGCGCTGTCCAGCTCCGGATTATCCAGCCCTTTGACGATGCGCACTTCCTGAATGGTGTGGCCTTTACCCGTCTGGTAGAGATAGGTTTCGTCGTTATAGAGGTGGTAAACGCCTTTGAACAGCTTGCCGCAGCCGATAGGCCAGGTAATGGGGGCGCAGGCGATTTTCAGCTCGCTCTCCACTTCGTCCAGCAGTTCCATCGGATCGCGGATGTCGCGGTCGAGCTTGTTCATAAAGGTCAGGATCGGCGTGTCGCGCAGACGGGTGACTTCCATCAGCTTACGGGTACGATCCTCGACCCCTTTGGCCGCGTCGATCACCATCAGGCAGCAATCCACCGCCGTCAGAGTACGGTAGGTATCTTCCGAGAAGTCTTCGTGCCCCGGCGTGTCCAGCAGGTTGACCAGGCTCTCGCGGTAGGGGAACTGCATAACGGAGGTGGTAATAGAGATGCCGCGCTGCTTCTCCATCTCCATCCAGTCCGATTTGGCGTGCTGGCTCGAGCCGCGACCTTTTACCGTACCGGCGGTCTGGATAGCCTGTCCGAACAGCAGCACTTTTTCAGTGATGGTGGTTTTACCGGCATCGGGGTGCGAAATGATCGCAAAGGTGCGGCGGCGCGCCACCTCTTGCATGAAATTAGACATGAGTGAGTTCTTCTCATCGAGGCAACGTCACACAGGAGGACGCTGCAGAGTAATCATGATGGCCGGAAATCCGGCAGGTAAACGGAGCCAGGCGTGACGCAACGGCGTCAGAAGGCGGTGGTTGATGCGCGTTCTACATTGGCGGCGATTCCGGTTACCCAGTCTTCGTTAAGGCGGCATAGCATACAATATTTTGCGCGCGGCGGCGAACAGGGCCGGGAAAATTTCAGCGCCGCCCGCAGGCATGCGGGCGGACGGCCTCTTATTTACCCCAGCACCCTTTTTACGCAGGATTTAAAAATATTCACCCCAATCTCCAGCGCGTTGAGATCGAAGCGCATTTCGGGGTGGTGCAGGCCCGGCGTCAGGTTGGTGCCGAGTCCCCAGAAGCCCGCCTTGACGTGCGGGCGCTTGACCGGATAGAAAAAGAAATCTTCGCTGCCCGGCGTGGTTTTCGCCTCCAGCAATCCCTCTGCGCCCAGCACGTCGGTAATCGCCGCGCGGATCACCGCCGTGGCGTCATCATGGATCTCCGCCGCCGGCATCTCTTTCAGCACCGCCACCTGCGCCGTCGCGCCCAGCGCCGCGACGCTGTGCTGGATCGCCTGCGTAACCTTCTCCTTCAGCACCTCCATCGGCGCGTTCTCCTGCGAACGCAGATCCCAGACCACGCGCGCCTCGTCGGGCACCGAGTTAGTGACGCCGGCGTCGCAGAGAAAGCGAGTCGCCTTCACGCTCCAGTTAAGCCCCGGCGAGAGATGAATCGCGTTGACCGCATTGACCGCCTGCACCGCCGCGTCCAGCGCGTTGACGCCGAGATGCGGACGCGCGGCGTGCGCGGGCGCGCCTTTAATGGTGGCCTCCAGCGTCGAGCAGGCGGAGTAGAGCACCGCCGGCGTCGCCTGGCCCACCACGCACTCCTCCAGCGGCCGCAGATGGAAACCGAAGATCATCTCCACGTCATCCAGCGCGCCGCCCTCTACCATCGCCAGTGCGCCGGCGCCGAGCTCTTCGGCCGGCTGAAAGAGAATTTTCAGCCGCCCTTTTTTCACCGCACCCTCCGCCAGCAGCTCCTGCGCAGCGGTCAGCACCACGGAAGAGTGGCCGTCATGGCCGCAGGTATGGCGCGCGCAGGCGACGCCGTCGATGATATGGCCGAGCGCGTCCATATCGGCACGCAGCGCCAGCACCGGCCCCGGTACGCCGCTGTCGATCTCCGCCACGATGCCGGTGGTCTGATTGATATTGCGTGTCACCTTCAGCCCGGCTTTCTCAAGCTGATCGGCAATATAGGCGGACGTTTTAAATTCCTGAAAGCCCAGTTCTGGAATCTCATGCAGATAGTGATAGTGCTCTAAGACCTTTGACACCGCTTCTCTCCTAAACAAAAAGACGCATAACGAACATCGCGATCGCCGCATTGATAACGCTTACCAGCATCAGCAGCGGCCAGTATTTTTTCGGCACGTCGGCCACGCCCAGCAGGCGGCCCATGTACTGCAGCTGCGATCCCATCAGGAAAATGGCGGGCGCCAGAATAGTGACATCCGCGCCGGTCAGTATCCCTTTGGTCAGCAGGCTTACCGCTACGCCGGTACCGGCTGAAGAGGAGAGCCAGGCGGTCAGCAGTACGGTAATCGCTTCGCCCGGCAGACCGAACAGCCCCATCACCGGCGCGAACAGCTGGCCGAGAAACGGCATAATACCGAGTAAATTAAGCGCTTCTGCCAGCACATAGGCCATCACTACGTTTGGCATCAGGTTATGAATGGCAATATGAAAACCTTTGCGCGCGCCGGTGACAAAAATATCAAAAGGGTTGTGACTGCTTTTTACCGCGCCGTTATTTTCCATCGCTGAAATCCTTTTTATAAACACTGTTTAACACACAACGCGTCAGCGCCGCACCGACAAATTTAAGAACGAACATCAAGGCGAGCGGAATAATAATCGGCAGCGTCATTGAGGCGAACAGCGCCGACCCGATAGCAAAATAGTTATTGATCAATCCTGCGCCGGAATATTGCCAGGCGCTCATTACCACAATATCTTTTTTCGTTACCTGTCCGCGGTCGTACATCTCTTTGGTCAGCGCGGCGCCCGCATCGGTGCTCTGCAGATCGGTGATCAGCGCCAGCCCGCAGCGCCCCGGCAGTCCCATCAGCGGCTGCAGCAGCGGCGTCAGCAGCTTGTGCGCCGCGCGCATTGCGCCGTAGTGGGTAAAGATTTCCAGCACGCCCAGCGCCAACATGACGGTCGGTGTCAGCGAGAGCGCGAAGAGAAAGCCCGCTTTGGCGCTCAGTCCGCCCGCGCCGAGAAAGGTATTGCTGGCCGGATCCTTCATGGTGCCGAAGCTGCCGCCGAGCGTGGTAAAGTCAAAGGCGCCCAGCCAGTGGAAGCCGTCGACCTGGTAGAGCAATCCTGAAAAAAAGAGGATAGCCACAATCAGCGCCAGATAACTTCCTTTGCTGGCTGAAACCCGTTCGCCTGTCAGCGTTATTTTTTCTTCAGACATGGTTATTCCCTGCGAATAGTTTATCAGTTGCGATATATGGAACTCTGACGGTTGCAGGATTTATGCCAGCCGCCGCATAACGTCTCTTTTGAAAATAAAGTTTTCCTCTCTTTGGCTTTTAAATAAATAATCGATTAAATCTGCACCGTTTTATATTTTTCAGCGGCAGCCTGACGCGGCGAATATCGCTCTTTTTTTGCATCGCAACCGGAAATAAGCCGCGCTGCACCATCAGCGCGCAAATGCTTCGCACTAACGTAGTGCGAAGCGCAACTGATCGAGAAATGATAATCGCTCGCATTCAAATAGCTAAATAATTCTATTTAAATCAATTAGATAAAATGTGATTTTTAAGTAAAAAACTATCTTTCGCTACGCCTCATGGTGCATAATTCACCACTTCTCACCTGTTTACTTATTCTGCTTCTATAAAGGAATCGCTCATGCTGACTGCTGAAATGACCGCTCGTCTTAACGATCAACTTAACCTCGAATTTTTCTCCGCGAATCTCTATTTACAGATGAGCGCGTGGTGCAGCGATAAAGGTCTGGAAGGCGCAGCGGCGTTTCTGAAAGAGCATTCCCGCGAAGAGATGGAGCATATGCAGCGCCTGTTCGACTACCTGAGCGACACCGGCGCGATGCCGGTGCTGGGCTCTATCGCCGCGCCGCCGGTCGCCTATAACTCGCTGCCGGAGCTGCTGGAGCAGGCGCTGGAGCACGAGAAGCTGATTACGCGCAAGATCAACGAGCTGGCGCATGCGGCCATTACTTCTCTCGACTACTCCACCTTTAATTTCCTGCAGTGGTACGTGGCTGAGCAGCACGAAGAAGAGAAGCTGTTCAAAACCGTACTGGATAAGCTGGCGCTGGTGGGCAACAAAGGCGAAGGCCTGTTCCTGATCGATAAAGATCTGGCGCGTATGAATGCGGAAAGCCACGTCGCTAACTAGTACCTCTGTTGTTGCCTTTAAAGGCGTACAGACAGCATAAAAAGTCAATAAGCGGGTGAGATGACCCGAAGAGCAAAGCGTCCCGCGACAGGGATGTCGCGGGCCGAGCGAGCAGGGATGCGTAAAGCGACTTTGCGATCGGGCCATCTCACCTGCTTTCGCGCCTCGCTCGCAAACATCTCTTCTTCGTTTTTACAAGCTAAACCGCCCGCCCTTCTCGCCGTTGATCCACAGCTCGCGCTGCTCGCCAGCAGGCAGCAATACCTCAATCTCACGCCACGCTGGCTGATAGTCGCCGCGCTTCTCCAGCGTCAGCTCAAGACGATCGCTGCTGCTGATCAGCGCCCAGCGCACCCAGAGCGCATTGCCCTGCCGCCAGCCGTGACTCTCGCCGTCGTCGTCGAAAAACTCGCCCTCGGTGCGCGCTTCGCCCGGCGCAGGCCACAGCTGCAGTTCGCGCACGCTGTCGAGCCGCGCATCGGTGGTGCTTTCGCAGCGTCCCAGCGGAATGGCGGAACCGGCGCGCGCCAGCAGCGGCAAGCGATCGAGCGGCGCGTCCAGCGTCACGGTCTGGCCACCCGCCAGCCACTGGCCGCTGTGCCAGTCATACCAGCCGTGAGCGTTGTGCGGCAGATAGACCTCGCGCTCGCGGCTGCCCTCCTCCACCACGCTGGCCACCAGCAAATCGCGCCCCAGCAGAAAGTCGTCGTTTTCCCGGTACGTCTCGCTGTCCTCTTCGTGATCGAGGAAAGTGGGACGCAGCATCGGCTCATCCTGCGCGCTCGCCTGCCACAGCAGCGTGTAGAGATAGGGCATCAGGCGGTAGCGCAGACGAATCGCCTCGCGGATCAGCGGCGTCACCTCCGGATACATCCAGGGTTCGTTCACGGTGTGATCGTCGTTCCAGGAGTGGATGGTGAAGCGCGGATGCATCACGCCGTTCTGCACCCAGCGCACAAAAAGCTCGGCGTCCGGCTTGTCGCCGGAGAAGCCGCCGACGTCGTGACCGACGTTAAACAAGCCCGAAAGGCTCATGCCCAGTCCCATGCGGATGTTGTAGCGCAGCGTCTGCCAGCTGGTGCGGTTATCTCCGCTCCACGTCTGCACGTAGCGCTGCATCCCGGCGCAGCCGGAACGGGAGATCAGATAGGGCCGCTTCTCCGGCGCGAAGCGCTGCTGCGCCTCCAGCGAAGCGCGCATCATCAGCAGCGGCATCACCGGGCGAATGTGTTTAATGGCGATGCTCTGCCCGAAACCGTGGCAGCGCGCTTCACCGTCCCACACTTCATATTCGTTGTTGTCGTTCCAGGTCGCGTCGATGCCCTTCTCCAGCAGCTGCGCGGTGACGTTCTCCTGCCACCAGCGCACCGCCTGCGGATGCGTAAAGTCGAGGTGCGATCCTTCATCGTCCCAGAACACCGAACGCTCGGGGCGATCCTGCTCCGAATCGCGAATAAACAGCCCCTGCGACGCCACTTCCTGATAGCGCGGATGATCCTGCAGCAGGCAGGGTTTGATATTGGCCGCCAGCTTCATGCCCGCCGCGTGGAACGCCGCGCTCATGCCGTTGGGATTCGGCACCTTGTCGTAGTTCCAGTTAAAGACATAGCGCTTGTTGTTGATCGAGGTATAACCCGACGAAAGCTGAAACGAGTCGCAGGGGATCTCATGCTCGCGGCAGAGGCGGATAAAGCCCTGCAGCTGCTGCTGCGCATCGGGGGCGTCGGTGTAGTGCATGGTCGAGCCGCTGTAGCCCAGGCTCCACTTCGGCTGAAAAATAGTCCGGCCGGTCAGGCGCACGAAGGCCTGAGTGACGTCCAGCAGCTTCGGTCCCAGCATCAGGTAGTAGTCGAGATCGCCCGCTTCGGCGCGGTAGCGACGATACGGCAGATGGTAGTTGTCCAACTCGTTGCCGAGATCGAGCCAGCTGCTGCTCAGGTTGTCGTAGAACAGGCCGAAGCTGACGCCGTCGCGCTGCGTCAGGGTAAAGGGAATGTGCTTATAGAGCGGATCGGTGCTGGCGGCGTTATAGCCCATCGCGTCGAGATTGCGCATCTCGAAGCGGCGGCCGCTGCGGTTCAAGTCGCCGCTCTTTTCGCCGAGGCCGTAGACGCGATCCTGCGGCAGACGACGCTGATAGTGCTCTACGCCGTCGCCGTGCGCGTTCAGCAAATAGGCGCCGGTGTGGCGATCGGCCGCCAGCGGCTGCCACTGCCCCTGATGATAATGCTCCCAGCTCAGGCAGAGCGGATGATGCACCGTCACGCGCAGCCGGTCGGTGCTGATGCGCAGCTGGTTCGCCTCGTGCTCCAGCTGAAAGCCCGGCAGCCCGAACCCGTCGAGGGATTCGCGATCGCGCCCTTCCCAGGGCACGTCATCCCCTGGCGCGATGCTCCAGGTGCGGTTCAGGGCCAGCTCGCCGTCGCGCTTCAGCAGCACGCGCATCAGGCCAGACTCCAGCACATACAGGCGCAGCAGATGGCGGTTATCCACCTTCAGCTCGACAAAATGATCGGCGTGCTGACTCAGCGTCCAGTTCTTCAGGGTTTTCATAACGGTGTCCTTATTGTTCCACGCTGCGCTGCCGACGTTCGGCGATAAACATCACCAGGAAAATCGCGCCCACCAGGTCGAAAAAGCCCATGGCGACGAACAGCGGATTAAAACCAATGGTGTCGGCGGTGACGCCGATAATCAGAGAGAAGATAAAGCTGGCGATCCAGGCGCAGGAGCCGCGCATGCCGTTAACCGTTGCCATCTGGCGACGATCGAAGCGCTCTACCACCAGCGCGCTGAGCATGCAGGAGATCACCTGATGGCCGAAGCCGCCGATCGAGATCAGGGCGATCGCCAGATAAGGATCTTTAACGAGGGTCATCAGCGCCAGCGAGATCATCAGCACGGCGCCGGTGATCGAACTGGCGACGATCGAGTTGACGCGCGTCAGGCCGAACCACTTCACGTAGATTTTGGTCAGGTAGCCGCTGGCGACGCTGCCGAGATCGGCGGCGAGAAACGGCAGCCAGGCGAACATCACGATCTGCTTAAGATCCATGCCGCGCTCGTTAGCCAGATAGAGCGGCACCCAAAAGCTCAGCACCGCCCAGGCGGGCTCGGCAAGAAACGCCGGAATGGCGATACCGTAAAATTTCTTCTCTTTGCCGATGGTTTTCAGCGCCTGAAAGAACGGCAGCTTTTCACCCACGGCTTCGTTGTCCTGCGTAATCCAGGCGCGCTCTTCGTCAGAGAGACGGGCATGTTTTTCCGGCGACTGATAGCCCCACCACCAGAGGCCGACCCACAGCAGCCCCAGGCCGCCGGTGAGCAGAAACGCGCCCTGCCAGCCGAAGGTGATATGCGCCACATAGATGATCGGCGGCGCCAGCATCGCGCCGACCGAAAAGCCGACGCCCGCCCAGCCTGCGGCGACCGGACGCTCTTTTTTCGGGAACCAGTCGCCGATCGCCTTGGCGTTGGCGGGCGTGGCCGCCGCCTCCGACGCGCCCATCACAAAGCGCAGCAGCGCCAGATGCAGCCAGCTTCCCGCGCCGGCGTGCAGCAGACAGGTGACCGACCAGACCAGCGCGCAGATCAGGAAGCCCATCTTCAGGCCGATGACGTCGATCAGCCAGCCGCAGAGCGGCTGAAACAGGGTATAGGCAAGCTGAAACGCCGCCACCACCCAGGAGTAGTGTTCGGTGCTCATATTGAGGCTGGTTTTTAGCTCCGGCGCCAGAATGCCGAGCGAATTGCGCGTCACATAGTTTACCGTCACGCCCAGTAGAAACAGTCCCAGCATCCACCAGCGAAGATTTTTAACGGCGCGCAGCGTTCGCGCGGCGCCGATTGGCTTAGTCGTTGATTCAAGGCTCATTTGTCAGCTCCTGTGCAGGCTTTTAACGGCCGGTTTGATCCTTCACACCGCCCTCCGGCGTACTGCGTGAACCTGTCTGGCACCTTAAAAAGCGCGAAACGTCGGTATAGCCTCTTTTTTGCAAGCCTTTTCATGGCAAACTTTTTGGCGCGTTTAAAGCAGCTTACCTGCCTTATCTGACGCGATTCAGCACGCAATGAAAATTTTTTCATCAGCAGATTTGAGGACGATCACAAAATGAAGCAAAGGCTAAAAATCAGCGAAATTGCGGCGCTGAGCGGCGTCTCGATCAGCACTGTGTCGCGCGTGCTGGCCGGCAAAGCCAATACTCGCGCCAGCACGCGCGATAAAGTGCTGGCGGTGGCGCAGCAGCAGGGCGTGCTGGATAACCTGCACAGCGGCCGCCTGCTGCTGAATAATTTGATGGTGTTCGCGCCGCCCCGCGCGTTCGACGTGCGCAGCGATATCTTTTACTACAAGGTGATTCAGGGCATCGCCCAGGCGATCGCCCCGCACGAGGTGCGTTTACGCTACTGCGCGCTGGAAGAGAATGAGAGCGACACGGCGCTGTTTCTGGAGAAGATGCAGCAAACCGACGCCGCGCTGCTGGTCGGGATCGACGACGATCATATCCACCAGCTCGCGGCGGAGATCGATAAGCCCTGCGTGTTGATCAATGCGATAGATCGCCGTATGCGGCTCTCTTCGGTCTCGCCGCATCATCAGCTGATCGGCGAAAGCGCCGCCCGCTACCTGTTTGAGCAGGGGCACCGCCAGATTTTGTCGCTGCACTGCCTGCGCCGCTACACCATGGAGCAGCGTCTGCAGGGCGTGCGCGACGCCTGGCACGCCATGAACCTGCGCTTCGACAGCCGCCAGCATCTGTTGACGCTCACCAGCTTCAGTCGGATCGAGGCGGCGGAGAGACTGAGCGAATATCTGAAGCACTGCCCGCACGCCCAACGCCCTACCGCGATTCTCGCCAGCGGCGACTACATCGCCGCCGGCGCGGTGGAGGCGCTGCAGCAGGCCGGACTGCGCGTGCCGCAGGATGTTTCGGTGATGAGCATGGACGGCTTCAATCTCGCCGCCATTCACGACATTCCGCTCACTTCCGTGCAGGTGCCGCGTGATGAGCTGGGCGCAGAGGCGGTGCGCATGGTGCAGAGCATGCGCCTGAACGCGCAGACGCTGCCCGGCACCCTGCTGCTGCACGGCAAGCTGGTGGTGCGCGAGTCGGTGCGCCGCATCCGCGACAACCTCAGCCACGCGCCGGTGCAGCAGCACGGCCTCTACGATTAGGTCGGGCCGGAGAGCGCCTTCAGCCGCAGCTCCGACGGCTGCGGGCGGCCGAAGTAGTAGCCCTGGAACAGGGTGCAGCCCTCTTCACGCAGCTTCGCGAACTGTTCGCTGCTCTCCACGCCTTCGGCGGTAATCTGAATATCCAGGCTGCGGCTCATGCCGGTAATGGCGCGGATAATTGCCAGCGCCTCGCGGCTGTCGCCCATATCGCTGATAAAAGATTTGTCGATTTTGATTTTGTCGAACGGAAAAGATCGCAGATAGCTGAGCGACGAGTAGCCGGTGCCGAAGTCGTCCAGCGCAATCTGCACGCCGAGTTTCTTCAGGCTCTCCAGCGTGCGGATATTGCCGAGCGAGTCGTCGAGCAGCACCGACTCGGTGATCTCCACCTCCAGCCGGCTCGGCTCCAGACCGGAGTCGCGCAGCGCGGCCTCCACCACCGAGACCAGCGAGCTGTTTTTAAACTGCAGCGGCGACAGGTTGACCGACACCGACTGCTTGCCGTCCCAGGTAGTCGCCTCGCGGCAGGCTTCGAACAGCGCATAGGCACCAAGCATATGGATCAGCCCGCTCTCTTCCGCGATGGGAATAAAGTCGTTCGGCATAATCAGCCCTTTCACCGGATGATGCCAGCGCATCAGCGCCTCGTAGCCGATAATCGACTGCACCGCTGCGCCGTCGGTAATCGGCTGATAGTAGAGCTTAAGCTGCTGGCTGCCGATCGCCTCGCGCAGATCGTTCTCGATCAGGCGGCGGCTGCGCGCCACGTCGTCCATCTCCAGCGTAAAGTGCTCGTAGCGGTTGCGCCCGTTGCGCTTGGCCTCATAGAGCGCCATATCGGCGCAGCGCAGCATCTGTTCCGGCGTGTTGGTAATGGTCGCGCTCAGGGCGATGCCGACGCTGAGGCCGACGCTCAGGTTATGGCCTTCGATATTGACCGGCGGCCGTATCGCTTCGATCAGCCGCTGGGCGACCAGCGCCGCCTCTTCCGCGCTGCCGATAGCGGGCAGCACAATGGCAAACTCGTCGCCGCCGATGCGCGCCAGCGTGTCGCGATCGCGCAGCGCGGCGCGCAGGCGTTTCGCCACCGCGCGCAGCAGTTCGTCGCCGATCTGGTGGCCGAGCGCGTCGTTAACGTTCTTGAAGTTGTCGAGATCGAGGCAGAGCGTAGCGGTGTGGCGGTCGCTCTGGCTGTCGCCGCGCAGCGCTTCGCTCAGCCGCTGACGGAACAGAATACGGTTCGGCAGGCTGGTGAGGTTGTCGTGATGCGCCATATGGTGAATGCGCGCGTCGGCGGCGCGCTGGTCGGTGACATCCTCGACAAGCAGCATAATATAGTTCTGGCGCGCGTCCTGTCCGCGAATGATGGTGGCGCGGGTATGCAGAATGCGTTCGCCGCTGGCGGTGAGCAGCTGCTGTTCACGCTGGTGAATGCCTTCGCTGCGCAGCGCGATATCCGCCAGGCTGTTAAAGTAGTCGCTGAGTTCAGCCGACATGCATTCGTGCGGCTTTTTGTTGACCAGCAGCGCTTTCGAGACGCCGAACAGCTTTTCCGACCGGTCGTTGACCAGCAGAATTTCGCGCGTAACGGCGTCTTCGACCACCACGCAAGAGGGAATATTGGCGATGATATTGTCGAGGAATTTCGACAGCGCCGACATTTTCGCGCTCTGCGCTTCGGCCAGATCTTTGGCACGCAGCAGCTTCTGCTCCTGCTCGCGGCGCTCGGTGATGTCGCGGGTGATTTTGGCGAAGCCGATTAGTCGTCCTTCGTCGTTATGGATAGCGTCAATCACTACGTGCGCCCAGAAGGCGCTGCCGTCTTTGCGGTAACGCCAGCCTTCATCTTCGAAGCGGCCGTTCGCCAGCGCAATCGCCAGGTTGGCGTCCGGCGCGCCCAGCAAGCGCTCCTGCGCGCTGTAGAATACCGAGAAATGCTCCCCGACGATTTCCTCGGCAAGGTAGCCTTTGGCGCGCTGCGCCCCGGCGTTCCAGTTCACCACGCAGCCCTTCAGATCCAGCATATAGATGGCGTAGTCGGTCACGCCTTCCACCAGCAGGCGGAAGCGCTCCTCCTGCTCACGCTGCGCGCGCAGCATCGCCTGCTGTTCGGTGCAGTCGCGCGTGATCTTGGCGTAGCCGATCAGCTTGCCGCCGTCGTCGCGCACCGCGTCAATGATGACGTGCGCCCAGAAGGCGCTGCCGTCTTTGCGGTAGCGCCAGCCCTGGTCTTCGAAACGGCCGGTGCGATACGCCGTTTGCAGGTTTTTTTCCGGGATATGCGCCTGACGATCCTGGACGCTGTAGAAGCGGGAGAAGTGCTGGCCGACGATCTCTTCCGCCACGTAGCCTTTGGCGCGCTGCGCGCCGGCATTCCAGTTCACTACCAGCCCGTCGTGATCCAGCATATAGATGGCATAGTCGGTGACGCCTTCCACCAGCAGGCGGAAGCGCGCTTCCTGCTCGCGCTCTTTGCGCTGCTGCGCCTGCTGCTCGGTGCAGTCGCGCGTAATCTTGGCGAAACCGATCAGTTCGCCGTATGGGTCGCGGATGGCGTCGATGACCACATGCGCCCAGAATGCGCTGCCGTCCTTGCGGTAGCGCCAGCCTTCGGTTTCAAAACTGCCGGTGCGCGCGGCGGTGTCCAGACCGCGCTGCGGCACGCCGTTTAAGCGGTCGCTTTCGCTGTAAAACAGCGAGAAATGCTTACCTACGATCTCATCCGGCGTGTAGCCTTTCGTCCGCTGCGCGCCAGCGTTCCAGTTAGCGACCGTGCCGTCTGGTTTCAGCATATAGATGGCGTAGTCGATCACGCTCTGTACCAGTAACCGATACATAACATCAGCATTTTTATCCATTGTTATTAGCCTGTTGCTGCGCTGCCTGAAATTGCCCCAAAAATTTAAGAATGGTCTTAATGACGACCCGACTACATCTGAAACCACCTGCTTTGACAAGTACAAATGAGCGGAACACGAAAGTTAGTAGGTGAGTTATCGGCAGCGGCGAGAAAATGTTCAACTGTAAATGCGCTTATGTTAGTGCGGGGAATCTGGCGGTGAAGGATAAGCAGTTAAAAATCAAAATGCACGCAAAGCCCAGCACTAAACGCTGGGCTTAAGCGCGCCGGGTAGCGCGCTACAGGCGATGAGGCGTCAGGCGCACGCCAGCGGCGCGCGCTTTAGCCTGACGCCTTCTGCGTCATTTCCTGATGCACCGCGATATAGCGGTCGTAGCGCGACGCTTTTAGCCGCGTAAGATCCACCAGCACCAGCCCGTCGATGCAGTGATTGAAGTCGGGATCGCTGCCGAAATCGATAAACTGCACGCCGCCAGACTCGCACAGCTCGGAATATTGCTTATAAAGCGGCGGGATGGCGCAGCCGAGGTTGCTCAACAGCTGCTTAAGCCTGCGCAGATCCGCCTGATAGTCGCCGCCGCTGAACTGCGCCAGCACGTCCGGCAGCGAAGCGGGATAAGGCTGGCGCGACGTCGCCAGCGGCAGCTCGGTAGGAAAATAGAGGCGGTAGAAGGCCACCAGCAGATCGCGCGCCGCCAGCGGCATGCCGCCGGAGATAGAGACCGGGCCGAACAGGTAGCGCGTCTGCGGGTAGCGCGCCAGATACGCGCCGATGCCGAGCCAGAGATAGTCGAGCCCGCGCTTGCCCCAGTAGGCGGGCTGAATAAAGCTGCGCCCCAGCTCGATGCTCTGCTGCAAAATCGGCATCATGCGCTCGTCGTAGTGGAACAGGCTGTGGCTGTAAAAGCCCTCCAGCCCGCGTCTGGCGAGCTGCTCGTCGCCGGGAATAAAGCGGTAGGCGCCGACGATCTCCAGCTGCGCGTCGTCCCACAGGATCAGGTGATAATAGTCGTCGTCGTAATTATCCAGATCGCGGCGGCGGCCGCTGCCCTCACCCACTGCGCGAAAGGCGATCTCCCGCAGCCTTCCCAGCTCGCGCAGCAGCGGCACCCAGGTGGCGCCGTTGCGCCGCCACAGGTAAATCTGCTTGCCGTCGCTGGTGGTGCCGAGATGCTCGCTCTCGCGCAGCGCGCGCTTCAGCTCGCCGCGATCTTCGGCGCGCGCGATCGCTTTTTCCGTCTGGAACAGGCCGGGACGCTGCTGGCCGATGCGATAAAGGTGTTTGCGCAGCCGCTTCGCCAGCGCTTTGCCCGGCGTATGGCCGTCATGCCAGTGCGCAAAGGGGATCTGCGCGCCGATATGCAGCTTGATGCGCGAGCCGCGCTGGCGGAACATCTCGCGCACCAGCATCAGCAGCGCCAGCGGCTGGGCGATTTTAGCCGCCGCGTAGAACAGGCCGCTGTTGCGCCCGTCGACGAAAACCGGCACCAGCGGCGCACGGGCGCGCGCCGCCAGGCGCAGAAAGGCGTGATGCCAGCGGCCGTCGCGCACGCCGCGGCTGCCGAGGCGCGATACTTCGCCCGCCGGGAAAATAATCAGCACCCCGTCGTTGCTAAGGTGCTGCTGCATGCGCTGAAGCTGGTCGCGGCTGGTGCGGTTGCCCATGTTGTCCACCGGCAGCAGCAGCGTGCTGAGCGGCTCCAGCATCATCAGCATGCGGTTGGCGACGATTTTCACATCGCGCCGTACCTGCGCCACCGCCGCCAGCAGCGCCAGTCCGTCAAGCGCCCCCAGCGGATGATTGGCAACGATCACCACCGGCCCGCGCGACGGGATCTGCTCCAGATCGCGCTCGCTCAGCTCGCAGCGCACGTCGAGGTGCTCCAGCATCTGCTCGACCATATCCAGCCCTTTCAGATGCGGGTAGCGCGCGGCGAAGCGCTGAAACTCCTCTTCATGCAGCGCCCAGCGCAGCACACGACGCTGCCAGCCTGCAGGCTGAGCCTGCGGCCAGAAGCGTTCGACAACCTGATCGACAGAGAACATAACGCGCCTTATTTTCGACGATGATGACGCCAAAAATAAGGTGAGTTGTTTTCAAATTTATGACGCGGCGCAGGTCAGAAATGGTCGGCGATCGGCGTCCAGATATCGGTCAGCGCGCCCTCTTTGCCGGTAAAGGGATCGCGCGTCGGCAGCGGCACCTGCTTCACCTGCTGCTCGGCCGCGCGCAGTCTGGCCGGCTCGTCGCGGTTGGTCTCTGGCGCAAAGCCCTCCGGGTAGGCCCCGACCACCATAAAGTCCTCGCTGGCATAGACCTGCTTATGGCCGACGCCCGCCGGGATCAGCACCGCGTCGCCCGCGCGCAGGGTCACCATACGGCCGGTGTCGCCGCCGAACAGGACTTCCGCCCAGCCCTGCGCCACGCCCAGCAGCTCATGCGTATTGGGATGGTAGTGGGTATAGGGAAAAATGTCGTAACGCCATGAGGGCGGCCAGCCGTTGCGCGCAAAAGTCTGCTCGAACCAGCCGGCGAGATCGGGCTCCTCCTCGTGCGCCTCATCCAGCGCCACGCGCGGCCAGATAATAAGCGGCAGAGGATTGTTTGGCACGCCGCCCGACGGGCTGGCGAGCATCAGATGCTGCGGATTATTCGACGAGCCGGCGGCAAAGGTGCCCGCCGCGAAGGACATCAGCAACATCAGACTGGAAGAAGAGGCAGTCATACAGGTTCTCCGGGTAGCTTTCCGCTAATTGTGGCAAACCTGATGATTGTTGCAATGTGCGCCCGCCAGCAGATCTGCCATAAAAGCATGATTTTGCTAACCAAACACAAATAACTAAGCAACAATCCTGCTACTTTGTGCGGTCAGCTTATCCCGGCAGCGCCGCGCAGAGCGCAGGCGACGGCAAGACGCCTTTTTTCTGTTCCGGTTCCGGCGCGAAATCGGGCAGCTCCTCGACCTTTTCCGGCGGAACGGGCTTGCCCAGCAGATATCCCTGTAGGGTATTGCAGCCTAAGCCGGTTAAAAAAGCCTGCTGTTCGGCGGTCTCTACTCCTTCCGCCACCACTTTGAGATCCAGCGACTGCGCCAGCGCGACGATGGCGGAAACGATAGTGGCGTCTTCGGTCTGATGCTGCAGTTCGTTAACGAACGCCCGATCGATCTTGAGCTCGCTGGCCGGCAGGCGCTTGAGATAGAGCAGGCTCGAATAGCCGGTGCCGAAGTCATCTATCGACGCCTTAACGCCCAGTCGCGTCAGCTCGGTCAGGATGCGCACGCTCTCGTCCGGATCGCGCATCGCGGTGGTTTCCGTCACTTCCAGCGTCAGCAGCTCGGGCGGAATGGCGTGCGTCGCCAGCGCCTCGGTCACCGTCTCTACCAGATTGCTCTGCTCAAACTGCAGCGCCGACAGGTTGACCGCGACCGACCAGTTGGTGTGCCCCTGCTGACGCCACTCATGCAGCTGGCGGCAGGCTTCGTTAATGACCCAGCAGCCGATATTCAGGATCATCCCGGTCTTCTCCGCCAGCGGCAGGAAGATATCGGGCGTCAGCAGGCCGCGCGTCGGATGCTGCCAGCGCAGCAGCGCTTCAAAGCCGATAATCGGGCCGCGCGGCGCGCAATATTTCGGCTGGTAAAACAGCCGCAGCTCGTGATTTTCCTGGGCGTGCCACAGATCGTTATTAAGCTGCAGCTGACTCTGCGCCAGGGTATTCATCGAAGGCTGAAAGAAGTTATGCCCGTTGCGGCCGTTGTTTTTAGTGTGGTACATGGCGGCGTCGGCGTTGAACATCAGCTCGCGCTCGTCGTTGCCGTCGCCCGGATAGACGGCGATGCCGATGCTCAGCGAAACCATCAGCTCGTAGCGGGAGATCTCAAACGGACGCTCGATAGCCTTCACCAGCGTGTCCGCCACCGTGGCGGCGTCGTTGGGATCGTTAATATCGATCAGCAGCACAAACTCATCGCCCCCCAGCCGCGCCAGCGTATAGTAGCCCTTCATCTGCTCGCTCATGCGCTCGGTGACGGCGATAAGCAGGCTGTCGCCGACGTGATGGCCGAAGGCGTCATTCACCGCCTTAAAGCCGTCGAGATCCATAAACATCAGGGCGAACTGGGTGCGCTCGCGGTTAGCCTTATTGATCGCCTGCTCTAGACGATCCTCCAGCAGAATGCGGTTCGGCAGGCGCGTCAGGTTGTCGTGCAGCGCCAGCTGCGCCAGTTCGCGGTTTGCCTCCGCCAGCGAGCGCGCCAGAATGGCGGTGCGCGCCTGCATGCGCGCGTCAAGCATCGACACCAGCAGCGTAATACCGAGGATCGCCAGCGTTACCACCGTCACCAGAATCGCCAGCCAGTTGCTGTTGACGCCCATCGAGCCGGCATGGCTGTGCGCCGGGAAGCTGGCCGCCGCCATGCCGGTATAGTGCATGCCCGCGATGGCGCATCCCATTACCACCGACGCGCCGACGCGCAGCAGCGTGGTGCGGCCGGTGGTGCCGTCGCGCAGGTTGAACGCCAGCCACAGCGCCGCGCCCGACGCCACCAGCGCAATCACTACCGAGAGCGCAATCCAGCCCCAGTTCCAGCTGATGCCCGGCGAGAACATCAGCGCCGCCATGCCGGTATAGTGCATCGCCACTACGCCGCTGCCCAGCACCAGCGCGCCGCCCAGCAGTTTTTTTAGCGGCAGCTCGCCCTGGCAGACCAGCCAGAGCGCGAAGATCGAGGCGATAACGGCAATCGCCATCGAGACGCCGGTGAGCGACGCGTCGTAGCTCATCACCATCTCCATGGTCATCGACAGCATGCCGATAAAGTGCATCGCCCAGATGCCGACGCCCATGGCGAAACCGCCGCCGAACAGCCATATCAGCGCGACTTTTCCTGTCGAGGTGGCGACGCGGCCCGCCATATCCAGCGCGGTAAAGGACGCCAGCATCGCAACGAGAATGGAAACGATGACGGTAAACGAATCGTATGAGGTCACTAACATAGTGAAGTCCCGTTAAAGCGCAAAATCGCAGCCGTGGTGTTGTAATGAAAAAGTCACAAGGATGAATTATCTGCTCAGGTTATCGGCAAAAGGCAAAGGGTAATTAGCCTGCCACGATGAAAGCTTCCGATGCCTGTGAGCGTTAAAATCTATCGTCAGACGGTGGCGAAGTCGGCGATGCGATCGGCCGGCGTCGGTTTACCCAGCAGATAGCCCTGCAAAGCGTCGAAGCCCAGCCGGGTCAGCAGCGTCTGCTGCTCTTCGGTTTCGACCCCTTCCGCCACCATATGCAGGTTAAGCGTCTGCGCCAGCGCCAGCATCGCGCTCACCACGGTGGCGTCCTGGCTGTCGGCGCGCAGGCTATTGATAAAGCTGCGGTCGATCTTCAGTTCGCTGGCCTCAAGGTGTTTCAGGTGCAGCAGGTTAGCGTAGCCGATGCCGAAATTATCGATCGCCACTCTGACCTCGATTTTTTGCAGCTCGCTGATGCGCTGCTGGCTGAACTGCGGATCGCGCATCGCGATGCTCTCCGTGATCTCCAGCGTCAGCGAGCCGCCCGGCAGCTGATGGCGCAGCAGCGCCTGGCGCACCGTCTCCAGCAGATCGCGCTGGTGAAACTGCAGGGCCGAGAGGTTAACCGACACCGTCCAGTTTGGGTGCCCGTCGCTGTGCCACTGTTTGAGCTGGCGGCAGGCTTCGTTAATCACCCAGTTGCCCAGCGCGACAATCTGTCCGGTCTTCTCGGCGCGCGGCAGAAAAATATCGGGCATCAGCAGGCCGCGCGTCGGGTGCTGCCAGCGCAGCAGCGCTTCAAAGCCGATCAGTTCGCTGCTGCTGGAGCGGAACTTCGGCTGGTAGAACAGCTGCATCTCCTGACGCTCCAGCGCCTGCCACAGGTCGTTGGCCAGCGCCAGCTTATGCTGCGCGCTGGCGCTCATCGCCGGCTCAAACAGGCAGTAGCCGTTACGCCCGCTGTGCTTGATGTGGTACATCGCCGAATCGGCGTTGAACATCAGCTCCTGCTTGCTGCGACCGTGCTGCGGACAGAGCGCGACGCCGACGCTGAGCGAGACGCGCAGCAGGTAGCGATCCAGCTCGAACGGCTCGTCAATCGTATTGACCAGCCGCTGCGCCAGCGCCGCCGCTTGCCGGCTCTCGTTGCCCTGCGCCAGCAGCACAAACTCATCGCCGCCGAGGCGCGCCAGCAATATTTTTTCGTCGCTGAGCTGGCGGCGCAGGCGATCGGCGACCGCTATCAGCAGGCGATCGCCCACGTAGTGACCCCAGGTGTCGTTGACCGCCTTAAAGCCGTCGAGATCCATATACATCAGGGTAAAGCCCGGCGTATCGCGCGTTGTCTGGCTGAGCGCGACGTCCAGCCGCTGCTCCAGCATCACGCGATTGGGCAGCGCGGTGAGATTGTCGTGCATCGCCAGCTGATGCAGCTCCTGATTCGCCTGGTTAAGGCGCTGCGCCAGACGCGCGGCGCGCAGCTGAGCGTCCAGCATCGAGGCGAGCAGCGTAAAGCCGAGAATAGAGAGCGTGCCGAGCGCGACCCACACCGCCAGCCCCTGGCCGCTAACGCCCTGCGCCAGCGGCACGCTGTGGCGGTCGAACTGCGCCGCCGCCATGCCGATGTAGTGCATGCCGGCGATGGCGACGCCCATCACCAGCGCGCCGAGCGCGCGCATCGTCAGCAGATATTTTTCGCCCTGGCGCAGACGAAACGCCAGCCAGAGCGCGGCGGCGGAGGCGAGGTAAGCGATGGCGACGGAGAGCGCCACCAGCGAAAAGCGCCAGTGCAGCGCGGGCGAGATCATCAGCGCAAGCATGCCGGTGTAGTGCATCGCCACGATGCCGCTGCCGAGCATGGCGCTGCCCGCCAGCCAGCGTCGGCGGCTAAAATGCCCGTGCTGAGTCTGCGCGAACGCCAGCATACAGGCGACGCAGGCCGCCAGCAGCGACAGCACCGTCAGGCTCACGTCGTAGCGCATCGGCATCATCATCGCCAGCATGCCGATAAAATGCATCGCCCAGATGCCGATGCCCATCGCCATGCCGCCGGCCAGCAGCCATAAACGCGCTATCCAGCCGTGCGATACCGCGACGCGCCCTGCCGTGTCCAGCGCGGTAAACGCGGCGATAAAAGCGACGATCAGCGAAACGCCGACCAGGACGCTATCCCAGGTGACCAACAGCATGTGTAGCTCCCCACAGCCTGCCTGTGAGCAGGCGCTGTGTTGTAATCAACAAAGATTCCAAAAAAAACAGACGGATAAAAAAGTGGTCAGCCGTGCAGTTTATTATTTTCAGGGCCGATTAGCGCTGTCCCGATGCGGGCGGGACGTGATTAAGACTTTTCCTGGCATGGTAACTAAAAGGGTAACTGGACCTGATTAATGTATGAACATATCACTGTTAACGAGGCGGCGGTAGAGGGCAAAATACCCCGCGCTTTGCTTTTTTTTTCTTTAACCCAAGGTATTGGTATTACAGGTTTATCGGCCTGAAATGCCAATTGATTAAGGAAAAATTCCGCTATCGCTTCACCGGCGCTTGCGCGCTGTTCTATATTAAGTAAAATTTATAAAAAACCCTTAGCTCAAAGCTAAGATTATCCTCAGGATGAGGCGCCATTTCCCGCTTTGCCGGGGCCGCAGTTACTAAACTTTGTTTGATTTAATAATTAATCACCGGGCAAAAAAGCACTGACTCTGAATAATCGGTAAGGATTAATTATGAAATTCAAGCTTTTTTTGTTTGCCGCTGCGGGCCTGACCTCGGCACTCCCTGCTGTGACATTTGCCGCCACCACCACAGGGACGATCAACGCCACCCTGACGCTGACTACCGGCTGTCTGGTGAACGGCCAGTCCGCCACGACCGGCGTTAACTTCGGTACCTTGAACTTCGGCAGCAGCGCGGCGACCTTCGATACCCTTAACGCCACGCTGGTCGGCGCGTCCGGCAACGGCATCTACGTGCGCTGCACCACCGGCCAGACTTTCAACGTGCAGGTGACCAGCAGCAACGCGGCGCCCGCCACCATCTACGGCACCGTTTCCGGCCAGCCGCGCTACCTGATCCTCGGCTCCAACAATACTCAGGGGATCGCCTACACCCTTTATAGCGACGCGGCCTTTACCACCGCTATCGCCAATAACACCAATATCGCGCCCAGCGGCACCACCGATCCGACGCTGGGCACCAACTACGCCATCTACGGTCGCGTCGTAGGCGGCGGCTTCAACCCGCTGATTCCGGCAGGCACCTATACCGACACCATTAACGTCGCCGTGAATTACTGATCGCGCGGTCAGGAGCACCCGGGTGGCTGCGCCGCGCGCTTTGCGCAGGCTGATCTACGCGCTGCCCCTGCTGACAGGAAGTCTTAGCGCCTGGAGCCTGCCCACCAGCACGTTTCAAGTCTCGGCTTCCATCGTGGCGGGCTGCGTCGTCTCCGGTACCAATACCGGGGTTTTCGGCACGCTTGATTTCGGCTCGCAGTCGGGCGTTGCCCGCAACAGCGTCAGCGCCAGTTTTGTGCAGAGCGCCGCTATTACGCTCGCCTGCACCCCTGGCACGACGCTGAGCATGAGCATCAGCGGCGGCAGCAACTACACCACCACGCGCAACCTGAAGCACACCAGCAATACCAATACTGTGCCCTACACCCTCTATACCAACGCCAGCCATACCACCGCGATCCCGGTGAACAGCGCCGTCGCGCTGAGCTACAGCAATGCCAATAACATTACGCTGCCGATTTACGGCCTGCTGCAGCTGCCTGGCCCGACGCGCGCCGGCGTCTACACCGACACGCTAACCGTGACGCTGAGCTGGTAGCCGCATGCTTAAAGGAGAAAGTTGATGATGCGCGCCCTGTTGTTCTTTGTTTCCCTGCTGGCGGCCAGCGCCCAGGCGGCAAACTCGCTGATGATCTGGCCAATCGATCCCGCCATCAATCCGGAGGAGAAAGCGAGCGAGCTGTGGCTGGAAAACCGCGGCAGCGTCACCACGCTGATGCAGGTGCGTATCTTCAGCTGGCAGCAGGTCGGCGGCAAAGAGCAGTACGCCACGCAGCAGAGCATCGTCGCCAGTCCGCCGCTGGTGCGCATTGAGCCGGGGAAAAAGCAGCTGGTGCGCCTGATCAAGCAGACGCCGCCCGGCGCGGGCCAGGAGCTGGCGTACCGCGTGGTGCTCGATGAGATCCCGACGCCGCGCACGCCGGGCGAAAACCAGGCGGGCCTGAATTTTCAGATGCGTTACTCGGTGCCGCTGTTCGTCTACGGCGACGGGCTGACGCGCGACGGGGCAAAACCGGATTTAAGCTGGCGGCAGGTGAGCGAAGGCGGCCGATCCTGGCTGCTGATCGCCAATCGCGGCAGCGGCCATGCGCGCCTCAGCAACGTCACCGTCGGCGGACGCAAGCTGGGCGACGGCCTGTTCGGCTACGTGCTGGCGCGCAGCGAAAACCGCTGGCCGCTGAAAACTCCTCTTAGCGGCCAGATGACGGCAGACACCAACGCCGGCGCGTGGCGCAGCGCGCCCAGCCGCTAAATGCCGCGCGCACTTCACCCCTGCGCGCTGGCGGTGGCCAGCGTTTGCGCCTGTCTGACGCCGGCCGCCGCGCTGGCGGAGACCTTTTCGTCGCTGCCGCCGCCGCCGTCGCAGGAGAGCAGCAGCGATCGTCAGCGCTATATGCTGGAGCTGGTGATCAACCAGCGCGAAAGCGGCGTTATCGTGCCGGTAGAGCGGCGCGACGGCCGCCTGCTGGTGCGCGCCGGCGATTTGCAGCGCGTCGGCATTCCCGCGGAGAAATTGCCCGACCCGCAGCAGGTCGACGTCAGCCAGTGGCCCGACGTCAAAGCGGATTACGACGATCGACGCCAGCGGCTGCTGCTGACGGTGCCGCCCGCCTGGCTCCCCGGCCAGGTGATCGGCGAGGCGCAGAACGGGCCGCGCTACCCTGGACGCGCCACAACCGGCGCGCTGTTCAATTACGACCTCTACGCCACGCGCACCACCAACGCGGGCACCCGGCTTTCCGCCTGGAACGAACTGCGCCTCTTCGGCTCCGCCGGCCAGTTTTCCAGCAACGGCGTCTGGCAGCAGCAGATTGAGGGCCGCGCCCCCGCGCAGGATGACGGCTATATCCGCTACGACACCTGGTGGAGCAACGAGGATGAGAACAATGCGGTCAGCTGGCGCGTCGGCGATCTCACCACCGACGCGCTGAGCTGGAGCAACAGCGTGCGTCTCGGCGGGATACAGGTCGGCCGCGATTTCAGCGTGCGGCCCGATCTGGTGACCTATCCGCTGCCCGCCTTCTCCGGCCAGGCGGCGGTGCCCTCCACCGTCGATCTCTTTATCAACGGCTACCGATCCAGCCAGGCGAACGTGCAGCCGGGTCCCTGGTCGCTGACCAACGTTCCTTTCGTCAACGGCGCGGGCGATGCGGTGATCACCACGACCGACGCGGTGGGACGTCAGGTCACGACGACGCTGCCCTTCTATGTCTCCAGCACGCTGCTGAAAGCGGGCCTAAGCGACTACTCTTTTTCCGCCGGCGCGTTTCGCGACAACTACGGCATCCGCAATTTCGACTACGGCGAGGCGGCGGCGAGCGGCTCGCTGCGCTACGGCGTCGCCGACTGGCTGACGCTGGAAACCCACGCCGAAGGCAGCGACAGCCTGGCGATGGGCGGCGCGGGCGCGATGTTTCGCGTCGGCAGCCTCGGCGTGCTGAACGGCGCGGCGGCGCAAAGCCAGATGAGCGGCGCAGCCGGCACGCAGTACAGCTGGGGCTACCAGTACAACAACAGCTGGTTCAGCATCGGCACGCAGCATATTCTGCGCAGCCGCGACTTCGGCAACCTCGCGCTGCTCAGCAGCCGCACCGGCAACAGCGACACTAGCAATACCACCTATAGCCTGGCGCGCCGCAGCGCCCAGTACAACGCCAGCCTGTCGCTGAGCCAGTACGGCAGCCTCGGCGCCGCTTATATCGATATCAGCGGCGGCGACGGCCAGCATACGCGGCTGCTCAACCTCTCCTGGAGCAAAACCCTGTGGGGCAATTCCAGCCTCTACGTTTCCGCCAGCCGCGATCAGGAGCAGGGCGCATGGAGCGGCGCGATTTCGCTGGTGATCCCGTTCGGCGAGCACGGCAGCGCCTCGGTGAGCATGGAGCGCGACCAGCAGGGCGAAAATAATCAGCGGCTCTACCTGTCGCGCTCAATGCCGAGCGACGGCGGCTTCGCCTGGGACGCCTCCTGGGCTAATCAGGGCGGCGACAGCGGCGACTACCGCCAGGGAAGCCTGCGCTGGCGCAATAACAAAATCGACACCTCGGCGGGCTTCTACGGTGACGACGACTACAACACTCAGTGGGCGGATCTCACCGGTTCGCTGGTGCTGATGGACAATCAGACCTTCGCTGCCAACGCCATCAACGACGCCTTCGTGGTGGTGAAAACCAGCTATCCCGACGTCAACGTGCGCTATGAAAACCAGTCAATGGGGCGCACCGACCGCAACGGCTATCTGCTGGTGCCCTCGATCAGCAGCTACTATCCGGCGAAGTACGATATCGACACGCTCGACCTGCCCGCCGATATGACGACGCCCAACGTTGAACAGCGCTTCGCGGTGAAACGCCAGAGCGGCTATCTGCTGCACTTTCCGGTGGAGAAGCTGCGCGCCGCCAGCGTGATCCTGCAGGATGCCGACGGCCAGCCGCTGCCGGTCTCCAGCCAGGTGCTGCGCTAAGGCCAGGCAACTGAATATGTCGGCTGGGACGGCATCGCCTGGCTGGAAAACCTGCGCGCCCGCAACCCGATGCGCGTCGCCACGCCGGACGGCCGCACCTGCAGCGCCGAGCTGACCATCGCCAGCGGCCAGCCGCAGGCGCTGAAAACCTATGGCCCCATTACCTGCCCGCTGCCGCCCAGGCCAGCAGGCGCGCCGGTGCCCAGTGCCGATAACTTCACCTCAGGGATTATTCCATGAAAAAAATCCTGCTGCTGCTGGCGCTGATGGCGCTTTTCCCGACGCTGTCGCGCGCCGCCTGCGCCCTGCCCGCCTCCACCGCCAGCTTTGGTTCGGTGACGACCTTTGTGGTCAACAGCACGGCGCAGGCGACCTCGACCAACGCCAACGTTAACTGCGGGTCCGGCTCCTCGCTCTCGCTGCTGGGCAATAACCAGATCACCTTTCAGCTGACCGGCGCCACCAACGTCAACGGCACGCGCGGCACGCTCAAGCGCAGCGGCGACACCGGCACCGATAATATTCCGGTGCAGCTCTGCATCGACAGCGCCTGCGCCACCGAGCTCACCATCGGCGCCGCCGCCTACGTCATCAGCCAGTCGGTGCTGGTTAATCTCGCCGGCCTGTTAGGCAGTCTTAACTTCGCCATTCCGGTCTACCTGCGCAGCGTGCCGGGCCAGACGGTGGCCGCCGGCACCTATACCACCACGCTGAACCTGGCGGTGACCTATAACATCTGCACTAGCGTCGGCGTCGGCAACATTTGCCTGTCGCCGCAGACCGGCAGCGGCGTGATCCCCATTACCGTCACCATGGTGGTCACCAACGACTGCACCACTATCACCGCGCCCAATATCAGCTTCGGCAGCGCGCCGCTGGTAGGCAGCTTCTCTGCCGTGTCGCAGACGATTAACGTGGTGTGCAGCAAAGGCAGCACCTACACGGTAGGGTTAAGCAATGGTAACTACCTTAGCGGCACGCAGCGTCAGATGGCGAGCGGCACTAACCGGTTAAGCTATGAGATTTACAAGGGAACCAGCAGCAACCGCTGGGGGCCGAGCGGCACCGAGCGCTACAGCAGCGCCAGCTCCACCAGCGTGAGCACGGACGGGCTGACGCGCGGCTACAGCTATACCGCGCGCATCCTCACCACGCAAAACACGCCGCCCGCGGGGAACTACACGGACAGCGTGGTGGTGGACCTGTCGTTTTAGATTGAGGCGCCGGCGGTCGCGCCGCTGTGGCGCGCACGATACTGCCTGACCATGCGGCCAATCAGCAGCGTGCCGATCAGGCCGCAAACGGCGGCGAAGGTGAGCCAGACGCCGGGCATCGCCTTGTCGCCGGTGGCGTGGATCAGATAGCTGGAGATGGCGGGCGTAAAGCCGCCGAACAATGCAGTTGCCAGGCTGTAGGCGAGCGAGAAGCCTGAGGCGCGCACTTCGGCAGGCATGATTTCTGCCAGATAGACCACCATCGCGCCGTTATAGCTGGCATAGAGGAACGAGAGCCAGAGCTCCGCTTCCATCAGATGGGCGAAGGTCGGCGATCCCACCAGCCAGTGCAGCACCGGCCAGGTGGTGAGGATCATCAGCAGCGTAAAGGTAATCAACAGCAGACGGCGGCCGATGCGATCCGACAGCGCGCCCATCAGCGGCAGCCAGATCAGGTTGGAGACGCCGACGCACAGCGTCACCAGAAAGCTCTCTTTATCGCTCATCATCAGCACGGTTTTGCCGAAGGTAGGCGTAAAGGCGGTGATCATATAGAACATCACGGTGGTGGTGACCACCATCAACATGCCCGCCAGCACCAGCGCCCAGTTGCTCGCCAGCGAACGCATAATCTGCTGCATGGTCGGATGCTGTTTGCGCTGGCTGAAGGCTTCGGTCTCTTCCAGCATGCGGCGCACCCAGAACAGAAAGGGCACGATCATACAGCCAACAACGAAGGGAATACGCCAGCCCCACTCCGTCACCGCCTCTTTCGCCAGCAGATGGTTGAGTAGCAGGCCGAGCAGCGCGGCGAAGATAACCGCAATTTGCTGGCTTCCCGACTGCCAGCTAACGAAAAAGCCTTTGCGCCCTTTTGGCGCCACCTCGGCCAGATAGACTGAGACGCCGCCCAGCTCGACGCCGGCGGAGAAGCCCTGCAGCAGGCGGCCAAGCAGGATGAGAATCGGCGCGGCGGCGCCCAGCGTGGCGTAGCCCGGCACCAGCGCGATAGTGAGCGTGCCGATCGCCATCAGCCCTAACGTCAGCAGCAGCCCCTTGCGGCGGCCATGATGGTCGATATAGGCGCCAAGCACGATCGCCCCTAACGGCCGCATCAGGAATCCGGCGCCGAAGGTCATCAGGGTCAACATGAGAGAGGCGAATGGATCGTCGCCAGGGAAGAAGGTTTTCGCTATGGCGGTGGCGTAGTAGCCAAACACCATAAAGTCATACATTTCAAGGAAGTTACCGCTGGTAACGTTGAAGATAGTTCGGGCGCTGCCCTGAGGCTTTTGTAAAGACGGAGTGTGACTCATAGTGGCTTCCTGCGTTTTTTCTCCGTTTTAGCCTGAGCGAGGCGCGAATAACGTGATTAACCTCACCATTTCACTTTACAATTATGAAACCAAGAGTAACAAACAATTAACCTTGCAATTATGCAGCAGGATTCACCTTTTCACCTGTCCGCGCTGACTGACTCTGCCTTCAGGTAGTCTACAAAGCGACGTATCAGATAAGCAGGTATAACGGGAAAGGTGACAGAAGAGGCACAATAGCGATACACAGTGGCTTAAACAGCTTAACTTAACAGGGAAATGTCATGCATATCCGTGCCATGTTCGGAGAAACGCTTTTATTTATGTCACTCATATTCTCGGCAACCGCAGCTCAGCCTCTTACCCCGCCCGCTCCTCACGCGCAGCGTATCTCTGTACAGACGCAAGGCGCAGGAACGGATGTCATTTTGATTCCCGGGCTGGCGTCGTCGCGCGAAGTCTGGGCCGATTTAGCCGCAGAATTACGTAAGAAACACCGCATTCATCTGGTAGAACTTGCGGGCTTTGCGAATACGCCAGCCATTGCCAACCCTGAGGGAAAGGTCATCGCGCCGGCAACTGAGGCCATCGCAGACTATATCCAGACCCAGCACATCAACGCACCGGCGATTATTGGCCATTCTCTTGGGGGAGAGATAGCCTTGATGCTGGGCGCGCGCTACCCCAACCTGGTCGGTCGCCTGATGATTGTCGATGCTTTACCGTTCTACACGTTGATGATTGATCCTGCGGCGACCAGCGAAACGGCTGAGCGGCATGCCGCCCCTATGCGGGACTGGCTGCTGCAGCAGTCGCCGGAGCAATTCGAAGCGTCCCAGAAAGCATCCATAGCCCGTTTAGCCATGACCGAGGCGGTGAGGCCCGCACTGGTGGCGGCGAGCATCCGTTCCGATCGCAAAACCGTTGCGGATGCCGTGTATGAACTGATGGTGACCGATTTGCGTCCCGAGCTAGGCCGTATCAAAGCGCAGATGGAGATCGTCTATGCGTATGACGCCTTATTTGGCATACCGGCAACCCGCGTAGAGGCGATGTACCGTCAGGCCTATGCCTCTGCACCGCATATCCGTTTCACGCGCATTGATGACAGTTTTCACTTTGTGATGCTTGATCAGCCAGAACGGTTCACCAGTGCGGTTAAGGCATTTTTAAATGAATAAAGGATGTTCAGGGCGCAAGCACCGCTTTTGGCACCAGGCAAGCTGACGCGCAGGCCGATGTCCGCTATGAGCGAAAAGCGGACGTTCGGTGCCAGAATAAACCACAGCAACTCTAAGGAACCAGGCGCCGCTCTGCAGACAAAATCCTTATAGCCAAATAACCAGTACAATACATTCGGAGTGAAATATTGCACTGCCTTGAGACGTTTCCGTGTTAAAAACACAGGATTAACTTACATGGAGATGTTGTTATTTATGGCTTTTTTTTCTGGGGTTACCGGGCGGCTATTTCTGATAAACGTGATGACCGCCATTTCATATGCCTTCATTTTGCCTGTAATGAGCCTGTTTCTAATAAACGGATTGCATGCAAGCCCGATTTTTATCACTTTCTACAGCCTGGGATTTGCCCTGTCGGGATTATTTTTCAGCCAGCTGATGGGCTCGCTTGCAGATAAAGGATATTCGGTCAGGCAACTTTTCATGATTTCTGTTATGGCGCTTTTTCTGGCGGGCTTAGCCTTCAGTTTCTGTCGTCAACCCATTGAGGCTCTGGCCATCGGCATTCTCCTGATGGGGCCAGGCAATGCGTCTATCCCGTTACTTCTGTCGATGATCCGAAAGCATTCACTGACCGCAGGACTTAACGCTACGCGGCTCAATACGCAAATGCGTTCGGGCGTTTCAATTGTATGGATTGCCGGTCCTGCCCTGGCATTTGTCTTTGCCGACAGATTTGGATTCAGCTTTAATTTTCTGGCCTCAGCCCTGCTTTCAGCCATGACCTTACTTGCCAGTCAGTTGCTGCTTCCGACGAATAAAAAAACCGTCGATACAGGCATAAAAAAAGCAACTCAAGCCGGTAAAGCCTCTGTCACGGGTATGATTTGGATGCTGGGCGCAGTAATGATGCTGGCAAACTTATCCAATAATATGTACCTGACCATTATGCCACTGTACCTGGTACACGAGCTTAATTTACCAGCCTCGTTTCCGGGCTTCCTGCTGGGCGCAACCGCGATAATGGAAATTCCCGTTATGCTTGCCGCTGCACATCTGGCTGAGAGAACAGGTAAAGAGCCGCTGATTATGGCTGGTTTTTTGTTTGCTGCCGTCTATTACTGCCTGCTTCAAATGGCCACCAGCATGACCGAACTTATCGTGTTGCAACTTTTTAACGGATTATTCTTCGGTATTTTTGTCGGCTTGGGCATTTCTCTTATTCAGGACGCGTTGCCGGAACGTAGCGGTTTCGCATCTGCATTTCACTCCAATGCCATGCGCACAGGCATGATGGCAGGTAACGGGATTGCCGGGCTGATGGCGCAACTGGCCGGTTTTAAAATGACTTTGCTTATTCCATTGTTATCAGTCTGTTGCGCTGCTTTACTGATGTTTTGCATAAACAGAAGTCATTCTGTAAAGAAGCGTTCGGTAACGGGCTGACTACGCACATATAAATAAGGGCTGGCAGAACTGCGCTGCCCTGGATGCATTTTATGGGCCTCGCGGTCTCTCTGTAAGGATGATGAAAACGAGCTGAACGTCCGCTGCTGGCACGAAGCGGACATTCGCACTAAAACGCCGTCATCTGCGCACAGCGCCTTCTTTAGAATTAAAAGTCTGACGCCCGGAGAGCAAAGCCTCCCGCGACAGGACAAAAACAAAAAAGGCAGCCCGCAGGCTGCCCTTTTCTCACGCGCGCAAATTTACTTCGCGGCGGTTTCCATCCCCATCAGGCCGATCTTGAGATAACCCGCGCCGCGCAGCTTATCCATCGCGCTCATCAGGGTCTCGTAATCGACCGACTTATCAGCCTGGAAGAAGATAGTGGTCTCTTTGTTGCCTTCGGTCTGGCTGTTCAGCACCGCCACCAGCGTCTCCGGCGTCACCAGCTCATTGCCGATATAAAACTGCTTGTCCGCCTTAATCGACAGATAGACCGGCTTCTCCGGTCGCGGCTGCGGCGCGCTGGTCGAGGCGGGCAGATTAACACGAACATCCACGGTCGCCAACGGCGCAGCCACCATAAAGATGATCAGCAACACCAGCATAACGTCGATAAACGGCGTGACGTTGATTTCATGCATCTCGCCGTCGGTTTCCAGATCGTCGTTTAATCGCATCGCCATAAACTTAACCTACGCGTAATTTCTGAGCGGTCGGGCGAGCTTCAGCGCTTTTCGCGTTAAGATTGCCCAGGTCGATATCGCGGCTCTGCAGCAGCAGAATCTGCGCGGCCACGTCGCCCAGCGACGCTTTATAGCCCGCGATCATGCGCGCGAAAACGTTGTAGATCACCACCGCGGGAATCGCCGCCACCAGGCCGATCGCGGTGGCCAGCAGCGCTTCGGCGATGCCGGGCGCGACAACCGCCAGATTGGTGGTCTGAGTCTGCGCGATACCGATAAAGCTATTCATAATGCCCCAGACCGTTCCGAACAGGCCGATAAACGGCGCGACGGAGCCGATGGTGGCGAGGAAGCCGTTGCCGCGACCGGCGTGGCGGCTAAAGGCGGCAACGCGGCGCTCAAGGCGAAAGCTGGTGCGCTCTTTAATGCCGTCGGTATCTTCGACGCCCGCCGAAAGCGCAATCTCGTTTTGCGCGTCATTCAGCAACGCCGCGCTGTGGCTGTGGCTCTTGAACTGCGCGGCGGCGCGGGCGGCGTCGCCCAGGCTGCGGGCTTCGCCCAGCGCCTGCTGCTCGCTTTTCAGTCGACGTTTCGCCGCGCTAAGCTCGGCAAACTTTCCGAAAAAAATCGCCCAGGTGACGACCGACGCCAGCAACAGGCCGATCATTACCACTTTTACCACGATATCGGCATGTTGATACATGCCCCAAACAGAGAGATCCGTTTGCATTAAGTCACTGGCTACCACGCTGCGTCTCCAACTTCATATGCAGGAATAATGGATAAGCGCGAATAATAGCAAAAAACCGGCGAATTGATAGTAGTTCTCATTACTATTTACAAACAGTACGCCGCTCTCACCGGGCTGTTGCCAACCTTTTATGACACTTTTCAGCGCTATTTCAGAAATGTGATTTCTCGTATAAATTTATTAAAACATCGTTTCAAAATGCGAGCTTGTTCATTCAATCAACATTGCCGCATTTTCAGCCAGCACGATTTGCTTATTCTGGCAGCACGCGGGCCACTTCCTCTGCCGCCTATGACCTGTTCCCTCCTCTATCTGCCTGGAGAAAAAAATAATGAGAGTGAATAAATGGATCCTTGCCGTTTCCGTCTCTGCTGCGCTTGGCCTGAGCGCGGCTCCGGCATCGGCGAAGGTATTAAAAGTGGCGGAGGTCCAGCCCGCTGGCTACCCCACCGTCGTGGCGCTGCAGCATATGGGCGACAAGCTGAAACAGGCGACTGACGGGCGGCTGGAGATGAAAGTCTACGCTGGCGGCGTGCTGGGCGACGAAGATCAGACGCTGCAGCAGGTGCAGCTCGGCGCCATCGACATGATCCGCGTCTCGCTGGCACCGGTCACCACCATCGCGCCGGAAACCAGCGTGCTGACGCTGCCCTACATCTTTCGCGACGTCGATCATATGCATAAGGTGCTGGACGGCGAGGTCGGCAAGCAAATTGTCGACAAATTCGACGCCGACGCCAACGCACGCATGGTGTTTCTCGGCTGGACCGACGCGGGCGAACGCAACATGATCACCAAAAAGCCGCTCAGCAAGCCGGACGATCTCAAAGGAATGAAAATCCGCGTGCAGAACAGCGCCATCTCGCTGGCAACGCTGAAAGCGATGGGCGCCAACCCGGTGGCGATGGGCGTCAGCGAAGTCTTCAGCGCCATGCAGACCGGCGTGGTGGACGGCACGGAAAACAACCCGCCGACCTTCGTCGCTCACAACTATCTGCCGGTCGCGAAGTACTACACCCTGACCGGCCACTTTATCCAGCCGGAGATGATCCTCTTCTCCAAAACTTCGTGGGCGCGCCTGTCGCCGGACGATCAGGCGCTGCTGAAAAAGCTCGGCAAAGAGGCGCAGGATGAAGAGCGCCAGCTGTGGGCGACCTACACCCAGCAGTCGATCGAGAAGATGAAAGCGGGCGGCGTGACCTTTCAGGAGACCGACAGAGACTATTTCATGAAAGCGACGCAGCCGGTGCGCGATCAGTTTGGCGGCAAATATCAGGATCTGATGACGCAAATCGCCGACGTTAAATAACCTTCCGCCGCCGCGCCTTCCGCGCGGCGTTATTCAGGTAACGCATATGAACCGATACTCTCGTCTGATGGATGGGCTCTATCTGCTGTGCATGGGCATCGCCGCCGTCGCGCTGTTGATTATGGTGACGGTGATCCCCATCGGCATTTTCGCTCGCTATGTGCTTAACGGCGCGCTGGCCTGGCCCGAGCCGGTCGCCATCGTCTGCATGATTATTTTTACCTTTATCGGCGCGCCGGTCGGTTTTCGCGCCGGCACCCATATTTGCGTCTCGATGGTGACCGATCGCCTGTCGCCTGCCGCGCAGCGACTGATGCTGCGCCTGTGCGATCTGCTGATGGTGGTGACCTGTTTGATCATCTTTCAGGCGAGCTACAACCTGTGCGTGGCGATGTGGATCCAGCCGCTCGCCTCGCTGCCCTCGGTGACCTACGGCGAGATGTATCTGCCGATCCCCATCGGCGCGCTGTTTACCCTGTTGTTTGTTATCGAGCGGCTGCTGAACGGCGATCAAAGCCAGCGGCCTGTGGTGGTTTTAGGCGGTACCCATTAAGGAGCGACCATGGACGCATTGATGTTGATCGGCAGCCTGGTTGTGCTGCTGTTGTTGGGATTTCCCGTCGCCTTCGCCGTGGGCCTCAGCGCCTTTATCGGCGCATGGTGGATCGATCTGCCGCTGGAAGCGGTGGTTATTCAAATTACGAACGGCGTCAATAAGTTCTCGCTGCTTACCATCCCCTTCTTTATCCTGGCGGGGGCGATTATGGCGGAAGGCGGCATCGCGCGGCGGCTGGTGAACTTCGCCTATATCTTTGTCGGCTTTATTCGCGGCGGGCTGTCGCTGGTGAATATCGTCGCCTCGACCTTTTTCGGCGCGATTTCCGGCTCGTCGGTGGCGGATACCGCTTCGATCGGCTCGGTGATGATCCCGCAGATGGAGCAGAAAGGCTATCCGCGCGACTTCGCGGCGGCGGTCACCGCCAGCGGCTCGGTGCAGGCGGTGCTGACGCCGCCCAGCCATAACTCGGTGATTTATTCGCTGGCGACCGGCGGCGTGGTGACCATCTCCTCGCTGTTCGTCGCCGGCATCTTTCCCGGCCTGCTGCTGGGCTTCTGCCTGATGGTGATGTGCCTCGCCTTCGCGCGCAAGCGCGGCTATCCCAAAGGTGAGCGCATTCCGTTTCGCCAGGCGGTGAAGATCTTCTTCGACGCTTTCTGGGGTCTCTTCACCATCGTGATTATCCTGGGCGGCATTCTCTCCGGTATTTTTACCGCGTCGGAGTCGGCGGCGATCGCCTGCCTCTGGGCCTTCTTCGTCACCATGTTCATCTACCGCGACTTTAAATGGAGCCAGCTGCATATCCTGCTGTTCCGCACCATTAAGACGGTGACTATCGTGATGGTGCTGATCGCCTTCGCGGCGGGCTTCGGCGCGGTGATGACCTTTATGCAGCTGCCGACCATTATCACCGACGCCTTTACCAGCCTGTCGGATAACAAGTACGTCATCCTGATGTGCATCAACCTGCTGCTGCTGGTAATCGGCACGCTGATGGATATGGCGCCGATTATCCTGATCCTGACGCCGGTACTGCTGCCGGTGGCGACCGCGCTCGGCATCGATCCGGTGCACTTCGGCATGATCATGATGACCAACCTCGGCATCGGGTTGATCACCCCGCCAGTGGGCACGGTGCTGTTTGTCGCCAGCGCGGTGAGCAAACAGAAAATCGAGCAGGTGGTCGGCGCGATGCTGCCTTTTTACGGCATTCTGTTTTTGGTGCTGATGCTGATTACTTACGTTCCGGCGATTTCGCTGTGGCTGCCGCGTCTGATGGGGGTGATGTAATCGGTTAAAAGGCGGCGCGGCGCGCCGCCTTTCCACTTTCGGGCAGGTTCTGAATATCAGGATTTGGGGTCAACCCTGACCGGCAATTCGTGGTAACGTGAAGGCTTTGTAGCAGGCGGCAGGGCAGACACGAATGACGACCAAAAAAATCGATACCACCTTAGTCAGCGCGGGGCGCAGCAAACGTTACACGCAGGGCGCGGTCAACAGCGTGATTCAGCGCGCCTCTTCGCTGGTGTTCGATAGCGTCGCCGATAAAAAGCGCGCCACGGCGGGACGCGCCACCGGCGAGCTCTTCTATGGCCGCCGCGGCACCCTCACCCACTTCTCGCTGCAGGACGCGATGACCGAGCTGGAGGGCGGCGCGGGCTGCGTGCTCTATCCCTGCGGCGCGGCAGCGGTTGCCAACGCCATCCTTTCGTTCGTCGACGCGGGCGACCATGTGCTGATGTGCGGCGCCGTCTATGAGCCGACGCAGGACTTCTGCACCAAAATCCTCAGTAAGCTCGGCGTCGCTACCACCTTCTACGATCACACTATCGGCAGCGAAATCGGCGCGCTGGTGCGCCCGGAAACCCGCGTAGTGTTTCTCGAGTCTCCGGCCTCCATCACTATGGAGGTGCAGGATATTCCGGCAATCGTCGCGGCGGTGCGCGCAAAGGCGCCGGACGCGGTGATCATGATGGATAACACCTGGGCGGCAGGCTTTTTCTTCAACGCGCTGGCGCACGGCGTCGATATCTCGATTCAGGCGGGCACCAAGTACCTGATCGGCCACAGCGACGCAATGATCGGCACCGCAGTGGCGAACGCGCGCTGCTGGGAACAGCTGCGCGAGAACTCCTATCTGATGGGCCAGACGGTAGATGCCGACAGCGCCTATATGGCGAGCCGCGGCCTGCGCACCCTCGCCACGCGCCTGCGCCAGCATGAGGCGAGCGCGCTGCAGGTGGCGGAGTGGCTGTCGACGCGACCGGAAGTGGCGCGCGTCAACCATCCGGCGCTGGCGCAGAGCAAAGGCCACGCCTTCTGGAAACGCGACTTCAGCGGCAGCAGCGGCCTGTTTTCTTTCGTGCTGCATGAAAAACTGGACGGCGAAAAACTGGCGCATTACCTCGATCGCTTCCACCATTTCAGCATGGCCTACTCGTGGGGCGGCTACGAGTCGCTGATTCTGGCGAATCAGCCGGAAGAGCTGGCGGCGATCAGGCCGGCGGCTGGCGTCGACTTTGACGGCACGCTGGTGCGCCTGCATATTGGTCTGGAGCATGTCGACGACCTGATTGACGATTTAACGGCAGGTTTTGCACGCCTGACGCAGTAGTAACTTAAACAGAACCTCAACCACGCCATGGCGACCGGCCGCAGATCAAATTTCTCTGCCGGATTGCCGCTAAAATAGATTCCTTGTGACTCGATGGGATAGCAGATGAGTGTTTTACACGAGATTGTTCATGCGCTC
This sequence comes from Pantoea sp. NGS-ED-1003, assembly GCF_000738765.1. Lineage (NCBI taxonomy): Bacteria > Pseudomonadati > Pseudomonadota > Gammaproteobacteria > Enterobacterales > Erwiniaceae > Pantoea > Pantoea sp. NGS-ED-1003. The sequence goes on from NZ_JPQA01000006.1 coordinate 259,451, forward strand.
TGGCATCAGGATTTTGCCGCGCTGGCCGATCCAAATGTGGTTTGGGTAGTTTACGGCGTGATGTTTCTGACGCTGTTTCTGGAGAACGGCTTGCTTCCCGCCTCTTTTTTGCCGGGCGACAGCCTGCTGCTGCTGGCGGGCGCGATGGTCGCCAAAGGGGTAATGGATTTTTTCCCCACCATGGTGATCCTCACCACGGCCGCCAGTCTCGGCTGCTGGCTGAGCTACCTTCAGGGACGCTGGCTCGGCAACACGCGCCTGGTGAAAAGCTGGCTGATGCATCTGCCGGCGCAATATCATCAGCGCGCGTGGCAGCTGTTTAACCGCCACGGCCTGATGGCGCTGCTGGTTGGCCGCTTCCTGGCGTTCGTGCGCACTATTCTGCCAACCATGGCGGGCATTTCCGGCCTGCAGAATGGCCGTTTCCAGCTGTTTAACTGGCTGAGCGGACTGCTGTGGGTGGCGATTGTGGTGGCATTTGGCTACGGCATCAGTCAGGTGCCCTTTATCAAACGCCATGAAGATCAGGTGATGGCGATCCTGATGGTGCTGCCGATGGTGCTGCTGTTTGTCGGCCTCGCGGGCAGCATCGTGGTGATCTGGAAAAAACGTCGCCAGAAACAGGCCTGATCGCCCGGCGTCAGGCCTGTGGTTCCGCCACGGTCTGACGCACGCGGCTAATCTCCTCTCCCGGCGTCACGCCGAAATAGCGCTTAAACTCCCGTGAAAACTGCGATGGGCTTTCGTAACCCACCCGCACCGCCGCCGCGCTCGCCTTCAGCCCGTCATGCAGCATCAGCAGCCGCGCCTGATGCAAACGGTAGCGCTTCAGGTACTGCAGCGGCGAGGTTTGCGTCACCGCCTTGAAGTTGTGATGAAACGCCGAGACGCTCATGTTCACCTCTGCCGCCAGCGCATCGACGCTAAGGTTGTCCGCATAGTGGTTTTCGATGCGGCGCAGCGCGCGGGCGATCTGGCTGAACTGGGTCTGACGGCTCACCAGCGACAGCAGCGCGCCGCCCGTCGGCCCGGTCAGCACGTAGTAGATAATCTCCCGCACGATCTGCGGCCCCAGCACGCGCGCGTCGCGCGGATGCAGCATAACGTCCAGCAGGCGCTCCGCCGCGCACAGCATCGGCTCGGTCAGCCAGGCGGAGTGAATGCCGGAGGTCTGCGGCTGCGGATGGAAATCTTCGTCGTCGCCAATCTCGATCAGCAGATCCTGCAGGCTGGCGGTATCGACCGTCAGGAACATGCCTGCCACCGGCTCTTCCGGCGACGCCCAGGTTTCACACTCGACCGGCAGCGGCACGGTGAGCATCAGATATTTCGTGGCGTCATAGGTAAAAACGGTGCTGCCGAGATAGCCGGTTTTGCTGCCCTGAAACAGAATCACGATACCGGGCTGGTACATCATCGGCGTACGCGGCTGATATTGATTAAGGTAGATCAGGTTGACGTTTTCCACCGGGCAAAGGCGGTTGCGTCCATGGGTCATTAAGGTCACGACCTGTTTCGCCAGGTGTTGACACAGAGCTTCGTGCGCCATGCATATCTCTCGCAGAGTAAAGAAACCAGTCTGCCAGGCTGCTGCGAAATTCGCCACTGAAATGGAGAAACAGGCAAGACTTCCGCAGGATCAGGCAGGGCGGGAAACGGAATTGCCAGCCACAATGAAAACGGGGTCAGGTTTGTTGACTAGACTTAAGCCTCACAGGTTCACTGCAACAGAAAGGAGCACCTATGGCAGATCAACCGATTATCAAACTGCACGACGGCAATATGATGCCGCAGCTGGGGCTTGGCGTGTGGCAGGCGAGCAACGAAGATGCCCATCGCGCCGTGCTTAAGGCGCTGGAGGTCGGCTACCGCTCGATCGACACCGCTGCCGCCTATAAAAACGAAGAGGCGATCGGCCAGGCGTTACAGGATACCGACGTGCCGCGCGAAGAGATTTTCGTTACCACCAAGCTGTGGAACGACGATCAGCAGAATGTGCAGCAGGCAATGGAAACCAGCCTGAAAAAACTGCAGCTGGAGCAGGTCGATCTCTACCTGATGCACTGGCCGTGCCCGGAGAAAGATCACTATGTCGACGCCTGGAAAGAGATGATCAAGCTGCAGCAGCAGGGTCTGACCAAAAGCATCGGCGTCTGTAACTTCCACGAAGCGCACCTGAAGCGCCTGCTGGATGAAACCGGCGTCTCACCGGTGGTCAATCAGATCGAGCTGCATCCGATGCTGCAGCAGCGCACGCTGCACGCGTGGAATGCCATGCATCAGATCCAGACCGAATCCTGGAGCCCGCTGGCACAGGGCGGCGAAGGGGTGTTCGATCAGGAGATTATTCGCCAGCTGGCGAAGAAGTACGGCAAAACCCCGGCACAGATCGTTATCCGCTGGCATCTCGACAGCGGGCTGGTGGTGATCCCGAAATCGGTGACGCCTGAGCGTATCGCGGAGAACTTCGCCGTGTTCGATTTCCGCCTGGAGAAGACCGAGCTGAGCGAAATCGCGAAGCTGGATCGCGGCAACCGTCTGGGGCCGGACCCGGAAACCTTCAATTAATGCAGGCTATGCGCGCTGTCCTTGCGGGCAGCGCGCCCTTTTCGCCTGAATCCTTACGCCGTCGGCTGCACCAGCAGCTGTCCCGCCGTGCCGAGATCGGCCAGCTCCAGCGTCTGGCTGTAGTAGACAAAGGGAAAATGATCGGACGAGCTTTGCGGAAAGCTCACCAGCAGCTCGACCTCGCCATCCACCCAGACGGTATCTTTCCAGCCGCGATCTTCGCCCATCGGCTGCGCGCCGTTGACGCTCTTGATCAGGAACATCGCTCCCTGAATATGCATCGCCTGCGGCCGGTCGGCGCGCAGGATCCAGCGCTCGAAGGTGCCCTGCTGCACGGTAGTATCGATGCGGTTCAGATCCCACTGCGCGCCGTTGATGCCCGGCATATCCTCGCCGATGCGGAATTCGCGCGTGCGCGTCGCCATGCCGTCGAGTATCTGATCCGCCAGCAGGCGCATCGGCAGATTATCGGTCACCAGCGGCAGCAGACCGGTCGGACGTAGCGTCAGCACCAGCGTGTTGGTGAGGATCGATGAAGGTTCGAACAGGCCGCGCAGGCGGTCCATAATGCCCGCCGCCGTGCCGGCGGTAATCGACACCTCGTCGCCCTGCGACATATCGATCAGCACTTCACGGCGCTCGCCCGGCGCCAGCGAGAGCTGCTGCACCGCCACCGGCGCGGGCAGAAAGCCCTGATCGCTGGCGATAACGGTAAAGGGACGGTTATCGCTTAGCGACAGCTGGTAGCGGCGCGCGTTCGAGGCGTTGAGCAGGCGCAGGCGCACCCAGCCGCGCGACACCTCGACAAAGGGATTCTGCACGCCGTTGACCAGCAGCACGTCGCCGAGAAAGCCGCCGTCGCGTGGCGGATCGTAGGCGGGCGTGCCGAAGTTATCGAGGCGCTTGTCCTGAATGATCAGCGGGAAGTCGTCGACGCCGTAGTGGCGCGGCAGCGGCAGCTGCTTGCTCACCTCATCCTCGACAAGCCACATGCCCGCCAGCCCGTTGTAGATGTGCGGCGCCATGTGGTTCGGCGTGCTGGCGTGGTACCAGCAGGTCGCGGCGTTCTGGCGGATCGGCAGCACCGGCGCCCAGTCAGCGCCGGCGGACATCATGCGCGGCGCGCCGCCCATCAACGCGCCCGGCACCTGCAGGCCGCTGACGGTCATCGCCACCGGCTCGTTAAGGCGGTTGCTGTAGATGAGCTTAACGTCGCCGCCGCTGTAGACGCGCACCGTCGGACCGAGATAGAGCCCGTTTACGCCCCATACCGGCACTTTGTTGTTGTCGCCGAGAAAGGACCAGTGGCTGCGCATCAGCGTCAGAAAGATTGGCTGACCGCGACGCGATTCGATAAGCGGCGGCACCGGCAGCGGCGTATCGCCGCCGGGCGCGGAGGCGGCGCGCGCCGCAGAAGGTAAGAGACCTGCGCTAAGCGCAGCGCCAGCAGAAAGCTGGATAAACTGTCGTCTGCTGAAAGACATAGAACGTCAAACCCTTTACGCGTGGCGCTTGCGCGCCAGCCGATTGTTATTCTTGATTTATTGCTGTGTTGCGTCGCGGCGGGCAGAGCGCGCCGCGTGCATCCGTGCGGGTGCCGGCGAGAGGCTGGCCGGTCAGAGTTTACCGCTTTTTTCGCGCGCTTCGACTTCGGCGTTGAGCGCTTCCAGTTTCTCCATCATCAGCTCACGGCAATGGGTGGCGAGCTTGCGCACCGACTGCGTGGTGTAGCCGCTGGTGTCGACCGGCGGCAGCATCTCGACGATCACCAGACCGTTTTTCAGGCGGTTAAGGTTGATCTTGCCGTGCGTGTTGGAGACCACGATAGGAATAATGGGCACGCCTGCCGCTACGGCCGCATGGAACGCGCCGGTTTTAAAAGGTAGCAGACCGCGACCGCGGCTGCGCGTGCCTTCCGGGAACATCCAGAACGAGATGCGCTTCTTTTTAAACTGATCGACCAGCTGGCTGATGGTGCCATGTGCCTTAGAGCGGTTGTCCCGGTCGATCAGAAGGTTGCCGGTCAGCCAGTAGAGCAGACCGAAGAACGGCACCCACAGCAGGCTCTTTTTGCCGACCGTCACGGTCGTCGGCTGGACAATCTTCGCCGCCGTGATCATGTCGTAGTTGTTCTGGTGGTTGGCGATATAGATAGCGTTGCCGTAATGGGCCGCCTCAGGCGGTTTACGCAGCTCAACCTTTACGCCGAACACGCCGGAGAGACGGCCGAAGAGATGGCCGAAGGTGGCGACGTGGCGCGGGTTGCGCGGCGAAAACAGACACCAGATGCAGCCGAAAACACAGACCAGAATCGAGTAAATCACCACAAAGATGGTGCGCAGTACTAGTAACATATATCCCTCGTTATGGCGCGGCGGAGAAAAGGCTCCGCCGCATTGCTCAGGCTTCGCCGTCTTCGCTGACGGCACGCGCTGGGGCATCCAGCTCTACCTTGTCGATACGCTGCAGGCCGCGCGGCAGCAGCGTGCCGCGACGTCCGCGATCGGCGCGGAACTTCTGCAGCTCTTCGCTGCGCAGCACCAGCTTGCGCTTGCCGACGTAGAGCGTAATCGCGCTGCCCGGCGGCAGGATCATCAGCCACGCCAGCTTATCGTTGCCCGCTGCGGCGTCCGCCGCCGGGATAGAGATAATTTTGTTGCCCTTGCCTTTCGACATCTGCGGCAGCTCGCCGACCGGGAACATCAGCATACGTCCCGCCTGCGTAATCGCCAGCAGCATGTCATCTTCGTGATGCACCGCCATCGGCGTCATAACGCGCGCGTTCTCCGGCAGCGTCAGCAGCGCTTTGCCGGCGCGGTTGCGCGACACCAGATCGGCGAAGGTGCAGATAAAGCCGTAGCCGGCGTCGGACGCCATCAGCAGCTTCTGCTCGTCCGCCTCCATCAGCACCTGCTCCACCACTGCGCCCGGCGGCGGCGTCAGCTTGCCGGTCAGCGGCTCGCCCTGCCCGCGCGCCGACGGCAGCGAGGTGGGATCGAGCGTATAGCTGCGTCCGGTGGAGTCGATAAAGGCGACCGGCTGGTTGCTCTTACCGCGCGCCGCCGCCAGATAGCTGTCGCCCGCTTTGTAGCTCAGTCCTGACGGATCGATATCGTGGCCCTTGGCGCTGCGCACCCAGCCCATCTGCGACAGGACGATAGTGACCGGCTCGGACGGCACCAGTTCGTTTTCGCTCAGCGCTTTGGCCTCTTCGCGCTCGTGGAGCGGCGAACGGCGATCGTCGCCATAGGCGGCGGCGTCCGCCTGCAGCTCTTTCTTCAGCAGGGTATTCATCTTGCGCTCAGAGGCGAGGATCGCCTGAATCTGATCGCGCTCTTTTTCCAGCTCGCTCTGCTCGCCGCGGATCTTCATCTCTTCCAGCTTCGCCAGGTGGCGCAGCTTCAGCTCGAGGATCGCTTCCGCCTGGGTTTCGCTGATGCCGAAGCGCGACATCAGCACCGGCTTAGGCTCATCCTCGCTGCGGATGATATGAATCACCTCGTCGATATTGAGGAAGGCGACCAGCAGGCCCTCAAGGATGTGCAGACGACGCAGCACGCGCTCAAGGCGATGGTTAAGACGACGCTTAACGGTGTCGCGGCGGAACACCAGCCATTCCGACAGGATCTCCAGCAGGTTTTTCACCGCCGGGCGGTTGTCGAGGCCGATCATGTTGAGGTTAACGCGGTAGCTCTTTTCGAGATCGGTGGTAGCGAACAGGTGATGCATCACCTGATCGAGATCCACGCGGTTCGAACGCGGCACGATCACCAGGCGGGTCGGGTTTTCGTGATCCGACTCGTCGCGCAGGTCTTCCACCATTGGTAGTTTTTTATTGCGCATCTGAGCGGCGATCTGCTCCAGCACGCGCGCGCCCGAAACCTGGTGTGGCAGCGCGGTGATCACCACCTCGCCATCCTCTTTTTTCCACACCGCGCGCTGGCGAATAGAGCCGCGGCCGGTCTGGTAAATTTTACGGATCTCGTCGCGCGGCGTGATGATCTCCGCCTCGGTGGGATAATCGGGGCCCTGTACGATATCCAGCAGCGCGTCGAGGCTGGTGTTCGGCTTATCGATCAGGGCGATCGCCGCCTGCGCCACTTCGCGCAGGTTGTGCGGCGGAATGTCGGTCGCCATGCCGACGGCGATGCCGGTCGTGCCGTTCAGCAGAATGTTCGGCAGCCGCGCGGGCAGCATTTTCGGTTCTTGCATCGTGCCGTCGAAGTTCGGCACGAAGTCCACCGTGCCCTGGCCCAGCTCGCCGAGCAGCACTTCCGCATATTTAGAGAGGCGGGATTCGGTATAGCGCATCGCCGCGAAGGATTTCGGATCGTCAGGCGCGCCCCAGTTGCCCTGGCCATCCACCAGCGGATAGCGATAGGAGAACGGCTGCGCCATCAGCACCATCGCTTCGTAGCAGGCGCTGTCGCCGTGCGGATGGTATTTACCCAGCACGTCGCCCACGGTACGCGCGGATTTCTTGAATTTGGCGCTGGCGCTCAGGCCGAGCTCCGACATGGCGTACACGATACGGCGCTGTACCGGCTTCAGTCCGTCGCCGATATAGGGCAAGGCGCGGTCCATGATGACGTACATCGAGTAGTTCAGGTACGCGTTTTCGGTAAATGTATGCAGGGCAAGACGCTCTGCACCATCCTGCGTCAATTCACTCATTGAATTTTTATCCTCACTTCGTGTCCCGCAATGGCGAAACACCCGGCGGTTATTTGGCGAGGATAGTACCTCAATCGCCAGAATTAGTCACAGGGGAAGCGCAGTGCGGCCCAGGATTGCCGGCCGCGACTATCAGCGCGCCGCGCCCATCCACTGCGCCGCGATACGCCCATATTCGCCGGTAGCGGTGGCGAGGTGCAGCCACTGATCGATGTAGGCTTTCCAGCTCATATCGTCGCGCGGGATCATGTAGGCTTTTTCGCCGTACTGCAGCGGCGCCTGCGGATTAATGGCGCAGAGCTGCGGGTAGCGCTGCTGCTGATAGAGCGCTTCGGAGGCGTCGGTGATCATCACGTCGGCCTTTCCGTCCACCAGCTGCTGGAAAATCGTGACGTTATCGTGGAACAGGGTCAGCGTCGCCTGCGGCAGATGGCTGTGGACAAAGGCTTCGTTGGTGCCGCCCGCCGGTTCGATCACCCGCACCGCCGGCGCGTTAAGCTGCTCGACCGTGCTGTATTTCGCCTTGTCGGCGCAGCGCACCAGCGGGATCTTGCCGTCGACGCCGAGCGGCTGGGCGAACCAGGCGATCTGCTGGCGCTTCAGCGTCACCGACACGCCGCCCAGCGCGATATCGCACTGTTTCTGTTTAAAATCCTGCGACAGGGTTTTCCAGCTGGTCGGCACCCAGCTGATCGTCGCGTCCAGACTGGCGGCCAGCGACTGCGCCATGCTGATATCCAGCCCTTCGTACTGGCCGTCCGGGCGCAGGTAGGTGTAGGGCTTGTAGTCGCCGGTGGTGCAGACCTTCAGAGTTTTGCTGGCGAGGATCTGATCCAGACGGGAGTCCGCCTGCGCGACGACGCTGGCCAGCAGCAGCGCGCTGATAAGGTATGTGCGCATTATTGTTCTTCTGTTTGACGTGATGAGTGTTGTCGGAGTGTGTCATAAGCCGCTGGATTATTGCTTCCAGCGCAAAAGTCTTGTGATCTGAATCCCATTTTTCCGCCGCCGCTAAGGGCGTAGAGTAACCCTCTATTGCAACACACATGAGATTAGCGAATGAACATTCTGATTATCGACGGCGGTAAAACCTTCGCCCACTCCAAAGGCGAGCTGAACCATACCCTGACCGAGGTGGCGGCCAGCCAGCTGCGCGATTTAGGCCATCAGGTTAACGTTACCCTGGCCGACAGCGACTATGTTATCGCGGACGAAGTGCAGAAGTATCTCGACAGCGACGTGGTGATTTACCAGATGCCGGGCTGGTGGATGGGCGAACCCTGGACGGTGAAGCGCTATATCGACGAAGTCTTTACCGAAGGCCACGGCTCGCTCTACGCCAGCGACGGCCGCTCGCGCGCCGACGCCAGCAAAAAATATGGCTCGGGCGGCCTGCTGCAGGGTAAAAAATATATGCTGTCGCTGACCTGGAACGCGCCGCTGGAGGCTTTTACCGATCCCGATCAGTTCTTTGAAGGCGTCGGCGTCGACGGTCTCTATCTGCACTTCCATAAAGCCAACCAGTTCCTGGGCATGGACCCGCTGCCGACCTTTATCTGTAACGACGTCATTAAGATGCCGGACGTGCCGCGCGATATCGCACGTTATCGGACACATCTCAGCGAGATCTTTGCTTAACTGACAGCGGACCCGCAAACAAGGAGACGGACATGCTAACGGTAGTGGCTGAAATTTGTATTAAACCAGGACATCGCAACAAAGTGCTGGAGGCGATCAAGTCGCTTATCCCCTCGGTGCTGGCCGAAGAGGGCTGCCATCAGTACGACGCGCTGGTCGATCATCAGGCGCAGGTGCCGTGGAAGCAGAATTCGCCCGACTCCATTTTTATGCTGGAGCAGTGGGAGTCGCTGCGCCACCTGGAGCAGCATCAGCAGATGCCGCACATGGAAACGCATCGCGAAAAGATTAAAGACGACGTGCTGGACGTGAAGATTCTGGTGCTGGAACCGACCGCCTGACGTCACAGGCTGTTACGCGCCGCGCGCCTCAGGACGCGCGGCTTTTTTTTGTCAGAACAGCGCCTGCGAGGCGATCTCCTGATGGAGAAAGTCGAGAAAACAGGTAATGCGCGACGCCAGCTCCGCGTTGCGGTAGTAAACGGCATGCACGGGCAGCCTGACGTCGTGCGTCTGCTGCACCAGCACCTCTTTTAACCGACCGGCGGCGAGATCCTGATGGCTGACGAAGTCGGATATGCGCGCAATGCCCTGGCCCGCCAGCGCGAGCTGGCGAATGATTTCGCCGCTGGAAGCGGCAATGGTCGGCTGAATGCGCAGCAGCTCGCCTTCACGCTGCCAGACGGGCCAGACGTTATGCATCTCCAGCTGGCTGAAGCCGATAAGCTGATGCTGCGCCAGCGCCTCGACGCTCTGCGGTTCGCCATATTTCTGCAGATAGGCGGGGCTGGCCAGCAGCCGAACCCGGCTGCTGCCGAGCATTCGGGCGCGCATGGTGGAATCCCGCAGCTCGCCGATGCGAATAGCGATATCAGTCTGCTGCTCCAGCAGATCGATCACGATGTCGTCGGTATTGAGCTCCAGCTGGATCAGCGGATAGCGCTGCCGGAACGCGCCGATCAGCGGCACGACGACGTGCTGCATAAAAGGCGCGGCGGCGTTGATGCGCAGGCGGCCAGAAGGCGTCTCCCGGCGTCGGGCGATCTGCTCTTCCGCCTGTTCGACGGAGAGCAAAATCTGGCGTGCATGGGTCAGGAAAAGCTGGCCCTCTTCGGTCAGGGCCAGCCGCCGCGTGGTGCGGTGCAGCAAGGTGCTGTTGAGTTTGGCTTCGAGGCGGCTCAGGGCGCGGCTCACGCCTGAACTGGTTTGATCCAGCAGCTCCGCCGCCGAGGTAATGGAACCGCAGTCCGCCACCGCCACCAGCACGCGCAGCTCTTCCAGCGTGACTTTCATCGTCTACTCCGGGTGCGCGGCGGACGCGCGATTCAGGCCGCAGCCCGGGATCGCGCGACGCGCCGCAGCGCGATGATTACACTTCGATATCGGCCATATCGCCTTTTTCTTGCAGCCAGTTGCGGCGATCTTCCGAGCGCTTCTTGGCCAGCAGCATATCCATCACGCGCAGCGTCTGCTCGATGTCGCTATCGTCCACCGTTAGCTGCACCAGGCGGCGCGTATTGGGGTCGAGGGTAGTTTCGCGCAGCTGCAGCGGGTTCATCTCGCCCAGCCCTTTAAAGCGCTGCACGTTCGGCTTGCCTTTCTTGCGCTTGAGCTGCTCCAGCACACCCTCTTTCTCATCTTCGTCGAGGGCGTAATAGACCTCTTTGCCGAGATCGATACGGTAGAGCGGCGGCATCGCGACATAAACGTGACCGCCTTTCACCAGCGAGCGGAAGTGCTTCACAAACAGCGCGCACAGCAGCGTGGCGATATGCAGGCCGTCCGAGTCCGCATCGGCGAGGATGCAGATCTTGCCGTAGCGCAGCTGGCTGAGATCTTCGCTGTCGGGATCGATGCCGATCGCCACGGAGATGTCATGCACCTCCTGCGACGCCAGCACTTCGTCGGAAGAGACTTCCCAGGTGTTGAGGATCTTGCCTTTGAGCGGCATGATCGCCTGATATTCGCGATCGCGCGCCTGCTTGGCGGATCCGCCTGCGGAGTCCCCTTCCACGAGGAAAAGCTCGGTTTTATTTAGATCCTGCGCGGTGCAGTCCGCCAGCTTGCCCGGCAGCGCCGGTCCGCTGGTGAGCTTTTTGCGCACCACTTTTTTCGCCGCGCGCATACGGCGCTGCGCGCTGGAGATCGCCAGCTCGGCAAGCTGCTCCGCCGCCTGCACGTTCTGATTGAGCCACAGGCTGAAGGCGTCTTTCACCACCGCCGAGACAAAGGCGGCGCACTGGCGCGACGACAGACGCTCTTTGGTCTGTCCGGCGAACTGCGGATCCTGCATCTTCACCGACAGCACGTAAGCGCAGCGATCCCAGATATCTTCCGCCGACAGCTTCACGCCGCGCGGCAGGATATTGCGGTATTCGCAGAACTCGCGCATCGCGTCGAGCAGCCCCTGACGCAGACCGTTGACGTGCGTGCCGCCCTGCATGGTCGGGATGAGGTTGACGTAGCTTTCGGTCAGCAGTTCGCCGCCTTCCGGCAGCCACAGCAGCGCCCAGTCGACCGCTTCCGTGTCACCCGAGAAGCTGCCGACGAACGGTTTTTCCGGCAGCGTCGGCAGGCCGTTGACCGCTTCGCACAGGTAGTCGGTGAGGCCGTCTTCGTAGCACCAGCGCTGTTCGGTATTGTTGACCTTGTCTTTGAAGACGATCTCCACGCCGGGACAGAGCACCGCTTTGGCCTTCAGCAGATGGGAGAGGCGGGAAACCGAGAAGCGCGGGCTGTCGAAGAAGCTTTCGTCAGGCCAGAAGTGGACGCTGGTGCCGGTGTTGCGCTTCGCCACCGTGCCGGTTTTGGTCAGCTCCTGCACCTTCTCGCCGTTCTCGAACGCGATGTTGTAGACCTCGCCGTTGCGGCGCACCGTGACCTCGACGCGCTTCGACAGGGCGTTGACCACGGAGATGCCGACGCCGTGCAGGCCGCCTGAGAACTGATAGTTTTTGCTGGAGAATTTGCCGCCTGCATGCAGACGACACAGGATCAGCTCGACCGCAGGCACGCCCTCTTCCGGGTGAATATCGACCGGCATGCCGCGCCCGTCGTCGATGACCTCCAGCGACTGATCGGCGTGCAGGATCACTTCGACCCGTTTGGCATGGCCCGCCAGCGCCTCATCGACGCTGTTATCAATGACTTCCTGACCCAGATGGTTAGGACGCGTCGTATCGGTGTACATGCCGGGACGACGGCGAACCGGCTCAAGGCCGGTCAGAACCTCAATAGCATCCGCGTTATAGCTTGATTGACTCATGATAAGTTTCTAATCAGAAGCGTGAAATTATGTGCAATTTCCACGAGTTAGTCGTGATTCAGACCCAGAAAGTCCAGAATCTGCGGGAAATAGCGCTCGAATCCGATAAACGCATGATTGCCGCCCTGCTCTACCGTTTGTCGGCACGCGCTGTAGTAGTCGAGCGCCTGGCGGTAATCAAGCACTTCGTCGCCCGTTTGTTGCAGCAGCCAGAGTAAATCGGGCGCTTCCAGCGGGTCAATCTGCATGACTTTCAGATCGTAAATGTGGCGAGACTCTAACACATATTGCTGGCCGGTGTAGGGATTCTGGTTCACCCCAAGGTAATCCGCCAGCAGCTCGAAAGGACGCACCGCCGGATTGACCACCACGGCGGGCAGCATAAAACACTGGGAGATCCAGGTGGCGAGATAGCCGCCCAGCGAGGAGCCGATTAAGCCGAGCGGCTGGCCGCTCAGGGCCATTACTTTCTCTTCCAGCAGCGCGGCGGCGTCGGCGGGAAAAGCGGGCAGCTGCGGCACGATCACCTCGATATGGGGATGCGTCGCCGCCATCCACTGCTGCAGCTGCGTCGCCTTGGCGGAGCGCGGCGAGCTGTTGAAACCATGCAGATAGAGCAGCGCCGCCATGCGTCAGTATCCGTCCGATTCCAGGTCCGGCCGAAACGCGTCGGTTTGCAGCCGTTCCACTTCGGTTGCGAAAGAGCCGTCCGGATAGAGGGTAAACCAGCGCCAGCCGGGGGCGACGGTGTCGATGGTGAAGCTGGTGCAGTGCGGTTTGAACTGCACGCAGGTCGAGGGCGTCGCCAGCACGCGGCGGCCGCGCCAGTCGATATCCAGCTCCTGATGAATATGGCCGCACACCAGGGTGCGCGCTAAAGGATAGTGTTGCAGCACCGCGTCGAGCTGATGGGAATTGCGCAGGCTGTGCTGATCGAGCCAGGTGCAGCCGCTGGCCAGCGGGTGATGATGCAGCACCACCAGCGTGTGGCGCTGCGGATAGAGCGCCAGGGTTTTATCGAGCCACTCCAGCTGATAGTCGCTCAACATGCCGTGCGGCACGCCAAACACCTGGCTGTCGAGCATCACCAGCTGCCAGTGGTCGCCGAGCAGCACATGCTTGCGGGCGTCGATCTTCGCCTCGGCCAGCGTGTCGACCATCGCCGGCTGGAAATCATGATTGCCCGGCAGCCAGACGCAGGGTTTCGGCAGGCGTGCGATGCCCTCAGCGAAGTGCTGATAGGCTTCGACAGAGTGATCCTGAGCGAGATCGCCGGTGGCGATAATCAGATCGTACTCGCGCTGCTGCGCCGCAATGGCGTCCAGCACCGCGTCATAACTCGCCCAGGTATTCACGCCCAGCAGCGATTCATTTTTTCCAGCGAAAAGGTGGGTGTCCGTGATTTGCAAAATCCTGATCCCGGCCCCATTCGCCGCAGGAAGTGTTAGCAGGCTATCCAAAGCGTTTCCTTCGTCTCCACGCCGAATAATGCATTATCTGTGCGATCAGCAGACCGGCGCCGCCATCGCGCCCTGTGCCAGACAGTAACGCAACCAGTCTGCCAGAAACTGGTTGATCTGATGTTTCTCGTCGCGCTGATGCAATTTTTTATTAGGATAATCATAGCGCGCTTTAAAGCGATAGATCTGCTGTGTTGAACACACTTCGGCGACCAGCGCGTCATGATAGAGCCGCACCGACATAGAAGGCAGGCTCCAGTAGCTGACGGTCGGCGCCACCTGGCGGATCTCCACCAGCGTGGTGTAGCGCGTGGACTCTTCTATGGTCAACTGATAGCGGGCGCCTTTTACCTGATAGACCACCGACGCGCCAGCCTCGTCGCTGCGCGGCAGCAAACGACGCAGCTGGGCGAAATTGGTTTCGCAAAGCCGCATCATTTCGGGGAAATCAGGGATATAGCGCTGTTTCATTTTAGCTTCCACTCTTCTCGTAGTTTTTCATGGTGCAACGCCAGCCATTGCAGAGCGATGACAGACGCCGCGTTGTCGATAATCCCCTCTTCCACCCAGCGGTAAGCCTGTTCGCGGCTTACCACATGCACAAGAATATCCTCATTCTCTTCCTCCAGACCGTGGCATCCTTTTGCCAGGCTGGCATCCACTTCTCCCACCAGGATCGACAAGCGTTCGCTGGTGCCGCCAGGGCTGGCGAGGTAGTTTAACACGGGTTTAACCCTACCGACGGTCAGGCCCGCTTCTTCTACGGCCTCGCGTCGCACCACATCTTCGGCGCTTTCGTTAGGCTCGATAATGCCCGCCACCATTTCCAGCAGCCAGGGCGTTTCGCTGACGTCAAAGGCGGGAATGCGGATCTGTTCGATCAGCACCACTTCGTCGCGTAAGGGATCATAGGGTAGCAGCACCGCGGCGTGCCCACGCTCGAAAACTTCGCGCACCACCTCGTTGCTCATTTCGCCGTTAAAGCGGCGGTGGCGAAACCGGTAACGAACAATGGAAAAAAAACCTTTCCAGGCGGTTTCGCGTGCAATAATTTCTACATCGTTTTTTGTAAAAGTCACTGGAGATTTTTTTTCGCCGCTCATCGTCGGGCTCCTTATGCAGATTGGGACGGAGCGGCAAAAAGCCAACCATAGGTCTCCATCCGAGTGGTTCTTTCTGAATTATTTACGTAAATTAGGGGGAGAAGGCACGTTCAGCCAACTTATCTCACAGTCGCACTCTGCTAGAATCTGCGATTATTTTTTGGCTTATCCGGCAGCGCTACCCCTGTAATTTGCTGCAACAAAAGGAATGCAAATGAAAAAACTGCTCCCACTTCTCATTGGGCTGAGCCTGGCCGGTTTCAGCCTTGCCAGTCAGGCAGAGGACCTGCTGCAGGTCTATCAACAAGCGCGTCTGAGCAACCCGGATTTACGCAGCTCCGCAGCTACCCGCGACGCCGCCTTTGAAAAGATTAATGAAGCGCGCAGTCCTTTGTTGCCTCAGTTAGGTTTAGGCGCGGATTACACCTATAGCAATGGTTATCGTGACAGCAGCGGCCTTCATTCCAACACGACCAGCGGATCGCTGCAATTAACCCAGACCATTTTCGACATGTCGAAATGGCGCAACCTGACGCTGCAGGAAAAAACTGCCGGCATTCAGGATGTCACCTATCAGGTCGCGCAGCAGGATTTGATCCTGAATACCGCTACCGCCTATTTCAACGTCTTAAAGGCGATCGATACCCTTTCTTATACCGAAGCGCAAAAACAGTCGATCTATCGCGAGCTGGATCAGACTACTCAGCGCTTTAACGTCGGCCTGGTGGCGATCACCGACGTGCAGAACGCCCGCGCCCAGTACGACAGCGTGCTGGCGAACGAAGTGACCGCACGCAACAATCTCGACAATATGGTCGAGGCGCTGCGTCAGATTACCGGCAACGACTACCTTGCGCTGGCGTCGCTGAATATCGACCGTTTCAAAACCACCAAACCAGATGCGGTCAGCGCGCTGCTGAAGCAGGCGGAGAGCCGTAACCTGAACCTGCTGTCGGCGCGTCTGAACCAGGATCTGGCGCGCGAGCAGATCCGCTACGCCGAAACCGGCCATATGCCGACGCTGGATTTGACTGCGTCAACCGGTCTCTCGAACAGCAAGTATGGCGGCAGCCGCGCCAACCAGAGCGCGGGCAGCACCGACTCGATCAGCGGCACCAACCAGGTTGGCCTGAGCTTCTCGCTGCCGCTCTACAGCGGCGGCGCGGTCACCTCACAGGTGAAGCAGGCGCAGTATAACTACGTTAGCGCCAGCGAGCAGCTGGAGAGCGCGCATCGCTCCGCCGTGCAGACCGTACGCTCCTCCTACAACAACGTGAACGCCTCGGTGAGCAGCATCGAAGCCTATAAGCAGGCGGTGGTCTCCGCGCAAAGCTCGCTGGATGCGTCTGAAGCAGGTTATCAGGTCGGCACGCGCACCATCGTCGACGTGCTGGACGCGACTACCACGCTCTACAACGCTAAGCAGCAGCTCTCCGACGCGCGCTACAGCTACCTGATCAACCAGCTGAATATCAAATATGCGCTGGGTACGCTGAATGAGCAGGATCTGCAGCAGCTGAACAGCCAGCTCGGCAAAGAGATTTCGACTTCGCCGGAAAGCGTCGCGCCGGAAAATCCGCAGCAGACCGCTCGCGTTGACAACGGTCCGTCGGCGGAGCCGGCGGCTCCGACAGCGCGCCCTGCCGCCCAGCGCAGCAGCGGCAATCCGTTCCGCAATTAATCTTCAACGGGCCGCTTTGCGGCCCGTCTTGACGGTGCCAACGTGCGCGATATGGACCAATCGCAAAGTCGCAAAATCGGCATCCCAGCCTGCTCGACACGCGCCCTCCCTGGCGCGTGACGCTTTGCTCTTCGGTCCACATCACACCCGTTTCGAATTTCAGCCGCTGGCCATAACGGCCGCTTTGCGGCCCGTCTCGCCGTTAAACGTATAACAACGTAAAGATCCTTTCCTCATCAGGCCCTCAGCTTCATTTTCCACCAGCGATCCCCTATCCTGAGCATCACCTTTGGGCACAGGACGACAACGATGAAACGGACAAAAAATATTCGCCATGCCGCTTTCCGTAAAAGCTGGCAGGCACGCCATTTAACGCCGGTCGCATTGGCCATCGCTGCGGTATTTACCCTGGCGGGCTGCGAACAGAGCGATGAAACGGTCTCGATGTATCAGAACGCGGATGACTGCAGCAAGGCCAATCCAGGCCAGAGCGCGCAGTGCACCACCGCCTACAACAACGCGCTGAAAGAAGCGGAGCGCACCGCGCCGAAATACGCCTCGCGCGAAGACTGCGTTGCGGAGTTCGGCGAGAACCAGTGCCAGCAGACGCCGGCGCAGGCTGGCGTCGGCACCACGCAGAATGCCGAAGCGCAGCAGAGCGGCAGCTTCTGGATGCCGTTAATGGCGGGCTACATGATGGGACGCCTGATGGGCGGCGGCGCGGGCTTCGCTCAGCAGCCGCTCTTCTCTCCGCGCACCCCGAACAGCTCGGCGAACGGCCAGTTTGTTGACGCGTCAGGCAAAAACTATGGCGCCGCCACTTCCGGCCGCACCATGAACGTGCCGAAAACCGCGCTGGCGCCGAAACCGGCCACCACCTCGACCATCACGCGCGGCGGCTTTGGCGAAACGGTCGCGAAGCAGAACAGCATGGCGCGCAGCAGCGCTACCGGCACCTCCAGCCGTTCGCTGGGAGGCTGAAGCCGTTATGCAACGCATTGCAATCAACGAGCGTCCCTACTGGCGCGAAAAAGCCACGGAATACGGCTTTCGTTTTCACACCATGCACGGCGAGCCGTACTGGTGCGAAGATGCCTACTACCAGTTCACGCTGGCGCAGATAGATAAGCTGGAAGCGACCACGGCGGAGCTGCACCAGATGTGTCTGCAGGTAGTGGAGAAAGTGGTGGCCAGCGAGCAGCTGCTGGAAAAATTCCGCATTCCGAAGCACACCTGGGATTTCGTGCGCGACTCATGGAAACAGCGCCAGCCGTCGCTCTACTCGCGTCTCGATCTCGCCTGGGACGGTCAGGGCGACGCTAAGCTGCTGGAAAACAATGCGGACACGCCGACCTCGCTTTACGAAGCGGCCTTCTTTCAGTGGATCTGGCTGGAAGATCAGCTCAACGCCGGTCAGCTGCCGCCGGGCAGCGATCAGTTCAACAGCCTGCAGGAGAAGCTGATCGAGCGTTTCGCCGCGCTGCATCAGCAGCACGGCTTTCAGTGGCTGCATTTCGCCTGCTGTCGCGATACCGAAGAGGATCGCGGCACGGTGCAGTATCTGCAGGACTGCGCCACCGAAGCGGGCTTGCCGAGCGAATTCCTCTATATCGACGAGATCGGCCTTGGCGACAAAGGTCAGTTCACCGACGTGCAGGATCAGGTGATCAGCAACCTGTTCAAGCTCTATCCGTGGGAGTTTATGCTGCGCGAGATCTTCTCCACCAAGCTGGCGGATGCGGGCGTGCGCTGGCTGGAGCCGGCCTGGAAAAGCATCGTCTCCAACAAGGCGCTGCTGCCGATGCTGTGGCAGATGTTCCCCAATCACCCTAACCTGCTGCCCGCTTATTTCGCCGAAGACAACGTGCCGCACATGGATAAATATGTGGTGAAGCCGCTGTTCTCGCGTGAAGGCGCCAATATTCGCATCGTGGAAAAGGGTCAGGAGATTGCGCGCGTCGACGGGCCTTACGGCGAAGAGGGCATGATCGTGCAGCAGTTCTGCCCGCTGCCGAAGTTCGGCGACAGCTACACGCTGATCGGCAGCTGGCTGATAGACGATCAGCCGGCCGGTATCGGCCTGCGCGAGGATCGCGACCTGATCACTCAGGATCTTTCGCGCTTCTATCCCCACGCTTTTGTCGAATAAACAGAGCGGGCCACCCCGGCCCGCCTTCGCTTAGCCTACCTGCACCGACAGCATGCTGATAGCGCCCATCTCCAGGCCCTCTACCGGCACGGTCACCGGCTCGCCGGCCTGACGCGCGCCCAGCACATAGAGCAGCGGCAGGTAGTGTTCCGGCGTCGGATTCGACAGCGCCGCATCTGGATGCTGCATAAAGTTCACCAGCGGATGCGCCTCGGTGCTGCCCTGATAGTCCAGATTATCCCGTACGAACTGATTGAAGCGCTGCGCCCAGGGCCAGGCTTCCGCCGTTTCGTCCCAGCGCACCTTACGCAGGTTATGCACCACGTTGCCGCTGGCCACGATCATCACGCCGCTGTCGCGCAGCGCCGCCAGCTTTTTGCCCTGCTCAAAATGCCAGGCGGGCGGCTGCGTCGCATCGACGCTCAGCTGCACCACAGGAATATCGGCGTCTGGATACATCTTGATCAGCACGCCCCAGGAGCCGTGATCGAACCCCCATTCGTGGTCGAAGCGCACCGGTGTCGGCGCGAGCGCATCGGCGATCTCCTGCGCCAGCCCGGGCGAGCCCGGCGCCGGATAGCGCGTGTCGAACAGCGCCTGCGGGAAGCCGCCGAAGTCGTGAATGGTACGCGGATCTTCCATCGCCGTGACCGCCGTGCCGCGCGTGTACCAGTGTGCCGATACCGCGATAATGGCGCGCGGGCGCGGCAGCGTCTCGCCTGCATGACGCCAGGCCTGGGTGTAGCGGTTCTCTTCCAGCACGTTCATCGGGCTGCCGTGACCTAAAAACAGCGCAGGCATCGTCTGTTGCATTGTCCATCCTCACTCATTCTCAATGGGACAACGATACGCCCTTTAACAGTGCCGGAAACGCGCATAAGCATGATGAAGAGCATCAGTGAATTTGAATAACTTTTGGCCGACACTTCTTTACCAAAAATAACTCGACCTTCCGTGGGGTTATCGCTAACTTTATGCGAATGATTATCATTAAGGAGAGTGCGATGTCGGTTCCTTTGCTGCTTACCATTCTGGCTGGCGGCGCTACGTTTATCGGTGCACTATTCGGCGTGCTGGGACAAAAGCCCTCTAACCGCATGCTGGCGTTCGCGCTCGGCTTCGCCGCCGGGATCATGCTGCTGATTTCGCTGATGGAGATGCTGCCGACCGCGCTGCGTACCGAGGGGATATCGCCGATACTCGGATACGGCATGTTTATGCTGGGCCTGGTCGGCTATTTCGCACTGGATCGCCTGCTGCCGCATCAGCATCCGCAGGATCTAATGACGGCGCAGCGTCATCCGGCGAAGCTGCGCCGCACGGCGATCCTGCTGACGCTGGGCATCAGCCTGCATAACTTCCCTGAAGGCGTCGCCACCTATGTCACCGCCAGCAGCGATATGGAGCTGGGGCTGGGCATCGCGCTGGCGGTGGCGATCCACAACATTCCCGAAGGTCTGGCGGTAGCCGGCCCGATGTACGCCGCAACCGGCTCGAAAAGCAAAGCGCTATTCTGGGCCTGCGTCTCCGGCATGGCGGAGATCCTCGGCGGGTTGCTGGCGTTTGCGCTGCTCGGCCCGATGATGTCGCCGGTAGCGATCGCCGCGGTGATGGCGGCCGTCGCCGGTATTATGGTGGCGCTGTCGGTGGACGAGCTGATGCCGCTGGCGCGCGAGATCGATCCCCATAACAACCCGAGTTACGGCGTGCTCTGCGGCATGACGGTGATGGGTGCGAGCCTGGCGCTGCTGCAGGTAAGCGAGCTGGGCTAAGCGCCAGCTACAAACAAAACGGGCCGCTAAGCGGCCCGTTTTTCGTTGGTCAGCAGCGCAGCTTAGCTGGCCTGACGCGTCTCATGCGCGCGGCGATACGCCACCAGGTCTTCAATGGTGACGACCGGCATATTGTTCGCTTTGGCAAAGGTGATAGCTTCCGGCGCGTGCGCCATGGTGCCGTCGTCATTGGTCAGTTCACACAGCACGCCCGCCGGCTTAAAGCCCGCCAGCGTCACCAAATCGATGGTCGCTTCGGTATGGCCGCCGCGCGTCAGCACGCCGCCGTCGCGCGCGCGCAGCGGGAAGACGTGGCCGGGACGATTAAGATCGCTCGGCTTTGCGTTGTCAGCGATCGCTGCGCGAATGGTCGTGATGCGATCCTGCGCGGATACGCCGGTGGTGACCCCTTCAGCGGCCTCAATGGTCACGGTAAAACCGGTGCCGTAGGCGCTGGTGTTGGTCTCCACCATCATCGGCAGCTCAAGCTGCTGACGGCGTTCTTCCGTCAGGCAAAGGCAGACAATGCCGCTGCCGTGGCGAATGGTGAGCGCCATCTGCTCAACGGTCATGGTTTCCGCTGCGAAGATCATATCGCCTTCGTTTTCACGGTCTTCGTCGTCAAGCACCATCACGCCGCGTCCCTCACGGAGCGCAGCGACTGCACGTTCTACACGCTGTTCCGGCGTGCCAAATTCAGAAAGAAGCGTCTGATTCATGGTAATAAAACCTTATAAAATATATGAGTTACCAGAATCAGGGCGAGCTTAGGAGTGATGTCATCAAGACATGGCAATAACGCGAAGCGGGCGTAGCCCGGCAGATGTCGTTACCCTCTCCCATCCGGACTTTAACCGTCGGCCCCGGAATTACACCGGATCTGCTGACCTTCCCGTTGCCGGGAAGCGCTCGCGGGCTTTCAGCTCACGCTGATTTACCGCCGGTGGGGAATTTCGCCCCGCCCTGAGAATAAGCAAAATCACTATAGCGCCATTCAACAGGTCGGGCAATCAACAAAACCGCAAATGCTTTTGCATTTCCTGCCATGTCGATTTCGGGTTTAACCTTTTCGTTTCAGGCATTACACTTATCCATTATCAGGCTCCACCCCCTGCTGTCCCCAGCAACACGAAACCAGGAAATCATCATGATCGACACGAAAAAAATTGAACAACTTGCGCGTCAGGTGCACGAGGCGATGCCGAAAGGGATTCGTGAATTTGGCGACGATGTCGAAAAGAAAATTCGCCAGGTTCTGCAGGCGCAGCTGACGCGTATGGATTTGGTCAATCGTGAAGAGTTTGACGTGCAGACGCAGGTGCTGCTGCGCACGCGTGAAAAGCTGGCCGCGCTGGAGCAGCGCCTGGCGCAGCTGGAAAGCCATCAGCCTTCCGCGCCCGCTCCAGCGGTCGTTACGCCCGATCCGGCAGGCAAGATCGACACCCCGCAGTAAGCTTTAACGGCGGGCGCGATGCGCCCGCCCGCATCACTACTCGCCGCGAATGGTTTTAATAATGTTGGTGGTTGAGATGCCGTCCTCGAAATTCAGCACGCGCACGTCGCCGCCGTTGGCCCACACCTCTTTGCTGCCCGCGATATCTTCCGGCTTGTAATCGCCGCCTTTTACCAGCAGATCCGGCAACACGCTGGCGATCAGGCGCTGCGGCGTATCCTCTTCAAACGCCACGACCCAGTCCACCGCTTCCAGCGCGCCGAGCACAATCATGCGATTGACCAGCGGATTCACCGGACGGCTGCTGCCTTTCAGGCGCTTCGTCGAAGCATCGCTGTTGACCGCCACAATCAGGCGATCGCCCAGCTTGCGCGCATTGGCCAGGTAAGAGACGTGGCCCGCATGCAGAATGTCGAACACGCCGTTGGTCATCACCACTTTCTCGCCGCGCTTGCGCGCTTGCTCGACCGCGATTTTAAGCTGCGCTTCGTTCATAATGCCGAAGCCCTCTTCCGGACGCGCATGAATGGCGTTTTCCAGCTCGACCGGACTCACGGTCGAGGTGCCCAGCTTGCCGACCACGACGCCCGCCGCCGCGTTCGCCATAAAGCAGGCATCCTCAAGGGAGTCGCCTGCCGCCAGGGTCGCCGCCAGCACGCCGATTACGGTATCGCCCGCGCCGGTCACGTCGAACACTTCCTGCGCCTGCGTCGGCAGATGAAGCGGCGCTTTGCCAGGCTGCAGCAGCGTCATGCCATTTTCAGAGCGCGTCACCAGCAGCGCCGAGAGCTCATAATCCGCCACCAGCTGCATGCCGCGGCTGACGATCTCCTCTTCGTTTTTACATTTGCCGACCACCGCTTCGAACTCTGACAGGTTTGGCGTCAGCAGCGTGGCGCCGCGATAGCGCTCGAAGTCGGTGCCTTTGGGATCGATCAGCACCGGCACGTTAGCCTCGCGCGCCAGGCGAATCATGGTCTGCACGCTGGCGAGCGCCCCTTTCGCATAGTCGGAGAGCACCAGCGCGCCGGCGGCCGCCAGCGACTGACGCAGGCGCTGATGGATCGGCTCTGGATCGACCTGCTCGAACCCCTCTTCGAAATCGAGGCGCAGCAGCTGCTGGTTGCGCGACAGCACGCGCAGTTTGGTAATGGTGGGATGGGTTTTGACCGCCACGAAGTCACAGCGAACGTTGACGTTTTTCAGCGTTTCGCTCAGCACGCGCGCCGCATCATCTTCGCCGGTCAAGCCGATCAGCTGCGAGGCGGCACCCAGCGCTGCAATGTTCATCGCCACGTTTGCCGCGCCACCGGGACGCTCTTCGATAGCGTCCACTTTTACCACCGGCACCGGCGCTTCAGGAGAGATACGGCTGGTTGGGCCATACCAGTAGCGATCCAACATCACATCGCCTACAACCAGTACCGAAGCACGGTCGAACGCGGGCAAAGTAACTTTCATTCCAGACACTCCAGACTGCAGTAAAAATAGTGCGCGGATGATAGCACAGATGCGATCTGCGCTATCAACAGGCGCTTTAAGGTGCGGGCGGCGACGCCAGCCAGCGCTGCCAGCTCGCCATTACGGTTTGCCGCTCGGCGGCGAAGGCGTCCGGCTCGACGTGGCCGGGCAGCTCCTGCAGCGCCAGATGATGCAGCGCGTCGCGCAGCGTCACGTAGGCATGCGTCAACGCCTGCGCTTCCGCCTCCGGCATTTTGTCGTAGCGCGCCGCCAGTTCGAATATGCGTACGTTGTCGGACCAGCGCGTCAGCTCGGGCTGCTCGGCGGCCCAGGCTAAGACAAAATATTGCGCGATGAATTCAATGTCGGTAATGCCGCCCTCATCGGTTTTGATCTCCCAGCGCCCTTTGTGCCGGTTGCTGAGGTGCGCGCGCATTTTTTCGCGCATCTCGCGCACCTCTTTTTGCAGCGCCTTCGGCGCGCGCGGCAGGCAGAGAATGGCGCGGCGGATAGCGTTAAAGCGCCCCGCGAGCGCCTCATCGCCAAACACCACGCGGGCGCGCACCAGCGCCTGATGCTCCCAGGTCCAGGCCTCGTGGCGCTGATACTCGTCAAAGGCGTCAAAGGTGCTGACCAGCATGCCTGCGGCGCCGGAAGGGCGCAGCCGTGCGTCCACTTCGTAGAGGATCCCCGAAGCGGTGCGCGTGCTGAAGAGATGCATAATGCGCTGCGCCAGGCGCAGATAGAACTGACGGCCGTCGATGCTGCGCTCGCCGTCAGTGACCGTCTCTGCCGGGCAGTCATGCAGAAACACCAGATCGAGATCGGAGCTGTAGCCCAGCTCCCAGCCGCCCAGCTTGCCGTAGCCCAGCACCGCGAAGCCGCGCTCGTGCTCGTGCTCGTTTTTCAGATGCTGCGGCCGGCCATAGCGCTGCACCATCATCTGCCACGCCTGCTGCACTACCGATTCGATGATAGCTTCCGCCAGCCATGTTAAGTGATCGCTCACTTTCATAACCGGCAGCGTACCGGCGATATCCGCCGCCGCAATGCGCAGCAGCTGCGCCTGCTTGAACTGACGCACCGCCTCCAGCTGCTGCTCTTCATCATCTACCGGGATGCGCATCAGATACTGGCGCAGCTCATCGCGATAGGCGTCGGTGGCGGTCGGCTGATAGAGCGTGGCGGGATCGAGCAGCTCATCCAGCAGCAGCGGATAGCGCGCCAGCTGGCTGGCGATCATCGGCGACGCCGCGCACAGGCGGATCAGGTGCCGCAGGGCGCCGTGATATTCGGTAAGCAGCTCCAGATAGGTACTGCGCGTGAGTACGCCCAGCAAGAGCGGAACAAGGCGGCTGAAGGTGACCGCGGCGTCGTCGCGCGGACAGACTTCGCTCAGCAGCCGCGGCATCAGCTGGTCGATCGCCAGCCGTCCGCGCGGCCCGATGGTGCGGCGGCTGATGTCCTGGCGAAAATCGTCCAGCGCGCGATGCAGCGTCCGGCGCTGTTCATCGTCGAGCTGCGGCACCAGCGGCGCCAGCTCGGCATCTTCGAGCGAATCCTGCCACATGCCGCTGAATTCCAGCAGCTCCGGCTGATCGCTTATTTCGGGAATATCTTCGCCAATTAGCTCGTCGAAAATGGCGCGCACCGCCGCCATATGCGTCTCAAGCTGCGCCGTCAGCGTGGGCCAGCTCTCGGCGTTCATCGCCCAGGCGAGCCGCGCGCGGTTAAGCGCATCGTCCGGCAGCGTCTGGGTCTGTTCGTCATTGAGGCTTTGCAGCAGATTCTCCAGACGACGCAGGAAGAGGTAAGCGTCGCGCAGCGTCGCGACCTGCTCCGGCGTCAGCAGCCCCAGCTCACCGATGGCTGCAAGCGTCGGCAGCAGAGAACGCAGCTGTAGCGAGCGCTCACGCCCGCCGCGTATCAGCTGAAAGACCTGCACGATAAATTCGGTTTCGCGAATGCCGCCCGCGCCCAGCTTGATATTGTTGGTCAGCCCGCGCCGCCGCACTTCGCGGGTGATCATGCTTTTCATATTGCGCAGCGACTGAATCACGCTGAAGTCGATATAGCGGCGATAGATAAAGGGGCGCAGCATCTGCTGCAGCTCCTGGCTCCAGCGATCCTGATCGTCGCCCATCAGGCGCGCCTTGACCATCGCATAGCGCTCCCAGTCGCGGCCCTGCTCCTGGTAGTAATCTTCCAGCGCGGCGAAGCTCAGCACCAGCGGGCCGCTGTCGCCGAAAGGGCGCAGCCGCATATCGACGCGGTAGACGAAGCCGTCCATGGTGGGCTGATCCAGCACCTTGATCAGCCGCTGCCCCATGCGCGTGAAGAACTGCGCGTTATCCAGCTCGCGTCGTCCGCCGCGCGTCGCGCCGTTTTCCGGCCAGGCGAAGATCAGATCGATATCGGAAGAGAAGTTGAGTTCGCCGCCGCCCAGCTTGCCCATGCCGAGGATCAGCATCGGCTGCGGTTCGCCCGCGCTGTTGCAGGGCGTGCCGAAATCCTGGCAGCACGCCTGGTAGACCCAGTCGCGCGCGCGGCCGATCAGCACCTCCGCCAGCACGCTAAGCTGCCGCAGGCTCTGTTCGGTGCTGGCTTCGCCCAGACACTGCATCCAGGCGACCCGCACCAGCATGCGGCGGCGAAACAGCCGCAGCGCGCGCATCAGCGCCGCCTCGCTGTCTACCGCGGCGAGGTCGTCATCCAGCCAGCGCGCATAGTGCTGCCACTCCTCCGGCTGTGGCGCCTGCTGCTGGATCGCCAGCCACCATTCAGGGTGACGTTGCAGGTTCTCGGCGATGAAATCACTGAACGCCAGCGCGGCGCGCTGCGCGTCGGTTAAGGCGTCGGCAGCGACGCCAAGGCGCTCGGCCGCGCTGGCCGCCTGCGCCTGTAATTCAGCGGGTAACTCTAACAACGTCTTCTCTCCCTGATGGGTCAGATCATCGTGGCGCGCTGCTGTTCAGCCAGAAAGCCGGCTGGCGAATCGCCTGGTTCGCCAGCGATCGCAGCCAGTGCTCCTGATTTTGCGCTATAGACTGTTGCAGCTGCTGCCACGGCGCCAGCCAGACGGAAACGGCTTCCGCCGGGTAGGCGCCTGCCAGCAGATGCACCGCCAGCAGCTGACGCGACAGG
Source organism: Pantoea sp. NGS-ED-1003 (assembly GCF_000738765.1). Classification (NCBI taxonomy): domain Bacteria; kingdom Pseudomonadati; phylum Pseudomonadota; class Gammaproteobacteria; order Enterobacterales; family Erwiniaceae; genus Pantoea; species Pantoea sp. NGS-ED-1003. Next base: position 285,818 of record NZ_JPQA01000006.1, read on the forward strand.
CGCGTCGCCTTGTCGTGATATTCGTTCAGCTGCTGCACGTCGCTGAAGGTCTCTTTAAGATCGGCTGCGATGCGGCTCAGCATGATGTCGCTGAAACGCTTGAAGGAGCCATCGAGCTTCGCCTGGTTTTTGGCATCGATCCAGCGCCGCCACTGCGACTCCACCAGCCAGTGAGTGAGCGCTAACTGGGTCTCTACAGAGAGCGACGAGAAGCTCAGCGCCTGCGCATCTTTAACCGGCTCGGCGAGGGTCTCTTCCAGCGTCGTGAGCTTCTGGCGCAGCTCGCTGCTCGCCTTGCGCGGCACCAGTGCGCCAAACAGAGAGAAAGCCTGACGCAGCGCTTCCAGCGCTTCGACGACGCTGCGCTGCGCCTCGGCGTTGCCGCGCAGCCAGACTTCTTCATGGTATTGCCAGTGGCTCAGGGCGCTCGACATCGCGGTCACCATCCCCTCTTCCACCGTCGCTTTCGGCGCGGCTTTCAGCAGCGGGAACGGACGCAGCGGTCGCGGCGGGTTGCCCTGCGCCAGCTGATAGCCGCGCGCCGCTTTGCTCAGACTGCCGAGACGCAGGCCGCCGATGGCGATCAGCTCGCGGGCGAAGGTCATCATGTCGCCGCGCTGGCCGCTTTTCAGTTCCAGCTCCACTTCAAACAGATCTTCGCTCAGCGTCTCCGTGGCGACCGCGCCGCGATCGAATGCTACTTCCACTTCGCTTTCGCCTACCTGAACCAGCCAGGTTTCGCGCTGGAAATGGGTGCTAAAGAGCGGCTGCAGGCGCTGCTGCAGCGCGGCGACGTCGGTGCCCTGCGGCCAGACCTCGGCGGGCAGCCGCGCGATATCGAGCTTCGCCTCGGGCAGGTCGATGTTATATTCCGCGCGCTGATGCAGGCCGCCGAGCGTTTTCCCGGCGCTCTTCAGCGTCATCTCATGGTGACCATCAACGCCGCGAATGCGCAGGCCCATATCCCAGCGGCGCAGCTGGTTGTCATCTGTCTCAAAATAGATGTTGCTTAGCGCCCGCGCGGCCTGATGCTGGTGCGGGTAAGCGGCGAGAGCCTGCGTCAGCTTGCTGGCGACGTCAGGCGTGGCAATGAACTTTAGTTCGATTTCGATGGTCATAATTTTTTATTCAATACGCTGCTGGCACTTACGAGGATTATCTGGCGAAGAGTAATGCACAGAAGGCAGGCTGTCTCGGCTTTCTTTGCGCTTTCGCTACCCTTTTCGCAGGGAAATGAGACCAGGATAGTTCTCATTCAGATTTATGCGAGGCGGTTCCAGACTGTGCCGGTAAATTTACAGACCCCCAAGCTAAAACGACATCGAATGAAAAAAATTGTAATCGCAGGCCTTACCTTGCTGGCTATCAGCACGCTCGCACCAGCCCATGCAGATGAAAAACGCTACATCTCCGACGAATTATCCACCTGGGTTCGCAGCGGACCGGGCGATCAGTATCGCCTGCTCGGCAAGCTGAACGCGGGCGAAGAAGTGCAGCTGGTGCAGACCAACAACGATACCAACTACGGCCAGATCCGCGATTCGGAAGGCCGTACCGTCTGGATCCCGCTGTCGCAGCTCAGCGCAGAACCGAGCCTGCGCACCCGCGTGCCGCAGCTGGAGCAGCAGGTCAAAGATCTGACCGCGAAGCTGGGCAATATCGACAACAGCTGGAACCAGCGCACCGCCGAGATGCAGAACAAGGTCGCCAATAGCGACAGCGTCATCAACGGGCTGAAAGAAGAGAACCAGAAGCTGAAAAACGAGCTGATCGTGGCGCAGAAAAAAGTCAGCGCCGCCAACGTTCAGCTGGATGACAAGCAGCGCACCATCATCATGCAGTGGTTTATGTATGGCGGCGGCGTGCTGGGCGTCGGCCTGCTGCTGGGTCTGGTGCTGCCGCATATGGTGCCGCGCCGTAAGAAAAAAGATCGCTGGATGAACTAAGTTTTTTCCCGCGTTTTGCGTTCCGTGCGCCAGGGGCATCCTTTGATGCCCTTTTCGTCATGCCTGCAATCTGGCCATTGTGTGCAACAATAGAGCAACAAGCGCGCTGAATGTTTAGCGGCGGATGTGCCGTCCGGCGCGCCTTTTTATTATCTCTGGAGTTGTTGAGTGAAGACGTATTTAGTAGGCGGCGCCGTTCGCGATGCGCTGTTAAAACTGCCGGTTAAAGACCGGGACTGGGTAGTGGTCGGCGCGACGCCGGAGGCGATGCTGGCGCAGGGCTTTCAGCAGGTCGGTCGCGATTTTCCGGTCTTTCTGCATCCGCAAAGCCGTGAAGAATACGCGCTGGCGCGCACCGAACGCAAAAGCGGCAACGGCTATACCGGCTTCGTCACCTGGTCCGCACCCGACGTGACGCTGGAGCAGGATCTGCAACGCCGCGACCTGACCATCAACGCCATCGCGCAGCGGGAAAACGGCGAGCTGATCGATCCCTTTCACGGCGAGCGCGATCTGCAGGCGCGTCTGCTGCGCCACGTTTCTGACGCCTTTAACGAAGATCCGCTGCGCGTGCTGCGCGTGGCGCGCTTTGCGGCGCGTTTCGCCCACCTTAACTTCCGCATTGCCGACGAGACCCAGGCGCTGATGCGCCAGATGGCGGCCAGCGGCGAGCTGAGCCACCTTACCGCCGAGCGCGTCTGGAAAGAGACGGAGAAGGCGCTAACCTCGCGCAATCCGCAGGTTTACTTCCAGACGCTGCGCGACTGCGGCGCGCTTGAGGTGCTGTTCCCCGAGCTCGACAGACTGTTCGGCATTCCCGCGCCAGCGAAGTGGCATCCGGAGATCGATACCGGCGTGCACACCCTGATGACGCTGACGCTGGCGGCGTCGCTGTCGGACGAGATCGATGTGCGTTTCGCCACGCTGTTCCACGACGTCGGCAAGGCGCTGACGCCGCCGGAGAAGTGGCCGAGCCATCACGGCCACGGCGCCGCGGGCGTGCCGCTGGTGGAAGCGCTCTGCCAGCGTCTGCGCGTGCCCAACGCCATTCGCGATCTGGCGCTGATCGTTACCGAATTCCACGACGTGGTGCATACCATCGAACGTCAGTCGGCGGACGCTTTAGTGGCATTGTTCGACCGCATCGACGCCTGGCGCAAGCCGCATCGGGTTGAGCAAATCGCGCTGACCAGCGAAGCGGACGCGCGCGGCCGCGCTGGCCTTGAGAGCATGCCCTATCCGCAGGGCGACTACCTGCGTCAGGCGTTCGCGCTGGCGCAGTCGGTGCCGACCAAAGCGGTTATCGAGGCGGGTTTTAAAGGGGCAGATGTGAGAGAGGAGCTGACGCGGCGTCGTATCGTCGCCGTGGCGCAGGGCATTGCAGAGATGCGGCCAGCCTGATTGCTGGCCGCGCAGGCGTTACATAAAGATGGCGTAGACCGCTGCCGCGACGATAAAGCGGTAGATGGCGAACGAGACGAACGAGATACGCTTGATCAGCTCAAGGAAGGCCTTGATGGCAATCAGCGCCACGACGAAGGCGGTCACGAAGCCGACGGCGAACATCGGCAGATCGTTCATCGTCAGGAAACCGATGCTTTTATAGAGATCGAGGCCGGTAGCGCCCATCATCATCGGCACGGCGAGGATAAACGAGAACTCCGACGCCGCGTAGCGGCTGACGCCCATCAGCATGCCGCCGGAAATAGTGGCGCCGGAGCGAGAGAAGCCCGGCCAGAGCGCGAGGCACTGGAAGCAGCCGATCATAAAGGCCTGGCGATAAGTGATATCGTCAATGCCCACCGCTTTCGGCTGTTTCGGCTTCAGGTATTCCGCCACCAGCAGCAGTACGCCGCCGACTACCAGCGCGTACATTACGTTGATCGGGTTAAACAGCGTTTTGATCTGGTCATGCAGCAGCAGCCCGATGACCACAGCCGGGATCATGCCCAGCAGGATATGGATCAGCGTCAGATGGCCGCGACCTACTCCTTCATGCTTCACCTGGCCGAAGTGAATGCCGATTAAGCCAAAGAGACGACGCCAGAACATCACCACAACCGCAAGAATGGACCCGAGCTGGATCACCACTTCGAAGGTTTCCGCTTTATCGCCTTCAAAACCCAGCAGGTGGCCGACAATAATCATGTGCCCCGTGGAGGAGACCGGCAGAAACTCCGTCAGCCCCTCCACGATGCCCAGGAATGCAGCCACCCAAAGCTGATGAATATCTGCCATCACATTTTCCTTATATCCGTTTCAAACCCATTAAAAAGGCGGTTGCGAGTCTGCTTCCGCCTGAAATTTTGCCATCGCCTGCCTGAGGGAAACCTTAAGGCTTTCGGCGACCTGTGCGTTTCACAACGCAACGGCGCCTGTTATGACAGACAATAATTTGGGTTGGTTTCATTGTGATGGCAATCACAACGTATTCATTTAGGAATAGTCCCGCGCTCGATGCGCACGCCCACCTGGTTTGCCTGCGCCACCGCGCCCGGTTTGGCGACTTTAATGCGCACGCCTGGCGTGCTGAAACGGGTCATCAGCAGGTCCGCGATTTCCTCCGCTACCCGCTCCACCAGCGCGAAACGCGTGCCGCTCAGGTGCGTGAGGATCGCCTCAGAGACGTCGGCGTAGCTCAGACAGTCGTTTACATCGTCGCTGCGCGCCGCCAGCCGATTGTCCCACGCCATTTCGACATCGAGCACCAGCTTCTGCTGAATGCCCTGTTCCCAGTCGTAAACGCCAATGGTGGTGTACACCGTGAGTTGCTCGATAAAAACGATATCCATGATGACAGTCTCTGTTTTTGGCTAAGCCGGATACCACTTCCGGCATATAATGCGTATTATCCACGGTTCACGAAGACAAAACGACCCTAAAGGAAACGGTACGGTAATATGAGTGCTATCGCGCCTGGTATGATTTTTTTCGCGTATCTTTGCGGTTCGATTTCGAGCGCCATTCTGGTCTGCAAAATCGCCGGACTGCCCGATCCGCGTACTCAGGGTTCAGGTAATCCTGGCGCGACCAACGTGTTGCGCATCGGCGGCAAAGCCGCTGCGGCCTGCGTTTTGATTTTCGATATTCTCAAAGGCATGGTGCCGGTCTGGCTGGCCTATCTGCTGCATCTCGCGCCGCTTTATCTTGGCCTTACCGCTATCGCGGCCTGTCTCGGCCATATCTATCCGGTCTTTTTTCGCTTTCGCGGCGGCAAAGGCGTCGCCACCGCGCTGGGCGCCATCGCGCCTATCGGCTGGGATTTAACCGGGCTGATGACCGGTACCTGGCTGCTGACGGTGCTGCTGAGCGGCTATTCGTCGCTGGGCGCCATCGTCAGCGCGCTGATTGCGCCTTTTTACGTCTGGTGGTTTAAGCCGCAGTTCACCTTTCCGGTGTCGATGCTGTCATGCCTGATTTTGCTGCGTCATCACGACAATATTCAGCGGCTGTGGCGCGGGCAGGAGAGTAAAATCTGGAAGCGCAAGAAAGCGCGCGAAGAAGAGAAGAAATAAAGCCGGCGATGCCGGCTTTTTTACGTTAGATAGCCGGCAGTTCCGCCAGCGGCCAGCGAGGCCGTACGCTGACGCCCAGCCCGCCGCGCGTGCCGCCCTTCAGACGCACCATGCCCGCATAGGCGATCATCGCGCCGTTGTCGGTGCAGAACTCAGGACGGGCATAGAAGACTTCTCCGCCGCGCGCCTGCATCATCTGCGCCATCCGCTCGCGCAGCGTGCGGTTGGCGCTGACGCCGCCCGCGATTACCAGCCGCTTAAAGCCGGTTTGCTCCAGCGCGCGCTTGCACTTGATCATCAGCGTATCGACCACCGCATCCTCGAAGGCGCGGGCGATGTCGGCGCGCGTTTGCGCGTCGTCCGCATTCTCGCGAATGGTATTGGCGGCAAAGGTCTTCAGGCCGGAAAAGCTAAAGTCGAGTCCGGGACGATCGGTCATCGGACGCGGGAAGGTAAAACGTCCCGCCACGCCCTGCTGCGCCATTTTCGACAGCATCGGGCCGCCGGGATAGTCGAGCCCCAGCAGCTTGGCGGTTTTGTCGAAGGCTTCGCCGGCGGCGTCATCGATAGACTCGCCCAGCAGCGCATATTCGCCAATGCCGGTTACGCTAATCAGCTGGGTATGACCGCCCGACACCAGCAGCGCCACAAACGGGAACTGCGGTGGGTTTTCCTCCAGCATCGGCGCCAGCAGATGCCCTTCCATATGGTGTACCGGAACCGCAGGCACCTTCCACGCGAAGGCGAGCGAGCGGCCGATAGTAGCGCCGACCAGCAGCGCGCCGACCAGGCCAGGCCCCGCCGTATAGGCGACGGCGTCGATCTGCTGCGGCTGCAGGTTCGCCTGTTTCAGCGCCGCCTGAATCAGCGGCACGGTTTTGCGCACGTGATCGCGCGACGCCAGTTCCGGCACCACGCCGCCGTAATCGGCGTGCAGTTTCACCTGGCTGTAAAGCTGATTGGCGAGCAGACCCGCTTCGTCATCATAGATTGCGATGCCGGTTTCATCGCAGGATGTTTCAATACCCAGAATTCGCATAGCGCTTACCCCTTACTTGCGGCGCGCAGTGTAGCATAGCCACGCCTGCGTTCGTCGACGCTTTCGCTGCAAAAAGTGATTTCGTGGCGCGCAAAGAGTGCGCTATACTCCGCACCCTTGAAATAAACCGGCAGCCGCATCGGCAAACGCTCCTGTTGGTTCTTAATTGTCCATGGTGCTTTACAAACCGACTCGCGTTGGAGTAAAATGCTGCACCATTTTGAAATGTGCTGACGCCGCAGTCAGCAGCAAAAACCGAATTTTATCGAGGTGAGAGTTACATGCCGGTAATTAAAGTACGTGAAAACGAGCCATTCGACGTAGCACTGCGTCGCTTCAAGCGTTCCTGCGAGAAAGCAGGCGTTCTGGCTGAAGTTCGTCGTCGTGAGTTCTATGAAAAACCGACCACAGAACGTAAGCGCGCTAAAGCGTCTGCAGTTAAGCGTCACGCCAAGAAACTGGCTCGCGAAAACGCACGCCGCACTCGTCTGTACTAAGTACCTCCGGAGGTTCGCCTCCACCGCGTGTTAAACGCAGACAGAGTCAAGTAAGAGGCCGTGCTTTCCGAAAGGAAGCGCGGCTTGTTGCCGTTTATGAGCTGAAAAACTGGGGCTTATGGCTGGAAGAATCCCGCGCGTTTTTATCAATGATCTGCTTGCCCGCACGGATATCGTGGATCTTATCGATGCCCGCGTTAAGCTGAAAAAGCAGGGTAAGAACTTCCACGCGTGTTGTCCCTTCCACAATGAGAAAACCCCCTCTTTCACCGTAAACGGCGAGAAGCAGTTTTATCACTGTTTCGGCTGCGGCGCGCACGGCAACGCCATCGACTTTTTGATGAATTACGATCGGCTGGAATTTGTCGAGAGTATCGAAGAGCTGGCGACGCAGCATGGTCTGGAAGTGCCCTATGAAGCGGGCAGCGGCCCGAGCCCGATGGAGCGCCATCAGCGCCAGAGCCTTTATCAGCTGATGGAAAACCTTAACGGGTTTTATCAGCAGAGCCTGACGCAGTCCAATGCGCGCGCGGCGCGCGACTATCTCAGCAACCGCGGCTTAAGCGCCGAGGTTATTGAGCATTTCGCTATCGGCTTCGCGCCGCCGGGCTGGGATAACGTTTTAAAGCGCTTCGGCAGCAATAAAGAGGATCGCGAGTCCCTGATGGAAGCCGGCATGCTGGTTTCCAACGATAAGGGCCGCACCTATGACCGCTTTCGCGAGCGCGTCATGTTTCCGATCCGCGACAAGCGCGGACGCGTAATTGGTTTCGGCGGCCGCGTGCTGGGCAACGATACGCCCAAGTACCTGAACTCGCCGGAAACCCCGATTTTCCATAAGGGCCGCCAGCTTTACGGCCTCTATGAAGCGCAAAAGAATCATCCGCAGCCTGCCCGCCTGTTAGTGGTGGAAGGCTATATGGACGTGGTGGCGCTGGCGCAGTTCGGCATTGATTACGCCGTGGCGTCGCTGGGCACCTCCACGACGGCGGAGCATATCCAGCTGCTGTTCCGCAGCACCGATACCGTGATCTGCTGTTACGACGGCGACCGCGCGGGTCGGGAAGCCGCCTGGCGCGCGCTGGAAACCGCATTGCCTTACATGAATGACGGACGTCAGCTACGCTTTATGTTTTTGCCGGACGGCGAAGATCCGGACACGCTGGTGCGTAAAGAGGGCAAAGAGGCGTTTGAAGCGCGTATGGAGCAGGCGATGCCGCTCTCCTCTTTCCTGTTCGACTCGCTGCTGCCGCAGGTCGATCTGAGCACGCGCGACGGCAAAGCGCGCCTGAGCACCCTGGCGCTGCCGCTGATTAGCCAGATCCCCGGCGAGACGCTGCGCATCTATATGCGTCAGGAACTGGGTAATAAACTCGGCATTCTTGACGATAACCAGCTAGAGAAGCTGATGCCGAAGCTGGCGCCCAGCGGCGTAGCGCCGACAGCACCGCCGCTCAAGCGCACCACGATGCGCGTACTGGTGGCGCTGCTGGTGCAAAACCCGCATCTTGCGACGCTGGTGCCGACGCTTGAAGGTCTGGCGCAGGTAAAGATGGCCGGCCTACCGCTGTTTGCTGAATTAGTCAGCCGTTGCACCGAGAATCCTGGATTGACTACCGGACAGCTACTAGAGTTATATCGCGGAACAAATTTTAGTCAGACGCTTGAAACCTTGGCCACGTGGAACCACATGATAGTGGATGAGGAAGTTGAAGCGGTGTTTCATGATTCGCTGGCGAGTATTTACGACGCCGCGCTTGAACAGCGTCTGGAAGAGCTGATCGCTCGCGATCGCACCCAGGGTTTAAGCGCGGAAGAGCGCCGCGAATTCTGGACGTTAAGCCAGGCGCTGGCGAAAAAGTAGAATTTTCACTGGGTCAGAATGTTGCACGTAGTTTAAGGCGCATCTCTGGCCCATTCGTTTCTGGGGCAATGCGCCGCAAGCCGAGGCTAAGCGACGCGATAAGCGAAGCCGGAAACGTAACGAATTTGGCATTACGCAGCGCGCGCTGTTAGCACGACTGGGGCGACGAAGCCGGCCAGTTCAGAGCGCGCTGGCAGACAGGCCAGAACGCACAGCAACAGAGGCGTAGCCTCGAACAGAATACAAAGCGGCTTAAGTGCCGATATATGAGGGGCAAAAGCCCTGGCCGCGACGAAGGCAGCGGCAATAATACAACGCCTTCACTGTTATAGTTGGCTCGCTGCCGACCGACACCAATCTAATTAACAGAAGTGTGGATACCGTCTTATGGAGCAAAACCCGCAGTCACAGCTTAAGCTGCTTGTCACCCGTGGTAAGGAGCAAGGCTATCTGACCTATGCTGAGGTCAATGACCATCTGCCGGAAGATATCGTCGACTCCGATCAGATCGAAGACATCATCCAGATGATTAACGATATGGGTATTCAGGTGGTGGAAGAAGCCCCTGACGCCGACGATCTGATGCTGAACGAAAACAGCGCCGATACTGACGAAGATGCCGCGGAAGCCGCCGCTCAGGTGTTATCCAGCGTAGAATCTGAAATTGGCCGCACCACCGACCCTGTGCGCATGTATATGCGCGAAATGGGTACCGTTGAGCTGCTGACGCGCGAAGGCGAAATCGACATCGCCAAGCGTATCGAAGACGGTATCAACCAGGTACAGTGTTCGGTTGCGGAATATCCGGAAGCCATTACCTATCTGCTGGAGCAGTACGATAAAGTCGAAGCAGGCGAATCTCGCCTCTCTGATCTGATCACCGGCTTCGTGGATCCAAACGCTGAAGAAGATCTGGCGCCTACCGCCACCCACGTCGGCTCCGAGCTGTCTCAGGAAGACCGCGACGATGACGAAGATGAAGACGAAGAGAGCGAAGACGACAGCTCCGACGACGATAACTCGATCGATCCGGAACTGGCGCGCGAGAAATTCGTCGAGCTGCGCACGCAGTATGAAACGACCCGCCTTGTTATCAAGAGCAAAGGTCGCAGCCATGCTGACGCAGTAAAAGAGATCCAGAACCTTTCTGACGTCTTTAAGCAGTTCCGCCTGGTGCCGAAGCAGTTCGACTACCTGGTGAACAACATGCGCGAGATGATGGAGCGCGTGCGTACGCAAGAGCGCATCATCATGAAGCTGTGCGTTGAACTGTGCAAAATGCCGAAGAAAAACTTCATCACGCTGTTTACCGGCAACGAGACTAGCGAGAGCTGGTTCAAAGCCGCGCTGGCCATGAATAAACCCTGGTCAGAAAAGCTGAAAGAAGTGGAAGAAGATGTGATGCGCTGCCTGCAGAAACTGCATCAGATCGAAGAAGAGACCGGCCTGACCATCGAGCAGGTAAAAGATATCAACCGTCGCATGTCTATCGGCGAAGCGAAAGCGCGTCGTGCGAAGAAAGAGATGGTGGAAGCGAACCTGCGTCTGGTGATTTCAATCGCGAAAAAATATACCAACCGCGGTCTGCAGTTCCTCGATCTGATTCAGGAAGGCAACATCGGCCTGATGAAAGCGGTTGATAAGTTTGAATACCGTCGTGGTTACAAGTTCTCGACCTATGCGACATGGTGGATCCGCCAGGCGATCACCCGCTCTATCGCCGACCAGGCGCGTACCATCCGTATTCCGGTGCATATGATTGAGACCATCAACAAGCTCAACCGTATCTCGCGCCAGATGCTGCAGGAGATGGGCCGCGAGCCGACGCCGGAAGAGCTGGCCGAGCGCATGCTGATGCCGGAAGACAAGATCCGCAAAGTGCTGAAAATCGCCAAAGAGCCTATCTCTATGGAGACGCCGATTGGCGACGACGAAGATTCGCATCTGGGCGACTTTATCGAAGACACCACGCTGGAGCTGCCGCTCGACTCTGCAACATCCGAGAGCCTGCGTTCAGCCACCCACGACGTGCTGGCGGGCCTGACCGCGCGCGAAGCCAAAGTGCTGCGCATGCGTTTCGGCATCGATATGAACACCGACCATACGCTGGAAGAGGTGGGCAAACAGTTCGACGTTACGCGTGAGCGTATTCGTCAGATTGAGGCAAAAGCGCTGCGTAAGCTGCGCCACCCAAGCCGTTCGGAAGTGCTGCGCAGCTTCCTGGACGACTAATCCGCTAGCGTTAAAAAAACCCCGGCTCGCCGGGGTTTTTTATTGCCCTTTTTTCGCTACCGGCTATTTCACGCCCTGCTGCAGCGCATCATAGAGCTGCCGGTATGCCTCGACGATCTCGTCGAGCGAGGCGCGATTCAGCCCGCTGGGATTAGGCAGCACCCAGACCTGAGTCTTACCCATAAAAATGCCCTGTAAGCCCCACTCCACCTTGCGCTGATTAAAGGCGCGCTTGAAGGCGTCTTTGCCCAGGATCGCCAGCACGCGCGGCTGGTAGTTAAGCACCTTGTCGGTCAGGCGCGCGCCGCCGTCGCGCAGCTCCTCAGCGGCCAGCTGATTCGCCTGCACGGTGGGGCGCTCTACCAGCATGGTGATGCCGCAGCCGGTCTCCAGCAGCCGCTGCTCCTCTTCGGGCCGGAGCTGCTCCCGGGTAAAGCCAGCCAGATAGAGCACCTTCCAGAAGCGGTTGCCGGGATGCGCGAAGTGATAGCCGGTGTGCGCCGTGGAGTGGCCGGGATTAATGCCGCAGAACAGCACTTCCAGCCCAAGGGCGATGATGTCGCTGATATTGTGCTCGCTCATGCCGCCTGCTCCAGTCCGGTGCGGCGCTTCAACGCCTCGCGGCTGCGCGCCAGCATGGCCGCCGAGAGCGCTTTATCGGAGCAGGCGCGCGCCAGCGCCAGCGCGCCGACCATCTCAGCCAGCAGGCTGCTGGCGAGTGCCTCGGCGTCGCGCTGTCCCAGCTCGGCAAGCAGTTCGCCTAACCGCTGCAGCATCGACGTCACGCCCTGGGTAAAGACAGTTTTCGCCTCTTCCGGCAGATGGCCGACCTCGCTGACCAGCGCGGGCACCGGACAGCCCTCGGCGCGGCAGTCGCGATGCGTCTCCGAAAGGTAGTAGTCTATCAACGCGCTCAGCCGCGCGGCCGGATCCACGCCCTGCCACAGCGGCGCCATACGCTGCGTTGAGTCGGTGAACATTTCGGCGATAACCGCCTGCACCAGCGCCTCGCGCGAGTCGAAGTGCGCATAGAAGCCGCCGTGCGTCAGCCCGACGCGCTTCATCAGCGCCGCCACGCCGATGCTTTCCGTGCCGCATTCGCGCATTACCCGCGCTGCCTCATCCAGAATGCGCTGCCGCGTGCGCGCCTTATGGCTCTGTTTATCCATCGCTCTTTTCCCGCTGATAGGTTCTGCTGTTCATAGTAATTATTACGACCATCATATTCCAGCTTGACGATGCATATGACGATCGTCATATTAACTATAAATATGACAACCATCATACAACAGAGGTTTACCATGTCAGCATCATCGCAAGGCTTTGCTTTAATCACCGGCGCATCCAGCGGTATCGGCGCCACCTACGCACGACGCCTCGCGGCGCGCGGCTACGATCTGATTCTGGTGGCGCGCGACCAGGCGAGACTGGAGACGCTGGCGCAGACGCTGCAACAGCAGCATCAGATTGAAGCACGTATTCTGCGCGCCGATCTGACCGATGCGGACGATCTGCTGCACGTCGAGCAGGAGCTGCGGGACAACACGGCGATTACCCTGCTGGCAAATAACGCCGGCATGAGCGTCGACGGCGAGTTTATCGACGCCGATATCGATCGCATTCAGACCATGCTGGCGCTCAACATCATCGCTCCTACCCGCCTGGCGCATGCGGCGGCCAATGCGTTTCGCGCACGCGGACGCGGCGTGATTATCAATGTCGCCTCGGTGCTCTCGCTGATGCATGAGATGTTCAACGGCGCCTATAACGGCAGCAAATCCTTTGTGCTGACGCTGACCCGCTCGATGCAGCGCGAGCTGGAGAACAGCGGCGTGCAGGTGCAGGCCGTCCTGCCAGGCGCTACGCGGACAGAGATCTTCGACCGCTCCGGCAAGTCGATTGACGAGCTGCCGGCCGGTATGATTATGGAAGTGGAAGAGATGGTGGATGCCGCGCTAGCGGGGCTGGAGGCGGGCGAAGCGGTGACCATCCCGGCGCTGGAGGAGATCGCGCTGTGGCAGGAGTATGACCGGGCGCGCGGCGCGATGCTGCCCTATCTTTCCCTGAGCCAGTCGGCGACGCGCTATCGGGAGTGAGAAGTTGATGCTTTTCAGATGGGAGCGAGGGTAAAAACCCGATCAGAGACGGGCCTGAGCGGGTTTGCTTACCCGCTTTTGCTGGAAGGTACAGGTAAAATTAGGCCATGTGTTCTGGAAATGTTTAGTTTAATCAAGCACTCATGTGATGAGCGTTTTTTCAGCATCTGGCGAGGGAGTGCTGGATTGCCTTAAACAGATACATTATAATCCCCGCTCCGCTGGCCCCTTAGCTCAGTGGTTAGAGCAGGCGACTCATAATCGCTTGGTCGCTGGTTCAAACCCAGCAGGGGCCACCAAATTTTAGCTTTAAAATCAAGCATTTAAGCCACCTTTTCTTGGTGGCTTTTTCGTTGATGCCGCTGTCATTGGCAGCAAAATGGCAGCAGATTTTTTTCCTCACATCAATCTGGCAACTCACACATGAAAAAATTTCTTCTGGCGCTATCTATGCTTCCTGCCCTAACCGCCGTAGCTGCGCCGATACCTGAGCAGGTCGAAAAAACGCTTAAAACGTATCAATATGATAATTATGTTTTGAGAAATGGAGTTTTATCCCTAACTCTTCGAAAATCCATGGTTAATAAAGACTCTGCCTATTTCTTCTTTTCAGGAATCTGCAACACGATTTTTGTTCATCCTTGGGATGAAAAACTAATTACATCAATGCGCATCCTGAATTCAACACAAGATCAGGGGTTCGAATTTAGCGGCGGGGGGAAAGAGTGTAAGCAGGCAGGAGCTTTAGGCTTTGACGAAAGTAAAAAATTCATTGAATCGCGCACTTCAGAATTATAAGCCCGCTATCGCGGGCTACTCTTACAGCCAGAGTCCACCCTGTAAATTCCTGTCCGGATGTGGCGTTACAGGTTTAACTTTTCCAGGGTTCATTATAATGTCTGCGACTGTCTCGTGAGATTTGAAGGTACAGCCGCAGTTAAGGTTTTGGCATTGGTTGTAGCGCTCTTTAGTCGTTTTAGAAACTTGGAAACTACTGCGCGTATGGGACGCGTTCCCACACAATGGACAATTCATCATAACTAAACCTCGCATCTCGTTTTGGGTGGATAGTACACAAAAAAACCCAATTGGGATACTTCTTATTCCATTTCCAATGAGTCTATTTTTACCTCAAGATCAATGCTTGTTGTAAAGCCACTGTCCGCGCTGAGGCTGTGCGTAAGCGTCGTTACAATCCATTCTCCCGCGTCTATCTGCTGCTTGAAGCCGCTCACCTTTACCGGCATTTCGGTGTAGAGATCTGCCCGGCCGCGAGCCAGCTGTATAGAAAATGACGCAACCCCGCGCTGCAGGCGCTCCCAACGCATTTTGGCCGCGCGCTCTGCATTGGCCCGATTTGCATAGGTACGGCTCAGCACCAGGACGTTTTCATCCGTTCCGATCAGGTAATCGCCCTGCTTGGCTTCTGGCTCTTTTTTCTTTGTCGTCTTTTTCCGCCTGCGCTTTACTTTCGCCACCGGTTTTTTTGTCGGTTCGCGGGTATGCAGCCAGCTGGCAATCACGCCGGTGTAGGCGTCGCGGTCAGCCATAGTAAAGCGGTGGCTGTCGCCGTCCTTGCGTTGAATGGTTATCACCGGCAGCGCCTTACCGCTTGCCGTTTTTCCCTGCCCCTGGCGTATAAACAGCAGATTGCCGTTTTTGATAGAGGCTATCGCGCCTGACTGTTTGGCCAGGCGCATCAGAAAGCTGGCGTCTGACTCGTTGGTCTGGTCAAGGTGATCTACGGCCATCTTCGCTACATCATCACCCAGGGCGATCTTCAGCTTGTGTCGCCCGGCGATGTCTTTCACGATGTCGCCCACGGTAGTCTGGTGCCATGATTTTTCACGCTTAGTGTTGAGCGTCTGCCTGAAGTCGGCGCTGCGGGCGCGCAGGGTCAGCCGGTCAGGCGTGCCGGAGTGCTCAATCTCATCCACGATAAAGGTGCCTTTCGGAAAAAGCGCCTCACCCTGCCAGCCGAGCGCGAGCGACAGAGATACGCCCCGGCGAGGCAGCAGCAGCTGGCAGTCTGCGTCGTCCAGCTCGATGTCCAGCTGGTCAGCCTCAAACCCTCTGTTATCCGTGAGCGTCAGGCTCATAAGCCGCTTCTCAATCTTCTGTGTGATGTCCGCGCCCTCAAGCGTCAGCCTGAAAGAAGGGGAATTTGCCTGCCCGTTTATCCATTTCGTGGCGCTCATGAAAGCAGCCCTCCCATCATGCTGGTAACTTTACCCGCGGCGTCCGTCGCCGCGCCCTTCATGGCTGAGAGCTGATCGCTCAGACTGCCGAACATTTCGCCCAGCGTTTCGTCGGTGCGCTTCAGGGTGAGCGTGAACTCAATGCGCCGGCAGACGCCACTGCTGAAAAACTCCGCTTTGGTCTGGCTCAGGCTCTCGATCACAAACATGCCGTAAATGGTGCCGCTTCCTTCTATCAGCGGCCACGCGCGCCCCAGCTCTGCTATCTGCTCCAGCGCCAGCAGTGACAGCCTGCCACCGGTAATCTCCGGCAGCAGAACGCCCGAAAGCGTCAGCGTTTCATTATCCGGCCCCAGAAACTGGAGGGACGAGCGCACGCCGACGCGGCTGTTTGACGGAAACCGCCAGCTGCGCTGGATCTGCAGCTCCTGATAAGGGACCGTCTGCAGCATGAAAACGAACATCCCCAGCGTCATCATCATTATTCAATTCCTTCTCTGTCGTGGTAGCTGCTGCGGGCGCGGGCTTTTGCCTGTCGCTCTTTTGCCTCAAGTCTGCGCATAACTTCGTCCGCCACGTCCTGCGCGCTCTGCCCTTGCTGCTGCATGATCGTGATAGAGGCATTAACGGTCACGGGCGACATACTGGCCGCCGGCTGCGGTCGTGCCGCTTCCTGCCGGTATGTCTGCGCGGGGTGGCTCATCGGATGTAGCGGACGCGCAGCCGCTGGCGTTGCGGCCATGCCCATCGCCAGCGCGGCAGAGGCGGCCAGCGCGGCAGTGCGGCGGCGGCTGGTTATGTTGGCCGGGCCGTTCACAATTTCGGGCCCGTTTTCCCCGACGATGCCGAACTGCCCGGACGGAATATGCCCGCCGGTGTCGTACATTCTCGGAAAAGCCGGAAAGCCGCCCGCCGGCAGCGCCACTTTCCCGTCTGCCGTGACCTGCGCCGGGCGTGTTCGTGCTGCCTGCGCCGGTGTGCCTGGCTTGCCGTTGCCGGGCTTCAGAAAGTCCGGCAGGTAATCAGTCAGTGAGGACAGTTTGCTTTTAAGCGCATCCCATTTCTGGCTGATGCCTGCCATCAGGCCATCAATCATCTGCGAGCCAGCTTCCTGAAAGCGCGCGGGCAGCGCCTTCACATCGGCCACGATTTCATCCCATTTGGTGCTGATGTAGGTGCGGATGGCCGTCCATACATTGCTGACTTTGGTGCTGATGCCATCCCACAGCGCGGCAAATTTCGGCCCCAGCGTGTCCCAGTTCTGCCAGATATATATGGCCGCCATAGCAATCAGCCCGACCACGGCCAGAATGGGGTTCGCCATCATCAGCCGCCCCAGCCACAGCACGCTGTTACCGACTACGCCAATTGCCTTGCGCATAAGCCCAAATGAGGTAAATGCCTGAAGGCCCGTCTTGTTCATAAGCATACGCATTAGCAGCATGGGGCCGATTGTTGACGCAAAGACCAGCAACGCCGCGCCTATCCCTGCTGTCACGATGGCAAATCCCGCCGCTATCTTGAACAGCGCCGCCGTCAGTTGCGGGTGCTGTTTTACAAACGTGCCTAATGCACCAGCGAGATTTCCCAGCCAGTCGGCCACCTGTTTAAGCACTGGCGCGACCGTCTCACCAATTGCAGCCATTGCATTAGTAAACGAGCCGCTCGCCGCATCCCAGCGGTTTGACAGCGTCTTTAACGAGGCGTCTACGCGCTCGCGCAGGGTCGCCTGGTTGTCTAGCTTCGCAGCAGTTTCCCGATAACCCTCGATCCCCTTGCTGATCATGATGTTCAGCGCCTGCAGGGTTTCAGCATCATCACCAAACAGCGTATTTAAAACGGACTGCCGCTTGCTGTCGCTGGTGATTTTCTTCAGCTTCGCCAGCTGCGCATACAGATTTTCCAGTCCGGCAAACTGTCCCTTTTTGTTCTGGAAATTCAGCTTTATCCCTGTGCCAGCCAATACATCATTCGCGTCACCAATTTTTTTATTATTGAGCGTTGCCTGAAAAATCTTGCGGTAGGCGTTGCCCGCCGACTCGCCGGACATGCTGGCCTGATCGGCCATAACCAGCAGTGGCGCGAAGGTTCTCGCAGCAGTGATCCCTTTCTGGTGAATGATGTCCATGGCGCTGCCGATTTTGGAAAAGCCCTGCAGCATGTTTCCCGAATCCACGCCCGCATAAAATCCCTTCTGAATAATGTCGGTGAGCGCCATCATGTCCTTTTCGCTGGTCTGCGTGGCGTCCTGCAGCTTCGCCGCAAACTCCGCCGCATCGGTCGGGGCCATCTGCAGCTGTACGCCGAGATAGGCCGTCGCCTCACCCAGCCCGCCCAGGATCGCCTGCGCGCTCATGCCCTGGCGGCGCAGCATGGTCATCATGTTCTGAAAGTCCGCCGTGGTGCCGGGCAGCTTGTCGCCCAGGCTCACCGCCAGCCTGTTGATTTTTTCATACTCCGGCAGCACCTTAGCGCCCGGCCCCATCATGGAGGCGGCCAGCTGCGTCGCGGCGTTCTCCGAATCCGCATAGGCGCGCACCGGGGCCATCAGGGTCGCGCCGGTAGCAACGCCTGTTGCCACCATGCCCGCGCCGTTACCGGCCAGCTTATTGCGCGTCTCGGTCAGCTTTTCATGCCGTGCCTGGATGTCGCGTATCTTCTGCTGGCGCTCGCCGAGCTTGCGCAGCTCTGCCTGCTGGCGCTCGATGGCCCCGGTTGCCGCCTGCGCGTCCGTTTTTAGCCGGCGCTGCGCCTCGCTCAGCTGTTTTGTGTCAATGCCCGCCGCGTTCAGCGCCTCACGCTGGCGCTGCACCGACAGGCGCAGGCCGTTGTATGTCTGCTGCAGCTGGCTGGCGCGGTTCTTTGCCTGCTCAAGCAGCCGGGCCTGCTGCGCCGTGGGTCTGTTCGTTTCGGTAAACTGCACGGCAAGGCGCGCCGCTTCCTCGCGGGCGGCCTTCAGGTTGTTGGCGGTAATGGCAAGCTGTGAGCGGGTTTTGCGGAATCCGTCAATGCGGCCCGCCTGCTCGTTAAGGGATTTCAGGCCGTCTTTGCTGGCCTTCAGCGCGGCCGACAGCTCCTTAGAGCCGTCGCGCGCGCTGCGAAAGGGGCGCGTGATTTTATCCACCGCGCTTAATACCACCTGCAGCCGCAGGTTTGTGTCACTCATCGTCACCGGCTCCGCTACGCTGCATCGCTTTATGCCGCCATTCCAGCACGTCCGTCAGAGACTCCGCGTACATCACCGGCGGCGGCCAGTGAAAAACGGTAGCGATGTCCGCTACCAGATCTTCTACCGTCAGGCTGTCGGGAAAGCTGACAGCGCCGACTTCGGCAACAAAAAAGTGATCACCTCGACCGACAGGGACAGCAGATCGGCGGGGTCCATTTCGTTAATTTCCTGCACGGTCAGCGCCGGGTTCGTGACGCGCGGCAGCACGGCCATCATCGCGTTCACGTCCATGTCCATCAGCGCCTGCA
This sequence comes from Pantoea sp. NGS-ED-1003, assembly GCF_000738765.1. Taxonomy (NCBI): domain Bacteria; kingdom Pseudomonadati; phylum Pseudomonadota; class Gammaproteobacteria; order Enterobacterales; family Erwiniaceae; genus Pantoea; species Pantoea sp. NGS-ED-1003. The sequence goes on from NZ_JPQA01000006.1 coordinate 304,682, forward strand.
GGCGGATGCCACGCAGCGCCCCGGCCTGCGGCTTGCGCACGGTCACGCTGGTAACTTCGGTTTTGCCGCGCAGAATGGGGGTGTCCAGCTCAACAGCTTTTTCGGTAGTTTTGTCGGTCATAATTATTTTCCGTTTATACGTTTCAGAGCGGCAGGGCTGCCCCTGCCGGGTTTATCAGAGGCCGAGCGCGTTACGGTGCGCTTCCATGAGGTCGGTGCCGTCCACGATGTGGATCATGTTCACGAGGTCAATCTCGTAAACCACTTCGTTGTTAATGGTCAGCTTGGCGTAGCTGTTGGTCGCGGACACCTTGGTGGTGCTTGAATCGCCGGTCTTCCACTCGCCGGAATCCAGCTCTTTGTAGCGGCCGCGCGTGACCAGCTCGACCGCCTGCACTTCGCCGGTGTCGTCGCGCTGGATAGAGCCGGTAAAGCGCAGCTGCACGCCGTCCACGGTGGCGGTGCCCAGCTGCTTGAACAGCAGCGCCTCGGTGCCGCCTACAGTGAATTCCGTATCCAGCGCGCCGTCGTCCAGGCCCATGTCGATGTCTACCGCACCGGCCATTCCGCCGCCGCGGTACTTCTCAAACTTGCGGGTGACTTTCGGCAGCGTGATGGACTCAACCAGCCCCTGCCAGTTGTTGCCTGCGTTAAACACGTTCAGGTGCTTGAGCTTGCGGGGTAATGCCATGTTTCAGTCTCCTTATGCGCTCACGCGGCTGCTGAAATCGACCAGGTACTGGTCGGTGATGCGCTGGCGCAGCAGCAGGTTTTCAAGCGGTGGCACCGGCGTGTAGTCGTAGTCGATGGTCAGCTTGCCCGCCTTCAGCGTGTCCTTGTCGTTCACGCTTTCATCCAGCCAGCAGTCTGCCCCGATGAGGTAGCCCTGATTCACCAGGCTGCGCAGCTTCGCGCGAATGCTCTCGATGATGTCGCGAGCCAGCGACGGGTTCAGCGGACCGTCAACGGCCCACATCTGCGCCTCTGCCATGGTGTCCATCAGCACCTGCGCGGTGCGGGTGTAACACTCAAACTGAAAAAGCGCGTCGTCGCTCAGGCAGCGGGAACCCCAGAAGCGGAAACCGTCTTTGCGAATCAGTGTGGTGACGTCGTTCTGGTTCAGCAGGCCCGCGTCCGTCGCCGGATCCTGCAGGTCCCAGAACACGTCTTTGGAAATGCCGGTGACGCCGTTCACCCCGACGTTTGAGAGGGACTTGTGCCAGCCGGTTTGCTCGTCGATTTTGGCGCGCAGACCGAGCGCGCGGGCGGTGGCGTAGGCCGTCGCGTCCGCTTTCAGCACGGTGTCAAAGTTGATGAAATCAGGCCAGATAAGCATCCCTTCGCGCTGGCTGAAGTTGGCGCGGTAGGCGATGGCTTCTTCTACGCTTTTGCAGCCGTAGGCCGACAGGTAGGCAAAGCCGCGCAGGCTCTGCGCCACGCTCAGCAGCTCGGTCGCAACGGCCTGCGTGTCATGTCCCGGCACGCCGAGAATGCGCGGCTTGACGCCACAGACGGCCTGCGCGGCCAGCAGCGCCTTCATGCCGGTGCGCTGGCCGTCGGTCACGCCGCCGATGATGTTAGCGGTGGTTTCTGCCTCGGTTTCGCCCTGCGGCACGCGTACAACGACGGTGACGGGCTTGGACTGGTCGGCGATGGCGTCCAGCGAGCGGGCCAGCGTGCCGGACTCACCAGCCTTGCCGCTGGCAGTGAGCACGTCGGTCAGCAGCACCGGGCGGTTGAGCGGAAAGGTTGCCGCGTCGGCGTCGTCGCCGGTGCAGACCAGACCGACGATCGCCGTGCTGACGGTGGTAATAGTTCGGGTGCCCTCGTTGATTTCCTCAACGCGCACGCCGTGGTGATAATCCTGAGCCATGTGGCGGTTCTCCTGTAAAGGGGTTCCGCTATGGTGAAAGGTGGCGGGCACTGGCGCACCCAGCAAGCATTGTGCAGGTATTCACACAATGGCGCGTTTGCTTTTGCGAAGGGCTTCCTGTTCAGCGGCGGGGATATACCGGTAAATAGTCTTGACCGAGACGTCCAGCACCAGAGACACCTGCAGCAGCGTAGCACCCTGCGCCAGCATACATCGGGCGCGATGCACAACACTGTCCGTCATCTTTCGCCGCCTCCCTCCGATCCTGCCCCGATCACGCGCAACTGCCAGCCCGGCACGGGTGCGCTCTACAATCAGCTCGCGCTCCATTTCAGCCAGCGCCCCCATGACGTGAAAGAAAAACCGTCCGGCGGCCGTGCTGGTATCAATGCTGTCAGTCAGGCTACGAAAATTCACGCCGCGCTCGCGCAGTTCTTCGGTGAGCGTAACCAGATGCCTCATGCTTCGGCCGAGCCGATCCAGCTTCCACACAACCAGCGTGTCACCCGGCTGCAGGCAGCGCAGCGCCTTTTTCAGTCCAGGCCGGTCGCTGGTTTTACCGCTCATTCTGTCTTCAAATATCAGCTCACAATCTGCACTCTGTAACGCTTTACGCTGCAAATCCGTGTTCTGGTCATTTGTTGATACCCTGATGTAACCGATCAGCACGTCAAATTCTCCGCAAATGGCCGCAAGTGTGCCAGCGCGGACCGGTGCAGGGCCAGTGGTTTGCTTCTCATAAACCTCGGTTTAGGCGAAG